>DHRK01000030.1:97600-105940 GCA_002410325.1 Syntrophomonas sp. UBA5314
CGTCAATCGCAATACGTCCAGTATTACTCTTTCCTTGACGCCCAGGGACGGGCTAATGCGGCGGTGCCAGGACGGCAAGGAGCCACCCGCCTTGTCCTGCAAAAATTTCCCTCGACGATTTATACAAGAATTAGAGTTAACAGAGTACTAGCTGGCAACCATTGAGGTTTATTTTAGCATATCTATGGTTCGATTTTATTGGTGCGTTTCCAGAAGCCCAGCTTGGTGGCTTCCTTGATAAGATCATCCCGGAATTGGGGATGGGCAATTTCGATCAGGTTTTCGGTCCGCTTCCAAACGGATTGGCATTTCATTAAGGCCTTCCCATACTCGGTAACTATATACTGACTGAGCTGGCGGGACACCGTACAGGCAGCGCCCGGTGTCAGGAAGGGCTTTATCTTGGACTGCAGTTTGCCCTCTTTGTCTTTGAAGGTTGATGCCATGCATAGATAGCTTTTGCCTCCCGGTGAATGATAGGAGCCGTAGACAAAATCCCACTGCCCGCCGGTGCCGGTTATCTGCCGAATGCCCTGCATTTCAGAAGCGGCCTGGCCATAGAAATCGACTTCCAGACAGGCGTTGATGGATATCATGTTGGAAATGCGGGAGATAACGCTGGGGTGGTTGGTATACTCCACCGTATAAGTGGCAATCTGGGGATTGTGATCCATCCAGTCGTACAGATCCTGGGTGCCCAGGGCAAAGGCGCAGACCATTTTCTTGCGGTCCAGTTCCTTCTTCTTCCCGGAGAGGCAGCCGGCCTTCCAAAGGTCGTAGTAGGCATCGGCCAGCATTTCCGTATGGGCTGACAGGTCGCGAAGACCCGCCGAAGCGATCTGCTTGCCCAGGTAGTTGGGGAGCCCCCCTATACCCAACTGCAGGCAGCAGCCGTCATGGAGGTCTTCCAGAATATACCCCCCGATCGCTTTTTCAGCCTCCGTAGCTTCTAATATGGCCGGTCCCGCCATGAGCTCATTTTCTCCCCGGACCACATAATCCACCTCGGAGATGTGAATCTGATTCCCATGGCCTCCGCAGACATATGGCATATTCTCGTTTTCTTCCACGATTACGATCTTGGCATTTTCACACACCGCTTCATTATGGGAGGTGTTGATGCCGAAATTAAAGAAGCCAAATTTGTCCATAGGGGTCACCCTGACCATGGCTACGTCGATCTCTACATGGCGGTTTCGATAATAGGAAGGCACCTCGTGGTATAAGAGCGGGGAAAAACTGCATATCCCCTGGTCTCCCAGTTTGGCGTCCCAGGCGCTGAAATGCCAGCTGTCCCATTGAAAGTGTTCCATGGTGGGATCGCATTGCGGCACTTGCGGAAAGGGGGGCAGGGAAATAGCACTTCTGATATGGACTCCAAACAGTTCATCTTTTCTCTTGGCCAGGGCCTTATCCAGGGCTTTGGGCTGGGCGTTAAAAAACATGTAATCCACCCAGTCTCCTGATTTGACCACTTTCACCGCTTCCTCGGGGGTGCGTAATTTTTCTCTGTACTCACTTTCGAACATGTTTCACTCCTCCTCATGATTCAGCATAAACGCTTATCTTCTCTCTCTATTTTTAAAAAACCTTGAAGTTGAGCAGTTTTTGGACAAATTTTTAAATTTTATTGGAGTTATCTGTTAACGCTTGCCCAACTTCTTTATGAGCCTATAAGTTAAGGGGGTCAGTGATAATCAAGCCCGCAGCACATCGCCGGTGATAAGCAGCTTCTGCATCCGGGCGGTGCCTTCAAATATGCAGACCTGGGCGATTCCGGCTCCCATGGTTCCAGCTTCCTGGACACGCCTGCTCTTATTGTAAATGGAATTGGCCAGCAGTTCTTTGCGTTTCGCTTTCCCCGGTGATCAAAACGAAAAACCCGGGCCGCCATAAAAGTCGGCCCGGGTCCGAAATATCTTAATTTTAGTATTAGATTTCTTGGCGCATTTTCTTGATATTGACGTCTGAATTGGAGTCAATAATGTTAAGCCGTTTGGCTTCGGAAACCAGCCATTCTCTAAAGTCGGGATGGGCTATGCTGACCACTTTCTTTACCCGCTCACTCATGCCGCAGCCCTTGAGATATACGCACCCGTACTCGGTTACCAGGTACTGGACATCCCAGCGGTTGATCGCCACCCAGCCGTTTACCACCGGTGATATCTTGGAATGCTCGGCTCCTTTGTTATCGGTAAAAGTGGAATACTGGCACAGAAAGGCCTTGCCGCCTTTGGACTGCCAGGCTCCCTGGACAAAGTCCTGCTGCCCTCCCATTCCCGAATAAGGAGCGATCCCTACCGAATCACAAAGCGATTGCCCGGAGAGGTCGCATTCCACTATGGCGTTTATGGCCATAAAATTATCGTTTAAGGCGATATTATTGGGATTGGCGCAAAAATCAATGCCGTGCACCTCAACTCCGGGATTGTTATCAACAAAGCGGTAGAGGTCTTTTCCCCCCAGAACGATGGTGCCGATTGATTTGTGTGGTATAAAGGTCTTTTTGCGGTTGGTCATGGCTCCCGAATTGTATAGATCCAGGTAGGCGTCCACCAGCATTTCGGTGTGGCATCCCAGGTCTTTTTTACTGGTCAACTGCTTCCCGACCGCGTCGGGCAGGCTGCCTATTCCCAATTGAATGCAGGCCCCGTCCGGTATCTGCTCCGCAACATAACTGGCAATCGCCTGGTCTTTTTCATTGGGCTCCACCCGCGGAGGGGCAATCAATTCCCAATCCGCTTCCACCAGGGCGGTGACTTCGGAAATATGAAAATGATTGGCTCCGTGAACAAAGGGAGCATTTTTATTAACCTCCAAAAAGACCTTCATGGGTTTTCCTTTTTCCCAGGCCCGCCGGGTCATGGAATAGCTGTGCGAACAATTTAGAGCGCAACTGAACCAGCCGTGGCTGTCCATAGGCGAGGCAGTCATGGTAACCACGTTGTAATTCCGGTCTTCGATGCAGGTTCGGGGAATATCGAAAAACCTGATCGGCGTAGGATCGATGATCCCCTTTTGTGCCATAGGCCGTTCATAAGGGCTGATATACCCGCCCCGGTAATATATCTGGGAGGCCACTTCCGGACGGGTTAGGCCCGGTGCGTTCAGGTTGAGGCCCACCATCAACTCGCTGTCTTTCAGTTCGCCGGCTCCAATTCGCTTGGCAATGGCCTGCCAGAGAAACCGGGGCGTTCCATTGGCGGTTGGCAGAGAAATACGATCGCCGTTTTCAATCATGGCCGCCGCTTCTTCAAGGGTTTTTAATTTTTCCCGGTACATATCCTGCCATTTATCATTCATCGGTTCATCCCCTCTCTAAATTCGCATGCATATATGAAGGTTGAGCCTTTTCTTACTACTGCTATTCATATATCTTTTCATCTTCGGCAAAGGCGCTGACGGAATCGTATTCACTGACCCGCTTGGTCAGATTTTTCAACTCCTTCCGGCGTTCTGTATACCACTCATGCTGGGTGATCAGGCTCATGATCTCGTTGCTTCCCACCCAGATCATGGAAAGCCGCAGATCGCGCAGGATCTTTTCAACGGGATAAACGTCGGTATACCCGATCCCGCCCATCACCTGCATGGAAAGGTTGGCGACATCCCAGCACTGTTCGGTCACAAATTTCTTCCCTTCGGAAACCAGGCGGCGGCAGAGTGCCGAATCGGCTCCCGAATCAACCGCTTTGGCGGTGGCATACATCAGAGCGCGGCAGGAGTCGAGTTTGGTGACCGCCTCCGCGATTTTAAAGCTGACCCCTTCGAACTGGTTGATGGTTTTTCCAAAGGCCTTGCGTTTGGTGGAGTAATCAGTGGCTATTTCCAGGGCTGGGCGAGCCGCCCCTATCGTCATGGCAGCCGTGCCAAACCGCTCCGGAATCATCATCTGATAGAAGATCGGAAAGGCGCCATTGACCGTGCCAATAACATTTTCTTTGGGGACCCTGACGTTTTCAAACACCACCCGGGCGGTTCCTCCGCCCCGGCATCCCATAAGGCCGTACAGGTATTCCGTCTTGACGCCCATTTCTCTTTCCACCATAAAACAGGTCATGGAGTTGGTGGGCCCTCCTTCGGGGTTGCTCTTGGCATAGACCAGGAAATAATCGCAGCCTTCCCCGCCGACGATAAATCTTTTCTGTCCATTTAATATAAAATCATCGCCATCCTGGGTGGCAATAGTGGTTGAGCCGAAAAAGTCCGATCCGCCCCGGGGCTCGGTCAAACATTCGGCGGCAAACTTCTCCGCCTTGCATATGGGAGGCAGGTATTTCTTCTTCTGCTCCTCGGTTCCAAAATGGACCAGGGCCTCGGTAACGACATCTCCGGTAACCCCGTAGGTGCAGCCAAAGATATAGCCGTTTACGCAGATTTCTTCCAGGGCAATAATGTCGTCTTCCCACTTCAGTCCCCTGCCACCGTATTCTTGGGGCACCCTTAGGCCGATCAGATTGCGCCGCCCCGCCTCTTGGAGAAATTCCTTGGGGTATTTAATCTTATCGGCATCCATGTCCAGAATGTACTCCCGCGGAATCGAGCGGGCAAAATCACGGGCTTCATCACGCAGCTTCAACTGTTCCGCAGTCATGGTAAACTCAAACATCGTATCATCCCTTTCCTTTATTATGTTTGTAATGATCTTATTACAGTCGTGGTTGACTGTCAACCTGTAATAAAACCCGTTTTAAATACTCAAACTGCTCTTAGCAGTCTTTTTCGCGTTTTAGATAATGTGGTATAATTACGATAATTATTTAAAATCGTAATAGGGGTTAAATTCGGACCAATAGTAACTAAGATTTAGTATGCACCGCCCTCCTGTGTAATAAACCGGGTTTTGCTCATCACGTTTATGGTAAAATCAGTATAAAGAGCGGATTGCCACCCACTTTGAAATGAAGGGATATCAAGATGCAGTTTAAAGAACTGGGGCACAGAATTCAGACCGCGCGCGAAGAGAAAAGGATGAGTCAGGAGCAGCTGGCCGGGGCCATCGGATGTTCGCAATCGGCCTTATCCAACTATGAAAAGGGAAAACGGCGCATTTACTTATCGCAACTGGAAAAATTATCAGAAGTGCTAGAGAAACCGCTGGATTACTTTGTTGAAGGATTTACTGAAAACCGGCCGGTTATGGTTGCCGCCAAAGACAACCACATTTTGAAGATCATCAACGAACTCTACCTCCTTTCAGAACTGGAAATCAGCCAGATTGATGACTATATCCAATATTTAAAGTGGAAAAAGTTAAAAGGAGAAGATGGCAATGGATTTTTCTCTAAGTAAAAAACAGCATGAACTGCTTCAGACGGTTCGCGAATTGGCCGAACAGAAAATAAAACCCTATGCCCGCAGCAAAGATTTCTCGCTCGATACTGAATTTGACTGGCATCTGGTAAGAATACTGGCTGAGCACAACCTGGTATGTCCAACCATACCTGAAGAATTTGGCGGACTGGGTCTGGACACTATTACCACTGCCCTGCTCATGGAAGAAATCGCCGCTGCCTGTCCCGGTTTGGCCGCGGTCGTCGATGCCAATCTCCATGCCGTCGGCCCTATAATGATCGCCGGCAGTCAACGCCAGAAGGAGCAGTGGCTTCCCCGCTTGACCGGTGCTAAAGCCTGCCTGGCCGCCTTCGCTCTGACCGAACCGAGCGGCGGTTCTGATCTGGATTCCATGATCACCCTGGCGAAAAAAACCCGCCGGGGGTTTGTAATCAACGGGCGTAAAGACTACATTTTAAACGCTCCCCAGGCGGAGCTCATTTGCCTATTCGCCATGACCGATAAGCTGCAAAAAAAATCATCCATGCGCTGTTTTATAGTATCCCGGGAAACTCTGGGAGTCAAAATTGAACGGCTTCGGGATATAGCCGCCCTGGATTATGCCCGAATGGCGGAAATCGTCTTCGACAAAGCCGAAATAGACTCGGGGTCGATCTTAAAAGCGGATGAGTCTTACAGCGGTTATCTTTTATTAAATGAAACCTTTGATACCGGGCGCGTCCTGGTAGGAGCCACTTCAGTGGGCATCGCCCGTGCCGCCTACGAACTGGCAGCTGAGCACGCCTCTAACAGGATTCAATTTGGCCGGACCATCAACAAACATCAGGCCGTTTCCCACGCCCTGGTCGACATGGCTGCCAAAATAGAAATGGCCCGTTTGATGACCTGGAAAGCCTGCTGGCTGATCGATAAAGGACACGATCACACCGTCGCTTCGGCTATGGCCAAATTGACCGCCAGCGCTATCGCCCAGGAAGTGACGGCCGCCGCCGCCGACATATTAGGAGCCCGGGCGGTCGAAAAAGGCTCCTTTTTAGAGGAATTGCTGAGGGATGCCCGGGTGCTTTCCACCCTGGAAGGCACCAATAATATTCAGCGCAATATTATCGCATCTCTATTATACTAAGGTTAAAAAGAGGTGAGCCCCCTGTATGTAATCATCAAGGAGCGCTGTACCGTCTGCGGTTTATGTGCGGATGTATGCCCCACCGAAGCTATCAGTCAGATCGGCGAATACCGGATTAACCCGGACTGTTGCATTTCCTGCGGCCTGTGCCGGGATTGCTGCCCGTCTGACGCGATTGAAATTACCAGGGATTAGCGTCTTAGCTGCTCAACCCTATGTCTATTATTACTAAAGAACGCCGAGGAGCAGCGGGCCATGGATAAAACTCTGGAATTCAAGGAATTATACCGTCCTTTCGATAAACGGTCAGTGTTTGTTCGAGCATCGGGTTCAATCGAGTCCGGTCATATACTGGCCGTCAAAGGGCCCTCTGGCTCAGGCAAATCCACGCTGCTGCGTATGCTGGCCCGTATAATCGCCCCGGAGTTCGGGCGGACGTGTACTGGGGGGAAAACACCGGATGAGTGTTTCCCCTGCAAGCTGGCGCCGCAGCTGATTTACATTCACTGTCTATTTACGGTTGATCCGCCATGTCATTGGAAGCCTCATTTTTGATCGCGAAAAACCCGCTGCTAATCGCCCGGTTGGGGCAGGCCTTTATGCACTCGCCGCACCTTATGCACTCGGGGTCGTTGGGCTTTTCATATACTTTAACTTCAAGCTGGCAGGTCTTTTGACAGGTCCCGCACTGTACGCACTTATCCTCATCCACTTCCAAGCGGTAGATGCTTACCCGGTTAAACAAAGCGTAAACAGCGCCCAGTGGGCACAGAAACCGGCAAAAGGGCCGGAATATTATCATGGAGGCAACTACTACGAACAAGGCCAGGCTCAGCTTCCAGGCAAAGAGATATCCCGCCGCCTCCCGCAGAGACTCGTTTAATAACAGCAGCGGCACTCCCCCTTCCAGGGTGCCGGCCGGGCATATATACTTGCAGAAGGCCGGTTCCCCTAAACCGGCCTCATTGACCACCAAGGCGGGAAGTATAAGTACGAAAACTATTAAAACAGCATATTTAAGATACTTCAGCCATCCCCCTACCCTTCCCATCGATACCTTGGGGAGGGGTATTTTGTGCAGCAATTCCTGGATGAAGCCAAACGGGCAGAGCCATCCACATACCAGCCGCCCCATGATTATGCCCACTAAGGTCAGAAAACCGACAATATAGAAGGAAAAACCAAAGCTAAGACTCCCTGCCACAGCCTGCAGCGAGCCGATGGGACAGGAGCCTATGGCGCCCGGGCAGGAATAGCAGTTTAATCCGGGAACACAGACGTTTTTCAAGCTGCCCCGGTAAATGTCCCCCTCCATAAAGCCCTTGAAATAGGCGTTACTGGTCAGGGCGGCGGCGATTTGAGTCAACCTTCTCTTCCAGCTAGCCAATGCCAATACACTCCAGACATATATTGATCGCCTTGTTGAAGACAACATCAACTTCGCCCCGGTATATTCCGAGACCGATCAAAGCGGCGGCCGCCGCCAGCAGTACTAATCGGGTAAGATTTATACGGGATGTCATCTGCGTAACCTCCATTACCGGGATGAAAAATCACTTAATTTTCATTACCGATGTCTTTAGGCCATAAAGTAAACCCTGACTTTTATTATTGTATCATTAATAACGGACGCCTCATCTATGGGGACTACCATACCTACTTGCAAATTCACATCCATTTGAACATAAAAAACATTTTATCCTTCAAGACAAAGAGATAAAATGTAGCTTTTAACATGGAACGTGTGTCCGATTTAGATGCAGGCTATTTTTTTTCTATGATATTGATATCAACCATTACCCTCATTTACCTTCAATCTCCTGCCGTATTGCTTTGACCAGTTTAAAGGGGCTGTCGCAATAACAGCCCCTAGAAAAAACAAAAGGCGGCGACAGACAGAATGCCAGAAGCCGTCTTTT
>DHRK01000044.1:0-3051 GCA_002410325.1 Syntrophomonas sp. UBA5314
AATTCTATATATTATCGTCGGTTAAATTTTCGCATGACTGCGTTGTCGTCAATCGCAATACGTCCAGTATTACTCATTCCTCCGCCTTGTCCTACAAAAATTTTTCTCGACGATTTATACAAGAATTAGAGTTAACAGAGTACTAGTACTAGAGCACTAATAATAATTATTGCCGGCCGGGTCTGGTTTAATCCTCTATTTACTCACGCTTCAGTAAAGGCGGCCAGCACATAGCCCCCATAAACACGGCACAGGACTTTAACCGGGCGTCCCAAGGTATTTTTTATTTTCAGATCGGCTCCTCCCCAGGAAACTGTGGCATCCCGCCCGGAAGGGCAGTAGGTAACCGGCAGGGTGTGCGGGTAGCGTTCCACGATTTTCAAACCCGCTTCCAGGCTGGCGTTATACAGGGTGGTAGAGGTCTGGCAGATCCCCCCTCCCAATCCGTCTTGAACGGTCTGGCCGACAAATATCTTGGCTTCCTTGTAGCCGGCTTGAATGGTCCTTTGACCGACGGTCCGATTGAAAGACAGCACTTCGCCATCCTGCAGAATCTTGCCGTTGATCTTGGCGCAGGAAAGAACGATGTTGTTGGTGCGTCCTTCCGGGCTGTTGATCAGTTTTGTATAATAGGCTCCAATAAATCTCTCATCGGGCCAACAACCGGCCAGTTCGGCGTTAAGGGGGCCCCAGTTGGGCAGATCTTCAGGGGGCGACGAGGGAGCTTTTTCTTCATCTTCTTCTTCATCCTCCAGAGCGGTCAGGAAGCCGGGATTAACTTCTAGAAAATCGGGGCTCAGCAAATAAAAAACCGGACCCTGCTCCTTGTATACCAACTGGTGGTCGAATCCGGCGGCTACATCTTTTAGAGGCAAATACACAGCATCCAGCCGCTGCAAAGGAGTATATTCATCTATTGGCCCGTTGCAGAAATACTGTTTCGGCGAATAACCCTGTTCCTGGTCCAGGTGATGCAAGAACAGCATCCCCTGGTCCTGATATTCCAAATAACAGGAAAAAAGCATCACCACATCGCGCAGGCAGACCATGCTTCGCCCATCCTGGTCTATATACAGGGAAACATAATCGGCCGGCTGGCCATCCAGGTTCATCTGGCAGGGACTCTTGCTCAATCCCGCATCAGAATAGTAAGGGTTGGCATCTTCTGTGGCCAAGGCCGCCGGGCTTATCAGTAATAAAAAGGCCAGGCAGCTTAAGAGTAACTTGCCCATGGATTGTCTCAGCTTCATTTGCATCCTCCCCAATTTCTACTGCATAATCATTATATGGTTGGATAGGCAATTCTATTACACGATTTTTTAAAGTATTTTGAATAAAAAAATGATGGGCCGCCGGCTTGAAGATAGCCTTAGGTTTTTGAATTTGTGTTATATTAGAACGGGAGGCCAAGGGTCGCAGAAAAGGAGGCAATCACAGGCTTGGAAGCAACAGAGTTTAAAGATATGGGGCTGAACAACGATCTCCTGTTTATGATCAACGAAAAGGGTTTTGAAACACCGACTCCGATTCAGATTAGAGCTATACCGCTGGCGATGCAAGGGCTTGACGTGATGGGTCAGGCGCAAACCGGCACTGGCAAGACGGCCTCTTTTGGCATTCCGATTTTAAACAAGGTCACTCGCGGGGCCGGGGCTCAGGCTTTGATTATATGTCCTACCCGGGAGCTGTGCCTGCAGGTGCGAGAAGAAATCGCCTTTCTGGGCAAACGCCTTAAGATCGGAGTTCTGGCTATTTACGGGGGACAATCTATTGAATTGCAGATTCGGGGCCTGGAGAAAAGACCGGAAATAATAGTAGCCACTCCCGGCCGTTTGCTGGACCACCTGGGGCGGGGGACCATCAAGTTGAACGGTATATCCTACGTGGTTCTGGATGAAGCTGATGAAATGCTGGACATGGGTTTTTTACCGGACATCGAAATAATTTTGGCGCAGTGCCCCAGAGAGCGGCAGACTTTTTTGTTTTCCGCCACCCTGGTGGATGAAATAAGGGATCTGGGCCGCAAATTCATGGACCATCCCCGGGAGGTTTTGATTGAGCCGGAAGAACGCACCGTAGCCGAGATCGACCACTATTTCTACGAGACCAGCGCCCGCTACAAGGTTCAGACCCTGTGCCGTATTATTGACGCCCATCAACCACCTACCAGCCTGGTGTTTTGCCGCACCAAGAGGAGCGTCGATCAACTGGCCCAGCGCCTGCAAACCAGGGGCTACAACGCGGACGCCCTGCATGGCGACATGTCCCAAAAAGAGCGGGACTACGCCATGGGCCGCTTTCGCCGGGGCGCGGTTCGTATTCTGGTCGCTACCGATCTGGCGGCGCGCGGCCTGGATATTGATCTGGTCACCCATGTCATCAATTTTGACCTGCCGGAAGATCCCGACATATATATCCATCGCACCGGGAGAACCGGACGAGCCGGCCGCACCGGCGAGGCCATCTCCATTGTGGAACCGGTGCAAAGGCGCCAGCTCCGTTTAATCGAACAGCATATCGGCAAGCGCATCCGCCGCGAGCTTTTACCTGACCGGGTGGAAGCGGTGGAAGGACGCAAAGAGATATTGCGCAGTCGTATCATGCAGGGTATGAGCAACTCGCTGGAGCTGTACCTGGGAATGGCTGATGAGCTGTGCTCCGAATATGAGCCCCGGATTCTGATGGCCGCGGCTTTAAAGCTGTTGGACGGCGACCAGCCGGAAGAAGACCTGGAGGAAACGGTGGAAAGCGTCGCCCTCGATACGGGGGTGCATGTGGAACTTCCCCTGGGAAGGCTGCACGGCTACACTCCCCGGCGCATGGTGGATTTTCTTTTGGCCAACACCTCTTTGACCGCTGAACAGATCGGGGAAATAGAGATCAACGGCAGCAGTTCTTACGTAGAAGTGCCCATGGACCGGGTTGATGAAGTATACGCCTTTTTATCCGACAGCGGCCGCCGGCGCAAGAAGCCCAGTCGTCATAAAACCGAATTACAGGGCAGAACACCGGGACCACCACATAAGAAACGTAAAAAAGAATAAAAACCGC
>DHRK01000044.1:3236-104046 GCA_002410325.1 Syntrophomonas sp. UBA5314
CTAAGCTGGGATTTGACCACCTGGATGTCCTGGCTGCTGGCATCGCTGGCCGGTTTATAAAAGCCCCTCTGCTCCGCAATCTGGAACAGCTGATACTGGAACTGCTCATCCGAATTGCGGATCTGCTGCAGGGTCTGGCGCAGCTGCTGGTTGGCGCTCTGCGAAATGCTCATACTGTAAGTGGTTAAACTGCTGTTTACCATGGAAAGTATGTCATTTACCATTTCTTTATCGGTCATGTGCTTCAAAACATTCACCCTCCTAACTTAAGAATGACATTAATTTCTGACGGGTTTGACCGGCCGATTGGGCCGACTGCTGGAATAGCTGCTTGACCTGGGGGTCCTGAGCGTTGTCGGCGTAGAAGTTCAGTTTCTTTTCCGCCGTCTGATGGGATCCGATCAGATGCCTGAGATTCTGTAACTCTTCTTGATTAATTTTCAACTATAGCACTCCCTTCGTTTTGATATTTCCGTACCAATACTAGGGTGCCTAAGTAAACAGCTCCTTATACTGCCAAACTATAAAAAAGCGAGGGATTACTTTTGAGGTTTGTGGCGGTGATGGCGGGCCAGGAAGGCAGTAAGACGATCGTGATAGATGATGCCCAGCAGGAATATGGTTGCAGCCGCCAGGCCGAGAACCCCGGCCAGGAAATACTGATGCTTTTCCAGCTGCGCTCCGATAAAGGCTGAAACCAGTATTCCCGGAAAACGGCCCAGCATGGCGGCCAGGAAAAAGTGGCCGGAAGGGATAGGCGTGGCGCCGGCAATAAAGGTTAAGATGTCTTTGGGCGCTCCGGGAACCAGGAAAAGTACGAACACGATGACTTCCGCCCGGTTGGTGTTGAGCAGATCATGGAAGTGTTCCAGTTTTTCCTGACTGATCAGGGCCTGAAGCAGGGGATAACCCAGCCAGCGGGCCAGGTAAAAGGCCATCAGGCTGCCCAACAGGATGCCCAGCAGGGAGAGCAGGGTTCCGGTGAGGACACCGAAGACATAGCCTCCGGCTATCTGAATAAGCTCCCCGGGCAGGGGAGCGGCCATAACCTGCAGTATTTGCAAGCCTATAAAAACAGCCCGGCTCCAATCGCCAAAACCCAGCAAAAGAGTGCGGAACTGCTCAGGATTCTTGAACAGGTGGGTGACCTGGGGCATTAAACGCCAGGAGCAAAAGGCAATAAATCCGACCAGCAAAAGCAGTGCGGCTATGCGAACGATCAGGTTGTTTTTAAAACGCTCCACGGCTACCTTCCTTACTAAGCTATATAGCATTATACTACATTGCCAATATTAGAAAATTAAATCGGCGGGCATTTGGTCGCCGGTCTGCATATTTGTTCACTTCCTAATAAAGACTATGAGAAAAGCGAGGTGTTGTATTATGGCGCAGTTAGGCGACCCTTTTGTAGGCAATGTGCCCAAAAAACTTGGCATGCCCGAGATGCTGCAGGCTCTTAGGGTGGATATCGCAGGAGAGCTTGAGGCCATTATGGGTTATGAAGCTCATATCATGGCAACCGATGATCCCCGTATCAAAAAAGTCCTTTCCCACATAGCCAATGAGGAACGCCAGCATGTAGGTGAGCTTCAACAACTGCTTATGGTCTTGAGCCCGAATGAAGGGACCTATTTCCAGCAGGGCCAGCAGGCCATCCAACAGCAGGAAGCCCAAAACTTCCAGCCGCCCATACAGTAGAGAAAAGCCAAACCATAAGGGGGTTCTAAACCGTTAGATAGAACCCCCTGAATGAGTTTCCTTCAAATCATTTCTTTCACCGTTTGACAAGCCGGGTCAATTGATATGGCGCTTGAATGAAAGCATAAAAGCATTCGCCCAAAAAACAGCAGTTGCACCGCGTAGGCGGCACCGGATTATCAAATAGTTAAAAACCGGGGCCATTTACTAAAAAGCGAACCCACCCATTTCTTAAACTCAATCAATAATGCCTTTGCCTTTTAATGCAGCGATTTCATCGTCGCTGTAGCCCAATAGCCTGCTAAGGATTGCCGCCGTGTCCTGACCAAGGGTGGGAGCTCCCCGCCATACCTGTCCAGGGGTCTTGCTCATCTTGGGGGCAATGCCAAAAGCTTCTACTTCTTTGCCAAGAGTCTCATCCACATATTTGACGAAATTATTCCTGCCGTGCCAGTGCGGATCTTCATATATTTCCTGGGCATTCCTGGCCGTAGCAAATGGAACATTAAAATTTTTAAAGTTTTCATACAGGTAATGGGAATCGTGACTGGTCACAAATTCTTCTACCCGGCGTTCCAACTCCCGGCCGAGCGGTGAATTTACTGCCTCTTGAGAGCATCCTGCTTCCAGGTAGGGGAATTTTTCGACATCTATATTCATTGACTTCAAACAGCGTTCATAAACATCGCGGCCATAAGCGCCTACCAACCCATATTTTCCGTCCTTTGTCTTGTAGGTGTTACCGGGCTGGAAAACCGGGACCTTGTTGCCATTCCTTTTTTTGAGCCATCCAGCATTTATCCAGGCGGAAAAAGCATCGTCCAGTATCCGTGCTCCTGACTCAGCTTGAGATACGTCAATTACTTGACCCTGGCCAGTATTTTGGACGTTTACATAAGCGGCCACAATCCCAAAGGCTGCGAAAATTGCCGTAATATAATCGTTTATAAACGCGCCTGACCTCAACACCGGTTGTGGCTCGGGAAAACCGTTAAGAAACATTGAACCGCTTTCCGCCTGGCCGATAGGGTCATAGGAAGGTTTATTGCAAATTTCCGGATCTCCACCAAATTGCGGCCTTCCAAAACCGCTTACATGACAGATTATTAACTTGGGATTGACTTCCAGCAACATCTCATCAGTAATGCCCAGTTTACCAATCCAAACCATGTTCTCTATCCATACGTCCACATTTTTGATAAGAGATAGAAAAATCTCTTTGGATTCCGGATAATTCAAATTCGTATTCAGGGTAAAGCTTAACCGGTTTCTTCCATTCTGAATGAATACCGCGCTTATCGCTTTACCTTCGTTAACTACCTGGGGAGCCTGCCCGCGGCCTGGATCGCCTATGTTGGGTCGCTCAATTTGTATAACCTCCGCTCCAAAGTCACTGAGCATGGTAGCTGCAAAGGGTGCCGCGTTTATCGTCCCGTTGCACAATACTCTCATGCCGGTCAGCGGTCCATATACGGAGGCAAAAGCTGGCGCAGGAACGCGTTCGATGATTTTCCATCTTTCCATACTGAATCTTAGCCTCATTTCCTGTTAAGTTTCTCCGATAGTTATGCAAGAGGCGTGCCATCAGTAATAGACCTGACTGTCTTTATATATGGGACGATATCGATCGGCCTGTCTCTGCGAAATGAGGTGTTGTTTGGGGAGCTTATGGCTTACAAGAAGGAATGTATTTTTGTTTAATTCTTCAGGAAATAATGAGAATATTTTGCATATTGGAGAAAAAGTGAAAAGCCCTAATTATGCTATCAGACTTTATACCGGGTGGCATGCATAGCTGCTATGTGAAACAAGGTATGGGAGCTTAGTTGGCATTTTGAATTAGGAGACCTGGAATATTTTGTTGGCAGGAATGCACTCATCAACTATAATATTGCCGGATGGCAACTGCAGCCTTAATTATTTTTTTTGTAAAAGCAAAAGTCTTACTCCACAGTACCGGCTTGTTGTATAAACAGGAGATATATATGAAAACTTTACTTATCACCGAAAAACCTTCGGTAGCCCAGGATATAGCCAAATCCCTCCCTGAAAGATTCAATAAACACGACGGCTTTCTTGAGGGGGGCAACCTGATCATCTCATGGGCGGTGGGACATCTCTTAGAGCTGGCTATGCCTCAGGATTATGATGAAAAGCTTCAGCGATGGAGCATTAGTATGCTTCCGGTTATTCCTGAGCCTTTTCAATTACGTCCCAAGCAAGCTTCCCTGAAACAGTTGAAAATTCTGCGCGATCTAATCAAAAGGCAGGATGTTGATAGGCTTATCAATGGCTGCGATGCGGCGCGGGAAGGAGAACTGATATTTAGATATATAATTCAATTTCTTAAATGCAGCAAACCTCACTCTCGTCTCTGGTTGTCCGAAACCACTCCGGCAGCCATTCGAAGTGCTTTTGATAATCTAAGGCCGGATTCAGAGATGCAAAACCTGGCCCAGGCTGCAATATCACGCAGTCAAGCAGATTGGATAGTCGGAATTAACGCCACCCGAGGTTTTACGGTTCAGTTTGGCGACAAGTTGACGGTTGGACGTGTTCAAACCCCCACCCTGGCCATTATCGTCAATCGGGAAAGAGAAATTGAGAACTTTACCCCTTCCCCGTATTTTGAAATTGAAGGACTTTTCGTTATAAACAGCGAGTTAAACTTCAAGGGTAAATGGTTCAAAGGCAAGAAAGACCGTTTTAGCCACCGGGCCCAGGCGGAAGAGATCCTTGAACTTTTGGTTCCTGGCTCCCTGGCAACAATAACTGATGTAAAGCAAAAAGAAGTTCAGGAGAAGCCGCCCCAATTGTTCAACCTCAATGACCTCCAGAAAGAGGCCAATAAAAAATACGGCTTTACGGCTGAACAGACGCTTAATATTGCGCAAAAACTGTATGAAAATCATTTGATTACCTATCCCAGGACCGACAGCAGGTATTTGACAGCGGATATGGCAGCTACATTGCCGGAAAGATTGAATGCCTTGATGAATACCGCTTTGGGAACGGTAATTAATGAAATAAAGACGAGGATGATAAAAGATAAGAGATACGTTAATGACAAAAAAGTCACCGATCATACCGCCATAGTGGTAACTGATTGCGTGCCGGTTAAGATGAGCCCCCAAGAAGAGCAGATATATATGCTGATCGCCAAACGCATGGTTGCGATATTCCTGCCGCCGGCCAAAATTAGACGAACCACTGTAATAACTACCTGTTGTGGCGAGACATTTGTCAGCCGGGGCCGAGTGATAGCAGAACCTGGCTGGAAGGTATTGTATGGCAATGTACCGACTGATGACGAAGAGAACCAGGAGCCAACCCTGCCCGCCGTAGTCCTAAACCAGGCTCTCCAATTAGAGAAAGCGGAGATCTTTGATAAGGAGACCAAGCCGCCCAAAAGATATACTGAAGCAGATTTACTGAGCGCCATGGAAAACGCCGGTCGCAGAATTGACGATGAGGAGTTGCGGGAAGCCATGGCCGGGAAAGGATTGGGCACGCCGGCCACCAGGGCGGCGATCATTGAAAAGTTAATTTCGGTTGGATACATAGAGCGTCAAAAGAAGACCCTGATTCCTACCGATAAAGGAAAGCATCTTATAGATATTGTTACATCGGAACTGAAGGACCCGGAGCTGACGGCGGAATGGGAGAAGAAGCTGGCTGATATCGAAAAAGGGCAGTATGAAAGAGATGTTTTTATGCAGGAGATAAAGGAATTTACCGGTCAGATTATTTCCAACTTAATAGCTAAAGATTCCGCTCCAAGTCCGGGCGGGAATGATGCCGTTAATTATATAGGGCCCTGTCCAGTCTGCGGTAGGCCAGTGCTTGAAGGCCAGAAAGGCTATGGTTGTTCCGGTTGGAGGGATGGCTGCCAATTTGTGATCTGGAAGCTTATCGCCGGAATGAAAATCAGCGAGAATCAGGCTAAAAAACTACTTAGAGAAGGTAAAACTGCCGTTTTAAAAGGCTTTAAATCAAAAGCCGGAAAAGTATTTGATACTGCTTTGAAAATTGAAAAAGGACAGGTGGTATTTGATTTCCGAAAAAACACAAAGTAGATAAGAGATTCTTTTATGAAACGCAGACCATTTCATACCGACAACGATATTAAGCAATAAAGATGTATAACATTGACAATATCTAGGGAAGCAATAAGGAATACCGATGGCGTTTCCGGAGTTATGGCAAGCTATACGGTAGATGCGGCGGGATCAGTCGAGGATAAAGATTATACCTTTCGCATCAACGGTTTGGCTGCAGCCGATACTTCCGCTTCAGATGATATCAACAAACTGAAAATGATAGAGGCGCAGTACGACCAGTTGGCCGGGCTTGTAGCGGCTAAAAATAGCCTTGCACAGGGGTGGGCAGGATACAATGCCAATGCCGCGCAAATAGCAAAAGGTGAGGCGCAGCTTGCTGCCGCCAAACAGGATCTTGAAAGTGGAGAGGCGGAATATTCCGCAAAGAGCGGTTTACAGCCTCCGCGCTATCCATGGTCTAATTGCCTCTGCCTTCCAAACCGAAATCTTCAGGGTCACAGCGGCAGATCATTACATGGCGTCTTGTGCCCGCATCTTTGATATAACGGAAACCTTCTTTTTCAAACGTCGATACGAAGCCCATAAACCGATAGCTTGGGGATTCTGGATCGACGGGATAAGCTTCCAGATACTTCGCGCCATTGTTTTTGGCGTATGTCCTAGCGTAATCAATCAGAAGATGTACAAGCCCTTTACCCCGAAATTCCCTCACGATATAGAAGCAAGTAATGGACCAGACGTTTTCTATATCGTCGTCGCCGCCCAGTCTTTGATGTGTCTCTCTGGGGGCGATGGAGCACCATGCGATCGGACATCCATCGGCGTAAGCCAGAAGACCAATCGGAACACCTGACCACACGCTTTGATAAACGCCTTCCGGCACACGCTGGTGTTGGTTTTCAGTTCTTCCTTGGTCATTCGCCAGACCATGCACCAACAATTGTTCAGCTTTCCTTTCGATTCAAAGAAAGCCTCAAAGTCGGCCCAGTTTGTCATATCAACCGGTCTGATTTCGATGCTGGACTCATTAAGCATTTCGATTATGCCCCCTTGTTTATGGGTTCATAATACCTTTTTTCAATCCTATAAACAACTGACTCCTGGTTGAATGATATAAACCAGATCAGCAAAAAAACGCGTTTTGTATCGCTTAAGCCATTTATGTAAAATTGCCCTATTTATAATTCAATTTGTATGCCAGTCCCGATATGTTGGTTCAAGGGACTGGCATTTCATTTTAAATGTGCCCACTTTAGCATACATATGTAGCGTTATTCGTACAGTTGGCTGTTTGAAAATTAATCCCATAATCGCGTGTATTTGGAGGTTTACATGGTTTTCCATTGGTTTCTAGAAATGGCATGCTAATTGCAAAGCCATAGTAGTATTGGGTTTAATTTTGTGCGACGACTTAACAACTGGATGCTTGATAATGGCTGTATTTCATAATATTATTTCAGTTTTCCCTTATTGATATCTAAGTCATTTCCGGTCCTTATGTTTATTGCGCACATTTTCATATATTTGTTGATTATTTCATGTCAATAAAGCAATAAACGCATAGGGGGTAAAAATATGAATTTTACGGAGAGCCTGAGGTTTAAGCTGTTGGTTTGGATTCTATTCGCTTGTTTTATTGCATTTGCTGGACAAAGTGTAGTTTCTTACTTAAACAGCAGGAGCATTGTCAATGCTCAGATCCAGGATCAATGCCAAAGGCTGGTTATGTCTACGGGAAGTGAAATTGATAGCTGGATTCAGAGTTATTATAATCAGTTCGAGGCCATCGCCAAGGTTGATCAGATTATGAATATGGATGCAGCAGCGATTCCAGGAGTGATGTCGCGTTATATTACCTCTGAACAAGAGAATTTCTTTGTCATCTGGCCTGATGGCACACCCCTGGGTGCCGGTGGAGAAAAACGAGACTTCAAGTTAAATGACCGCGATTATTTTAAGGCGGCCATGGCAGGAAAGTCTAACGTAGGTTCGCCAGTATTGTCTAAAGTAACTGGTAATGTAGTCTTGCCTATTGCCGTTCCCATATATAAAGATCAAAAAGTTGTCGGGGTTGTTGCGGCAACCATAAAGGCTGATAAGCTGGCAGATATGGTTAAATCGGTGAAGGTTGGGCAAACCGGTTATGCTACGATTACAGACCAAAACGGGGTGTTTGTATGCCACCCGGATAAGGAGTTTATCCTCCAAAAGAGCCTGAAGGATCTGGGCAGCAGTTTTTCCGGCATAGCCGAAAAAGTGAAAAATAAGGAGCCTGGAATTACAAGCGTATCAGTCGATGGCATCGATAAAATTGTGGCTCATACGCCTATCTCATATACTGGTTGGTCGGTTTCGGTATCCGTTCCCCAGCAGGAGATAAACCAGCCTTTGAATAAGATGCTTATGAACACGATATTAATCTCCGTTTTTACCCTGCTGGCCCTATCTGTACTGCTCTGGTTCATCAGCGGCAGATTAACCCGACCGTTTGCCGAGATGACCGGTGTTACGCTTCGCCTTTCCCAGGGAGATTTGACACAGACGATTAAGAGTAAAGACAAATCTGAAGTCGGCATACTGGCCAACTCATTAGGGGAAATGAACGAAAGCCTCAAAGAATCTTTTAAAAGAATTGCCGACAGCGCTAATATTTTATTCAACGCTTCACGGAATCTGATATCGTCGGCTGAACAATCCGGGCGAGCGTCGGAACAGGTCAGCTCTAGTGCTGAAGAAGTGGCTAAAGCCGCTGTTTCACAGGCAGAAGATGCGGGACGAACCAGCGAATTGGCCCATCAAGTCGGTTATGCAATGCAGTCCGTAGGAGAAAGTACAGAGAAGATTTCCCAAGAATCGGTTAATTTTAAAAAGATCGTTGAAAAGGTAACGGAATTGATAAAACGCCAAAAAGATGATATGGAACTAACCGTGGAGCGAACCAACAAGGTGTCGGTTGTCATCAATGATCTCGATTCTAAAACTCAACAAATAGGCGAAATCATTACGGTCATCGCTGACATCGCCAGCCAAACCAACTTGTTGGCATTAAACGCGGCCATAGAAGCCGCCCGGGCTGGTGAATTAGGTAGGGGCTTTGCCGTTGTGGCTGAAGAGGTCAAGAAACTGGCTGAAGGCACTAACCAGGCGACTATGCGTATTGCATCCATAATAGGGGAGGTTCAGGATCAAGTGAGACAGGTTGTTGAGGAAGTAAACCAGGTGGATATTTTGATTCAAGAGCAGGGGCGCTCCCTGGGTGATAACATTGCTGCTTTTAGAGAACTCGAGAAGGGGGCTGTCGAGATCGACAATTCCATTCAAGATATTTCAGCCACCTTTGAAGAATTGTTGGCCTCTGTAGACGAAATCGTGCAGGCCATAGGAAACATATCCGCGATAACGGAAGAATCAGCGGCCGCCGCTGAACAAGTGACTGCAGTAACTCAAAATCAGCTGGCCGCTGTTCAAAATATCGTTGACACCAGCCGCGATCTGGGTGACATAGCCCAGCAATTAAAAAAGATTACCGACGGTTTCAAAATTAATTAATCCGTGGATTATTTAACAGTAGCTGTTTAGCGTTGAAATTTATTTTAAAAATTTTAATTTACACTGCAATTTTATCCTTTGATTTTGGGTATAAAAAAAGGCTGCAAAATCTAACACTCGCATCCGGGGTGCGAGTGTTAGAACTTTTTAACACACCTTATTTTAATAGGGCGTTTTGCTGTTATTATCTTGACACTGTAAAGATCCCTTGCTATAATCTTTACAGTGTCAAGATAAAAGAGGAGGATAGTTGATGGATAAGCCTTATCATCATGGAAACTTAAAAAATGCACTACTGGAAGCCGGTATTGCTCTTATTAATAATGAGGGCGAAAGCAATTTCTCGTTAAGAAAGGTCGCTGCTCTATGCGGTGTAAGCCACGCTGCGCCTTACAGTCACTTTCAGAATAAAGAAGACCTGCTGAAAGAAATGCAGGCATACGTGACTGCGCAGTTTATGCAAACACTGGAGGATACGGTACGAACAAGTTCTTATCCCGATGACTCAGAGCTGCTCATACAAATCGGAAAATCCTACGTTCTGTTTTTCCTCCATCATCCTCAATATTTTTCGTTCCTGTTCTCTCAGCCGTGCATGGCGCTCGATCTCTCTATGAATGGTGACGTTGAATGTGACTTTCCCCCATTTCGGCTTTTCCGTGACGTGGCCCAGCGTGTATTAAAAAATATGGGACTTCCAGCAACTAAAATTAATGACGCCATCATTTCCATGTGGGCGCTGGTACATGGCCTCTCCTCCATTGTAACGATGAAATACGTCCACTATGATCAGAACTGGGAAACAAAAATTGAAGACTTTATCCGTAATAATCACGGATAAAAAATTACAAAGCGTGAACGATGCCATATATCGAAAATTATATGAAAGTTTGTGAAATTATGATGGAAATCCTTTGTGCTTTGCCGGCCGGTTTACTGTTCCTTACAGCTTTTTTATTGATCCGGAGCCCCGGAAAAACGCATCCTTTCCTTGATGCAAACAAAAAAGAAATCGCAGGAAGCATCTCCGAGAAGACCTTTGTAGAAATAAACGGTATCAGGCAGGGAATGTTCATCCGAGGGAAAAACACAAACAATCCAATGGTATTGTTTGTGCATGGAGGGCCGGGAATGCCGGAGTATTTTTTGGCTGAAAAATATATGATGATATTTGAAGAAAGATTTACGGTCTGCTATTGGGATCAGCGAGGAAGCGGTATTTCCTATCGGTCGAACAGCGCCTGCAAGAGCATAACAACGGAGCAATTGATTGCCGATGCTATCGCTGTGACCAACTACCTGCGCAAACGCTTTGGCCAGGAGAAAATCTATTTAATGGCGCATTCCTGGGGTACGTTTCTTGGAATCCAGGCCGCTGCGCACGCTCCGGAATTGTATCATGCCTATATTGGAATCGCGCAGGTTTCACAGCAGCAGGAATCTGAAAAAATGGCATATCAGTATATGCTATCACAATATAAAGCAAGCGGAAATCAGGCAAAGTTAAAGAAATTAAAAGACTACTCGGACTATCTTGCGAATCCGTCGCTGCGTGATGAAGCTATGCATGAGCTCGGTATTGGAACGATGCATAACATGAGATCAGTTTTTACCGGTATATTTTTACTGGTGATGCAGTGCCGGGCATATACATTGACGGAAAAGATAAACATATGGCGCGGCAAGGCGGCGCTGAACAATGTAACAGATTTAAGACGGCAAATGAGCGAAGCCGATATGATCCGCAAGGTTTCCAAACTAAAGATACCGGCTTATTTTTTCAGCGGTGTCTACGACTATACTGTATCTTATATACTGGCAGAATCCTATTTCAAACAATTGCAGGTACATGTCAAAGGCTTTTACTTATTCCGGCAGTCTGCCCACAGCCCCGTTTTTGAGGAACCGGAAAAAGCCGTTTGTATCATGCTGGAGGATGTGCTCGCGGGAAAAAACAGCCTCAGCGATATCAAATAGGGTAACCGCTCTATAAAAGGCTGTAAGTTGCTGTTCTGACGATTATATCGCTTACATACCACATACTCATGTACACCAGCGGCCAGCCCCTAACCTATGATTTCACGCTGGACCAAAGAAATGTTCTTGGAACGCTGGGTTTTCAACTGCTTTTGAGCGGAACCTCTGAGGAAATACTGTATCGCGCGCTGCCTATCACGGTGTTGGTCCCTGTCTCCTTTTGCCGTGGATGCGAATATTTCTCAACTGTTCTATGCCTTTGCAATAGGCTCCGTACAGGGTATGGCTTATCAGGAGAGCCGCAGCGTTTTATATCCGGTATTAATGCACAGCGTCAGCAACGTTCTGATGGTGGGGGTGGGATATCTGTTTGCCGTGTTGGTATAAATCGAAAGGAGGAATGTTTCATGGCATACTTTCATGAAAAGCTAAGCAGCAGCAGCCTGAAGGAACGAATTTGTTGGGGGAGTCTCCTATTTCTGCTTTTGTTTTTCGGCTTGACAATCATAAGTTATTTTTTTCTTCCAGAGGGGCTGCTGAAAAACAAGAACCCGTTGCAAAACTGGGAAACTTCGAATAATACTATTGTCCTTACGCTGCAAATATTCTTTTACAATCTGCTGTCCGTTCTGGTCATTGTTCTCGGAAGCCTGCTAGGCACGAAAAAAGAAAAGGACGCAGACTATCTATCCTTAGGTTATCTTGCCTTTTACACTTTGATCTGCGTAAACGCCGTCGTACTTGGCACGTGGTCCTTTTCCGTGGAGGACGAACCCCTCAGTTTACCGGGGAGGCTTCTCCGCATCTTTGACCTCGCGCATCGGGGAGGACTCTGGGAGATGACGGGTCAACTGCTGATTGCCTGTTCTGCCGCGCACATCGCCACAGTACTTACCAGCGGCAAAAATACCGTGACAAAAAAAATCAGGGATATCCGTATTTCGAGATCCGAAAGGATTGCTTTTGTAATAGGGATTAGCCTTATGCTGATAGGCGCCATAGTCGAAAGTATCGCAATCAATATGCACTGAGGCAGTCAGCCAGAGCCGATAGGCTTTTCTCAAATATAAAAATTGGCATTATGACAACGGCAAGGCACGATTACCGCCTACATTTGATTATCAATGGCAGCGGCAAGTAAACGGAAGGAGTAATGATATGAATTATATAGTACCGATGTCATCTATCGTATTCATGGTGGTTTCAGCTCTTATAGGAATCACGATTCCGGTCGTATTGTTTCTCGTGTTCAGAAAGAAATATAAGGCGGATGTCCTGCCGTTCTTTATCGGTTGCGCGGTTTTTGTCGTATTTGCATTGCTTATTGAGGGCTTCGTCCACAATTTGATCTTTGCAACAGACACCGGCAAAGCAATTCTGAACAACATATGGTTATACGGCGTCTACGGCGGACTGATGGCTGGGCTTTTTGAGGAAACCGGCCGTTATACTGCGTTCAAAACGGTACTGAGAAGGAAACGCGGCAACAACCAAAACGCCCTGATGTACGGCGCCGGGCACGGCGGATTTGAGGCTATTTACATTCTCGGAGTCAGCATGATATCGAATATCGTGATGTCCGTTACGCTCAACGCCGGCATGGCCGACACACTGACCACCGGAGTCACCGATCCGGCTGCTTTGCAGAGAATCAACGCAGCAATAGCGGCGCTCGCGGGAGCCGCACCCACAGATTTTCTGATAGGCTCGGCCGAGCGCTTTGCCGCCGTAGCCCTTCACATCTCTCTGTCTGTTCTCGTATGGTTTGCTGTAAAAAACACAGGACGGTATTTCTGGCTCTATCCTCTGGCAATTATATTGCATACGTTTATGAACGCGGTCGCCGTTATCCTGTCGCATTACACTTCAAATCTCTGGATGCTTGAAGGTGCGGTTTACCTTATATCAGCTTGCTGTGTTGTGATTGCGACAATAGTATGGAAGAAATGCGCTTCAGATAAAGGCGTCATCGTACCGATTGGCGCAGAAGGAGAAGCGTGAGCTGTTCTTACGTAATAACAAAATAAGCGGCTATTTCTTATCCTGCCACTTACCGCAAGGGAATGACCGCCTTCCTCAATCTTGCCCAAATTTTATATCAGATTGCGTTTATACTGTCCGATTTTGACGTAAATACTACTTATCAACTGCCATAAATGAGGAAGCAATATGTTTGATCTTACCGCCTCTATGCAACGGTATATCAAAGTAATCTACGAGCTTTCCTTCGAAGGAGAAGGGGCGCGAATTTGGAGGATACTGCCATTACAAAAGTAGTCCTTTATTTAATGATTACAATCTGCAAAGGTTGAACAAAAGTGTATAACCAGGCTATTATTATATGAAAGTTATCAAATTGTAATATGAATTTTCTGAGGTATGATTCTATGGATATCAAACAAATGGCTAAGATATTTAAGGCTCTTTCAAATCCCAATAGATTGGAACTATATTTAAAAATCTCTGAGGCACGAGAGGCAAGTTTTAATGCATGCGGAGAATGCTCTATTGCAGATATTAAGAGCTGTTTCAATATCGGAGCTCCTACTGTCTCACATCATATTAAAGAATTGGTCAATGCGAACTTGATTACCACAGAGAAGAGGGGCAAGTTCTTAATCTGTAAAGTCAATACACAATTGACATCAGAGGTAGCTGATCTGCTGCGTTTAACCAACAACAGCTGAGAGGACAAGGAAAAATTTTCTTCTCATGATTCGATGTTTATAAAATTATAAAAGCGGCTATGAAACAATCTAACTCCCGCATCACAAAAACGAGTTGACAATTGATGCTCATTTTGTCAAAATGGTCACATGATGACTGGAAATAAGATGACCAAAGAAAAAGAAATGGAACGCCGGGAAAGAATACTGGATGCCGCGCAGTGGTGCTTTCTCCATTTTGGATTTGCCAAGACTTCTTTCGAAGACATTGCCAAGCGCGCAAATCTATCTCGTACGCTGCTCTACAGAGTATTTAGAAATAAGGAAGATATCTTCACAGCTGTCTTCGCGAAGCTGCTAATAGAGCGTCATCCGGCAGCGCAGGAGGCCGCAAGCGCTCCGGGTAGCCCGTACGAACGATTGATAAACGTGTGCAGGCTGATGGTACTTGAACCTTACTCAGTTATGGCGAGAACGCCTATGGGAAGTGAATTTTTTGACGTCTGCGAGAGGCTGGAGCCAGCCATCTCAGAGCTGCATCGCAAGGTTGCGCTCCAATGTGTTACGGCAATCCTGGGGGATGAGGAGACGGCCGAGGTCTTCCTCCTCGCCCTGGATGGTCTTCTGGCCGATGAACCAACGCTTGAAATACTCGAAGACAGGACTCGCATTCTGACAACACGTTTTGTCCAACCCCTGTAAAGAGAACAGAGATTTGCTACCAGTTTAATTAATACCCAAAAAGGGAAATCAGGACGCTGATACTTCGATAGTTATAAAATTAAGAAAGGATGCTAATCGCCAAATACTTTAAAATAAAGTGCAGTGGGGGATTATCCATGAAAATTATTATCACGGGTACTACAGGGATGGTAGGCGAAGGCGTTTTAATGAATGTCTTTCCCATCCGCAGGTTGCGGAAGTGTTGAGCGTAAGCCGCAAATCTACCGGCATGTCGCATCCGAAATTGCAAGAATATATCGTGGCCGATTTTATGTCTCTACAGGAAAAATAGCAATGTCAAAAGGTGGAGGAATCGTTTTGAAAAGCAAAATTATTTTAATTACAGGCGCAACAGGCGGCATTGGCAAAGAGACCGCCAGGGCTTTAGCCAGGCAGGGTCATACTGTAGTGATTCACGGGCGAAACAAGGTGAAGACCCAACAAGTGTGCGAAGAAATTAAATCCGAAACAGGTAATATTAAAGTTGATATGCTGCTCGCCGATCTGCTTTTACTTTCTGACGTTAAATATATGGCAGATGAATTCAAGAAAAAATATGACCGACTGGATGTATTGATAAACAATGCTGGAGCAATGATGAACAAGAACCGGGAAACAACCAAGGAAGGTTTAGAGAAAACGATCGTCGTCAACCTGTTGGCGCCATTCCTATTAACTGAATTACTACTGGATGTTTTGGCAAAAAGCCCTTCAGCGAGGATTATCAACGTTTCTTCCGAGATGCACAAACGCGGAGGCAAACCGGACTTTAAGGATTTTCAGCTGGAAAACAGCTATAGCTGTGCGCGGGCTTATGGGCTGGCCAAACTCTATCTCATATGGATTTCCCGGCATTTGATTACGGAAATAAAAGAAAAAGGCTTGGGGCACGTGACCGTTAACTTCGTGCATCCGGCTACTACAAATACGAATTTTGGACTCGATAGCGATAAAGGTTTCCTCGCTAACCTTATTTTTAGAGTCGTAATGCCTTTTTCATTAACTCCTGAACAAGGTGCAGAAACCAGCATATATTTAGCCACATCTGATGAAGTGGAAAAAGTTACTGGTCAATATTATGGAACCAAAAAAAAATTAGCCAAAGTGGACGATAAATATTATTCGGCAGAAAATGAGAAGATTGTTTGGGATTATTGCAAACAAATAACCGGACCTTATTTAGATATTAAAGTCTTGGCAACCGATGGGAACTTAACGATTACAGAGGGGATACTATAATGAACAAGCTGTTTTCTGCCCTTTTTACTATAATGATCTTCGGCTTACTCGCCCTGTCCATATGGTATGTGGGTATTAGGCTGCAAACTCTTTTTGAGCTGCACCGTCGCTGGCCAATACAAATTGCTGTCGCTGCAGCGGTCATCGGAGCTATGGCGGCCATAATTGCGGCAGTGAGGTCATCAAGCCCCTTGGCTGGGGCGCTTAATGTTATCGGCGGTTATGTCTTCACTTTCTATATTTTCTTGCTCTTTGCACTTATCTGTCTCCATGCTATTCAAATTATATGGCCTCTGCCCATAGCGTGGAGCAGAATGGTTGCCCTGGCTCTGGCTTTAGTAGTAACCGTGGCAGGTGCCCTGTGGGCTAACTCGTTTGCCGTTAATGAGAGTGAAATCAGGCTTCCCGGGCTAAATAAAGAGGTTAGTGTAATGCACATCTCGGATGTGCACCTTGGCTACCACCATGGTCGGGACTATCTTGAAGAGATCGTCAAGGAAACGAACCGGCGAAATCCCGATCTGGTTATTATTACGGGGGATCTAGTCGATTCTAATGCGGCACTCATGCCAGGTGTCCTCGATCCGCTCTCCGACTTCACCGCCCCTGTCTACTTTGTGGGCGGCAACCACGAAAAGTATGTGGACACCGAACGTGTGCTCGAATTGATTTCACAGCAGGGAGTTCACGTTCTCCATAACGAGGTTGTCGAGACCAACGGCCTGCAACTGGTTGGCCTCGATTATATGAATGCAGATGACAGCTCCTTTGAAATGCACCCGTCCGATGATCCGCGTACCATCAAATCAGTCTTGGCAGGACTTTCATTGAAGACGGATTTGCCGTCAGTACTCATGCACCATAGTCCGGTTGGCGCCCAATACGTCACTGAAAAGGGGATTGACCTTATGTTGTCAGGCCACACGCACGCGGGCCAGGTATTCCCCTTTACACTGTTTAATGAGGTTGCTTTTCCCTTCAACCGGGGTCTTTATCAGCAGGATATTACTCAGGTGTTCGTCTCGCAAGGCGCTGGCAGCTACATGTTACGCGTTCGCCTGGGCACATCCAACGAGATCAATCTGCTGCGACTGGTGGCTAGCTCATAAATGAAACCAGATAAAACTTCGTATATTAACATAGAAAGCCCTGCACAAGGGCTTTTATTATTTTGGCTCATACAGGCGCGACATTATGTGACAGATGAATGGCATTGACAATATCTAGGAGAATGATAAAATAATTATAACATGAGTTATAACATAAAGGGGGCAATGCTATGACGACAGTCAAAATTAGGAAGGTCGGAAATAGTCTGGGTTTAATACTGCCGGCAGATCTGATTGAACGGCTAAATCTAAAAGAAAATGATGTTCTCCAACTTATGATGGAACAAGATGGGCTGCATTTAACCCCTTTTGATCCCGAGTTTGCTGAGTGGGCTCAAGCGTATAGAAATACAGAACGTAAATTCAGGAATACTTTGAAAGAGCTGGCCAAATGAGCCAGTTTAGGTTTATAAAAAAAGAGATCGTGCTGTTCTTTCATCAGCAATTAATCAAGGAATACGGTGGACTTAATGGTATCCGAGACGAAGGGCTTTTAGATTCTGCCCTGGCTCAACCCCATATGACTATATCAGGAGATTATGTTCATAAAGATATATTCGAAATGGCGGCAGCTTACGGGTACCATCTTTGCAATAATCACCCTTTTCTAGATGGAAACAAGCGGGTTGCACTGGTAGTAATGGATACCTTTTTGCAGGTTAACGGGTGGGACCTAATAGCAGATGAAAAATCTATGTATCAAATAATGCTACAATTAGCAGAAAGCCAATTAACTAAACTTGAATTGGCTGAATGGTTGCGAAAACACTGCGAGAATTTAAAATAATCATTCAAAGCAAATTCAGTATAATTCAATACCATTAGAAACGAACACATAATCGTCTGTAGAACTCCCAAGACTAAGTTAGTAATATTTGATAATGGGAGTGGAAATTATGTCAGATACAAACCACCTTATAAACGAAAAAAGCCCCTATCTATTACAGCACGCTCATGACCCTGTAAATTGGTATCCCTGGGGAGAGGAAGCCTTTAAGGAGGCGAAGAGGAAAGATATACCAATTTTTCTAAGCATGGGATATTCCGCATGCCACTGGTGGCATGATTGTAAATGCAACTAATCAGAAATACCGAATTTACTTAGTACTAAACCTTTGGGCTTTTTTAATAATATCCTCAAAGAGAATGGTTTCCCTTACGTCCCACAAAGGTAAAAAGATTTTTATGGGCTTTTCCTGTGTTATGTAGCAATGGAGCCTTATTGTAGTACGGAGGTGAGCATATTGGATTTGGGAAAGCAAAAACACATTATCAGATATGTTGCTGTATATATCAGAAAATCCCGTGCTGAGAGCATGGAGGATTTGGAGAAGCACGGCAGTGCTCATTGAGCTTTGTAAAAATATAATTTCAAAGAAGAAAGATGAATTACGTTACCTATGCACCCATATACTAATGTTCTCTATTTACTATCTTTATAGCCAATGCCATTGAGTATAAATTTAGTTAATCTTTCTTTTTCCTTGCCATATTGAATATCGGTCAAATCAGATATATAGCCATTATAAGCTGCTGTTAAGCAAAAAGCACAGGCGGCTGCAAAATCCAAATCTATCGATATTTTTCCCTCTTCTAAACCGATGCTGAGTATATCTTTCCAAATCTCAACGCCTGCTTGCCGAAAGTTGCCCAGAAGGTCCTGCAACTGTTTTTTAGACTCCGACTTTAATGCTGGAGTAGCCATAAGAACCATATCCATCCACTGCATCTGTTGTCTGGCCTCGCCACTTACAATCAGATCCATGAACTTATCAATCGTATCCGAGAAATTTCCTTGATTGAATACTTTTCCAGCAACCAAATCACTAAATAATTGCTTCCGGTACTTGATGGTCTCAATAAAAAGATCGTCTTTACTGGCAAAGTAATCGTAAATGGTACCTTTAGCAACACCCGCTAATTGGGCTATATCCTTAATGCTGGTGTTTGGGAATCCTTTATCCATAAAAGCTTCTAAAGCCGCCTGTAGTATTATTTCTTCTTTATCTTTGGGCCTTGCCAGGGTAATCCCCCCTTATTGAAGAATCTATCAATATGTTACCATAACGTAAATCACCAGGCTGCTATGGTTGCCTGGTGTTTATCTCTACGCACAGCTTTCATCAGAGGCAAGCTGTTGTCCCGGTTGCTTTCTTTTCAGCAAGCCTTTGACATCATCTAAAAGCGTATATATAACAGGAATCACGAGCAAAGTCAGCAGAGTGGAAGAAACCAGGCCGCCAATGATGGCGATAGCCATGGGCTGCCTTAGTTCAGAACCGGTGCTCATAGCCAGTGCCGAAGGCAGCATTCCGGCGATCATCGCCAGGGTGGTCATCAAAATAGGACGCAGGCGGATAAGCCCAGCTTCCAATATGGCTTCTCTTCTCCCAACCCCCTGATGTCGTCTTTGTTTTATGAAATCCACCAGCAGTATAGCGTTTTTCGTTACCAAACCTAAAAGGAAGATAATTCCGATGCCGCCTACCATGGTAAGGCCCGCGCCGCTTACAAATAGTGCGATCATGGCGCCGATTATGGCCAGTGGCAGCGCAAACATGATGGCCAGAGGATCCATCCAGCTTTCAAATTGGGCGGCTAAAATCAAAAATATAAATAATATGCCCAGGAGCACCGCCTGTATCAGACCCATCATAGACTCCTGCATGGATGCCTGTTCACCGCCCATGCCGAAACTTATACCGCCCGGCGGCTTAAGTTCAGTGTTCAATTTGCTCATGAACGCAGCGCTCAAATCGCCTGAAGTCATACCCACATAATTGGCTTGCACTTGAATTTCCCGGCTCTTATCATAGCGGTTGATGGTGGAAGACGAAGTCGTATAGACCTTTTTCGTCAACTGATCAAGCGAAACCATACCGGCGCCGGAATTAGTACCGGATACGTAAATACCGTCAAAGCTGTCCAGATCGCGCCGCTGCTCATCCGTCAGGCGCACCCGCACATCGTAGCGATCATTTCCCACCTCGTACTGGCCGACTACCACTCCGTTGAACAGGGTGCCCAAGGTGCTGGATACCGAGGTAGGGCTGATACCCAAATCGGCTGCGGCATCGCGGTCTACGTCCATCCTGGCTTCCGGTTTTCCTGCTTTGTAGCTTATGCCCACATCAACCGCACCGGGTATACTGGCCAGCACCTGTTTGGCTTGTTGGCTGTATTCCAGTAATTGATTAAAATCTTCACCCTGAATGTGGAGGGTATAGTTTTTAGAGCTACCCATTCCCATGGACGCTCCGGAAACTGACAGGTCAAGCCCGGGGATCTTTTGCAGATCGGTTCGCATTTGATGGGCAATTTCGTCAGCGCTTTCCTTCCTATCCTCTTTATCGGCTAACCTGACACTTACACTGATTTTGTCGGCTTTAACCGTAGTATAAATGTCGTTGACAGCCGAATATTTACGAACAATTTCTTCAATGCTTTTGGTTTTCTGAAGGGCTGCGTCCAAAGTCATACCGGCATCCAGGTTGGCGCTTACATTGATCTGGCCCATATCTTGAGCCGGTTGGAAACTCATGCTCATCTGGGGTATGGTGGCCAGGCTCAGTAAGAACAGCACGCCGGTGATAATGAGGGTCTTTTTACGATTGGATAGAACCCATTCCAGGACTTTTCGGTAATAACCGGCCAGGTATTCAAACTGCAGGTTGAACCAGACCAGGAACTTGCCAAAACGTCCCTTGATCGGGTTTTCCTCTTCATGTTTGATATATCGGGAGGCCAGCAAGGGTACCAGAGTGAAGGAAACAAACAGGGATACCAGGACGGAAAAAGCAATGGTCAACCCGAACTCTTTGAAAAAGCTCCCCAGCATGCCGCCCATGGTCGACATGGGCAAAAACACGGCCACTATGGTGAAGGTGGTGGCCATGACCGCCAGGCTGATTTCACTGGTGGCTTCCTTGGCCGCTTGAAAAGGCGTCTTTCCCATGTGCAGGTGGCGCACGATATTCTCGATAACCACGATGGCATCGTCTATTAGAAGCCCCACCGAAAGTGACAGGGCCATTAAGGTCATGGTATTGATAGTAAAATTCATAAACTTCAGAGCGGCAAAGGTGGTAATGATCGAAGTGGGCAGAGAGACAGCACTGATGGCTGTGCTTCCCAGTCCCCGCAGGAAGAGAAATATTACCAGTACGGCCAGTAGGCATCCCTCGAGCATCGTTTCTTCTACATTGCTGACCGAAGATCTTATATCTTCGGAATTATCATCTACGACTTCGATCTTCACCCCGCCGGGAAGCGTGGCCTGTATCTGGGCTAATTTCTGTTTTATGCTGTCGGCAACCGTGACCGTATTGGCCCCCGACTGCTTGACGATATCGATTCCGACACATTCCTGGCTGTTCCAATACGATACGCTGCTCCGGTCTTCATAGCCGTCAATCACTTCGGCAACATCACGCACCCGTATTTCAACTCCGTTGCGGGTAGCAATGAGTATGTCGTTAAACTCATCTACTTTCTTGATGCTGCCGTAGGTGCGCAGGGTAATCTCCCGGGAACTGTCGCTGACCTTGCCGCTGGGGCTGTCGATATTATCGTTTTTCAGGCTGGCCACAACTTGATCGGTGGTCAGATTATAAGCGGCCAGTTTTTCCTTATCCAGTTTTATTTGAATTTCCCGGTCCTGTGAGCCATAGACCGTAATGGAGCCCACTCCGGTTACCGTATTCAGTTCAGGCACTATCGTGTCGTTGACCAGGTTGGCCATGTCCCTGGTGCTAAGGTCGCCGGTAACAGCCAGCGAAACAATCGGCATGGCATTCATATCAAATTTGGAAATAACCGGGTCGTTAATATCGCTGGGTAAGGAGCCGCGTATACTGTCTAGCTTGGTTCGCACATCCTGAGCGGCGCTTTCGACCGTACGGGTATCATCGAATTCAACCGTGGTCATGGATGAACCTTCGTTTACAGTACTGGTAATATGCTTTACACCCGAAATCTGGCCTATCGCTTCTTCCAGTTTTTTTGTTACCTTGGCCTCAACCTGATCGGGAGAAGCGCCGGGCAGGCCTACGCTCACCATGACATAGGGAATATTGGTCTCCGGCATATCGTTCATGTCCAGGTTAATAAAGCTGGTTATTCCCACAGCAAGTAATGCAATGATTACCACAAAAGCAAAGACAGGACGTTTGAGACTGATGCTGGTTAAAAACACCTTTAAACCCCCTGTCCTTCAATCTGTACAGGGTCCCCATCCTGCAAGGTGTTTATATTGGTTATAATTACGGTTTCCCCCGTGGATAGTCCTGACCTGACCTCGGCCTGATTGTTCTGGATTTCTCCGATATCTACCGAGCGTTGGCGGGCCATATTGTTTTCCAGGACAAATACGGTATAATTCCCTTCAGTACCGGAGAGAGCCCCCAGCGGTATGGCCAGGATTTGACCCTGGCCCTGGTCAGGTATTTCTATGTAGCCGAATACACCAGAATGAAGTTTCCCTTCGGAATTATCTACTTCAACCAGGCAGCTAAAAACTCTAGAGGCGCTGTCGGCTGAAGAAGCAATAACCTTGACGATTCCTTCATATCCGTTGGGGTCCTCTTTTGATAATTTGAGCATGACTTTTTGACCGGTTTTAACTTTATTCAAGTCACTTTCCTTAAGATTGATCGCTGCTTTGATGGTGCTGTCGTTTTTTATTTTAGCCGCGACTGTCCCCGGATTCGCGTATTGGCCGAGGGTAATGTTTTTTTCTGCTATTTCACCGCTTATGGGCGCACGCAAAACCGAATTACTTATGGAATTGTTAATTTCTGCGATGTTAACCTGTTCCGTTTCTACATTCGCTTCAGCCATGCTTAGATCTGCTTCCGTATTTTCAAATTCGGACTTGGATAGGGCCCCGCTTTCATAAAGAGTCTTGCTTCTATCATAGGTTCGCTGCATAGATTTCAGGGTGGTTTGCAGTTTTCGCAGGTTGATTTGAGCGGCCTGAAGCTGGTTTTGCAGGCTCTGATCGTCCAAGGATACCAGCACCTGCCCCTCTGATACCCTATCCCCGTCCTCAAAATTTACTTTAACCGCTTGCCCGGATATCTTACTGCTTACCACCGCTTCTTCTACTGGTTCCAGAGTAGCTTTGAAATACAGCACCGATGCCGAATCAGTCAGTTGAACTTGTGTTGCCTGAACCGTAGTAATATTTGAAGCCTGAATCGCTGAATTTTCCTTGCCATTTACCATCTTAAATGCAATAAATAGAATTAGGATGACTATCATTCCTGTCAAAAAAAGCTTCTTTCGATTATCCAGCTGTTTTATTTTTTCAATCATCTGAATGACTTCCTCTCGTATAATTTAAATGACCGGTCGTTCGGTCATTTAAATTATACACATTGCCTCCTAATATTGGCAACAGTAATATCTTTTAGAAAAACACAAAAATCGCTAATGTGAGGTTAATTAAACAAAAGAAAGCTGCTTTACTTTTTGAGATAGTATGACATACTATAAAAGTAAAGAAAAATCTTAAGGAGATGACAGAGATGTCGCTTGCTAAAATATCAGAAAAGGGCCAGCTTACCTTACCTAAAGAGATCAGGCAGAAATATAACATTAACAAAGCGAGTTATGTACGAATTATTCCATTGGAAGATGGCGTTAAACTGGTCCCCACTAACCAGAGGGGAATATCCTCTTTGCGGGGTGTTGTAAAAGTTGATGGGGAACAAGATTTTAAGGCTTCACGTAATCAGGTAATGGAGGCTCGTTATCGTGAGAACCATTGATGCAAACGTTATCTTGAGATATTTGACCAACGATATTCCGAAACAGGCTAAGCAGGCTGAGGAATTACTCAAAAGAGTTGAAAAAGGAAACGAAGATGTATTTTTACCTGACATTATTCTGGCGGATATCATTTGGATTCTTGAAGGATATTACAAACAAACAAAAGAAGATATTCGGGAATGGATTACAGCGATATTAAGTTTGCAGGGGTTAATATTTTCTGATAAAGATCTGGCATTAAACGCTTTGGATATTTATGTGGATAAAAAAATAGACTGGTCGGATGCGTTTACGGCTAGTCAAATGCTGCAACGCGAGATAACCGAGATATACTCGTTCGATAAGCATTTTGACAGGATTGACGGTATTGCCAGAATAGAGCTATGAAGTGTTGGCTACATTTTATCCGGAGAGCAGACGACCTTTGTCAAAATTACCGCGATAACCATGATGGTCGCGGGGATCAGCTTGCTTTAATCGGATAAATTTTGACAATAACACCCAGAGATTTAATTTATCATATCCCACTCCCCTTGTGGGATTTTTCTTTTATAATTGGCTAGAATATTGCTGTATATCATTTTTTCTAAAGGAAGTGTCCCATGGCAACGAAAAATAAAGAGCTTAATAGATTGGCAAATGAAAGGTCGCCTTATCTCCTGCAGCACGCCCATAACCCCGTAGACTGGTACCCCTGGGGGGGAGAAGGCATTTGCCAAGGCTAAACGGGAAGACCGGCCGGTGTTCCTTTCCATCGGTTACTCTACCTGTCACTGGTGCCATGTAAATAAATGAAACCAATTATTGAGTACATTATCTTGCTCTATAACACCTATATGATGGGCTTTGGGGAAATTGCCTCCTTACCTCCTTTTATGATATTTGTTTAAGGCTTTTCAAAATCATCTCTGCTAACTACTTCTCCTAACTTATAATCAGTTCTAATAATCGACAATTTCTTACGTAGTGATTGGGCCAAAATATTTAGCAAAAGTGACAGTGACTGCGTAAAAGTAACATTTTCAATCTCGGCACAAAGATCATAGAAAATACCGCCAGCAGTGCGATTATCTTTGTTGTCTCGGTTTTCTACGCTTAACAGCATGTAGCGTATGCTGACCAAGGTAGTGTGCGCGACCATTCCGTCGTAGCTGCGCAGTTGAAACTCCTTGGCTAAACCCAGGAATGATTTGCACATTTTGAAGTAGACTTCAATGTCCCAACGCATACCGTAAATCCGATGATTTCCTCTTCGGAAATCGTGATATCAGTTGACAGTATAGCTAACCATTCACGTTTGTTATGGCGGTTGCGAACGAAAACAATCCGAGCCGGGATTCCATCACAATTGACCAGTGCGGAAGTAATGATATCAGATTTGGATTCGGTTTTTTCTACAACGCCATAAAGATCAGAGAGTCGAGCATTAACGGTCTTCAGTAAAGTTGATATTTGGTAAACAGGAGTATATTTAAGAGCCTTTGATGGGCTCCTTTTTTTTTCACAGGCGTAGTGTTGATTCGAAAGCGCATATAATCTCCCTCCAAATTCCCAAACTAAGCAATTGAAATACTTCAGCCCGATAACTCATGAATATATTCTGTATATACGATATGTTTATCATGCTGTTCTTATTTATCTAAAAGGAGGATTTGGTTTTGAGTATCCAATCTGCCAAAAAATTTATTGAAAGAATGAAAACGGATGAGGATTTTGCCGAAAAGGTCATTGCGTGCAAGGATTCCGGGGAACGCCTGGCCTTCGTTAAAACAGCGGGGTTTGATTTTACCAAAGCCGAGGTAGATGCGGCAGCGAACGAGATATCGGACGATGAATTGTACGAAGTGGCGGGAGGCGGCAACGCATGTTGGGACGATAAGCCCCAAACGCGGCGCCAGTGTACGTATGTTCCGGGGTGGGGATTTAACAGTTAATTAAAGGCAGACTGACCATCATGGGCACCCACCATAGGATCACTTATCACGGCATTTACTAAAAGATATTGGGCAAACCCGGGCAACTTAAATCAGATCGTTCATCGAGCGATCTGATTGTTTTAATTAATGGTATCTTGAACTGCAGTAGTCTATCACGAAACGTACAGCCCGAAGGCCGTAAATATATTTTAACATCCCGGAATATCACTAAGAACCGTATGTCAAATATACCTTGGCACGAGGCGGTCTCCCTGGCTGAAAATCTATTTTGATATGGCTGATGACGCGTAAGATTATTTTTCGCGGGCTCCAGAAGTCATCAGGATCTGGATGGTATTTAGAGCCACCGGGCCAGTTTAATATGGCTTGACTTTTATTCGGCAAACACCACTTTTTATCCACCAACAATTCAAGAAGTGCCGGCCCGCTGGGGTTTTCCCGCTGTTCGCGAACTGTATTAACTGGCGTATACTTGAGTTCAATACCTACTTTGGGACCGAAAACAGTACCGATATCAAGGTCTACCGCCAAAAAACGGGGTGCCAGATGGAGAAATTCCTGTTGAAAATCAGGATAATCTTCCAGGGTAGTAATTCCTAAATCTTTCAAACCGGTCAATACCTCTGACAGCTTGCCGTTAAACGCGCATAATCGCAATGGTGATGCCGGACGGGAAAGCATCAATCCCACCTGAAACGACGAACACAAAGGACCCATCGTTCGTAAGCAAGTGACCAGCAAATCTCTCTGTACGGATGGCAAGTCATAATTAAAAGCGGCAAGTCCTTTCAAAATTGCCGTAACAGAGTTGTCAACGCTATTGTTCTCAACGCCGAAAAAAACACTGGGAACAGGTAAACCTGGAGGTGGGCCGGATACATCAAATTCGAACCAAAGCCCTTCAGCCAGGTCTTTACATAGAGATTCGCCCGTGTACCATTGATCGGCGAAGTTTAATATGCGCCGCCAAACCGAATTAACTCTAAAGTTTTCAGGTAAGATTTTCAATGAATGCTCTGCTTTGTTAACTAGCTCACCCCAATCATGACGGTCTATATATAGAGAGTAACCGCCATCGTTGGCGTTTTCGCCAATCGGACTTTCTAGAATGAATGTTCTAGCCGGGGCGATAAAGTTAAGCGTTTCAGCAAGTGTTTTATAATGGCCGCTATCATCCCGGCCATACAGGTTATGCAAGGCTGCATCAGCGCGCAGCCCGCGAAAGTAATCTCCTGGAGTGTAGATTGTAGAATCTCTGGCCGTAATCGGCATAATTCCCCTCCTGTTAAGCTTAGCCAGGGCGTGTATCCTGGGTGATTCGGTGAAAGTAGAAAGTTTTTTAAAAATCTAGCGGGCATGGCTTGGGAGGAAAGATTTGCTGCTCTACCAGAAACGCCTTATCCTCATCCTCCAGCCTGCCAATGATGGTTGCGGCCAGTTCAAGTTCCCGACATCTCAAACGACACATATCCTCGGAAGGTTCGCTTATCGACCCGCAAGACCCGGCGTTGTCATGCTTGCATCCTCCGGCACAGTAATACCTTGCAAAACAAGCGGTGCATTTCCCATTGCCGGTTGTAGGACTTTTTTGATATTTTTCCCGGTTTAGGCCCTGGGCGAAGACACTGCCCAATTTGTATTCATCCTGCCCTACGAAACGGTGACATAAATAGATATCCCCCGTACATGAGACCCCCGCCAATCCAAGACCGGCCCCGCAGGCATGGCGCCTTTTAGTATTATGTAACAAAGCGATCAATCCTTGATATAACTGACTCTTATCCGTGAAACTCTTTAAAGCTTCCCTATCTCTATTTCTGGCAAGACGCATCCATGTTTCGGCCTCTTCTTCCAGCGCCTGTAGGAGAACCCGGGTGTCTCTGTCTGAGTTTGGGTTCCCTGGCTTTCCTTGAAACAGGGATTGGGAAACCGGCATAACGGAAATTTGTTCAAAGCCTATTTCCTGCAAGGCATTTTTTATATATTGGGGATCGGTATTGCCGAGGATTACTGCATGGCCGGGGGCTTCGGGCAATACTGCCAGCAGTTTTCTTATTTTGGGTACAGTGGAGTCATATGTCCCTGCGCCGTTTACATAAGGACGTTGCGCATCTTGTATCTCCTGGGGACCATCAAAACTGATCATGACCTGTATCTGGTGTTCTTTTATAAAGACAATTTTTTCATCATCCAAAAGAGTCGCATTAGTGGTAGTATGGGAAACAACTTGCTTATCCATCTCCTGCACTCTTTTTTCAGCGTATTCCACAACTGCTTTCATCAGAGGAAAGTTCAGGAAAGGTTCGCCGCCGAAAAAGCCGATATACAGCTTTTTGATTTTTCCCGATTGTTCCAGCATCCAGTCAACGGCCTGAAAAGCAGTGCTTTCTTCCATCATGCCACCAGCGCCGTATTTACCGCCGTCTCCATAACAGTAAACGCACTTTAAATTGCAGGACTGGGTAAGTAAAAGAGTCATATTTACAACAGGAACGGGTTCTTTATATTTTCCGGGTTTGGCTTTAGGATTTTGTTCCTCTTCTATCGATAGCAATCCCAGTTTGTCAAGTTGTTCTTCCATGAGAGGCTCTATTGGAGCATCCGGATCAGCGGTAATCGCTGTTAGTGCCCCGGCTGTTTTTTCATCTATTGAACAGGTACACATCTCTTCAATATTGATGGCATACCAGCGGCCTTGATGATTAAACAGGTGGTATGGCTTTACGACTTTTTGTTCCATAATATCTCGTCCTACCTTAAAATAACCGATTTAATTATCAACTTCATTAAACCGTTTGTCCTTCATCATACGAAAGAATTTACCCTAAAGGATTTCACTTAATTTTTCAAGGTCAAACAGTGCCTGAATAACAGCAGAACAACAGCAATCGTATAGTTATAATTTAAATATCGGCAAATTAGTCCTTTGATTTAGTAAAGGAATTGATGTTCTCTAAACTAAACTTGAAATGGCTGAAATTATGAGTGCTTAACAATTATTTCAAGAAAATTCCGTAAAGTTTAATATCATAAGGAATCTAAACACATAAACGCCTGCAGAACTCACAAAACTAAGCGAGGGATAATAATAACGGGAGTTGAAGTCATGTCAGATACAAACCGCCTTATAAACGAAAAAAGCCCTTATTTGCTCCAGCACGCCCATGATCCCGTGGACTGGTTCGCCTGGGGGGAAGAAGCCTTTGACAAAGCGAAAAGGGAAGACAAGCCGATTTTCTTGAGTATTGGATATTCCGCCTGTCACTGGTGCCATGTGATGCACCGAGAATCGTTCCAGAGTAAGTTGATAGCTGATTTATTGAATGAAGGCTTTGTCTCAATAAAAGTGGACCGGGAGGAGCGGCCGGATATTGACTCGATATACATGTCGGTATGCCAGGCTCTGAACGGGCACGGGGGCTGGCCGTTGACTATTGTGATAACACCGGAAAAGCTGCCGTTTTTTGCGGCAACTTATCTGCCTCCTTCCAGCCAGCGGGGGATGACCGGGCTGGATGAGCTGCTGCCAAGGATCAGAGATATTTGGGAAAACGACCGGACATCGGTTGAAACTGCCGGAGAGAGGATCCGCGAATGGCTCAAGCGTGATGGAAATGCCGGATGGGACGGAGCACTGGATGAAAAGCTGCTGCAGCAAGCCTACCATTACCTGGCCAAGAGTTTTGACCCCCAGTACGGCGGATTTACCCGGGCGCCCAAATTTCCGTCCCCCCATCAGCTTTTGTTTTTACTTCGCTATCATCACCACTACAAGGAAGAAAAGGCCCTAATGATGGTGGACAAGACGCTAGAAGCCATGTATCGGGGAGGAATCTACGACCACCTGGGGGGTGGATTTGCCCGCTATTCAACGGACCGGCAATGGTTGATTCCCCATTTCGAGAAGATGCTCTATGACAACGCCCTGCTGGCTATGACCTATCTTGAAGCCTTTCAGCTTGGCGGGCGGGAAATATATTGTGATGTGGCTCGTGAGGTGTTTAGCTACGTCCTTAAAGATATGCGCTCGCCCGAGGGGGGCTTCTACTCGGGTGAGGATGCCGACAGTGAAGGAGTAGAGGGGCGTTTTTACGTGTGGCGCCCCGAGCAGGTGGCAGAGGTTCTGGGAGATGAAGCAGCAGAATTCTGCAGGACTTACGGGATCAGCCAGGAAGGCAATTTTGAAGGGGCAAACGTGCCCAACCTGCTGCACAGGCTGCCCGAGCCCGGTGAAAGGGAAAGGCTGAAGCGGATGCGGGAAGCACTGCGGGTAAAACGGGAGGAACGGAGCAAGCCGGGAAAAGATGACAAGATTCTTTGCGCCTGGAATGCCCTGATGATAGGCGCCCTGGCTATTGGCGCCCGGGTTCTAAAAGACCCTTCCTACCTGCAAGCAGCCCGGGATGCAGTTGATTTCATCTTGACCCGTATGCGGCGGCCGGCCGGACGTTTGCTGGCCCGCTACCGGGAGGGTGAATCTCGCTACGAAGCCTATCTCGATGACTATGCTTTTTTGATCTGGGCTCTGCTTGAACTTTACCAGGCCGGCTTTAATCCCCGGGATTTAAAAACTGCCCTGGAGTTGAATGATGAAATGATTAAATATTTCTGGGATGATCATTCGGCGGGCTTTTTCCTCTATGGATCAGACGCCGAACAGCTTATTCATAGACCTAAAGAGCTCTATGACGGAGCTCTGCCCTCGGGCAATTCCGTCGCCGCTTTGAATTTACTGCGCCTGGCGCGTCTGACCGGGCGCCTGGATTTGGAAGAACGTGCAGCCCGCTTGATGAAATATTTTGCTGGACAGGCGAACGAGGCGCCCGGCGGTCACACTTTTTACCTGATGGCTTTGCTATACTATCTGGTTCCAGGAAGTGAAATCACAATAATCGGGGAGCGTGACCAGACCGCTACGCTGGCAATGCTTGATGAAATGGCCTCTGCTTACCGCCCTTTTACCCAGATCTTATTTAAGGAAGCAAGCGTTGACCCGGCAGAGTACGATATCCTTCCCAGCCTGCAATCGCTTAAAGGAGAACCTGAGCGGGTCATAGCCTACCTGTGCAGCGGGCACACCTGCCAGCCCCCGATCTACTCGCTGGATGAACTGCAAGCCCAAACCAGGAATCTTTAGGCCTGGTCTGAATTAATTCCAGGGCATAAACCAGGCGGAGCCTTTGATAACGAGTTGCCCAAAAAAGCGATTCGGTGTCAGGAGGTGGACGGTATGTTCGGACTAATAAGTATATTCCTTGATCGGAGCAGGGGGAAGCGGATGTCCTAATCCTCCTGCTTCAGCTATTTTTTAGGCCTATCAGAGCCTGGAATTTACAGTTATATTTCCGACCGTCTAAAAATACATAGATAAGGGATGGTATGCCATTGGCTGATATTCGCATCCCAGGAAAAAGCCGGGGAGGGTGAAGTACGTGAAAAGCCAATTGAGCGTAATTTTGTTGTTGGCAATGATATTCACGTTGGGGGTCTATCCTTTAAATAGCTGCGCCTTGTATAATGAACCTCAACCTGACGATGCTCCCTCTAGCATTGATAGAACCGACTATCCAGCCCTTTATCTTCAAGAGCCGCCTGTATACGGGGAAGCGGTGTGGATGGTGCAGGCCCGTCTGAAAGAACTGGGCTATGATCTTGAGACCACCGGCTATTACAATCTTGAAACCAGTTCCGCCATCCGTATGTTTCAGCTGGCCAACGGCCTGGAGGCCAACGGGGCGGTTTCTGACGTAGTCTGGAAAAACCTTTTCTATGGACCTGACGGTGAACCCAATCTGCCTACTGACAGTACCATACCCGATAAAAAACGTCTGTATCTGGAAATCGACGTAGCCACTCGAACTATAAAACTGGTTGAAGAAGGTCAGGTAATCGTAAAATATCCAGTAGCGGTGGGCAAAAGCGAGACCCCGACTCCATTGGGAGAATGGAGGGTCGTACAGAAGAGCACCCACTGGGGAAACGGTTTTGGCACCCGCTGGATGGGATTAAACGTACCCTGGGGGATTTTCGGCATTCATGGAACCGATAAGCCTTATTCGATAGGCACCTACGCCTCGCACGGCTGCATTCGCATGTTCAACCGGGACGTAGAAAAGCTGTATCCCCAGGTGCCGCTGGGCATTACGGTGAGGATAGTCGAGAACGGCAAAATGTTCCCGAAAGACCTGAAGCCAATCAAACTTAAAAAGAATTCCTACGGTCAACAGGTGGTTTACGTTCAAAGCCGGTTGAAAGAACTGGGGATCGAACTGGACCGGGCCGATGGACGCTTTGGCAATATGACCGAGCTGTCTATAAAGTACTTTCAAGTGTGGCACGGTTTAAAGGTTACTGGAGAGATGGATGAAGAAACCTACCGGGCCATGGGCATGATCAAATAAACAAAAGCCAGGGAAAAGCCAAGAAAGACGGTCCTTTTGGTTCAGAAGCAACCAAAAGGACCGTTTCGCTGGCTATAAATATCATGAAACTAAATCGTAATCTTCGCCCGTTCCCTCATAAAAGCGATCTCGCGGTCGATGTCGCCTTGAATTTCGGCGATGCGCTGCGCAGCGTCGGGGCCTTTAAGCAGGCGGTTGAAGCGACCCTGCTTCATCAGGTATTCATCCACCGGTACCGCGCCTTTTTTACCGCTGATGATAAGCGAGCTGGGGCTATTAAAGCTGATCTGGCGATTTTCCGCTTCCCATAACAACCAGGCGCCGCTGCGCACAGCCATACGGCTCATCTGCACGGTGTCAGGCATGTCGAACTGCCAGCCCAAATAGCAGGGAGCCAGAATTTCGATGTATTTCATGCCAGGGATGTTTTTGGCTTTTACCACCTTGTCGTACAGGTCGCCGGGGTAAGCCACGGTGGCGGTAGCCACGTAGGGAATATTGTGCTCCAGCATCAGCAGGGCCATGTTTTTCTTGGGCTGGCGCTTGCCGGTGGGGGTGGTGGTGGTGAAGCTGCCGCGCGGGGTGGCGCCGCTGCGTTGCACGCCGGTGTTGCTGTAGGCTTCGTTGTTATAACAAAAGTGAATGATATTATCGTTGCGCTCGGCGGCGGCTGAAAGGGCCTGGAAGCCGATGTCATAGGTGCCGCCATCGCCCACCCAACTGAATACGGTGGGCAGTTCGCCTTGCAGGCGGCCTTTTTCCTTCATTATTTCAAGTGCGTGGGTAATACCGGAAGCCGAAGAGCCAGCCGATGCAAAGGTAATATTAATACAGGGCCAGTTGTATCCCAGCTTGGGGGTCATGCCCATGCTGGCTACCGAGCAGGAGGGGGTCAGCAGCATAATGGCGTTTGGCCCTAAAGCCTTGCCCACGATGCGCAAGGCCATTGTGGCGGGGCAGCCGCCGCAGGCCCCGTTGCCGCTTAAAACCTGCTCAATATCCGGTAATTTTTTAATACTGGTAGCCATATCTCATCCATTCCTTTCATGGTCTAGGTTTTTTATTCATCCATCATGGCGCGGATCTCGGCGGCCATGAAGCGGCGGGTCAGATCGATGCCACCAATGCCCATTACCCGGTTTTTAACCGTGATGTCGTTGCGTCGGCCAAAGAGAACGCTTTTCAGCTCGGCAGCCAAAATGCCGCCGGGGTGGCCGAAGTTATAGTTGCGATCCAGTACCATCACCTGCGCGTTTTGCGGCAGGGCCTTGATGATATCCTCGGCCGGGAAGGGCAGGTACAGGCGCGGCCGCAACAGGCCGGCTTTGATGCCCTGCTCGCGCAGGATATCGATGGAAAGTCTTAATTCGGCTGCCATACTGTTGACTGCAAAGGCTACCACTTCGGCGTCTTCCAGGCGGTAGGTGTCGATGGTGTCGCCATCCCACATGCCGGTGATATCCTTGTATTCCTGGGCCGCCTGCTTTACCAGCGGGATAGACGCCATGATATCGTCGGACAGCATCTGGCGGAAGGGCGCGTATTCGGATGCCATGGTCACGTTGCTGAAGGAAGAGGGATGAGCCGGGTCGAGCCGCCATTCCGGTTCATGCGGGGGCAGGAAACGGTCGATATCCTCCTGTGCTGGCAGGGTGAGGGGCATCAGACAATGGGAGATGGCAAAACCGTCAAAGTTGACCATCACCGGGATATTGATCTGTTCGGCCACGCGGAAGGCCTGCAAAATGGTGTTGAACACCTCCTGATTGGAGGAGCAGTGATATTGGATCCAGCCGGTATCGCGCTGGGCAAATGAGTCCTGATGATCGGCCCACAGGGTCCAGGGGGCAAAAATACCGCGGTTGACATTGCACATTACCACCGGCAGACGTCCGCCGGAAGCCATGTGTAAAACTTCGTGCATATACAGCAGGCCGTTAGCCGAGGTGGCTGTGAAAACGCGGGCGCCGGCAGCAGCTGCGGCCACGGCAGCGGCCAGAACGCTGTGTTCGCCTTCCACCGGAATGAAGCGGGCGTTCAACTCGCCATTTTCAACCATGGCGGCCACCGCTTCCATAATGCTGGTCTGGGGGGTGATGGGGTAGCCGGGTACTACGTCCACCCGGGCGCTTTTTACGGCCAGCGCGGCGGCATAGGCGCCGGTTTCCATTCTAACTTGCGCTGTTTTCATACTGCTACTCCTCCTTTTGCATGCTGATTGCGCCGGTGGGGCATTCCGTGGCGCACACCCCGCAGCCCTTGCAGTAGCGGTAATCAATCGTAATTTCTTTGCGGTCAATGACCGCTTCCGGACAATATACCCAGCAAAATTGGCATTTGTTGCATATCTGAGAGTCCACGACCGGACGGTGCACTCGCCAGGAACCGGTGTCACCGCCGGCTCCCTTCATCGGCCAGGAAATGGGCCGGTAGGCTTTAGTAACTGATTTCATTTTTCCATTCCTTTCGCTAATCCAAATATAACGAGGCGATAAGATATTCCCCGCTGCTTAAAAACCCGCTATACGCTAATCTGCGTTACAGTGTTATAAGCCTTGCCAGCGGCGCCCAGATTGCGCTCGTTGTTGCCCGGCCATTTATTCAAGATGGTTTGTTCCATAATATTTTGCGGGATGTTTAGCACCCGGCACACCGCGCCAAACAGTGGAATATTGATTAAGGGTCCGTCGGCGGAAAATAATCCGGCTTCGTGGGCGATGGCCTCGGCATCCACCTGCCAGGTAGGATGCTTTTCCACGGTTACGGCAGAGGGGGCATTGATGATCACGGTGCCGAGCTCAGAAATGCCTTCCCTGACCGCCGCTTCGGTGAGTTTTTCGCTCATCACTACCACATAGTCCGGCAGCTCGCATTGACTGTGGGCGTGGATAGTGGTGGGGGACATGCGCACCGCTGCCCGCACCGGCGCTCCGCGGCGTTCCACCCCGAAGAAAGGCAAGGCCTGTCCCCGCTCTCCGTTTTCCAGCGCAGCCTGCGCTAACAAGTGAGCCAGGGTAACCGAGCCCTGCCCGCCAAACCCGTTGATTCGTAGTTCTAACATATTGCTCCTCCTTCTTCCATGGTGCTCCTCGATAAAAAATAAACCCTTCGCTCAGAACTCTGAGACGAAGGGTTTAACTCCGCGGTACCACTCAAATTAACGGCTAATGCCGTTCACTCCATTAGAATACGGGATCTTTTAGATCCGATAGCCCCTTCCTTTCAACGGTGGAAGTTCCGTCCGAGCCTACTTTCGCAAATGATTTCGGTCGGCAACTCCAGGATGAGTTCGGCTTGCCTCTTCGACCGCCTCACACCAAACAGCGGTTCTCTGTAGCCCAAGGATCAGCTTACTAGTCCCTTTCATCGTCATTTTGTATATTGCAGCATTAAACTAATATTACAGCATTTTAAGGTCTTCGACAACATGCAAATATTCGGATTTGGAATAACTGACATAGAAATAAAAAGGGTGGAGGTAAATGCCATGGGAATAGATGGCATATCAACTATTATTAACCTTATAATGAAGGAGCAAAATCTCGGTGATATTCCCGGAATTTGGCCCGGCTCATAAGCGCCACCGGTTCATAACCGCTAAAGGAGACTTCAAAGGACTGATTGCCCACGTCGCGCAGAAGATAAATTTTATCCCGATTCACAATGAAAGACTTGTGGGCCTGGATAAATTGTTCGGGAAGAAAAGGTTCCAGCTCATGGAGGAGACACCGGGCCTTGCATGCTCCGTGCCGGCCGTGAATTAAAACCCTCCGGCCCTGCTTTTCGATAAAATAAACATCGTTCCAGTCGATAAAGGCCAGCCCGTCGCCGGTTTTTATGACCGTTTTGTTGCGCGCCAGGTAGGGAGAATCGGCGCTCATCTGCATTTCGATGCGCTGGGCGGCTTCTTTTATTATTTTGGTCAGGCGTTCTTTATTGATGGGCTTTAAAAGATAGTCAAAGGGATGAACTTTAAAAGACTCCAGAGCATAACTGGCATAGCCGGTGACGAACACCAACAGTATGCCCTGGTTGGATGTATAAATCTGTTTTGCCAGGTCAATTCCATTGAGTGCTTCACTCGGTGCAAGCTCTATATCGAGAAATATGATGTCCGGTTGGTGAGTTTGGAGGGCTTCACATAGACCGGAGCTGGAAGAGAATCCCCGGACTGATTCCACATTCGGATGCTCCAAGATCAATTTTTCAAGGAAACGCAGTGTGTAATTCTCGTCCTCTAAAACGAACACATCCAGCAACATCATGAACACCTTCTTCCCCTGCCGTTGACAAAATCCGGGACGTATATTTTTTATATCGAGTCCCGGGAATGCTGCAATTCTGCATCTAAATTAATCATATCAGAATCTAGGTTAATAATACCAGAGAACGGGTATTATTTCCATATAGACGCTTATGTGCGTTAGAAACCGTTTGTAAATTTTTAACCGTTGAGTAACCGATCTCGACTGTTTGTGTTCAGAATCCGGTTGTTCGCGCAAAGCGGCAGGAATTCGGTCTTTGGTAACAAAGAATAAGAATTGGAAATAAAATACGAAGCTGTTTTGTTAATTGCGCTTGCCACGGAAAAAAAATAAGGTCGGTGTGGTTCTAGAATGGTAGACAATAATCCTCTCCAGGACAAATCCTTGCCGGCGCAGGCCATGACCATAGATGAGTTTGATAATATAAGTATTGTGACCAGCCTGGGCTTTGACCTGATAAGGCAGCTACAGCAGGCGGTACTGGTGTGCGATCAGATGTGGCGGATAAGGGAATTGAGTCAGGGAGCCCAGAATTTGTTGGCTGAGCCCGGCGAAAATATCCGAGGGCAGAACCTGATGCGTTTCATGCCCCTGGCTGCCCTGCCTATTATCACTGCCGACCGCAAAATGGAGCCGCGCTTGATTGAACAAGTAAGGCTGCCGGGAGGCAGGACTTGCAGTTTAAAGGTGTCGCTGAGTCATATTTATTTTGAAAAAGACGAGCTTTTGTATCTATTGTCCTTAAACGACGTGACCGATATTGTTAAAGCCGGCCAGGCGGACCGGAAGGCCAACCGGGCCAAAAGCCAGTTTTTAGCCCAGATCAGCCACGAAATCCGCACTCCCTTATTAGGCATACTCGGCTACTGTGAGCGCCTAAACCGGGGAAACAGTGAAGAAAGCCACCGGGAAAGCGTGGAGACTATTGAATACTGTGCCAAGCAATTGCTGCTCCTGGTCAATAATCTCCTGGACATCTCCAAAATTGAGGAACAAAAGGTGGAATTGACGGAGAACCCCTTTGAATTAAAACTCCTGGTTAAGCAAATGATGCTTATGATTCAACCTCATATGGAGGGAAAACAGCTCAAGTTGGAGCTGGATTGGGATGATGCGGTTCCTGAGCAGGTGATCGGAGATGAAGGTAAAATACGCCAGGTTTTAATAAACCTGCTCACCAATGCGTTGAAATATACTGACCAGGGATTTATAAAAGTGAGCGTAAGCCTTGATCGCACCAGGTTTATTGACGATGGCGATAAGTGCCCCCTGCTCTTTTCGGTTGCGGATTCAGGTATTGGGGTGGCCGGGGATGCATTGGACAGAATTTTTGAACCTTTCGTTCAGATAGACCAGGTCCGTAACGACCATGGCAATGGTTTAGGGCTGGCCATATGCAAACAGTTTGTAAATATCATGGGTGGAGAAATATGGTGTGAATCCAACCAGCCGGTTGGATCGGTTTTTTCTTTCGTCTTGCTGCTGAAAAAAGCTTCCCTGGCCAAAAAAACCTTTGAAAAACCCGGTGCCTATGAATTGAGTCACCCGGTATTGCAGAGAAGCGCTCGTCCACAGGTCTTGTTGGCCGAGGATATAAGAGTAAACCGCAAACTCATTCAGTACATGTTGGAGGATCTGGGCTGTGAAGTGATTTCGGTGGATAATGGTGAAAAATGTATAGCCATGTTAAATAAATGCGTGCCCGATGTTATTCTGATGGATATGCAGATGCCGGTTATGAACGGATTTCAAGCCACTCAGGTGATCCGCCAGAATGAGAGCTGGAGCTATATACCGATCGTTGCTCTAACTGCCTACGCCATGAGTACTGATGTTGAACGCTGCCTGCAGGTGGGATGCAATTATTACTTGAGCAAGCCGTTTACCAGAAATGAGCTTTACAATATTCTGCAGCAGTGCCTGGGAAATCTGGTAAGCTGCGACGAAATGTGCTAAGCCCCTTCTTTATAACTCCCAAGGGCCCTTCTTATAAATTTGCTTTCCATAAAGGTAAATAAACAATTGAAAGAAATTTCGACCTTTCTGAAGGAAAAATGTTAATCAAGAGGTATAATTTCTGATATAGGCTTTACCGCGCTGAAAACGGGCGCGCTGTTATATACGGTGCTGCCTGGAGGGAGGAATATTGGTGGAACAGGAAGTACAGATGGTGGTGTTTAAGTTGCAGCAGGCCGATGGAGTCATCGAATATGCCATACCGATAACCAAGGTGCAGGAGATCATACAGGTCAACACCCCTACTCGTTTGCCGCAGACTCCTGATTTTGTAGAAGGAATTATGAGTTTACGGGGCAAAATAATACCTATAATAAACCTCAAAAAGAGATTCAATTTAGGTTCCAGCGCCCAGGAGTCAGAGACTACCAGTGCGGTTGTAGACGTTAACGGCAACACGGTTGGGATCATGGTTGATGAAGTGAGCGAGGTTTTGCGCTTGTCTTCAGATCATATTGAAGCCCCACCGGCAGTAATTAAAAATATTTCCGCAGAATACCTGGTCGGTATTGGCAAGCTCGATGACCGGTTGTTGCTGATGCTGGATGTGGATAAAATATTCAATGCCGTAGAGCGAGCCGAACTGGCCAGCCTGGCCCAACAAAATAGGTAAATTTAAAAGGGGCTAAAAGCCCCTTCAAATTATAAATGTTGTAGCAAGTGATCAGAGCGAACGATGGAAGTACCACGGCCACTACAGAGGTTCGCTTTTAGCGCTGCTCTGAAGATGGGGTGATGCTGTGCTGGCGGGCATTGATATAATTGAAATTGAACGCTTTAGACAAACCGTAGAGCGCACTCCCGGAATTCTGGGGCGGGTGTTTACCCAGGCCGAACTCGATTACTGCTATAGATTCAGCAACCCATACCCTTCTCTGGCTGCTCGTTTTGCCGCCAAAGAAGCGGTTAAAAAGCTGCATAATGGATTTATGCAGGGAGTGCGTTTACAGGATATTGAAGTTCTTAATGCCCCGGACGGCAGACCCTATGTTCACCTGTATGGCAGGGCTGCCGAATTTCACTGTGCATCTGGCCTGAGCAGTATTGGCCTAAGCCTCAGTCATTCCCTGCAGCAGGCCGTAGCCATGGCCGTAGTGAGAAAAGGAGAGTGAGCCCGTGAAGATCCCAAAGGTTCAGGAAATGAAGGAAATTGATCAAAGGGCCAGCCTTGATTTCGGGATACCCAGCATAGTCTTAATGGAAAACGCCGGGCTAAGAACGGTTGAGGTGATTGAGGATATTTTAGGAAGCTGTCCGGGGAAAAAAGTAAGTGTGCTGGCTGGGAAAGGAAACAACGGCGGGGATGGCATGGTGATCAGCCGTCATTTAATAAATGCCGGGGCCGAGGTCGATACCTTCCTGCTGGGGGATGAAAACAACCTGACCCCCGACGCCCTGACCAACTACCAGATACTTAAACGAATGAAGGCCAGAATATACCCCTTGCAGGCCGAAGCGGGGCTGGACCGTTTTATGTTTAGCGTTTTATCAGCCGATTTGGCAGTTGACGCGATCTATGGCATAGGACTCAAGGGGGGGGTTAACGAGTTTGAATCCCGGGTGATAGACATTTTGAACTGGAGCCGCCGGCCGGCAGTCGCGGTTGACATACCCTCAGGAGTGGAGGCGGACACCGGCAAAGTTCATAGTGTTGCGGTACAGGCCACTCACACGGTTACTTTTGCCCTGCCCAAACTCGGGTTGTTGTTAAACCCCGGCCGGGATTATGCGGGATCCTTAAGTGTTGCTGATATATCCATACCTTCACCGCTGTTAAATGATCCCGCTTTGAAACAAAATTTGATAAATGAGAAGTTGCTGAGGTCCTTCTTGAAGAAGCGCGCGCCGGAAGGCCACAAAGGCACCTATGGGCATGCTATGATTATTGGCGGTTCTCTGGGCATGAGCGGTGCGGTGATGATGAGTTCTTTTGCTGCTCTCCGTTGCGGAGCCGGGCTGGTAACGGCGGCGGTCCCTGAGTCCCTGGTGCCGGTTATTGACAGTGCCCTGCTGGAAGTAATGGCCACTCCCCTGGCGGAAAGCGGCGATTGTCTAATATCGCCGGAGGCTCTGCCGGCTATAGAGAATCTGCTGGGAACGGCCTCGGTATGTGCGGTAGGACCGGGCATGTCACGGTATCCGGAAGCACGGACCATAATCGGTTTTATACTTGAGAATTCCGGCATTCCCCTGGTGATTGACGCCGACGGTCTGAACGCCCTTCAGGGCGATACCGACATTCTAAAGAATCGGCAGGTTCCCCTGGTTTTGACTCCCCATCCGGGGGAAATGGCGCGTCTTACCGGCAAATCCATAGAAGAGATCCAATCCCGGCGCCTTGAAATAGCGCAGGGTTTTGCCGAAGAGCACGGGGTGACCCTGGTGCTCAAAGGGCATAATACGGTAGTTGCTGTACCTGGCGGGGATGTATATATTAATATGACGGGTAATCCCGGTATGGCGACCGCCGGCAGCGGGGATGTCCTCACCGGTATTATCACCGCCTTGATCGCCCAGGGCTTGAATCCCCAGCAAGCGGCCGTAGCCGGAGTATACCTGCATGGCGCAGCGGGAGACCAGGCGGCTTTGGAGAGGGGTGAGCGGGGCCTGGTGGCCACTGATTTGATCCATTATCTGCCCCAGGTGATAAGACGTTTTGAAGTAGAAGCTTAAATGAAAGGGTTCACTGTAATTTTATAAGTGTTTCCGAGTAGTTATAATAAACTGTAAAACTATAGAACCTGCGTTTCAGCGGGAAAAGAAAAGAGGGATACCATGCTGGCGAAAGATATTATGACCAGAGAAGTCATAAGTGCGGGCCCCAATGACCGGATAGAGGATGTGGTCAAGATCCTGATCGACAACAAAATCAGCGGCTTGCCGGTAGTTGACGGTGAAGGGCGTTTGCTGGGGGTTGTAACTGAAAAAGACCTGATAATAAAAGCTGCCGACCTGAAGGTGCCTTTTTACATTACACTTTTTGACAGTATTATTTACCTGCAAAACACCATACGTTTTAATGAAGAATTAAAGAAATACACGGCGACTCTGGTCAAAGAGGCTATGTCTAAAAAAGTTGTGGCGGTTGAAGAAGACACCCCGGTGAGTAAAATTGTAGAGATCATGCAGGATGAAGAGATCAACCGGGTTCCGGTGGTAAGACATGGCAAATTGGTAGGGATCATCACCCGCAACGATATTCTGAAAGCACTGGTAAAGTCCAATGGATAATAGAAGACCAACCTGGGCAGAAATAAATTTAACAGCGATCAGCCACAACGTCGCACAACTTCAAGAAGCAGTAAAGCCTGCCCGGGTTATGGCGGTAGTAAAAGCCAATGGTTACGGACACGGTGTTGTTGAAGTAAGCCAGGTATGCCAGGAGCAGGGAGTGGATTTCCTGGGAGTGGCCAGTCTGGATGAAGCCATGACGCTTAGAGAAGCCGGGATGGAGCTGCCTATTCTGGTGTTGGGGTATATCCCGCAGGAGTTTGCCCGTACAGTGGTCCGCGAAGGGGTAAGGGCCACTATTTTCGAAAGCGGTCTGGCCGAAGCGCTTTCCGGGGCGGCGGTTGAACTCGGGCTAACCGCCCACGTGCATATCAAGATTGACACCGGCATGGGGCGCCTGGGTTATCAGGCCAATCCGGAGACCGTACAAGAAATAGTCAGGCTTTCCCAGCTTCCGGGACTGCATTTGGAGGGCATATTCACCCATTTTGCCCTGGCTGACGTACCCGATAAAAGCTATACTTTTGAGCAACTGCAGGCATTTGAAGAGCTGTTGAATGGTTTAGCCGGAGAGGGGGTGGGCTTTGATATAAGGCATTGCGCCAACAGTGCCGCCTTAATGGAAATACCCCGAACCCGTTTCAATATGGTAAGGGCTGGTATCGCTATTTATGGGCTGTATCCAGATCCGGAACATCGTCCGCCCGGTTTCAACCTGATACCGGCCATGCAATTGAAAAGCCGGGTGAGCTTCGTCAAAACCCTGCATAGCGGGCAAAGCGTCAGCTATGGCCGGACCTACCGCTGCACTGACGACACCAGAGTGGCAACGGTCCCCATCGGTTATGCCGATGGCTATAGCCGGCTCCTTTCCAACCGGGCCTGGGCCTGTATCAATGGCCAGCCAGCGCCCCTGATCGGAACCGTATGCATGGACCAGGTAGTATTGGATGTAAGTGCCATACCCGGGGTTAAAGAAGGAGATGAAGTACTTTTATTCGGTAGGCCTGAAAACGGGGTGACTGCCGACGACCTGGCCGGAATCATCGGCACCATCAACTATGAAATCGTATGTGCCGTAAGCTCCAGGGTTCCCCGAATTTACGTGCAGGGGCTGCTTTGATGTAATTATTGGATTTGCGAGCTTAAAGGGTTAAACCATATAATATGGGTATGCGGTTGATTTCTAAATACCTTGGAGGTGCTCGCTTTTGCCAGCCTCACGAAGAATAATTATAACCGTTCCAGAAGCATTGCTCTATGAAGTGGACGATTTTACTGCAGCTGCATCAATTAATCGAAGCGAGCTGGTGAGAGAAGCCATAAAGTTTTATCTTGGGGAGCGTAAAAAAAGACTGGTTATAGAGCAAATGAAAAAGGGCTATCTGGAAATGGCTGATATAAATCTCAGTTTAGCCGGCGAAGACATGGGAGTGGAGGAAGAACTCTAGGTAACTGTAGAAAAATACTGGAGTGATTGCCTTTATGATCAAACGGGGTGAGATTTACTTTGCTCAATTAAACCCGGTTGTCGGATCTGAACAGGGTGGCATACGCCCGGTGCTCGTAGTGCAGAATGACGTGGGTAACCAGTATAGTCCAACCACCATCGTTCTCGCTATTACCTCCCAGATCAACAAAGCCAAATTGCCTACTCATGTTGAGATCAAAGCCGAGGATTATTCCCTGGAAAGGGATTCGGTTATCTTATCGGAGCAGATCAGGACCATTGACAAAACTCGCTTAAAACAGCGCATTGCTATTTTGAGTGAAGAGACTATGAACAAGGTAAACCAGGCCTTGGCGATCAGCGTAGGACTGCACGAGATATAAATACATAAAACCAGTGATAATAATTGATCACACAATAACCGAAGCAGGTTCGTCATGGACCTGCTTTTTTAGCACGAAGGGGAGGGGATGTTTGGGTGAAGCCGGTTATTGGAATTATCTGCGGTTGGAATGAGGATGAATATAACTATCAGCTAAAGAGCGCCTATGTGTATAGCGTGGAAAGGGCAGGGGGAATTTCGATTTTGCTCCCTTACCTGGGGTATGATTCCATCCCCCGGCTGGCTGACTTATGTGACGGGCTGCTTTTTTCCGGGGGCGGCGATCTGGACCCGGTTTACTGGGGCGCTCTGACTGCGCCGCAAACCCGGGAGATCGATCCGGCCAGAGATCTATTCGAAATTCAACTGGCCGGTTACGCGTTTAATGCCGGAATACCATCCCTGGGTATATGCCGGGGATGTCAACTATTCAATGCGGTTGCCGGGGGCAGCCTCATTCAGCATATAGAAAGCCATATCTGCCATGAACAGAACGCCCCCCGCCACCATCCCATTCATGATATAGTAGTTAAGGAAGGCAGTCTTTTAAGTGAAACGATTCAATGCACCACCCTGCGGGTAAACAGCTTTCATCACCAGGCAGTTGGCAAAGTAGCCCCGGGGCTGCAGGTAAGTGCCTGGTCGGCAGACAATATTATTGAAGGGATAGAAAGCAGGACCCATCCTTTTTGGCTGGGTGTGCAGTGGCACCCCGAATGCATGCGGGACGATTCTTCCCAGAGGCTGTTTGCCGCTTTGATCGATGCGGCTATGGCAGAGCAGGCAGGGAATGGCAGGGTAGTCTATTGAACAGCCGGCCGTTATTCAACATAAATTAAGGTACAGGGGGAGCAATAATGATAGCGATAAAAAACGGGACCCTTTTGACCATGGATACCCCGGGAAATATTGAACGGGGAACCATACTGGTCGAAGGCGAGCACATAAAACGGGTGGGAGCCTCGGTGAGAACCCCCCGGGGCTGTACGCAGATTGATGCTGAGGGCCTTTTTATCTGCCCCGGTTTTATTGACGCCCATACCCACATCGGCCTGGAAGAAGAGATTTACCGCCTGGAAGGCAATGATGTAAATGAGATCAATGATCCGGTTGTTCCCCAGTTGAAAGCGGTAGACGGAGTCAATTTTCTCGACCTGGCCTTTAAAGATGCCCTGCGGGGCGGGGTTACCAGAACGCTATGCCTGCCCGGCAGCGCCAACATCATTGGCGGTCAGGGCGTAATGCTGAAAAGCTACGCCAGCTTACCCGGTGACATGGTTTATCGCGAACCGTGGGGATTAAAAGCCGCTCTGGGAGAGAATCCCAAACGGGTATATGCGGGCCAGAAAAAAACCCCTTCGACGCGAATGGCCAATGCCAGCCTTTTGAGAGAGGTCCTGTTTACCGGGCAGCGACTGCTGGAAAAGGATAAGCTGGAGTCCCGGGAAGCTTATAAATACCAGGCGGTATTTCAGGTTTTAAGAAAGGAAATCCCTTTACGGGTGCACGCCCATCGCGCCGATGACATATTGACCGCCCTGCGCATCAAAGATGAATTTCAGTTGGAACTGATTATTGAACACGGTACCGAGGCCCATCTGGTGGCCGGTGAACTAAACCGCCGGGGAGTTCCGGTGTGCCTCGGACCTCTGCTGGTCAACCGGGCCAAAGTGGAGATGAAGGAAGTATCCTTCAAGAACGCGGCCCGTTTGAAGGAGTTGGGAGTGGAATTTTGCCTCGTAACCGATCACCCGGTAGTACCTATAGAGCACTTGCGGGTGTGTGCTTCACTGACCGTCAGAGAAGGATTGGATGCCCGGACGGCTTTGGGAGCGATTACGGTTAATCCGGCTCGCATCCTCAAAGTAGACGATGAGCTGGGAAGCATCCGGCCAGGCAAAAGAGCGGATTTGGTGGCCTTCGAAGGTCACCCGTTGGATTTTAATTCCCGGGTAAAATGGGTTATGGTTGACGGCCGTTTATGGAGGGATCTTGATTGAATAAGGGAGACCTGTTCACAGTTTATATGGAAGGTGCTGCCATGACGGTATGCGTCCTGGGTTTCTACGAAGAGGAATACAGCGGAGAAGAAATGGTTATCTTGGCCGTGGTTAACCAGGATAACATGGTGTATGTTCCTTTAACCGATCTGGAAGCCATATTCCCAAGGAATAAAAACGTAAACTGAATACGATGTTGGGTACATTAGTACCCTTTGCCACCTTAACCAGGAATTACTTCAAGGATATGGGATGGAAAGTGCCGAATCCATAGGGTAATTTCGACAAATGAGGTGGTTTATTTGTACAAGCGATGTCTTTGCTTCTTTTTGTTATTGCTGCTATGTCCCTTTTACATACCCGGTTATACATATGAAGCCCTGGCGGTAAGTCCCGATACATACATAAATCAAATCAAAATAGACGGAAGTATTACCCCGTTAAATCCCCCGGCCTTTATTACCGGTGGTCGAACCCTGGTTCCGGTGGTGTTTATGGCCGCCAATCAGTCCCTGGGGGCTGAAGTCACCTGGGATGCAAGGCAGCGCAAGGTGTCCATCAACTGCCGGGAGCACCGGATTGAACTGAACATTGGCCAGAAGACCGCCCTGGTTGACGGTCAGAGCTACACGATGGATGTGGCTCCGCTCATATGGCAGAACCGCACTTATATTCCTTTGAGTTTTGTGGCCGCACACCTGGGAGGAAGGGTGCTGTGGAACAGCGCCAGCCAGGAGATAAGCATCAATTTTAACTACCAGCCCCGGGTTTTTGCCTACTACTATTACAGCCCCATGGAGGAGATCGAGGCCAACCGCCATCTGTTTACCGACATTGCTTTCCGGTGGCTGTCAGCCGATGGGAACGGAAACCTTTCCTACGAATATAAGGATGAGTACCGGGAAAAGATCGACTGGGTACGCCAGCAGGGCATTGCCGCCCACGCCAGTGTTGCTCTAATGGAGCGCGAGCAGCTGCATCAGCTCTTGAGCAGTCCGTCCAACCGAAGCCGGCTGATCAAGCAGTTGACCGATCTGGCGGTCCGGGACAAATATGACGGGGTAAATATTGATTTTGAATTTATCGCTCCTGAAGACGGTCCTTATTTTACCCGCTTTCTTCAGGAACTAAAGGCGGCCCTGGGGCCTGACAAGATGCTGTCGGTGGCGGTCTTTGCCCGGACCGGGGAAGAAAAATGGGCCACTCCTTATGACTATAAAGCCATCGGTGAGGCTGTCGATCTGGTAGTGGTCATGGCCTATGACTACAGTTACCTGGACAGCGAACCGGGGCCGGTGGCCCCCCTCTGGTGGGTGGAAAGGGTGGCCGGCTACATGCAGAGACAAATGGCTCCGGAAAAGATCTTGATGGGAATGGCTACCTACGGCTATGATTGGGGCAGCGATGGAGAAGCCAGGACGGTCAGTGCGTCTAAATTGCAGCAGATCGTGGCTAAATACACGGTAGTCGATCATTTTGACCAGGCCAGCATGAGCCCCTATTATACCTATTACGATGAAGAGGGCCACTATCACCAGATATGGATGGAGAACCAAAAGAGCTTAAACGCCAAATGGACCTTGTGCCAGGCTGAGCAGCTGGGTGGGGTGGCCTTCTGGCGAATTGGGACCGGCTTTTTAGAAATCTATCAGGTATTGGCCGGGCAGTGATTTAATCCCCAGTAAAGATGGGTATATTGCTTTTTTCCCTTCCTTAAGTACAATAGGTAGAGGAGGGATAATTAACCATGTTTTTCAAAAGAAAACCCGATCCGATCAAGGAATATCTCCATAAATGCAATACTATCGCCATTGTCGGTCTGTCGGACGACCCTTATCGGGCCAGTCATCATATAGCAGCCTATCTGCAGAGTAAAGGCTATCGGATTATTCCGGTAAATCCCTATGTGAACGAGGTTCTGGGGGAGAAGGCCTATCCTGATCTGGAATCCATTCCCTGTGAAGTAGATCTGGTTGATGTATTTCGCAATGAAGAAGATATTCTTCCCATTATAAATCAGGCGGTAATGAAAAATATACCGGCCATCTGGCTGCAGCTGGGCTTGACGTCGCCGGAAGGTGAGGAAATAGCCCGGGAAAAGGGTATCCTGTTTGTTCAGGACCGCTGTATCATGCAAGAGCACCGGCGCCTGATCGGCTAAGGCTTTTTACAGGCGGACTTAATGAAACGGGGAAGCTGCCTGAACCCTGTTTTGCAATGAAGCGATCGGATAAGGTCCGTACCGTTTAAAGGGACGAACCGGTAAGGGATAAGGGACGGACCTCCTGCTCCGCAGCAAGGTCGCGTCCCTTATATAGTGAGGCCGCATTCCTTATATAAGGACCGCTATTATTATACTCCGGTTTTATTTTTTTATGGAGGGGTAAGAATGAGTATTGAGCAGCCTGATCTGTTTGGAGATGCCGCCCGGGAAAAGGAGAAGGCTATGTCGGAGAAACCGGTTGATCCTATTCCAGTTTCAGTTCCCCAAAAGAATAACCAGGCTTTTCTTCCCGGAGTAAAATGGGAAGCAGCCTTTCCGGAAATAAATGACTACCAGAGCCTTCAGGAGCGGGCTCTGGGCTGCTCGGCCTGTCGGTTGCGCTCCACCTGTCAGCAGGTAGTGTTTGGCAGCGGGGACCCGGCGGCTAAAATTATGTTTGTAGGCGAAGGACCGGGGCGTGATGAAGACCTGCAGGGCGAGCCCTTTGTCGGAAAAGCTGGACAGCTTTTGGACAAAATCCTGGCTGCCGCCGATTTCCACCGCCCCAGCGTATATATATGCAATGTGGTAAAATGCCGGCCGCCGGAAAACCGGCTTCCCAACCCGGATGAAGTCAAGGAATGCAGCCGGTTTTTGGAAGCCCAAATCCGCATAATAAAGCCCCGGATCATAATGTGTCTGGGGTCTCTGGCCAGCCAGGCGGTGATTGACCCCAAGGCCCGAATAACTCAGATCAGGGGCCGGTGGTTCACCCGGCAGGGTATCAACATGATGGCTACCTTCCACCCGGCCGCGCTGCTGCGCAATCTCTCCTACAAAAGACCGACCTGGGAGGATTTTAAACTGGTTCGAGACGAATACCAGCGGCTTGCGGAGCTTGATAAAGGAGTAGATTAAAACTTGGAAGCCAGGATAGTGAAGCAGATAGATACGGAAATGGATATGGAAGCCCTGGGAGGAATGCTCGCCCCCTGTTTAAAAGCGGGTGATCTGGTCTACCTGGCCGGGGAGCTGGGGGCGGGAAAGACCACCCTCACGCGCGGCATCGCCCGGGGATTGGGCTACCAGGGAAAGGTAAACAGTCCGACTTTTACTCTGATGAATGTGTACCAAGCCGGGTTTACGGTTTATCATTTCGACTTCTACCGCCTGGATGAAGGCGGCCTTTTAGATCTGGGACTGGAAGATTATTTGGGACGGGAGGGCATATGTATAGTCGAGTGGCCGGAAGTCGGTCAAAATCTGCTGCCCGGTGACGCCCTACGGATCGATATCATACTTCAGAATGATGATTACGAAGGCCCCCGGCAGGTGGTGGTCAGAGGTGCTGGCCAACGCGCCCAGCTTATAATAGAAAGGTTGAAGCCGCTTGTTAATTCTGGCTGTTGACAGCGCCACACCGGTTGCCGGAGTGGCTTTAATGGATGAAAAAAAGCTGATCCGGGAGGAGTTTTCCAATTATAAGAAAACTCATTCCGAGTCCCTGATGCCTATGGTGGACCGGGTAATGAGGGAAAGCCGGTGCCAGTTGTCCGATCTGGACGGGATTGCAATAAGCATCGGACCGGGTTCGTTTACCGGGCTGCGTATCGGCCTGGCGGCGGCCAAGGGACTGGCCCTGGGGGCTGGTATTCCGCTGGTGGCCGTCTCTACCCTGGAAATGCTGGCGGCCAATGTAATAGGGTGTGACGCCCTCATCTGCCCTATTTTGGATGCGCGGCGCAACGAAGTGTACGGAGGCCTGTACCTGATGAAGGGTTTTACTCCGGAAAACGTTTATCCCCCCGGGGCTTACGAGCCCGAAAAATTTTTTAACGCGATCAATGAGCAGGTTTTGATGTCAGGCACCGAATGCTGTATTATACTGGGGGATGCGGTGGACGTCTACTGGGAGTCGGTTCAACGGATTATGGGTCCCAGGGGCATTAAAGCACCGGCCCACCTTGCCCTGCCCCGGGCTTCAGCCCTGGCCAGCCTGGGATTGAAAAAACTGGAGCAGGGAGCAACCGAGGAACCCTTAAACTTGAGTCCGATTTACCTGCGCCTTTCAGAGGCCGAAATAAAGCGCCAAAAAGGAGGAACAGCGTGATTGAGACCGGGTTTATGATGCGCAAGATGACTCCCCGGGACCTGGATCAGGTAATGCTCATCGAGCAGGAAGCCTTTTCCCTGCCCTGGTCCCGGCAGTCTTATGAAAACGAACTGAAGAATCAATACGCCAATTACCTGGTTATCGACTATCAAGGAGATGTAGGCGGCTATGGCGGGATCTGGGTGGTGTTTGATGAAGCTCATATCACCAATGTGGCCGTAGCTTCAAGTTTTCGAGGCCGGGGTTGGGGGCGGGCGCTCATGTTGGAGCTGGAAGCGCTGGCCCGCCGCAAGCGGGCGGTCCGCATATTGCTGGAAGTAAGGCCGTCGAACCGGGCCGCCATAGCCATGTACCATGGTTTAGGCTTTATGGTCAGTGGTTTGCGCAAACAGTATTATTCTGATAATAATGAAGATGCCATTGTGATGGTAAAACACCTGGTGGAATAAATTCCGCCGATTATTGAGGAGAAGCTATGGACCCGATCAAAATACTTGGAATAGAGACTTCCTGTGATGAAACTGCTGCTGCTATTGTGCAGGATGGTTCGATGGTCCTGTCTGACATAATCAGCTCGCAGATTGCCATCCACCAGCCTTACGGGGGAGTAGTCCCGGAAATTGCCTCCCGCCATCATGTTGAGAATATCGGTCAGGTGGTCAATCGGGCTTTTGCCGAAGCCGGCCTCCCATACCAGGATATTCAGGCGGTTGCGGTAACCAATCGGCCCGGCTTGATCGGGGCGCTTTTGGTTGGACTTTCGTTTGCCAAAGGCTTTGCCTATGCCCTGGATAAGCCTTTAATTGCCGTGAACCACCTGGAAGGACATATCTATGCCAATTTCCTGGAGCATCCCGGCATCGAGTTCCCTCTGATATGCCTGGTGGTGTCCGGGGGGCATACCAGCCTGCTTTACATGTCGGGACATGATGAATCCAGACTCTTGGGAGAAACACGCGATGATGCGGCTGGCGAGGCCTTTGACAAAGTAGCCCGGGTTCTAAATCTGGGGTATCCCGGTGGACCGGTTATTCAACGAGCGGCCGAAAACGGCCGGGCGGGCAATATCAAACTGCCCCGGGTGTTTCTGGACCGCGATGATTTTGAATTTTCATTCAGCGGGTTGAAAACTGCCACCATAAATCAGTGGAAGAAGCTGGGGCGCGCCGAGGAACATCAGGCCGACCTGGCGGCTGAATTCCAGGCTGCCCTGGTGGATGTTCTGGTTGAAAAAACCATGCGGGCAGCGGAAAGATTCGGGGTTAAAAGTATTTTGACGGCCGGTGGGGTAGCGGCTAACCAATACTTACGCAATATGCTTGAAAAAGAAGGTCAAAAACGAGGGTTTTCCGTTTACTATCCGAGCTTAAAATTGTGCACTGACAATGCGGCTATGATTGCCGGAAAGGCCTATTTGTCCTATGTTAGAGGAGATTTCGCCGGGCTATCGCTCAATGCCTACCCGGGGCTATAGTCCTTGTGAAAAGTGGATGTGGATAATGTGGAAAAGTCTGTTGATAACTACTTAATTCGGGGTTTGCGAAAACTGATACATATTCTCTATATACGGTCCATAAACTCCGGGGCGAACGGATGTATTGTGGATAACCAACAAGGAGCGGAAAAAAATTGAAACCTATCATATTTTCAATAGGCAATTTTAATGTTTATTCCTGGGGTTTCATGATGGCCCTGGCGGTAATTATCTCGGTATGGGGCTGCGGAAGGCTTTTTGAAAAAGAAGGCTACCAGCGGGAATGGGCCATGGACCTCATTGTGTTAATGGCTCTGGCCGGCCTGGCCGGCTCCTACCTGCTCTATTTTGTCACCTACGATTGGGGTTTGTTCTGGAGCTCTCCGTCCCAGTACTGGGCCATGCACCGGGGAGGGGTGCGCGGACTGGTTTGGTACGGTGGATTTATTGCCGCATTCATTCCTTTAACCATCTATATAAAGCGTAAAAACCTCTCCTTTTGGAAATTGGGAGATATATTCGCACCTTATCTGGCCTTGAGCTATGCACTGGTGAGAATCGGCTGCTTCCTGGCCGGATGCTGCTATGGAAAGGCCACTGCTTCGTTCCTGGGTGTAGTATTCCCTTATGTGGATTCCTGCTCCCGCTATCCTACCCAGTTGATGAGTTCAGCCGCCAACCTGTTGATATTTGCCTTTTTACTCTGGTCCTACCACCGGCGGCGCTTCAGCGGACAGATAATGAGTCTTTATCTCATGCTCTATCCCATCTATCGCTTTATCATCGAATATTTCAGAGAGCCGGAGGCCATGGTAGGCTCTCTTACCCAGGCACAGTTCATAAGTATCATCATATTTTTAGTGGGAGCTCTGCTCTATGCCTGGCTCAGCCGGCGGCAGAGGAAACAGCAGGAGTGGGCGGAAAATGAACCAGCCGACAACTAAAGCCGGGTTGCGCCAAGCGATTCTCGCGGCCCGGAATCTTTTATCCCCGGCCCAGGTTGAGGAAAAGAGCCGCCGCATAATGGAACGCTTGAAAGAAATTGAACCCCTGCGGCAAGCCCGGGTTATCATGGCCTATAGCTCGATAAGAAATGAAGTGAATCTGTGGCCTTACCTGGAAGAAATGCTGAGGCAGGGCAAAACGATCCTTCTGCCCCGGGTTGAGGGGGATATGCTTGAGGCGGTGGAGTTTCGAGCCCAGGGTAAGTGCCGGATCAGTTCCTTTGGCATTCAAGAGCCGCTTGGTCCCGGGCAGCCGCTGGAAAGCATTGAGGCAGTGTTGGTTCCGGGGGTGGCCTTCGATGGTAATGGCCATCGCCTGGGTTATGGCAGAGGCTTTTACGATCGATTTCTGCCCGGATTGCCTCCCTCGGTCTTCCTCTGCGGCGTAGCCTATGAATTTCAGATAGTCGACGCGGTTTTCCCTGAAGAGCAGGATATACCGATGCACTGGATAGTAAGCGAACAGTCGGAAGTAGCCGTAGACATGCGGTTCTTCTAAGTGAGACAGTGCAAGAGGTAACATAGAAAGCCCAGGGGGCAGCCAAGGGGCCGGTCCTTTTGGTTGCCCCTAGTGTTTCCGGGAGTCAGACGAGCGTTTTTTGATCTGGCGAAGGACCGGGGGACGGACGAAGAAAAGCAAAATGGCTGATATTATCATAAAGGTCAGCAGCTGATCGGCCAGGGCGGGAATCAGTCCGATTTTAACCGCCAGGGCCACGAACAGGCCGGCTACAGCCAGCCAGATGAACCTGAAGCTTGACAACAGGAATTCAAGAACCGCGCATCCGGTTGCTATCAGAATCCAGGCTAGAGCCGGCATAATAAATCTTCCTTTCTTGGTGCCTTCAAGCAGCATTCTATTTTGTCTATAATATCACAATTAGAGTTTTCTATAACTAAAACCCTTATGATACCATATACAGTAAAAGTTGATTTCCTTATGGAGGGTCGGACAATGAAAGTACTAATATACGGAGTCGGTGCCCTGGGCAGCGTTTACGGCTGCCTTTTAAAACTGAAAGGGCATCAGGTAGCAGGCATTGATCATGAAGCGGTAGCCGGCCAGATTGAGCGGAGCGGGGTCAAAATAACCGGAATCTGGGGAGAACACTCGGCACGTTTAGACAGGGTGGTAAGCGATTGTGATCAACTGCAAGGACAAGCCTTTGACTTGATTATCGTTACGGTAAAGGCGTATGATACCCGGGCGGCGGCAGCTCAGGTGCGGGGGCTTCTGTCTGAGTCCACTCATGTGCTACTGGCCCAAAACGGATACGGCAACTTCGAAGCGGCCCGTGAATTCATACCGGAAGAGCGTCTGATACTGGCCCGGGTAATATTTGGCGCGGAAACTTTAGGACCCGGCCAATCAAAAGTATCGGTCATAGCCGACGATGTAATCCTGGGCTCCCCAACCGGCAAAATCGATATGGATTACCTGGAGAAAATAGCTATCCTCTGCAATGATGCCGGTATTCCAACCCGTGCTTCGCAAGAAATTATGAAATTTGTATGGGCCAAGATAATATATAATTCGGCTTTAAACCCCCTGGGGGCAATCCTGGAGGTTCCCTATGGGAAGCTGGCCGAAGTTGAGTTCAGCCGGACCATTATGGACGGCATTATTGAAGAGATCTTCACAGTTTTGCAAGCGGCCGGACAGGAAACCCTGTGGCCTGACGCCAATGCCTATAGAACCGCCTTTTATAAGCAAATGGTGCCTACTACCGCTCTCCATCATGCCTCCATGCTGCAGGATATCCAGCGGGGGAGGAGGACGGAAATTGATTCCCTCAACGGAGCGGTAATTGAGCTGGGGGAAGGGCTGGGAGTGGCTACGCCAATCAATCAAGTGGTGGTCAATATTTTAAAATCGAAGGAGATAAAACACCTGGCTGTGTAGACGCAAAGAACCGTATGGTGACACTTTTTGACAAATATCTATGCTTAATTGCAGTCTACTACTATATCGTATATAATATGTTAAGCTTTCTCCTCGAATGGGGGTAGTTTTCTCCTTAATTACGCAATGGCGCACCGGCAAAAAAAGCGGGTATACAGTATACAATCCAATAGTTGACTAAAATGCTGAAAAGTTTTAAAGCAGGGAGGAACCCGACTACGGGGAGGGAGGTTTTTCGTATGGATAAAAAGGACGTGCTTGCCAAAATCATGGAGAAATGTCCGAATATGAAGATCAGCTGTCTGGATGCCCGCCAACTGGCCGAGGAGCTGCAGATAGACTCAAGGGAATTGGGACGGATATGTGATGAAGCCGGCGTAAAAATAACCGCCTGCGAATTGGGTTGCTTTTAAATCGCTGATTTAACAGGGCCTTTTAGGGAGAGTGAGAAATGCAGGACAGTTTTGGCCGGAATATTGAATATTTAAGAGTATCGGTAACCGATCGGTGCAATTTGCGCTGTAGATATTGCATGCCCCTGGAGGGCACCACTTACATGGACCATTGTAAAATCTTATCCCTGGAAGAAATAGCCCGCCTGGTGCGTTTGGGTGCGGAGCTGGGGATTAAGAAGGTGCGCTTTACCGGGGGAGAGCCGCTGGTGCGCAAAAACTTTGTCCAGCTGGTTCAATATGTCAATGAAATACCCAAGATCAATGATATTGCCATTACCACCAATGGCGGCCTTTTTTCGGAAAAAGCATGGGCTTTGCAGAAAGCCGGGCTCAAGCGAGTCAATTTCAGTTTGGATACCCTGCAGGAAGAGCGCTATCGCTATATCACCCGGCAGGGTGATTTCAAAAGGGTATGGGAAGCCATTTTTCATGCCATGGAAATGGACATGCAGCCGGTTAAGCTCAACATGGTAGTTATTAAGGGGTTTAATGACGACGAGCTGTTGGATTTTGCCAACCTGGCCTACTACCATCCTCTGCATGTTCGCTTCATAGAGTTTATGCCCATCGGCGATTTGCAGTTCTGGCAAAAGGAACGGGTATGTACCATGGAGGAAATAAAGCGCCGCATCAACCTGGAATATGAGCTGCTGCCGGCCAATCCGGTCGAAGGCAACGGGCCGGCCCGGCAGTTCCAGATAAAAGGCGGCCTTGGCACCCTGGGCTTTATCAGCCCTTTGAGCAATCACTTCTGCAAAGAGTGCAACCGCATCCGCCTGACCGCAGACGGTAAATTGCGGGTCTGCCTGCATAATAAGATCGAATTTGACTTGAGACGGCCTATGCGCGAAGGCGCCAGCGATGAAGAACTTCTGGAGCTTATCAAAAAGGCCGTTGCCATGAAGCCCCAGCGCCATCACATGGATGAAGGCTGGGGTGTTCAAAACCAGCGCAAAATGTTTCAAATTGGGGGATAAGGTATGGATTTCACTCACATCAACGAACAAGGCCGCGCGCGCATGGTGGATGTGAGCGAAAAGGATGACAGCCAGCGTGAAGCCAGGGCCAGTTGCGCAATCAAGATGCGGCCGGAAACCCTGCAATTGATAATGAGCGGCGGCATAAAAAAAGGCGATGTTCTGGCGGTGGCCCAGGTAGCGGGAATAATGGCGGCTAAACAAACCCACCAGTTGATCCCCATGTGCCACCCCCTGATGTTGAGTTCGGTGGACGTAAATTTTACAGTGGACGAAGAACATAGCCGTATACTTATAAAAACCCAGGTTAAAAATACGGGAAAAACCGGCGTGGAGATGGAAGCTCTAACCGCCGCGGCCGTATCCGCCCTGACTATATACGATATGTGCAAAGCGGTGGACCGCTGGATGGAAATCGGGGAGTTGGTCCTTGACGAAAAGCTGGGCGGCAAGAGCGGACATCAAACCCGTGAATGATTGGGCAGCAGGGGACGGACCTTTTGTTTACCGGCCGGGAAGCAAAAGGTCCGTCCCTTCTTTTAAGGAGGCTTGAAATATGTATAGTTTGGGCATTCTGATCTTGAGTGACAAGGGCTCTAAAGGCGAGCGGGAAGATTTGAGCGGCCGGGAGATCAAAACAATGCTGGGTGAGGAATACCGGTGCGAATATTACGAGATGATTCCCGATGAAATTGAACTTATAAAGTCAAAAATGTGCCAGGTTTGTGATGAGCTGAAGCTTGATCTCCTGCTTACATCCGGAGGCACAGGATTTAGCCTGCGCGACGTCACCCCTGAAGCCACCCTTCAGGTAGTCGAAAAGCTGGCGCCGGGCATTCCTGAAGTTATGCGTTCCTATGGCATGCAAAAAACCCCCAAGGCCATGTTGTCACGGGCGGCAGCTGGAATCAGGGGGAAGACCCTGATCATCAATCTGCCCGGCAGCGTAAAAGGGGTACGTGAATCCCTGGAGGCTATTTTGCCGGCTTTGGACCACGGTCTGGATATCCTCATTGGCAGTGCTTCAGAGTGCGGACAGCTTTAGTACACTATCAACCCTATTTCTATATATTATCACCGGTTAAATTTCCGTATGACTGCGTTGTCGTCAATCGTAATACGTCCAGTATTACTCATTCCGACGCCCACGGACGGGTTAGTGCCGCGGTGCCAGGACGGCAAGGAGCGGCCTCCGCCTTGCCCTACGAAAATTTTCCTCGCTGAATACTATATAGAAATAGGGTTGACAGTGTACTAATTTTAAAAAACCGCGTTATTTAAAGGAATAAAAAGCAAAATCCAGCAACATAATATTAATTGAGAATAGCGGGCGGATTTAGCTGGTTATGTGGTTTGAATACATGCCTTATCCCGCCTAATATTATTATTACAGAATATTAGCACTCGCACCCAACGAGTGCTAACAATAACAACAAACGAAGGAGGTATACCTTTGAAGATTCAACCCATGGCTGACAAGGTGGTTATCAAGGTTTTGGACGTGATCGAGCAAAAGACCAAAAGCGGGCTTTATGTCCCCGATACCGCCAAAGAAAAACCCCAGGAAGGTGAAGTAATGGCCGTAGGGCCGGGTGCGCTTAATGACAAAGGCGAGAGAATACCCATCAATCTGTCCGTAGGCGACAAGGTTATCTTTTCTAAATATGCCGGGATGGAAGTTAAGATCGACGGCGAAGAACTGCTGATAGTCTCCGAGCGCGATGTCCTGGCCAAATTCAACTAGAAGAAATTGAAAACATAAAGGAGGTTCTTAGATGGTTTCCAAGGAAATCAAATTTAGCGAAGAGGCTAGAAGAGGCCTGGAAAAAGGCATCGATACCCTGGCCAATACCGTAAAAGTTACCCTGGGCCCCAAAGGCCGCAATGTAGTCCTGGACAGAAAGTTCGGATCCCCTACGATTACCAACGATGGTGTTACCATCGCTCGTGATATAGACCTCAAAGATCCCTGGGAGAACCTGGGATGCCAACTGGTTAAAGAAGTAGCCATAAAGACCAACGATGTAGCCGGAGATGGCACCACCACCGCCACGGTTCTGGCTCAAGCCATGATCAAAGAAGGATTAAAGAACGTAGCAGCAGGCGCCAACCCCATGATTATGAGGCGGGGTATCGAAAAGGCCGTCAATGCTATCGTTGAAGAAATCAAGAATATCAGCAAGCCGGTGGAGTCCAAATCGGCTATCGCTCAGGTTGCTGCCATTTCCGCCGACGACCCGGATATCGGAACCCTGATTTCCGACGCTATGGAAAAAGTGGGCCGGGACGGGGTTATCACGGTAGAAGAGTCCCAGTCGGTGGGAACTTCACTGCAGGTAGTAGAAGGTATGAACTTCGACCGTGGCTATATTTCACCCTACATGATCACCAATCCTGAAAAAATGGAAGCTGATCTCTCCGAACCCTTTGTTCTGATAAGCGACAAGAAGCTGGCTGCTATCGGCGAAATCCTACCCGTATTGGAGAAGGTTGTTCAAACCGGCAAGCCCCTGCTTATCATCGCTGAAGATGTGGAAGGCGAAGCCCTGCCCACCCTGGTTCTCAACAAGCTGCGCGGCACCTTCACCTGTGTCGCCGTCAAGGCTCCGGCTTTTGGCGAAAGAAGAAAGGCCATGCTGGAAGACATCGCCATTCTGACCAAAGGCCAGGTGGTTTCCGAAGAACTGGGCGTCAAATTTGAGAATGTCACCCTGGATATGCTGGGCAAAGCCCGCCAGATAGTGGTTAAGAAGGATGAGACCATAATCATTGACGGCGCCGGTGACGAAGAAGATATTAAAGCCCGCATCAACAACATTAAGAAGCAGTACGAAGAAAGCGAATCCGAATACGACCGCGAAAAACTGCAGGAAAGAATGGCCAAACTGTCCGGTGGAGTAGCTGTAATCCAGGTCGGAGCAGCCACTGAAACCGAACTGAAGGAGAAGAAGCACCGTATTGAAGACGCCCTGGCAGCCACCAAGGCCGCTGTGGAAGAAGGCATTGTAGCCGGCGGAGGAGCCGCTCTTATCAATGTGATTCCCGCGGTAGACAGCCTGGAGGCCAACGCTGATGAGCAGACCGGCATTAACCTGGTCAAAAAAGCCCTGGAAGAGCCCCTGCGCCAGATTGCCAACAATGCTGGAACGGAAGGTTCCGTAGTGGTGGAAAAGGTAAAGGGTCTCGCTGCCGGAGTAGGCTACAACGCCCTGACCAATGTTTACGAAAACATGTTTGAAGCGGGCATTATCGACCCGGCCAAGGTCACCCGTTCGGCGGTTCAGAACGCAGCCAGCATCGCGGCCATGGTATTGACCACCGAAGCCGTAGTGAGCGAAGTTGTTGACAAAGACGCCAAGATGCCTGACATGGGCGGAATGGGCGGCATGGGCGGAATGGGCGGCATGATGTAAGAAGTGCCTACATCCCCAAAATACCGGAGTTTAAAAACTGAAAATGTTGCTGTGACCACATTTTGACCACAATTGGTTGAAATAAATCTTAGAGACCGCTCATTAATTCGCTGAATTTTTGGGCGGCTTCTCTTTTCTTGTTTTTGGTGACGTGGAGATAGAGCCGTCTGGTAGTGTCATCATCAGTATGATGTAAAAGTTGTCCATTAAGATATATATATTTAGAGAGCTGGCAGCAGCAATGCAGCTCTTTTGCATATCCCCAGTCGTATGCAGCCTTCCCTGATAATAGCTGAAGAGCACTTTGGCACGCTTTTTTAAGTCTTTTCACGATTCACACCGCCTGCCCTTCATAATGGAATCTCACCCATTATTTAAACCCATTAACAACAAAAATTGAATGATAAAAAAGGTTGACAAGCTATAAAACGGGTGATAGTTTGGTGGTATATAAATAAATAACATATTATTAAATATCACATAACTAGATACAATGTTAATCAAAGGCATAGCGCTCGGGCGATAACCATGGGTGTTGGTCTTATCAGATACGGATAAACAACTGAGAGAATGGGGGTGAATCTTAGTCTTCAGGCATTCGCTCGAACCTTATCATATTAACAAGGAGGAAAATCTTAATGGCTTCAAAACTTATGAACACTACTAGAGACGGCAAATTTATTGTCAAAGAGTTCCTCGATTTGAATACTGTCTTTCAAACCGAACGATTTAAAGGGGGCTATTCACTGGACGATATCGACTTCATCCTGGACAATGCCTTAAAAGGAGCCAAGGAGGTCGTAGCTCCCAGCAACGAGGATTCGGAGAAATTCGGATGCAGGTATGAAGATGGTAAGGTCATCACCCCGGAATCATCGAAAACGGCCTATAATTTTATTGTTCAGAACGGTTTTGCGGCGAGCAACGTAGACCCTGAAGATGAATCGGCCCTTCCCATGTGCGTGCTATGGTCCCTCTACGAATACTTCATTGCGGCCAATCCTTCCATCCAGACCATATGGCTGGCCAATTCGGGTGCTGCCAATGTCATCAGGGACTTCGGCAGCGCAGCGATCAAAAAGACTTATTTGCCCAAAATATACAGCGGCGTTTGGGCCGCCACCATGGATTTAACTGAACCGACCGCCGGTTCCGATGTAGGAGATTCACTGACCAAGGCGATGCCCACCGGAACGCCGGGCGAGTATCTGATCAAGGGAACCAAGTGTTTTATCAGCGGCGGGGAACAGGACATTACGGAGAACATTATTCACCTGTGCCTGGCCCGCATTGAAGGCTGCGCCAAGGGCACCAAGGGCCTCTCCCTGTTCGTGGTTCCCAAATATTTGCCCGATGCCAACGGCAATCCCGGCGAATGGAATGACATCAACTGTGTGGGAATTGAACATAAACTGGGGCACAAAGGCGCGCCAACCTGCGTCATCAGCTTCGGTGAGGAGGAAAAATGCAAGGGATTTCTGCTGGGCGACCCGCCGGGAGAAGACGGCGCCGGACAGGGCATGATGCAGATGTTCAAGATGATGAACGAAGAGCGCTTGATGTCAGGTCTGTCCGGGTGTTCGATTGCGGCTTCGGCTTATCACAATGCCGCCCAATATGCAAACGGGCGCATTCAGGGGCGCGCCACTACCAATCCCAAGGCCGGCCGGTGCTCCATCATCAAACATGAAGATATTAAGCGGATGCTTATGTTCCAAAAAGCCAACACCGAAGCCTTCCGGGCCATGATTTTACAGACCTTCTGGTGGGTGGATGTGGAAAATTGGAGCAAAGATCCTGAACTGCACAAACAGGCCCGCATTTTTCTCGAGATAAACACTCCTATAGTGAAAGCCTTCTGTTCCGATACAGCTCTCCAATGCATCAGTGAAGCCCTGCAGATTTACGGTGGTTATGGATTCAGCGAGGAATATTCAGCCGCCCAGCAATACCGGGACGCCCGCATCTATCCCATCTGGGAAGGGACCAACTATATCCAGTCCATGGACCTGGTAGGGCGCAAAATGACCATGAAAAAAGGCGAGGTATTCGGAGCATGGGTAAAACACATCACCGATTTTGTAGCTGCTCATAAAGGAACAGCAGGCTTTGAAAGGGAATTCGAAATCTATATCGACGCTATAAAGAAATACAATGATGCTTTGAAAGTGCTGCTGGGCCTGTTTGCTACACCGGGTATGGCCCAGACTTTCGCCACCCGGGTTCTGCATGCCACCGGCAAGATTTGGGCCGGCAAGCTGCTTCTGGAGATGGCCTTGATTGCGCAAAAGAAGATGGACGAAATTGGCGGCGGCCATTTTGATTACGCTTTCTACGCCGGAAAAGTTGCCTCCGCCCGCTTCTACATCAAGAACATTATGCCCGACTTGGATGCCTTCCTGGCGGTCTGCAAAAATGCGGACAGCACTTGCATCGAAGTTGCGGAAGACATTTTTTATGTTTAAACCACAGCGGGTCATCCCGGCCGGAGATATTCTGCGGTGCTAAACAGCCGCTGGTATTGGGGAAACTGACACGATAACCGGCTCTTTCAAGGAGCCCCGACAATGTTAGGAGGTAAAAAGTCATGTTTAATGATGCGGTGCTGTTAAGTAAACAAGACGGGATAGCTACAATCACTATGAACCGTCCCAAAGTAATGAACGCCCTCGATGCGGACATGCTCAACGGCCTGACCTGGGCCTTCCAGCAGTGCTTTGATGAAAGCATCCGGGCGGTGGTTTTGACCGGGGCCGGCGACAAGGCCTTCTGCTTTGGCGGAGACATCGCTTCGGCGGCCAAGTACGGAGACGGCGACTTGCAGGCCTTCTTCAGGGATCTAACCATTCCTGCGGCCCGCCTGATCACCGATATGCGCAAGCTGCCCAAACCGATTATCGCCAGCATCAACGGCGTCTGCGTAGGCGCCGGGGTCAGCTTCGCAGCGGCCTGCGACCTGCGCATCTGCCATTCCGAAGTTATTTTTAAACAGGCTTATACCGGGGTGGGGATCAGCCAGGACTGCGGCTACAGCCAGATGGTGCCGATCATAGTGGGACTGGGCCGGGCCAGTGAAATAGCTTTCCTGGATGAGGTTATTCCGGCTGCCCAAGCCCTGGAATGGGGTCTGGTAAACAAAGTGGTGGCCTCTGATGAACTGGCCGCCGCCACTGCCAAGCTGGCCGCCCGTTTGGCGGCTGGACCCACGCAGGCTTACGCCTGGTCCAAAGCCTTGATGAACAAATGCCTGCTGCCCTTCCTCGAACTTCAACTGGAGTTGGAGCGGGAAGGTGTAATGGCCACTTCTATAAGCGATGACTACAAAGAAGGAGTGGCAGTTTACACCGGGCAGAAGAAAAAGCCTGAATTCACAGGCAAATAGAAAAAGGGGGAGATGACTGTGTCGACATTTGATTGGAAGCAGGCGTATCAGAACAAGCTGGTATCCTATGAGGATGCCGCCCGGCTGGTAAAATCCGGCGACTTTATCGCCACCTCACTGTCCAATGGTTCCATGTCCGGCGACCTGGCCGAAGCTATTTTGAACCGGTGGCAGGAACTGGAGGGGGTTACGATCAGCGACAGCCTCAATGTTTATCCTTCCCGGCTGCTTAACCCTGAATTTATGAAAGGCCTAGAAGGGCATATCCAGCATATGCCCATTTTTGCGGTCGCTACGGTACGCAAGATGTACGCCGCCAATCTGTCCGACTTCTATCCGGCGCAGACCTCGGATGCCGCCGACAAAGACGGCGAAAGAGCCGACGTCTATGCGCTCATGGTCGCGCCCCCCAACCGGCATGGCTACTGCAACCTGGGGCCGACTTGCTTCTACACCGCGGAGGCCATACGCTCGGGACGTGAAAGAGGCAAACTGCGAACGGTAATTGCTGAAGTGAATGATCAAATGCCGGTAGTGTACGGGGACAACTGGATGCACGTTTCCGAGTTTGACTACCTGATCGAAAGATCGGCCCCCATACCGGTGTTTGGCCGGGCTCCGGCCAGCGATGTGGAGCAGCGCATAGGCGAATTTGTCCTGGAACTGATAAACGACGGCGACACCATCCAGATGGGCCTGGGCGGCATCTCTGAAGCAGTGGCGGCCGGTCTCAAGGGCAAGCAGGAACTGGGTATATTGACCGAAATGCTGCCCCTGGCTTTGCCGCAACTGGTGGAAGCAGGCATCGTTACCAACGCGAAAAAACCGCTCTACAAAGGAGTCAGTATAGCATCCTTTATCGCGGGGGATCAGCCTTTGTATGATTATTGCACCGAGAATCCAGCCTGCCAGGTTTTCCCGGGGTCCTTCACCAACGACCCGCGTTTTATTGCCCAACATCCCAATGTCATAGCCATGAACACGTCGATAATGATGGATCTGACCGGCAACAGCACCTGCGAAGGCGTCGGGCACCGGATGATAAGCGGAGTGGGAGGACAGCTGGACTTTCTTTTAGGTGCCACCTGGTCGCCGGGCGGCAAACCCATCAATATGCTGTCTTCAACCCAGAAGAACAACAAAGGGGAACTGGTTTCTTCCATCGTTCCCGAGCTGCCTCCCGGAACCCCGGTCAGCATACCCCGGACTATTACTGATTACGTCATTACTGAATACGGCATCGCCCGGCTGAGGTACAAGAGCAGGAGAGAACGGGCTCTGGAGTTGATCTCCATCGCTCATCCGGATCTGCGCGGGGAGCTCAAAGCCAGTTTGAAAAAGAATTTCTATCCCAATCCATCTTAAATTGAAGCCAGGGATCATCCCCGTCAATTTATTAATGGCGGCAGCAGGAAAAACTAATATTTATCCAACCCCAATCAGGGTTTATTAACCGGCACACCAGCTTGGCAAGGCGCCCTGATAGGGCAAGCGTTCTTTTGACACCGATGGTTTATGCAAAAAAGTATCCTCCCTTATCTAACGGGAGGATGCTTTTTAACTTTTTAACTCCCACCGGCTAATCCTATACGGCTGCAAATTCGGCCAACAGTTTGTCAAAAATGGCCTGGACGGAGAGTATTTCTTTAATCTTGAAGACGTTTTTGCCGCTGAAAACCACGCCTTCGTCGACCCGGCCTTCCCGGGCATTGATCAAGGCCTCCATAATGCAGTATTCCTGCGAACAGTCTTTAAGGCAGGCGGTGCAGGCGTCGGGCTCGGGAGCCTCGCCTCTCTTCAGGGCATTCACGAAGGGGTTGCGCAGGGCTCGACCCGGCAGTCCGACCGGACTTTTTATTATTACTACGTCTTCTTCCCGGGCGTTTAGATACATTTTTTTAAATGCGTCAGCCACGCTGCATTCCTTGCTGAGAACAAAGCGGGTGGCCATCTGAACTCCCCTGGCTCCCAACTTTACCATTTCCGCCATGTCGGCTCCGCTGGTAATGCCGCCGGCAGCCACCACCGGTATGGAAACGGTATCTACGATCTCGGGCACGATTTCCTTGACCGAACGATCGGTGCCCAAATGCCCGCCGGCTTCAAACCCCTCGGCCACCACTGCAGCAGCCCCTGATTTTTCCGCCAGCCGGGCCGCTTTGATAGAAGATACGATGGGAACTATCGGGGTGCCTGATTCCTTGGCCCAACGAAATATTTCGCGGGAAAACCCGGCTCCGGTAAAAATCACATCAATTTTTTCCCTGATGGCGGTATGCACCAGATCCGCGAATTGGCGGGCGGCAAACATAATATTTACCCCGACTATGCCGCCATTGGCCAGGGAGCGGGACTGTGATATTTCCCCGGCCAGTTCTTCCGGGGTCAGGCCGGTTCCGCCGATAACCCCAATGCCTCCGGCCTTGGCCACGGCTCCTACCAGAGGGGCGGTGGACACCCGGACCGCCATGCCGCCCTGGATAATAGGGAAGCGAGGTAACAAATTCCCAATTTTAAGCACCGGTAATTGCAAGAGACTGCCCTCCCAAGCTATTATAATTACTATAAAACTATAGGCACAGATTTGTGCTCAAAGCAAGATAGTCGTAAAAACGGAGCCTGCAACCCTTATGGACATAACAGCCAATAATGGCTAAATCAACATAAAATGTAAGGAAATATTTGCCACAATATTCTGAATTTACTTGACTTTTGCGGGACCCGCTGTTTTAATATACTATATCTTGCCCCAAAAAAAAACACTGGTGGTGTTTTGGCTTGAAAATACAGGTAAAGGGTATCGGGTATTCCCTGCCTTCGAACATTCTGAGCAACAAGGATTTGGAGTGTATGGTGGATACCACCGATCAGTGGATAGTTGATAGAACCGGCGTCAGAGAGCGGCGCATTGCTCCTTTAGGTACGGCTACTTCCGACTACTCCTATGAAGCGGCTCTGATGGCCATGCAACAGGCCGGAGTGAAACCGGAAGAAATAGACCTCATTATAGAAGCTACCTCAACCGCTGATATGCTTTTCCCCTCCACCGCCTGCCAGGTCCAGGAACGCTTGGCAGCCTGGAACGCGGCTGCATTTGACCTGGAGGCGGGTTGTACCGGCTTTATCTATGGAGTGGCGGTAGCCGAAAAATTCCTCCTTTCTCCCAGCTACAAAAATATCCTGGTGATAGGAGGCGATTTGGTTTCCCGGGTGGTTGACTATACCGACCGGGGTTCCTGTATTCTTTTTGGTGACGGTGCGGGCGCCGCGGTTTTGTCGCGCGGTTCCGATCAATACGGCCTGCTGGCTTCCTATATTGGAGCTGATGGGCGGGGCGGCAAGCATCTTTACATGCCGGCCGGGGGCAGCGCTCAGCCGGCGACTCTCGAAAGTGTGGAAGCCCGGCAGCATTACCTGAAGATGAATGGTCAGGAAATATTCAAATTCGCCGCCACCATCATTGACCAGGTAGCCACCCGTCTCCTGGATGAAGCGGGTTTAACCTACGAAGATATTGATATATTTGTGCCCCACCAGGCCAACCTGCGCATTATCAAAGCCGCGGTCCGGCGGATGAATATAGCCCCGGAAAAGACTCTCCTTAATATTCAAAAGTATGGAAATATGTCGGCCGCTTCGATTCCCGTAGCTTTATCGGAAGCCGAGCAGGAAGGACAGTTAAAGCCCGGCGACCTGGTGCTGATGATAGGTTTCGGAGCCGGTTTAACCTATGGTGGGATGATCATGCGTTGGGGGAGTGACGAAGATGCATCTTAGAACCCCGCTATGTGAGCTGCTGGGTATTGAATACCCCCTGCTGCAGGGAGGAATGGCCTGGATTGCCGGGGGAAGACTGGCGGCCGCCGTTTCACAAGCAGGCGGCCTGGGCATAATCGGAGGGGCCAGCGGAGATGTGGATTGGATTAAAAGACAGATAGATATAGTGCGTTCGGAAACCGGGCGTCCTTTTGGGGTTAATATCATGCTGGCCAATCCCAATGTGGAAAGGGTCGTGCAATTGATGGTTGATGAAAAGGTTCCGGTCATTACTACCGGCGGAGGAAATCCCGGCAAATACATAGAGCGTTGGAAAGGGGCCGGGTCACGGGTCGTCCCGGTGGTGGCCTCGGTGGCCCTGGCTAAAAGGCTGAGCCGCCTGGGTGCAGACGCGGTAATTGCCGAGGGGATGGAATCTGGAGGACACATTGGGGAGATGACCACCATGTGCCTGGTGCCCATGGTGGCGGATGCGGTCGAGGTCCCGGTTATTGCCGCCGGAGGTATTGCCGACGGGCGCGGCTTTATGGCCGCCCTGGCCCTGGGCGCCCAGGGCGTTCAGATCGGTACCCGCTTTATCTGTGCCGAGGAATGTGACGTACACCAGGCCTACCGGGAAAGGGTGGTCAAAGCCAAAGACCGGGATACGGAAATATGCGGTCTGGCCACCGGACATCCGGTACGGGCCATACACAATCGCTTTACCCGCCAGTATCTACAGGCGGAAAGGCAGGGCATGAGCAAGGAAGAACTCGAAGAACTGGGCCGGGGGCGCTACCCGGCGGCTGCGGTTCATGGAAATGTAGACGAAGGCACTGTTTTGGCCGGACAGATCTGCGGATTGGTCCAAAGAATCGAGCCGGCTGGACAGATTGTATTTGATATAATAAAAGACGCAATAGCAATACACGAAAAAATAGGGGGATTATCATGCGGTTAGCCTTTGTTTTTCCCGGTCAGGGAGCCCAGTACATAGGTATGGGACAGGAATTGGCGCAGGTTTTTATGGAAGCAGCCGAAGTTTGGGGCGAAGCCGACGAGCTGGCCGGTTACAGCATCAGTTCGCAGTGCTTTTTCGGCGAACCCGCCGAACTCAACCAGACCGAATACGCTCAACCCGCTATTTTAACGGCCAGTTTGGCAGCCCTGGCGGTGGCCCGTAAATTTAATATCGAGCCGGTGATGGTGGCGGGCTTGAGCCTGGGTGAATACACCGCCCTGGTGGCGGCCGGCGTCTTGACGTTGCAAGAGGCCTTGCCTCTGGTTCAGGAGCGGGCGCGCTTGATGCAAGAGGCGGTGCCGGTGGGGCAGGGTTTGATGTATGCCGTTTTAGGGCTGGAGAATACTGTAGTTGATAAGGTCTGCCGGCAAAGCGGGGGACAGGTGGTAATTGCCAACTACAATGCTCCCGGACAGGTGGTAATTGCCGGTTCTAAAAAAGAGGCCGAGGCGGCTGTGCAATTATTAAAAGAGGCCGGGGGCAAGGTGAAAAAAGTGGCCATGAGCGTGCCGTCCCACAGCCCCATGATGCTGGAAGCGGCTAAAAAACTGCGTCCGGCTCTGGACCAGGTCCCCTGGAAGCCGGCGGCGGTGCCGGTGGTAAGCAATGTCACGGCTGGCCTGCACACGGGTAATTATGCCGAGTTTTTGGAGCGGCAGCTCTACTCTCCGGTGATGTGGGAACAGAGCGTTCGCTTTATGATGGACCAGGTGGACGGTTTTATCGAAATAGGTCCGGGCAACAGCCTTTCCGGGCTCATCAAAAAGGTTGGCAAAAACAAGGTAATGGGGAATATAGATGATTTTCGTTCCCTGGAAAAAATATTGGAGAAGGTGAACTAATAAATGGGCGAACAGGTCGCTTTGGTTACAGGCAGTTCCCGGGGCATCGGCAAGGCCATAGCTTTGATGCTGGCCGGCGATGGCTTCCGGATAGTCTTGAACTATTACGACAGTCCCCTGGAGTCAACAGAACTTATCACGCAAAATGAAGCCCAGGCGCTTCAGGTATTGCGGGAAATAGAACAGATGGGCGGCCAGGCCATGGTGGTGGGGGCTGATGTCGCCGCTCCGGATGCCGCCACCCGTCTGGTGGACCAGGCGGCGCAGGCCTGGGGGAGATTAGATGTGCTGGTCAACAACGCGGGGATCATAAAAGACCAGTTGCTGGTGCGCATAAGCGACGATGAGTGGGATAAATTGATCCGCACCAATCTCAACTCGGCTTTTTACTGTACCCGGGCCGCTTTAAAACACATGGTAAAAAAGCGCCAGGGCCGGATCGTAAACATATCTTCGGTGGTGGGACTGGGAGGAAACATAGGCCAGGCCCATTATGCCGCGTCCAAGTCGGGTCTGCTGGGTTTTAGCCGGACCGTGGCCAAAGAGTATGGCAGCCGCGGGATCACCTGCAACGTAGTGGCTCCGGGCTATATTCAAAGCGATATGACCGCCCAGCTTAACGCAGAGCGCACCGCCCGCATCCTGGAAGAGGTTTCCTTGAGACGGATGGGCACGGTGGAAGATGTGGCCGGGGCAGTGAGCTTCCTGGTATCTGACCGTGCTTCTTATATCACCGGCCAGGTTATTCAGGTGGACGGGGGCCTGGCTTCCCTATAAGCGCTGGCAGAACTGGTTTATAACTGGTTTGCAGGTTATAACAGGTTGATATATAGTTGGGTTTGATTAAAAAAGAGGAGGTCTATTAAAGGATGAACGTTTTTGAAGCTGTCAGACAGGTTATTGTGGAGATAAAGGATATTCCGGAAGAGAATATCAAGATGGAGTCTAATTTCGCGGAGGATCTGGAGGCTGACTCCCTGGATGTGGTTGAAATGCTCATGCTGCTGGAAGAGAAATTTGATATCTCGATCCCGGAAGAAGCCGCCGAGGAAATGAAGACCGTAAAAGACGCGGTGGAATACATCGAAGCGAAGTTAAAGGAAAAAGCATAATTTTGAGGTGATAATGTGCCTAATCGCAGGGTGGTAATTACCGGGCTGGGGGTTGTCACTCCTATCGGGCATGCCCTGGAAAGTTTCTGGGCCAACCTGGTAGCCGGGAAAAGTGGCGTTGGCGCCATCGATCGCTTTGACACGTCCCAGTACCCAACTAGAATTGCCGCACAGGTAAGGGAACTGGTCATAGAAGATTATATCCCCCGCAAGGATGCGCGGCGTATGGACTTATTCGTTCAGTATGCCTGTGCTGCCGCTCGCATGGCAGTCGAGGATTCGGGACTATCCATTGCAGCCATGGATGCCGGCCGGATCGGAGTATGGATAGGAGCCGGCATTGGAGGGCTGGAAACCCTTGAAAAACAGCACTCGGTGCTCTTAAACAAGGGCCCGGGAGCGGTCAGTCCTTTCTTAATTCCCATGATGATTCCCAATATGGCAGCCGGGCAGGTGGCTATTATGACCGGGGTCAAAGGACCCAATGGCTGCACCGTGACCGCCTGCGCTTCAGGCACCAACTCCATAGGCGAGGCTTTTCAACTGGTCCGGATGGGCAAGGCGGACGCCATGATCTGCGGCGGTACCGAGGCTTCGATTACTCCGGTGGGGATCAGCGGATTTTGTTCCATGAAGGCCATGTCAACCTTAAACGATGACCCCAAGAAAGCTTGTAAACCCTGGGATTTGAACCGGGGAGGCTTTGTTATGGGTGAAGGTTCAGGGATCATTATCATAGAAGAACTGGAGCATGCCCTGCAAAGGGGGGCGCGGATATACGCCGAGCTTATCGGCTATGGAACCAGCGGAGATGCCAATCACATGGTGCAACCGGATCCGGAAGGGCAGGGAGCTATTCTGGCCTTTGCCATGGCTTTGGCCGACGCCGGCCTAAAGCCGGAAGAAGTGGACTATATCAACGCCCATGGCACCGGCACCCAGTTGAATGACGCCATTGAAACCGCGGTGTTCAAGCATATTTTTGGCGAGCACAGCCGCTCCCTGCTTATAAACTCGATCAAGCCGCTGACCGGGCATATGCTGGGCGCGGGAGGCGCTGTCGAGCTGATATCCACGGTTTTAGCTATGAAAAACAACCTGGTCCCCGCCACCACCAACCTGGAAACCCCCGACCCGGAATGTGATCTGGACTATGTTCCAGGCCAGCCCCGGGAAAAGGAGGTCCAAGTAGCCCTGTCGGATTCACTGGGCTTTGGTGGTCATAACGCGGTTCTGGCGGTGCGCAGGTATTCCTAAAGGAGATTCTTAAGATGAATATTGAGGAGATCATGAAGATCCTTCCCCACCGCTATCCATTCCTTATGGTGGACAGGATCATCGAAATGGTCCCTGGTGAAAGAGCGGTAGGTATAAAAAACGTTTCGGTAAATGAGCCCTATTTCCAGGGGCATTTTCCGGAGCGCCCGGTGATGCCGGGGGTGCTTCAGCTGGAGGCCATGGCCCAGGTGGGAGCCTGCGCTCTTCTGTGTATGGATAAATACCGGGACCGCCTGGCCTACCTGGCCGGAGTGGACCAGGTGCGTTTCAAAAGGCAGGCCTTTCCGGGCGATGTGCTGACTATAAGCACCGAACTGGTGAGGATTATGGGCAACATTGGGAAAGGCCGCGGTAAAATAACCGTGGAAGGCGAACTGGTCTGTGCCGGCGAATTCCTGTTTGGCATTGGACCGGCCAAATAGGTGAAAAAATGTTTAGCAACAGTTTAGGTAAAACCAGATATCATGAAGTCAGCAACTTTACCCGCGAGGATTATGAAAAGGGGCGCGAATCAGGAAGTCCCAAAATTTGTCCCTCCTGCAAGGCGCCGCTGGCGGAGCAGGAGCTGATTCAAAATTACCGGGTGTGCCCCAAGTGCCAGCATCATCTGCCCCTGGGAGCCTGGGAGCGGATCAGCCTGCTGGCCGATGAAGAGACTTTTCGTGAATTCAACGGAGATAGGTCTTCCTACAACCGCCTGCATTTTCCGGAGTATGATGAGAAGCTGGAGCGCGCCCAGCGTGAATCAGGACTTCCTGAGGCTATTGTTACCGGAACCGCCTATATTGAAGGGTATCAGGCGGTTCTGGGGGTAATGGATTCCCGCTTTATGATGTCAAGTATGGGAGCGGTAGTCGGCGAAAAAGTCTGCCTGGCCGCGGAGAGGGCCATGGAACTGAAATGGCCCCTGATCATGGTGGTATCTTCAGGAGGGGCCCGCATGCAGGAAGGCATGGTTTCATTGATGCAGATGGCCAAAACCAGTGCGGCTATCGAACGCCTGCACCAGGCCGGAATGTTGTATATAAGCATCCTGACCAATCCGACCACGGGAGGAGTCCTGGCCAGTTTCGCATCCCTGGCCGATATCATAATGGCCGAACCCCGGGCATTGATCGGGTTTACCGGTCCCCGGGTTATCGAACAGACCATTAAACACCGCCTGCCGGATAATTTTCAAAAGTCCGAGTTCCTTCTCCAACACGGCATGCTGGATCTGGTTGTGGATAGAGCCAGGCTAAAAGAGACCCTGGCTTTAGTTGTGAGAATGCATGGAGGTCGAAATGACTAAACGGCAGTTCGATTTTGAAAACCAGTACCAGGTCTTGAAGCAAAAAGTTGAAGACTTGATGGAAGAATCCCGAATTCACAACATCGACTTGAGCGAAGAGATAGCCCTTTTGGAAAACAAGATGGCCCGGATTCGCGAATCGAAATACAAAAACCTGAGCCCCTGGGAGCGGGTGCTCTTGAGCAGGAGCCCGGATCGTCCGGGCGCTGCCGACTATATTGGGTATCTGTGCAGCGAATGGATCGAGCTGCACGGGGATCGCCTTTTTGGCGACGATCAGGCTATAATAGCGGGCCTGGGCATGTTCCACGGAATGCCTCTGACTATTATCGGCCACCGCAAAGGTAAGACCACCAGCCAGAAGCTGCAATATAATTTTGGCATGCCGCATCCGGAAGGCTTTCGCAAGGTAATGCGCCTCCTCAAGCAGGCTGAAAAGTTTAGACGTCCGGTCTTGAGTTTGGTCGATACATCCGGAGCCTTCCCCGGCATCGGGGCGGAAGAGCGCGGTCAGGCTTCAGCTATTGCCGAGACTTTGATGACTATGGTCAGTATTAAAGTGCCGGTAATATCGGTGGTAAGCGGCGAAGGAGGCAGCGGCGGGGCTCTGGCCCTGGCGATTGGAGACCGCATGGTGATGCTATCCAATTCGGTATTCTCAGTGGCCTCACCCGAAACCTGTTCATCAATACTCTTCAAGGACGCGGCCCGGGTAGAAGATATGGCGGAAGCCTCCAAGCTTACCGCCGCTGATCTTCTGGAGCTGGAGCTTATCGACGAGCTTATCGAGGAGCCGGTCGGAGGGGCCAATCAGGACTTTGAAAATACGGCCCGGTTGGTTGAAGAGAGCATTCTGAAACACCTGCGGGATTTAAGCGATAAAGAACCTGATATTTTGGTACAAGAGCGGTTTGAAAAATACCGCCGCATAGGCACCGTAACGGGAGCCTAGAGCCTCGACAAAAGCCAATCTCTGCGTTATATGAAAAGCCCGCTCAATCAACGTACTTATGTACGCCTCAATCGCGGGCTTTTCATATGCCTTGACCTTGGCTTTTGTCGAGTCTCTAGTGGTTTGACTAGACCCTTATTATTAGGCTAGTGTTGGCGAAGTGAATGTAGGCGTAAAAAATGCTGTGAGGTTTGATTCTCACAGCATTTTGAATTTACGTATAAGTCCGGTTTTAGAGGTCGTAGTATAATTCGAACTCCAGGGGGTGGGGGATGTCGTTTACGCGCCGGGCCTCTTTGCGTTTGGCTTCGATCCAGATTTCGATGAGGCGCTGGGGGAATACTCCGCCGGTCAGCAGGAATTCCTGATCCTTTTCCAGGGCGTCCAGGGCTTCGTCAAGGGACTTGGGCAAGGCCTTGATCTTGGCCTGCTCCTCTGGGGAGAGCTTGTAGAGGTTTACGTCGTAGGGGCCGAAGCCTTCGGCCACGGGGTCGATCTGGTTCTTGATTCCGTCCAGCCCGGCCATCAAAATAGCGGAGAAGGCCAGGTAGGGATTACAGGTGGCATCAGAGGAACGGAATTCAAAGCGCTTCTGATAGGGGCTCTTGGCATAGGCCGGGACCCGGATGACCGCGCTGCGGTTGGCGGTGGCGAAGCACAGGCTGACCGGAGCTTCATAGCCGGGCACCAGGCGCTTGTAAGAATTGGTGCTGGGATTGGTAAAGGCCAAAACGGCTGGAGCGTGCTTCAACAGGCCGCCGATGAAATAGAGGGCGGTCTTGCTCAAGCCGGAGTAGCCAGCTTCATCATAAAACAGGGGTTCGTCGTTTTTAAACAGGTGCATGTGGACATGAAGTCCGTTGCCGGCTTCTCCAAACAACGGCTTGGGCATGAAGGTAACCGTTTTGCCTTCTTCAAAGGCCAGGTTCTTTATGAGGTACTTGGCCAGCATGGTCTTGTCAGCCATTTCCCGCATGGGGCCAAACTCGACTTCTATTTCCACCTGGCCCGGACCGCCTACTTCGTGGTGATGATACTTGACCGGAATGTTGTTCTCCTCCAGCAGGATGCACATGCGGGAACGCAGATCATAGAGGATGTCCTGGGGAGAAGCTATATGATAACCGCCTTTCAGCGGAATCTTGTAACCCAGGTTTTGAGTCTCGTTATTGCCGCTGTTCCATATGGCCTGTTCGGCATCGATAGTGAATCCTACCCGATGGGGCTGGCAATCATATGTAATCTCGTCAAACACATGAAACTCGTATTCGGGACCGATTCGCATTTCGTCAGCTATGCCGGTGCTCTTCATATACTCTTCGGCCTTGACCGCAATGCTGCGCGGATCCTGGTCGAAACGGAAGTTCTCCGGCTGGGCGATTACAAAGACGTCTCCAATCATGCTTAAGGTAGGGACTTCGGTGAAGGGGTCATAAACAGCGGAGGTGATGTCGGGGATGAAAACCATGTCGCTCTTTTCAACTGGAGCGAAACCGTAGTTGGAGCCGTCAAAGCCGATTCCGGACTTCAATGTCTCCGGTTTGAAGCGGCCTATCGGGATACCCAGGTGCCGCCACCTGCCCATCAAATCGATCATTTTAAAATCAATCATCTGGATGCCTTGCTCTTTACAAAACGCCATTACTTCTTCGTAGCTCTTGAACACTTATATAAGCCTCCTTTGCCTTATACAACTGCGAGATAATAACGGATAAATTGTAGCAGATACAGTATATTGAGTAAAGTATTATGGTACATGGTATACAGTATGCTTTATACAGGTATGCCGGGGCTGGAATAAAATTCTACAACGGCCCCGGTATATATGATCCGGCCCCTTAATAAGATGTATTGAATTACGGATAAAAACCATCGGGCAAGGGGTGAGGGGAATTAAAAAACGCTGGATTGTTGCAGTTGTGATTGTGCTGGTGGCCGTCGGGGTGGTTTTAGTAGCAGGGCAAAAGATAAAGGATTCCTACTACAAATCCAAACTGGATCCCCTGGCCGAACTACAGGCAGCCATAAATAAGACGACCGCGGTCCAAAGCTATAAATACGAGATGAAATCTGAATTCACGGTAGATGAAAGGAGGGAAGTGATAAGTCAGGTTCAAGGTGAAAAAAATCAAGGGAATACGCATATAAAGGGGGAGATGGTCAACACCAATATAGACATCTACTACATCAACCGTACCATCTATAACTACGATGCTTTTGCCAAGAAGTGGTTGGTTATTGAGAGCGGTAGCAGTAATTCTGAAGAATTGCTGATATCAGAGCTTAATCCCCTATCCAATTTTCGGTTCAAAGAGATTAATCAGGTAGAAAAACAGGATTTTGAAGAAATAGATGGTGCAGATTGTATGGTGGTTACCTGTAATCCTTCCGTAGAGACACAGTTGCTGGAAACCATGTGGAAGGATTTCCAATACCGGATCTGGATCGATTATAAGAGCGATCTGATCATGAAGTCTGCTTTGACGGCGACTAATAAAAAGAACCCGGGAATCGTATTGAATATCGATGTGCAGTTGAGCGCTTTTGACGAAAATATAGAAATAAAAGCGCCCGATGTAAGTGAGGTTAAAAAACCATAAGCAATGGACCTGACGGGGGGCTGTCTAAAAAAGGCAGCCCCAGACCGTCGACAAAAGTGAATAGCTGCGTTGCACAATAGGCCCGCTCAATCAACGTACTTCGGTACGCCTCAATCGCGGGCCTATTGTGCGCCTTGCTCTTCACTTCCGTCGCTCGCTCTGGCTTTGGCATGCAGACTGCAAGTTCGCGGCACATTTTTCCATACTATAAATGGGTATCATTACACCCTCTTTAACTTATGATATAATTCCTTTTGTAGGGAGGGATAACGTTGAATTTAGTGCAAATGGAAGTGTTGTTTGACCGCGAAGAATTGAAAAACAAGGTGGCCGAATTGGGCAGTAAAATAACCGAGGAATACCGGGGACGTGAAGTTCTGGTAGTGGGTATCTTGAAAGGCGCCTTCATCTTCATGGCCGATCTGATAAGGGAAATCCAGATCCCTTTGGAAATTGATTTTATGGATATATCCAGCTACGGCATCTCTACATCGTCATCCGGCGAAGTTCGCATAATAAAAGACCTGGAAAACTCCATTCAGGACAAGGACGTGCTGATCGTTGAAGATATAGTTGATACCGGGTTGACCCTGAAATATATAACTGAGCTGTTAAAGACCAGAAACCCCCGCAGTGTTAAAATATGCTGCCTGTTGGATAAACCTTCCCGACGCAAGACTGACATCCAGGCCGACTACGTGGGATATACTATTCCAGATCGTTTTGTGGTAGGCTATGGCCTGGACTATGCCGAGCAATACCGCAACTACCCGGCGGTGTGTGTACTGAAGCCTGCAATGGACGACAAGTAGAGGTGTAAGATGCATAAAGAACTGGTTTTGGTCCTGGACTTCGGCGGGCAGTATAATCAGCTCATTGCCCGCCGGGTTCGGGAATTGTCTGTTTACAGTGAAATGGTTCCCTTTGACATCAGCTATGAAGAGGTGCAGGCTTTAAGCCCGCAGGCCTTAATCCTCACCGGAGGGCCGGAAAGCGTACACATCGATGGTTCGCCGCGCTGCGACAAACGCCTTTTTACTATGGGCATACCGGTTTTGGGGATCTGTTACGGCATGCACTTGATGGCCGACGAAATGGACGGGCTGGTAGGATCCGCCCCGGTGCGTGAATACGGAAGGGCCCAGCTGCAAATAAGCAGGGACGATCTGCTGTTTGCCGGATTGGAACGGGACATGCAGGTCTGGATGAGCCACGGGGATGCGGTACAGAGATTGCCGGAAGGCTTTAGCGTTACCGCCTTTACTGGGGACTGTAAAATAGCAGCCATGAGCGACCCGTCGCGCCGGCTCTACGCGGTGCAGTTTCATCCCGAAGTGCGCCACACCATAAAAGGCATGGAAGTGCTCGCTAACTTCCTGTTCAAAGTGGCAGGCCTTAAAGGGGATTGGGACCTTTCCGATTTTATAAGCGAAATGGTTGCCGATATTAAAGATAAAGTAGGCGATAAAAAAGTCCTGTGCGGATTGAGCGGGGGGGTAGACTCTTCCATAGCCGCCACCCTGGTGCACAAGGCAGTGGGCGATCAGCTGGTCTGCGTCTTTGTGGACAACGGACTCCTGCGCAAAGACGAAGCCCGGGATGTGATGAATACTTTCAAAGAGACTATGCACCTCAATATCATTCTGGCCGATGCCCGGGAGCGCTTTCTTTCCAAACTGGCCGGGGTCAAAGACCCGGAACAGAAGCGCAAGATCATCGGTGAGGAGTTCATACGGGTATTTGAAGAAGAAAAGAACAAGCTGGGCGAAATCGACTACCTGGTGCAGGGCACCATCTACCCCGATATCATCGAGAGCGGCACGAGAACCGCGCACACCATAAAGAGCCACCACAACGTGGGCGGCCTGCCTGAAGACATGGACTTTGACCTCATCGAGCCGCTGCGCCTCTTATTTAAAGACGAAGTGCGGATCATCGGCGAGAAAATGGGTATACCCCACGAACTGGTCTGGCGCCAGCCCTTCCCCGGACCCGGCCTGGCAGTCAGAGTGCTGGAAGCGGTTGATGAAGAGAAACTGGCCATTCTGCGGGAGGCCGATGCCATCGTGCGTGAAGAAATCGCCAAGGCTGGCCTGGAACGGGAAATCTGGCAGGCTTTCGCCGTACTGCCCCCCATCCGCAGCGTGGGCGTCATGGGCGATGCCCGCACCTATGCCCATCCTATCATCATTCGGGCGGTGGTCAGCGAAGACGCCATGACCGCCGAATGGGCGCGCCTGCCCTATGAACTCCTGGACATCATGTCCCGCCGCATTGTTAACGAAGTACGCGGCGTCAACCGGGTATTGTATGATGTAACTTCCAAGCCGCCAGGCACCATTGAGTGGGAGTAGCTGGCGGGACAATGACAGTATAATTAATGAAACAAATGGGCAGCCGGAAGGCTGCCTTTACAGCTTTCTAGATAAAAATAAATGTCTTACCAATAGTGCCATTGATAGCGATATAGTGTTTTATAAAGTTATCGGCGATGAGTGGCAGTATACTGGATGCTTCATGGCAGGCGGGATTATCCCGACTTGCTAAAATTAGGATTATTTTAAATCATCTTTAGTCCCCGGCGTGGGATAAAAAAGGGAATTTAGAGTTTTCGGAGGGCGTGTCGCAAAACGTTAATTTAAAAACGTTGGGTGACGCGCCCTTTTTAAACAAAGTAAAGAGTAAATAAGTTCTAAACATTAAAGCAACCAGTCAGTTCTTCCGATATGGTAACAAATGTATATATTGGGTTAAAAAACTATAGAAGGAGTAACAGCCTGTGAATATAAACACGTTTATTCTCGGTTATGCGTATAAACAAAAACAATACAAATTTGAGGATTTAATTAATCCTTCTATTTCCCATCCTAAGTCCAATACGTCCGGGTTTTCAACCTGGTCGTTGTTGGAAAATAACAATTATGTCAACAAAGCCATTACTCTAGAATTGGCCACTGTTGGTGTGGAAGACTATCAAATAAATGAGGACCAATTAAGAGAACAGGCTATTCTTCGTGCGGCGTCTGTTCTGCAACTCCGCAAAAACGAGGACGGAACCGTTGAGGTAGACCCAAGCACAAGCGATCCTGCGGCAGCACGCGCCAAGTACCGGGAAACCGGCGGGCAAAAGCAGATTTCATGGCAATGGGTCGGCACCAATCTGTCTTGGCATAGTATGCCGGGAAGCGACATGCTGGATACCGTTGCTCTCAACATCGACTATTATGCATCCGAATATGCACAATATAAAAATCGTATTGAACAACAATTTACTGGAGAAGAGCGTACAGCAGAGCTGGCCAGGCTGGAGGCATTGTTTAATTCTCATGTTGAGGAAGCTGCAACCAATTTTGCTCAAACGGTGGGAGGCTTTTTGGAGACAAATGGAGTAATCGGAGAGCAGGAAGCCATTCATAACAGTTTTTGGGACATCTATGAACAGCGCAAGACAACTTATCTTAATTTTATTGATGAAAATCCTGACTATGCCCATATCAAAGGAACAGCGGATGAATGGCTTCTGACTGCGGGTAGCTTTATGGGAGAACAACTTCGCTACGCTTTTATTTCCCAGCAACCAGATATGAATCTAACCAGTAAATACGGTTACAGCATAGATGATTTAACTGCCTCCGGCACCCTGGTTAAAGAAATGGCAGGTGTTCAAAACCGTTCGCAATCATTAGATCGTTCCGAAGAAGAACTAGGGGTTCAACTGGGAATGGCTGCCATGAAATACGAATTGCTTTCCGGGCATTTCAATATAAGCAGTAGCGTAAAGAAAAAGCTAGATCAATCATTCAATAATTTTATCTCGAATGAAATTGACAGAATCAGTGCGCACATAGAGCAGCAGCGGCGCGATCCTTTTGTCCGCAATAAAGAAGCCTATTTATTAGATTATGATAAACTGCATGTTTTGAGAATTATAAATAGTATGGTGGAGAATCTAAAATCTTCGGATGATATAAATACTGCCTTTAAATCTGACATGGATACCTTTATTTCCTTGTACAAGAATAAGGCTCAGAATATCCAGCATGGTAGTTTAAGCCGCTATAACGTCCTTTACAGTTCGTGGGTAAATAAAAATTACGTTAGTGATTGGAATCGCTTTGTTCTGCAACTCTCCGCTTTTAACAATGAAGAAATCAGCCAATATCTGTTTAATGATAATATTAAGTTGGTAGAAATAACCGTTTAGTCTGTACTTTCATCCCAAGCTTTAGATGCTTCTTTTTTTAACACTTCATTAACAAAAATGGTTTCGCCAGAAAGAGCAAAAGAGATGTTAAGTCAAGTAGCAGACGGATTACTTCTCAGCTTAATCATATCAGGTGACTAATGGTTGATTTCTAGCGCGAAGTTTGAGTATATAATGAATATGATTACATACATACGAGGAGCAGGATGAGCATTGAATGAGGAATTCAGTCTGGTGTCGCAAAAACTTCTGGCGCCTTTTATCCACGAAAAAATAATGCTGCGCCCTCGTATAATTCAACATATTACCAAAGGGGAACCCGGTATTGTCAACATTATTGCGCCAGCCGGCTTTGGTAAAACTATTTTACTGGCTCAGTTGGCCGAGGCTTTTAATCAGCCGGCGGTTTGGTACCAGTTGGATGAATATGACAACGATCCCGCCGTATTTTGGCGCTATTTAGTGGCTGGATGTAAAAAACTTTATCCCACATTCGGCAAAGAAATACTCTTTTTTATTGATCATAATCAAGCGGGCTTGAACCGGGGGCGAACGGTCTTATCCATGCTCATAAGAGAATTTGATAAGTATCCAGAAGGGGTAACGCTCGCTTTTGATGATTGCCATGTCCTGTCGCAGCCGGAAGTTAAATCCTTTATTGAAGATTTTTTGCGCCATTTGCCCCCCCGGGTAAAGGTTCTGCTGGCTGGTAGAACGGATGTTTTTCAACTAAACCGCCTGCTGGCTGAGGGAAGAATACAAAAGATCGATGCTGAAGATTTATATTTTACCCATGAAGACATTGCCGGCTATTATGCTAAAAACAGTATTGCACTGACTAAGCAAGAGCTGGATAAAATCGAGAAAACCACGGAGGGCTGGCCGCTAGCGGTCAGCTTTGCATTGAATTCCCCTTCATGGGGGAAAAGTGGTGTTGCCAAGTTAAATAAAGAAAGCCTTTTCGACTACATGGCATCCGAAATACTGGCAGGAGAAGAAGCGGGTACCCGCAGGTTTTTGACGGCAATTTCAGTGTTGGAAGAAATAACTCCCGAGTATTGCGACCTGCTTCTTGAAAGGAGCGATTCCCGCAAACATTTGGCTTTGCTGCAAAGAAAGTATTTCTTTCTAATCCCTTTGGTTGGGAAAGACGATGTATACCGTTATCACCAGTTATTTCGGGGTTTTCTACTGGAACGGCTGGGAGACGAGCGGCCGGAGCTATTGGAAAAAGCTGTGGCAACTGCATTAAATAAAGGTGAGCCTGAACGGGCGGTGGAGTATTTTCTTGCCGGCGGGATTCCGGAAAAAGCTCGAAAAACAATCACTGCAGCGGGGCAAAAACTGATCGGAAGGGGCAACTGGCAGACGGTGGAGCGGTGGTTAAGCAATTTCCCCGTAGAGGAGATGGCCCAAGATCCCTGGCTGGCATTATATAAGGCTCAGATTGACGTGAACCGGGGGAGAATTTATTCCGGCGAAAATTGGGTTAACCATGCGTTACAAGCCTTTTCGGATATTGCCGAAAGTGCAGGTTTGGCCGAAAGCCGCCTGCTTAAGGCTAAAATTCTTCGTTATCAGGGGCGGTACCAGGATAGTCTGAGTCTACTGGAATCGGCCATTCCCAATCTACAGCAGGAAGAAACCAAAGAGCGCTTTGACCCCTATCTGGAAAAATCATATACTCTGATGTTATGCGGCCGGTTTGCGGAAGCGGAAGAGGTTTTGAACCAGGCTTTGAAGCTGGCGGAGCAGCGTGGTGATACGGTTCTCATGACTTATTTTTACGAAGGGCTGGGTACCGTCACCTTTGCCTGGGGGTATTACGACCGTTCCATGTACTATTATCGCCGCGGCATGGCCATTTCACCGGATAAGAGTTTGCGCAACTATTATTTCCAGGATAGTATCGGGCCTATTTACCTGGACTGGGGCGAGTTGGACCAGGCCTATGAGTACCTTAAGCAAAGTATAGCCGCCAAGGAAAACTTCGGGTTGACCGAGGCCTTGCCCAGCGCCTATTGTCAGCTGGGCAACGTTCTGCTTGACCGTGGTGATCTGCTGCAAGCTGAACAATATTTCAAAAAAGCGCTGTACATTATGGAAGAACACGGTGGAGACCATTTTGTTCATACGCTGACCGGCCTTTTGCTGTCGATTTGCCTGGGAGCTCAGGGAAGGTTGGTGGAAGGGCAAGATCTAGCCGATAAAGCGCGGAGCCGTGCAGGAACCCAATCGCACTATCTGACCGGGCTTTTCCAAGTGGTGGAGTGTCTTTTTATACTGCAAACCGGCAATTTTGAAGCGGCCTATTGGCGGCTGTATGAAATTTTACCGATGCTGGAGAGGGTTGGAGCGCGAAAACTATTGTGTATCGCCTATTCGGCTTTGGCCCTGAGCGAAGTACTGCGAGGAAATGAAGAGGATACCTCGGAATTTGCAGAGAAAGCGTTAACACTGGCTGCAGAAATGAATTTTTTCCATGACTTTCTGTTGTCTTTCGAGATTTATCAGCCCTTGCTCTACCTGGGTCTCGCAAAGGGCATAGAGGTGACCTTTATACAGAGGATTCTGGTTCGGGTGGGGGAAAGAGCCGTCCCGCTTCTGCGGAAGCTTGCCGGGCATCCCGATTCTTCGGTTCGGGGGCGGGCGATCAATCCTTTGGCTCAAATCGGAGGCCGGGAAGCCTTAGAAGCAATCGAAATACTGGTTAAAGACCGTGAGCCGAGAGTATCTGAACTGGCCCGCCGGTCGCAATCAAAATGGGGGGCATCCCCGATGGCTGCCGGGAGAAGCGCCACCGAGGAAAAAGGATTGCTCCGCCTGGAATTACTGGGGCCGGTGCGCATCTTCTTTGCGGATACGGAAATCACCCACATGAACTGGGTCAGGAGCAAGTCCCGTGACCTCCTCATTTACCTTGCCCACCTGGGCAATCCTGTGGATAAAGACCGGATCATTGAGGCCCTCTGGCCGGAAACCCCCTATCAGCAGGCCAATGCGCTTTTTCATACCATTATGCATAATCTCCGCCATATACTGGAAGAGCAAACCGGCCGCAAGGATTGGATATTATACCGGGGAAGAAGATATCACCTGCTACCGGGCAGTGCGGCAATTGACAAACACGATTTTCAAGAGCTGTTGGCTGCCGCGGGAAATGACGGTGAGCTTAGCGAACGGCTGGCTTCATTACTGGAGGAAGCGGTGGCCCTGTATCGCGGCGATTATCTCGAAGAAATGGAATACCCCTGGGTTATCATGGAACAGGAATACATGAAGCAGCTTTATTACAAGGCAAGAGACCGTTTAAGCGGTTATTATCTAAACCAAGGGAACTATCTGCAGGCCATCATTCATTTGGAGCATCTGGTCAGGGATAATCCGCTCACCGAGGAATATTACCGCCGTCTTATTTCGGCTTACGCCGGGATGGGCGATTTAAAGTCAATCAATTCGCAATATAAAAGGTTGATATCGGTTTTAAAGGATGAACTGGGATTAACCCCGTCTCCAGAGATGCAAGAGCTGTATTCACGCCTGATTATCAAGCATTGATATTTTCCTGCCTAATCCTGATAAGCTTCTCAGCTTACTCATATCAGGTGTCTGATGGTTGATCTCTGCTGCGCAGTTTGAGTATATAATAAATATATAGTTATATGCCTACGAGGAGCAGGATGAGCATTGAATGAGGAATTCGGTCTGGTGCCGCAAAAACTTCTGGCGCCTTTTATCCACGAAAAAATAATGCTGCGGCCTCGTTTGATCGAGCGCATCAGAGAATCGGAAGCCCATATCATTACGATTGTCGCGCCGGCTGGCTTTGGGAAAACGGTTTTGCTTTCCCAGCTCACCGAGGCATTCAATCAACCGGCGGTCTGGTATCAACTGGACGAATACGACAACGACCCCGCTGTATTTTGGCGCTATTTGATCACCGGATGTAAAAAGCTTCACCCCGCTTTTGGTAATGAGATATTTTCTTTTATCGACACCAGCCAGGCCGGCCTGAACCGTGGTCGAACGGTCTTGTCAATGCTTATAAAAGAACTTGATAAGTATCAAAAAGGACTGACATTAGTCTTTGACGATTTCCATGTTCTGACCCAGCCGGAAGTTAAACTATTTATTGAAGAATTGCTGCGCCATGTGCCGCCCCGGGTGAAGATCCTGCTGGCCGGCAGAACGGATGTTTTTCAGTTAAACCGTCTGCTGGCAGAGGGAAGAATACGAAGGATCGGTACTGAAGATTTATATTTTACCCATGAAGACATTGCCGGCTGTTACGCTAAAAGCGGTATTACACTGACCGGGGCGGAAGTGGATGCCATCAGAAAAAACACCAATGGCTGGCCGATCGCAGTCGGGTTCTCGCTGAATTCTCCCTCATGGGGAAAAACGGATTTTGCCAAGCTGAATAAGGAAATACTTTTCAATTACATGGCCTCCGAAGTACTGGAAAGAGAGGAAGCGGATACCCGCAGGTTTTTGACGTCCATTTCGGTACTGGAGGAAATCACGCCGGAGTACTGCGACCTGCTGCTGCAAAGGAAAGATTCCCGAACCCTCCTCGCAACGCTGTGGAGAAGGCACTTCTTAATCCCTTTGGCCGGAAAGAACGATACCTACCGTTATCATCAGTTAGTCCGGGATTTTCTGCTGGAGCGCCTGGGTGACGAGCGATTTGAGCTGTTGGAGAAGGCCGGCGAGGCTGTGCTTAAGAACGGGGAGATCGGGCGGGCGGTGGAATGCTTCCTGGCGGCCGGAATTCGGGAAAAAGCTCAAAAGGCAATGATTGAAGCAGGGCGGAAACTGATCGGAAGGGGCAACTGGCAAACGGTGGAGCGGTGGTTGAGCAATTTTCCCGAGGAAGAGATGGCCCAGGATCCCTGGCTGGCATTATATAAGGCTCAGATTGACTTGAACCGGGGGAGGATTTATTCCGGCGAAAATTGGGTTAACCATGCGTTAAAAGCCTTTTCGGATGCTGCCGAAAGTGCAGGTCTGGCCGAAAGCCGTTTGCTTAAGGCCAAAATTCTTCGTTCCCAGGGGCAATATCAAGACAGTCTCAGCCTGTTGGAAATGGCCATTCCCGATCTGCAGCAGGAAGAGACCAAAGAGCGTTTCGACCCTTACCTGGAACAATCCCTTACCCTGTGGTTATCCGGCCGGTTTGCGGAAGCGGAGGAGGTTTTGACCCGGGCTTTGAAGCTGGCCGAGCAGCGCGGCGATATCGTCCTCATGACCTATTTTTATGAAGGGCTGGGCACTGTTACTTTTGGCCGGGGATATTACGACCGCTCTATGTATTATTACCGCCGCGGCCTATCCATTTCACCCGATAAGAGTCTGCGCAACTATTATTTCCAGGATAGTATCGGGCCTATTTACCTGGACTGGGGGGAACTGGATCAGGCTTATGAATACCTCAGACAGAGTATAGCCGCCAAAGAGAACTTTGGATTGACCGAGGCCCTGCCCAGCGCCTATTTTCAATTCGGCAATGTTTTGCTGGTTCGGCGCGAGTTCCCGCAAGCAGAGAAATACTTAAGAAAAGCGCTGCGTATTATAGAAGAATATGGTGGTGACCATGTAATCTATACCCTGGCCAATCTTCTGCTGTCTATCTGCCTGGGGGCGCAGGGACGGTCAGTCGAAGCGCAAGATTTGTTCGATAAAGCGAAGAGACAGAGCGGAACCCAATCTGACTATCTCAAAGGACTATACCAGGTGGTGGAATGTCTTTATATGGTACAAGCCGGCAATATGGAGACGGCCTATTTGCGCTTGCATGAGATATTGCCGGAGATCGAGAAAGTCGGAGCCAGAAAACCATTGTGCATCACCTATTCCGCTTTGGCTCTGGTGGGGATACTCAGGAGAGATGAAAAAGATATTGCAGAATTCACTGCTAAAGCCATAACGCTTGCTTCTGAAATGAATTATGTTCATGATTTTTTGCTGTTTTTTGAGATCTATCAGCCCTTGCTCCACCTGGGTCTCGCAAAGGGCATAGAGGTGACCTTTATACAGAGGATTCTGGTTCGGGTGGGAGAAAGAGCCGTCCCGCTTCTGCGAAAGCTTGCCGGGCATCCCGATTCTTCGGTTCGGGAACGGGCGATCAATCCTTTGGCTCAAATCGGAGGCCGGGAGGCTTTAGAAGTAATCGGAAAACTGGTTAAAGACCGCGACCCGAAAGTATCTGAACTGGCCCGCCGGTCGCAATCAAAATGGGGGGCATCCCCGATGGCTGCCGGGAGAAGCGCCACCGAGGAAAAAGGATTGCTCCGCCTGGAATTACTGGGGCCGGTGCGCATCTTCTTTGGGGAAACGGAAATCACTCACATGAACTGGGTCAGGAGCAAGTCCCGCGATCTCCTCATTTACCTTGCCCACTTGGGCAATCCTGTGGATAAAGATCGGATCATTGAGGCCCTCTGGCCGGAAACCCCGTATCAGCAGGCCAATGCGCTTTTTCATACCATTATGCATAATCTCCGCCATATACTGGAAGAACAAACCGGCCGCAAGGATTGGATATTATATCGGGGAAGAAGATATCACCTGCTGCCGGGCAATGCAGCAATTGACAAACACGATTTTCAAGAGCTGTTGGCTGCCGCGGGAAGTGACGGTGCGCTTAGCGAAGGTTTGGCTTCATTACTGGAGGAAGCGGTGGCCCTGTATCGCGGCGATTATCTGGAAGAAATGGAATACCCCTGGGTTATTATGGAACAGGAATACATGAAACAGCTTTATTATAGAGCAAGAGACCGGTTAAGCAGTTATTATCTAAACCAAGGGAATTATTTGCAGGCCATCATTCATCTGGAGCATCTGGTCAGGGATAATCCGCTCACCGAGGAATATTACCGCCGTCTTATTTCGGCTTACGCCGGGATGGGCGATTTAAAGTCAATCAATTCACAATATAAAAGGTTGATATCGGTTCTAAAGGATGAACTGGGATTAACCCCGTCTCCAGAGATGCAAGAGCTGTATTCCCGCCTGATTATCAAGCATTGATATTTTCCTGCCTAATCCTGATAAAATCAGAATAAACGCTGGCTGCCCTGGCTTAAAAAAGCCGGGGCTTTTGCTTTTGAGCAATGTAAGTGTTTTGTCAGTGAATTGTGAGTGAAGCTTGCTACCATAAAGCAATGGCAAATAGGATGGGGGTGCCGGGAACCTGAGCATAAACACGGCAAAACCCGCCGTGCCGGAGACGTCTTTAATTCATAGAATTTGGAATGGTAGGGAGGAATCACTGTGAAAAAAGCGGCTATTCGAGGCGCATACTTGCCTTTGCGTTGATCTGATGATGTTCACGCTGCTTTACCGCACGCTCGGGTTTGGGGATGCACCATCCGGCGGCGCCGCCACGGTGGATATCGCGGGCAATGCAAGCGAGGCGAGCAGGTTCTGCGGAAAGGGGCGTCGAACGGGCAGCGCCGGGAGAGCTCGATACCATCGGTGCGGCGAATCGCGCCCAGATGGCGCAGCTACTCTATGATCTGTTGTGGGAATAACGGGTTTTTGTGAGAGAACGGAAAGGAATGTGAGCATATGAAAATAAAAAACATCCATATACTGAAAGCGCTGCTGGCCATTTATTTGTTAATGGCTCTGCTGTTTAGCGGCATACCTGGTGCCTATGCGGACGATATCCTTATAGCTAGTATCGCGGCAGACCCGGCAACCCTGTCTTCCGCGGGCGGTGACAGCGTTATAACCATCACGGGCAATAACCTGACCGACGGCATCACCGTGACCGCCTTTGACGGCGCGACGCCCACAGCCATCACCGGCACGACGGTGGGCAGCGTCACGGGGCAGGCCGTCACGCTCACCTTCCCCGCCAACGCCAGCCCAACAACGGATAAAGTATATAACGTACGGCTGAGCCGAGACGGAGGAATAACCTGGGAGGCAGGCCTGTCGGTCGATGTGACGGTTCAAAACTCCGGGCCGGTGATATTGGTTCCCACCCCGCCCACCGTCGTGACAGGCGCGGTCATAAATATCACCACGTCGGATGCCACGCTCTCCGGCGAGGTCACGGATGACGGCGGCGCGGAAGTAACGGAGCGGGGCTTTGTCTACGGTAACGGTGCCAATCCCGCCGTCGGCGACGCGGACGTGGTCCAACTGCCGATGGGAATGGGTACCGGCAGCTTTACAATGGCTATTACAAGCCTTTCCCCCGGTACGATTTATCATGTGCGTGCCTACGCCATTAATAACCAGGGTACGGCCTACGGCGATGACGTGGCGTTCACCACCCTGACGGACCCACCCCCGGCCACCCCGCCCACGGTGACGACCGGCCCGGTATCGGGCATCACATCTTCCAGCGTGACCCTCTCCGGCAATGTCACGGGCGACGGCGGCGCGACAGTCACCGAACGCGGCTTTGTCTACGGTAACGACGCCGGTCCGGCCATCGGAGACATAGGTGCCACCAGGGTTGCGGTAGGCAGCGGTACGGGAAGCTTCACGACGGATATTACCGGCCTTTCCGCCAGTACGATTTATCATGTGCGTGCCTACGCCATCAATAATCAGGGCACGGCCTACGGCGGAGACGAGGCGTTCACCACCCTGTCGGATGGAGGTGGAGGAGGCGGAGAAAGCGGAGAAAGCGGAGAAAGCGGAGAAGGTAGTTCCTCATCCGGCACGCAGAACTACTATGCTATCGTTATGAAGAATAAGGTACAGGTAGCGACCCTGCCCATAACCTTCCCATCGGGGACAAATACCAGCACGGTGAGCCTGACCGGCGCACAGGCTACCGAATTCCTCGCGGTCGGGGCCGATACAGTCATTCTCATGCCTTCCGTGCCAGGCGTAAATTGTTATAACCTTGAAATGCCTGCCAATTTCCTGTCGGAAGCGCAGGCGGCAGATTGCCTGACCTTTGATACCCCTTCCGGCAGCATCTCCATACCGGATAACATGCTGGCTGGCCTGACCGGGATGGAAGACCAAAAAGCCGGCATCGCCATCGGCCAGGGCGACAGGTCCAAGCTCTCCGACAGCGAAAAATCCGCCATCGGCGACCGGCCTCTGATCCAGCTAACCCTGACCTTGGACGGGGTGCAGACCGACTGGAACAACCCGGCCGCCCCGATCACCGTGGCCATACCCTATACGCCCACGGCGGCGGAACTTCAAAACCCGGAATGCCTCATCATCTGGTACCTGGACGGCAGCGGCAATCTGGTTTGCGTACTCAACGGCCGCTATGACGCAACAACCGGAACGGTAACTTTCACCACCGCCCATTTCAGCCTGTATGCCGTTGGCTACAACCCTGTGAGCTTCAGGGACGTGGAGGAAAACGCATGGTACAACCAGGCGGTGTCCTTCATCGCAGCCCGGGGCATTATCACCGGGACTGGCAGCGGCAATTACAGCCCCGAAGCCAGGCTCACAAGAGGCGAATTCATCGTCATGCTGATGCGCACCTACGGCATCGCCCCGGATGCCAACCCGCAGGACAACTTTTCCGACGCCGGGAACACCTGGTACACGAACTACCTGGCGGCGGCCAAGCGCTCAGGCATATCCGCCGGCGTGGGCGGCAACCGCTTCGCCCCCGGCAGGGAAATCACCCGTCAGGAGATGTTTACCCTGCTCTACAACACCTTGAAAGCCATGGATCAGTTGCCTGAGGGTAATTATGGCAAACCGCTGGCAAGCTTCAGCGATGCCGGCAATATCGCCCCCTGGGCAATGGAGGCCATAACGCGTCTGGTGGAAAGCGGAATTGTAGGCGGCAGCGGTGGAAAACTTTCCCCGGAAGAGACCACTACCCGGGCGGAGATGGCCCAGGTGCTGTATAAGCTCTTGCTGCGGTAAAAGCAATTGGGACTGGGACCGGGAGCGCCTCCCGGTCCCAGTCCCAACGAATCGAGATTTGTTTTCCGTATGATCAGCAACCGTTATATATCCTACCTATTCCCTCTGCCACAGAAAAAAACCGCTATGCGCTCTGGTTTTAAAAAAGTCAGGGCTTTTGCTCTTTGAACAAATGTAAGTATTTTGTCAGTGGGCTGTCAGTGCGGATTGCTAAGATGAAAAAAGCTACTATTTGGGCATTCATTCTTAATAATGGCGGGACTTCTATCGGGGGAGGGATGTGCGGCAATGTCTCTAGACCTGGCCGGTTTAAATTTCTGTCAGATCTAGAGAAGTTCATTACATGAATATCTACTCTGGCAATTGAGTTGCTGGGTAAGTGAAGTAAAATCATATTGAAACAATTATTGGAATAGGAGGGTTTTTAATGGAAGGAAAGTGTGGGACGGAAGAAAAAAGGATATTCGGGAAGAAGATTTGGGTTTTGCTTGGGACGGTTCTGCTAATAGGCAGTCTTAGCATGTTGGGGTGCAGCAACTCAACACAACCAGCCAACCAGAGCCCAGCGGCTCAAGAACAGCCTAAGAAGCCGGCTATTGATTGGACAACCGCCGCAGTTAATGCCGATAATGTCAAACTGGCACTCACATTGGACGCTGCAGGAAAACCGGCCACCATTGATACCAATTTCCCCAAGGATATAACTAGCGTTGAAGTTGAGGATATTAAAGAAAAAGCCGGCCAAAAGAAAATAACTATTCACTATACCCCCAGCACTCCTCCCACCAACGGGACTGAGTATCTTAAAGTAGCCGGCGGCACAGCCATTTTGGGAAGCAGTATTTTATTTACCAACCCCAAAGTAGAAGAAGTGAATTTCGCCGCTGAAGTTGCCGATAAGGATAACCCCGGCAAGTTTAGCTCAGGAGTTGAATTAACCATCGACCGCGAATTTGCTACTAATAAAGATTGGAAGGCTATAGCCGCGCAGCACGCCACTGATCCGGGCTACATATTCCGGGAAGCCAACAGCTGGTTTACCTTTGACGACATTATGAAAACGGTGGACGAAAACCAGATAAAAATCAGCTAAAAAAATTGGGGGCCGTGTTGAAACTTTAGTTTTCAGCCACGCCCCCCTTTAGCTTTTAAGATGAAAAAATATCAAAATATTGAAAATGGTTACGTGCACTAGACCGCAGCAGTAACCATTTTTTTCATAATTATGGGCAATACAATGTAACCCCCATTCCAGGTTTACTTATTCAGCCCTTTTAGCACAAATCGTCGTATACTAGAGTTGGTTGGTTTTCCCCCGGCTTGAATATGTTTTGTCTGCATAGGCATAAGCATATATAAGGGCATAATTAAGTCTTAATATTGTACAGAGGTGAATAGTAATGATAATCAAACCTACCACAGCCTTAAGGACCGAGCTTGGTGAGATAATCAGAATATGCAAGGAAAAATCTGAACCTGTTTATTTAACTACAAATGGCGAAGGCGAACTGGTCATAAGGAGCATAAAAGCCTTTGAACGGTGCGAAGCAATGCTGAATTTGAAAGCCAAATTATTGGAGGCTGAACAACAGCGTCTGAGCGGGGCACCAACCCATACAACCGATGATGCGCGTGAATATGTCAGAGGTCTTAACCGTTTTACAATCTCATGGCATAAAGCGTAAATGGGAAAATTGAAATTGATACATCTATGTGTTACCATAAAAATACAAAGGGAGTTGCCGCTTTTGGTATGGCGGCTAGTCCTTGTGGGTTTTTAGACCGCCTTACTAAAGGCGGTCCGTTATTTTCTGGCGTGCCCAGCTAAGCACGTGTTGTCTAATCGGTGAAAGACCGGTCGGGGTAAGTACCAAGACGCCCCGTAGCTAGGATACCTGCGTACGGAGAGATTTGTGCGTAGAAGCGTATCGACAGAAGTACCTTTCAGAGAAAGGACGAGCAAGTTACCAGGCCGTAACATGAAGTGAATTTTGCCGCGTCGTAAAATAGGCCTCGCGAGAGGGAAAGAGGAGGAGCCGAGTCCTGCAGAAATGGACGAAGGCCATGGAAGGTGTGAAGAGCTTGGAGAGGCAGCACCGAAGGACCTCCCGGCGTATGGGGAGCGGCAACAAAAACCTCACGTACGGTTTGATGAGGAGGGGCTGGTGTTCCCAGCGCTTCACTCTACAGTATGATACACAGAGAAACAACCCCTACGATTACCAGGCAAAATTGAAACAATTCACTGTATGTAATCATAGGCATCACCTCCCCTCGCGGGAAAGTGACCAACCGCCAAACGGCAACTCCATTCTAATTTTAGCGTATTATTCCAAAAAATGCCTTTCTGCCTCAATATCTTACAATATTATCGATTGCTTAACGGCTTTCTCTGGCTTTTAAACAGAGTATATCCCGGCTCAATACACATAATTTGTCAATAATATTGGTATTTGGCAGGAAACAACAGGTAAATGACGAAGGGGTATATAGGAAAATTGATGCAAAGGAGTATTGTACTATGCGCATCAATATCGAATTAGCTTCCTACCAGGAAATCAAGCTGCCCATTCATTACAGCCATATTATTCAGGAATTCCCCAGTTAAGATAGAGACCGGAATTATACGAGTTCTTCCTAATATTAGCATTGGCATGGTGTTTTGATGAAAAGGAAAGTGTTTATGTTAAGGATGTATCGCAATGTGGACAAGACCGATACTGGTGACAGTACGGTTAGCTATCCTGCCCCAACATATTAATTTAGATTTTGCTTAAATAATGACCCAAATACACCAGAATAATGATATAAAAAATTTGCCAATGGCGGAGATCTGATCCGAAAACGTTTTTCCATGACATTATTGCCCCTTAATACTTGAATAATTAAAATTTATTCTTGTGGTTAAAAAAAAATTTTGCTTTTTATGAGATGGGGGATTAACGTGAGGGACGATAGAGATAAGGATAAAATAAAGAATAATCCGAAGTTTATTGCGCATCTTCGTGAAAAGGACAGAGAAGAGCAGTCTCTAGAGGAGCACCTTGAAGAAGCAGCTGTTTTAGCGGGGAAATTTGCTAAGAAAATTGGCTTGGAAAAACACGGGGAACTCATCGGCTTATTACATGATCTAGGAAAAGCTACCTTTGAATTTTACCAATACATCGGATCAGCAACGGGCTTAATTGATCCGGATGAAGATGATTATATAGATGCATCCGGAAAAAAGGGAAAAATTGATCATTCTAGTGCTGGTGCTCAGATTATCTATAATTACTTCTCTGATAAAGGCAAAGAAAGTATTTTCACCTCCCAAATCTTATCTTTAATAATAGCCTCTCATCATTCTGGAATAATTGATTGCCTAACCCCAGATGGCATTGATAACTATTCACGCCGAATGAATAAATCTGATGAGAAGACGAGAACTAAAGAAGCTCTCGCGAACGTCAATGATACCGTAAAACGTAAGATGGAAGAAATATTATCCGATAGCAATTTCGTCAACGATTTTAATCTTAAGCTTAAATCCTTACAAGAACGCAATGATTCAAATGATACGTTTATGTTTAAGGTCGGATTATTAACAAGATTTCTTTTTAGTTGTCTAATCGATGCGGATAGATTAAATACCGCTGATTTTGAATTCCCAGAGAGACTTAACCTGAAAAATCAAGGGAATTATGTTCCCTGGCCGATGCTTATTGACAAGTTAGAAAAGCATTTAAGCGATTTTGAAAATAAAGCAGAAAATAAAAATAAAGAGCAGGAAAAGGTTAATAAGTTGCGTAGGCAGATCTCGGATCATTGTTTGAAATTCTCAGATCATCCCAAAGGGCTTTATCAATTGACTGTGCCTACAGGTGGAGGTAAAACCCTTTCAAGTTTACGCTTCGCCTTAAATCATGCGTGTCATCAAGAAATGGAGAGAATTATTTATGTCATTCCCTATACGTCGATCATTGACCAGAATGCAGAGACAGTCAGAAAGATAATGATAGGCGAAACAGGGAAAGAAGTTGATGTAAGCGATATTGTTCTTGAGCATCATTCCAATCTCACTCCGGAGGAGGAGACCACCCATCAGAAACTATTGGCTGAGAACTGGGACGCACCGATTGTATTTACCACGATGGTGCAACTGCTGGAAACGTTATTTGGATACGGGACCCGAAACGCCAGAAGAATGCACCAACTGGCTAATGCTGTGATTATCTTTGATGAAATCCAAACTTTACCTGTCCAATGCGTGTATCTCTTTAATATAGCGATTCGGTTTTTGCTCAAGGCTTGTGGCTCGACAGTAATACTTTGCACCGCAACACAACCGTTATTGAACAGCGAAATCCTCGGTAAAAAGGCTTTAGCGATTGGACCGGAACAGCAAATGATGCCCGGTGTTAGTAAATTATTTGAGGCTTTGAAAAGGGTTGAGGTTTTTGATCGGTGCAAAGTCGGAGGCTGGACAATAGAAGAGGTAGCTGGTTTGGTTGAAGAAGAATTAAACGAGACGGGCAGTGTCTTGGTTATCGTAAATACTAAAAAATCAGCGATTGCTCTCTTTCAGCAGGTTCGGAAGATTCCGAAAGCAAAAGTGTATCATCTCAGTACCAATATGTGTCCTGCACATCGTTTACAATATTTGCAAGAAATTAAAGATTGTCTAATTAGTGAGCAGCCGGTTATCTGCGTTAGTACTCAATTAATTGAAGCCGGTGTGGATATTGATTTTGGTAGTGTTATCCGTTATCTGGCCGGACTGGATTCCATTGCCCAGGCTGCCGGGCGCTGCAACAGAAATGGTGCCCGAGAGCAACGCGGAAGGGTTTTCGTTGTGAATCCGCTGGAGGATAAACTCAACAAATTAACAGATATAAAAATCGGCAGAGATAAAACAGAACGAATATTGGAGGAATTTAAAACGGATTCTGCGCAATTCGAGGAAGATATTCTGGGGTTAAAAGCCATGGAACGTTATTATCAATATTATTTTTACGAGCGAAAGGGGGATATGAGTTATACAGTAGGCCCTAACTCAGAAGCGGGCAGAGCGGATAATCTTTTTGATCTTATATCGATAAACCCAAAATCTGTTCAAGAATATCAGCGGATAAACTCTTATTCACCGGAAATACTTCTGCGTCAGTCTTTTATGACAGCCGCCAAAATCTTTCAGGCTATCGATTCAAGTACTCAGGGCGTTATCGTGCCATACGGTGAAGGCAACCGGATTATCAGCGAACTATGCGGAATAAAAGATCTTCACACACAATACCGGTTGCTTAGAGCGGCGCAACGGTATTCTGTCAATGTTTATCGCAATCAATTTGATGCATTAATCAAACAGAAGATTATTTATGAAGTGCAGGAGGGGGCAGGGATATTCTATTTAGATAAGCAGTACTACAGCGATGAGTATGGCATGAGCGAGGTTAAAATCAAAGACATGGATTTTCTAGGTTATTGAGGAGGTGATTAACATGGAAAACAAAGTTGAATTCAAAGTGTACGGCAAATATGCGCTGTTTACTGATCCGCTAACCAAAATCGGTGGAGAAAAATGCAGTTACCAGATTCCTACCTACCAGGCATTAAAGGGAATCATAGAATCGGTGTATTGGAAGCCGACAATCGTCTGGTTTATCGATAAGATACGCGTAATTAAGCCGATAAAAACTCAGACCCGAAGCGCTAAGCCCATTGAGTACGGTGGAGGGAATTCCTTATCGATTTATACTTACCTTTCTGACGTTGAATACCAGGTACAAGCTCATTTTGAATGGAACTGGCATCGGGAAGACCTAGCTAAGGACCGTAATGAAAACAAGCACTTTTTTGTTGCCAAACGCATGATTGAGCGCGGCGGCAGAAGGGATATATTTCTGGGAACCCGTGAATGTCAGGGATATGTAGAACCTTGTAGGTTCGGCGAAGACGAGAGCTTCTATCACAATTATGGTGAGCTTAGCTTTGATTTGATGTTTCATGGCTTTGATTATCCCGATGAACTTGGAAAAAATGAGCTTTGCGCCAGATTCTGGCGTCCGAAAATGATTAACGGTGTCGTGGAATTTATCCGCCCCGAACTATGCGAGATTCGCAAATTTATCAGGGAAATGTCGGCACGCAATATTGAATCGGTAGGCTTGGAAGAGGAAGGCCTCTTGGAAGGATATCAGGAAGAGGTGGCAAGCCGATGAGTTGGTTACAAAAGCTTTATCAAACCGCTGAGAATTGCCAATCTATGATGGGATACGGTTCGGATGAAAAAGAAGTGCCGCTTTTACCGATCTGCCACACGACTCAAAAGGCCCAAATCGAGATCGTTATTGATCGAGACGGCAATTTTAAACGGGCTAGAGTTATTCCGAAAGAGGAAGCCCGTACTATTGTTCCATGCACCGAGACCTCAGGCGGCAGATCGGGGAGAAAGCCTGAAACTCATCCTCTCTGTGATAAGCTACAATACGTAGCGGGAGATTTTGTGGATTATGGAGGGGAGGTAACCAGCGGGTATGCCCAAAAGCCCAGAGAACCACATGAAAAATATAAAAAACTTTTGAGCAAATGGTGTGAATCAGAATATCCCAACATTAAAGCGCAGGCGATCTTGAAATATATCAACAAAACAAATGTTATTAAAGATTTAGTCGATTTTCAAATTTTATTTATTGGTGAGGATAAGAAGCTTTTAAAATCATGGGGAGAAGATGAGGAATCAGAAAAAAATAAACCGGATATTTTTAAGTTACTGCCAGGAAAAACAAACAAAAAAACCGGCGAAGTAGAAAATTGGCAGGCGGATGCTTTTGTCCGCTGGATAGTGGAGATTCCCAATGACCCTCAATCCGCCACTTGGACAGATGTAAATTTGTTTGAAAGTTGGACTAAATATTATTCGTCAACTAAGGAAAGTAAGACATTCTGCTTAGTAACCGGAACGGAAGTTATGGCGGCCGATCAACACCCTGCCAAGATAAGAAATGACGGGGATAAAGCCAAACTTATTTCAGCCAATGATACCAGTGGGTTCACCTTCCGGGGCCGTTTCTTATCAGCAGGACAGGCCTGCGGTGTTGGGTTTGAAGTAACCCAGAAAGCACATAACGTTCTGCGTTGGTTAATCAACCGGCAGGGGTATAAAAGGGGCGATCAGGCAATCGTAGCCTGGGCCACTTCCGGGAAAGAGATCCCCGATCTCATGGCGGATTCCTTATCAATGCTGGGTTTGGCGGATATGGAAAATGATTCGGAGTCCGCAATATCAACCGCTCAGGATCTTGCACTTAAATTAAGCAAGAAAATTGCCGGCTATAGCGTCGAACTAGGCAATACCGCTAATATTGTGGTATTGGGGTTGGATTCCGCTACCCCCGGTCGGATGGCCATTACCTTCTATCGGGAATTAACAGGTTCGGATTTTTTAGACAGAGTTCAAAAGTGGCATGAGACGTGCTGCTGGCTCCATGGGTATCGGTCAAAAGCAATACTTGACGCTCAGACCGGTAAGAAAAGGACATTGCATTTCAGGTTTATCGGCGCGCCTGCACCAAATGATATAGCGGAAGCGGCATACGGTACTCGGATAGATGATAAACTCCGGAAGGCAACGGTGGAACGTATTATTCCCTGTATCATTGATGGACGGAAACTGCCAAGAGATTTAGTTGAATCCGCAGTTCGTCGCGCCTCCAACCGTATCGGCCTGGAGGATTGGGAATGGAATAAAACGCTTAGTATTGCTTGTGCACTTTATAAAAAATATCATGAGAAGGAGAATTTTGATATGGCGCTGGATAAAAAAAGGGATACAAAGGACTATTTATATGGTAGATTGTTGGCTCTGGCCGACAGCATTGAAGAATGGGCAATCAATGATTCCGGGGAAAAACGGCAGACAAATGCCGCCAGATTGATGCAGCGTTTTGCTGATCGTCCCTTTTCAACATGGCGTACTTTGGAACTGGCGTTGGGTCCCTATAAAGCCAGACTTGGAGGCAAATCCGCAACAAGGCAGCAATTGATTTCAGAAGTTATTGATATGTTTAAGCCGGATGATTTTATGAGTGATAAGAAGTTAAGCGGTGAATTTCTGCTTGGCTATCATAGCCAACGCGAAGCGCTCCGGAAAAAAAGAGATGAAGAGAAGCCCCGGACTGAGGCGCATTAAAGAGGGATTAAGAGAATGCCATTAAATATAACTAAAGGAGGATTTTATCCATGGCCTTGAAAAATAAAATCGATTTTGCGGTGATTATTAATGTAAAAAATGCGAACCCCAACGGTGACCCGCTAAATGGGAACAGACCTCGTGTCAACTATGACGGAATCGGAGAATTGACAGATGTCTGTATTAAGCGAAAAATCCGGAATCGGCTAATAGAGGCAGGTTATGGTATCTTTGTTCAATCCGACGATAACCGGATTGATGAGTATCCAAGCCTTCGCAAGAGAGCTGAAGGTGAGATTCATAAAGATGATTGGAAAGATGAGAAAAAATTTCGCGAAGCTGTTTGCAGGAAATGGATAGATGTTCGCGCCTTTGGTCAGGTCTTTGCCTATGAAGGAGATAAGAAAGGTGGGGGGGTATCCATAGGAATTCGGGGGCCTGTATCGATACATTCCGCATTCTCCATTGCTCCTGTTCTTGAACGCATTTCCAGTATTCAGATAACCAAATGTGTAAGCAGTGAAGGCGATGGGACCAAACGCTCATCCGATACAATGGGTATGAAACATAGGGTAGATCATGGAGTATACGTTTTTTACGGAAGCATGAACCCTCAATTGGCTAGCAAAACCGGATTTAGTGATGAAGATGCGGAAGCAATAAAGAAGGTTTTGGCGAATTTATTTGAGAATGATGCTTCATCCGCAAGACCGGAGGGAAGTATGGAGATATACAAAGTCTATTGGTGGGAGCACAATTGTAAAAATGGGCAATATTCGTCCGCTAAGGTTCATCGCTCTCTAAAAGTAGAGGTAAAGCCTGATGTGGATGTTCCCAATGATGTTGATGAAGATTACATTATTACGCTTCAACCGCTCCCTGAACTGATTCCGGAAATAATGCCTGGAAGGTAATCACTTATGTCAGTTTATCAGGAAGAAGACCTTCTCCTATTATCAGGAATCCAGCACTTCGCATTTTGTGAGCGGCAATGGGGCTTAATCCATCTCGAGCAGCAATGGCAGGAAAACCTGAAGACGGCTGAAGGGCATATATTGCATGAACGTGTACACGATCCGGATTATAAGGAATCGCGGGTGGGGGTGGTCTCTGCCCGCTCATTGTCGTTGAAATCTTATTCATTGGGGCTGGCGGGAGTTGCTGATCTGGTCGAATTTATTCCTTTATCTGATGAGAATGACAGTGCCGGAGTCCCGTTGTCAGGCCGAAAGGGTCGCTATCAACCGGTGCCGGTCGAATATAAAAGGGGAAAGCCCAAAAAGGATGACCGGGACGCCGTACAGCTGTGTGCTCAAGCTATATGCCTTGAAGAAATGATGTCTATGCAAATTGAGTATGGATACTTATTTTACGGTCAAACCCAGCATCGTTTTGAAGTGGTTTTCGACCATAAATTGAGACAGCGGGTTGAAAGTCTGGCAAAAAGCATGCACGACAGTTATGAAGCAGGATATACCCCGATGGCTCGCAAGGGAGTAAAATGCGGTCTCTGTTCAATGGAAAACATTTGTTTACCGAAGATGATGAGAAAAACCAGGTCAGTCGAGGTCTACCTGAAAGAGATGCTGAGTGAGGCTAATTTGGAAATAGAAATGTAAACAAGGAGCGGCTCTATGCGAAAGCTGATGAACGTACTGTATGTAACAACTCCAGAGGCATATCTGACTAAGGATGGGGAAAATGTTGTTGTTCGAGTGGAGGATAACATCCTCGGTAGGGTGCCGATACACATTCTGGAAGGAATAGTTACCTTTGGGTATATGGGTGCCAGTCCACGACTAATGGGACTTTGCGCAGAGCGAGGCGTTTCGCTGTCCTTTCTATCCAGTTTCGGCAAGTTTATGGCCAGGGTCGAAGGCCCTGTCTCCGGCAATGTATTATTAAGACGCCGTCAGTACAGGAATGCTGATGATGTTAGTATGTCCGCCAAAATAGCTTCTACAATCGTCCTGGGTAAAGTATTAAACTGCAGAACTGTGCTGCAAAGAGCGGTTCGTGATCACAGGGAGAAAATTGACAGCGGAAAACTTGAGCAAAGCATTGCCAAAATGGCCTATCAGGTCAAAAAACTTGAGCAATGCAGACAGATGGACACCGTAAGAGGAATAGAAGGAGAAGCGGCACAAACATATTTTTCCTGCTTTTCCGAACTTGTCTTGGAAAATAAGGATTACTTTTCTTTTAGCGGTCGCAGCAGGCGCCCCCCACTCGATAATATGAACGCTTTAATATCATTTTTATATACCCTTCTGGTTCATGACACCAGGTCAGCACTCGAGACAGTAGGCCTGGACCCGGCTGTTGGATTTCTCCATCGTGATAGACCCGGGCGGCCAAGCCTGGCATTAGATTTAATAGAAGAATTACGGCCGGTAATAGCTGATCGTTTGGCATTTTCGTTAATAAATCGAAAGCAAATTAATGAGAATGGCTTCGTGAGAAACGAAAGTGGTGGTGTGGTCATGAACGACGAAACCAGAAAAATAATATTGACTGCCTGGCAGAAGCGCAAGCAAGAAGAGATCACCCACCCGTTTTTAGAAGAAAAGGTGGAAATTGGTCTGCTTCCTTACGTTCAGGCATTGCTGATGGCCAGATTCTTACGTGGTGATTTGGACGGTTATCCAGTATTCATATGGAGGTAAAGACTTGGAAAATTGATTGAGGTGTATTAAAAATGATGGTTTTGATAACTTATGATGTTAGCACCAGTTCCAGCGGAGGCCAAAAGCGCTTGCGCAAAGTTGCAAAAGAATGTGTCAACTTCGGGCAAAGGGTGCAAAAGTCGGTCTTTGAATGCCTTCTGGAGCCTGCCCAGTTTGCTAATCTCAAGAACCGTTTGGAGAAAATTATTGATCAGGAGCAGGATAGCATCCGCATATATTACTTGGGCAACAACTGGAAACGCAGAGTGGATCATATCGGGTTGAAAGAAAGCTACGACCCGGAGGGGACATTGTTACTATAATAGCGCGAACCTAAAGCTCTCTTTGAAAACGCAACATCAGAGTTGCCTGGTAATGGGGGTTAAACTCAAAAAATGAGTTTTGAGGTTCGCGATGCTGGTATAATGGAGTTTCTTAAAAATGTGTCCTGGTTCTTTGGCAATTAAATACATATCTATCCGGGATTCGCGCAAACAACGCTTGAAAGACCCAATAAATCTAAGGTTTAAATATATACCGTCGCGCCCTTCCCGGGCGGGGGGGTTGAAAACAACCCCACCAAAAAAAAAAAATATCCTCAAAAAAAAAACACCCCCCCCCCCCCGCGGGGGGGGTGGGGGGGCTGGGGCACATC
>DHRK01000043.1:0-1412 GCA_002410325.1 Syntrophomonas sp. UBA5314
AGGTTATACAGAAGAAACAATTATTGATTTTATAATAAACGATCCATACAGTGGAGTTACATTAGTTGATTACTTGGGTCGGATCATTTTTGGCAATGACACTTTTTTCAAGGATTTTGAATTAGATAAAAAGAATGTACTAGGACATTACATAAAAGACCTTTTTCCTAGCGGAAAAATTATGGAAGTGGCTAAATCCGGCATTCCGCAAAAAGGATATGTTTTTACTGTAAATGAAAAGGATTTCGTAGCCTCCTCATACCCGATCATTAGCGATAGAAAAATTATCGGGGTTATAGCACGTAGCGTATTTCTCAATATTGAAGATGCTAAAGAGTTTGCCAAAAGAATGAGTTCATATGAAGGAGAGCTGAAACACCTGCGCGATATCGTACAGCAGGACAGCAGCACGAAATACGATTTTACAAACATTATTGGAGAAAGCGAGGTGTTTATTAAAGTTAAAAGGTTGGCAGAAGTTATAGCCAATAATGATAATACTGTATTGATCACTGGCGAGAGTGGCACAGGTAAAGATTTGTTTGCTAAAACTATTCATAATTCCAGCATTCGTAAAAACGGTCCATTTATCAGGCTTAATTGTGCAACTATACCGCAACAGCTGATTGAATCTGAGTTGTTCGGTTACGATAAGGGCGCATTTACTGGAGCGCTTAATAACGGGAAAAAAGGCAAGTTTGAACTGGCTAATAAAGGCACTATCTTTCTTGACGAAATTGGTGAGCTTCCACTGGCTATGCAGGCGAAGCTTCTGACTGTTTTGCAAGAAAAAGAAATTGAACCCCTGGGCAGTCAAGCCACGCTCCCAAGGAAAATCGATGTCCGCATAATTGCTGCAACCAACCAAAACCTGCAGAAAATGATTGAAGAAGGTTTATTCAGGCAGGATTTATATTATCGGCTAAACGTTATTACCCTGGCTCTCCCTCCTCTCCGAAATCGCAACGATGATATTATACCGCTGATTCATTGGATTTTGCATAAAAGAAACTCAGAACTCGGATCAAAGTTCACCATAGAGACGGATGCACAGAAACTATTGCTTGAATATAATTGGCCCGGTAATGTTCGGGAACTGGAAAACTTCATCGAAAAAGGAATCTGGTTGGCTACTCTGGAAAGCAGTAGTTCTATAAAAGCCAGCCATATTAGAGAGTTGTTGGGTAAGACAGTTATTCATTCAAAATCACTGCTTATATCAAATGACACCGAACTTCCAACTTTAAAGAATTATATTGAATTGTGTGAGAAAAAGCTGATCGAAAAAACGCTTAAAACAACTAACGGCGACAAAAAGACCGCCGCCGATATGCTTAATATGCATATATCAGGTCTTTACAAAAAAATTAATAAGTACGACCTGGATAATTTATAGCCCTTTTCGTTATGAT
>DHRK01000043.1:1523-29148 GCA_002410325.1 Syntrophomonas sp. UBA5314
GTTATGATGCGGAGAAATTGGAGCTCAATTATGATAGGCACTGAAAATAAACCTTGATGACCGAATAGCATCTATGAAGCAACGTATTTAAAAGTAACTTTTACTCATGCACAGGATAGGACAAAGCAGAGGCGCGACACGAGCAGTGCATGAGGTTTGGCGAGGCGGCGATACTCTCTTGAGTGTCGCTTTCTTTTATCGCCTGTCTTGGAAAACCAAAACGATAAACCTTCAGAGGCGCCGCCCCCGCGCATCCGCAATTAAACAGCCCGTCATTGATCAAACCTATCATCGAAAAATACCAATAAGCTGCCAGAGCGAGTGACGGACGCGAAGAGCAAGGCGCGAGATAGGCCTGCGATTGAGGCGTACACTAGTACGTTGATTGAGTAGGACTGTCGAGCAACGCAGCTATTCGCTTTTGTCGACGGTCTGGGCTGGCCCAGTAAGGGGCAGCCGCCTCCCGATTAGCTGCGTAAACCACCTGCCTTCCATTTATTAACTATTCTCTGGCTTTATCCAGTTGTACAAAATTTCTAATTTGGAAGATTGACCGTACTAAGCGGGTTTATTCGTTCTTTTAGATACTTTAACCCGGTGCTCATTCTCTAGAAAGATAAATTAAGAATATTTACGAAGTGCTCGAATCCTCGCATTTTAGCCAGTTTAGGGGGTTGGCATACTACTTGCTAGTTAATGAAATGAAAAGCAAGTTGGGAATCTCCCAATTTCCATTCATGTTATCAGTAATTAGCACGAGGAGGTGAGCACCCAGTTTCATTTGTTTATATCTAATTGTCGAAAGGAGAATGTAAATGAGTATTATCGGAGTAGTAGGAGCCGGAGCAATGGGATCCGGTATAGCCCAGGTAGCGGCTGAAGCCGGTTATAATGTAAAGATTTATGATGTAGCGCCGAACGCAGCCGAAAAGGCTCTCGCAAAACTTCAGAAAGCCTGGCAGAAGGCTGTCGACAAGGAAAAAATCACTGCCGACGTAATGAATGCCAGAGTTGCCCTGGTGAAAGTGGTTGGCGATCTGGCTGACTTTAGCGATTGTGATTTAGTTGTTGAAGCTGTAGCCGAGAGCATTGAGGTCAAGAAAGCCGTATTCTCAAAATTGGATGAAGTTTGCGAAGCCAAAACCATTCTGGCCAGTAATACCTCATCTCTCTCGATTACCCAAATTGGTGCTTTTACCAAGAGACCCGACAGGGTAGTCGGAATGCATTTCTTCAACCCGGTTCCCGTCATGAAATTGATTGAAATCATCAAGAGCCTTACCTGTTCTGACGAGACCATTGCAGCTGTAAAAGAAATCGCTGACAAGATGAAAAAGGTTGCGGTTATTGTCAATGACACCCCTGGTTTCATAGTCAATCGCCTGCTGGTTCCGCTCTGCAATGAAGCCATCAAGATGCTGGAAGCCGGCGTAGCCAGCCCCAAAGACATTGACACCGCCATGAAGCTCGGAGCCAACTGGCCGATGGGTCCTTTTGAACTTTCCGACATGGTCGGGCTTGATGTTCATATCGGAGCTACTGAAGGTTTGGCGACCGAACTGAATGACAGTCATTATGCCTGCGCGCGTTTAGGGAAGCAGATGTATAGAGCCGGCCAGCTGGGAATGAAGACCGGCAAAGGATTTTATGACTACAACAAGTAGTTATGAGGTGAAGTAAATGGAATTTAGAAATCTGATTTACAAACAAGAAGCGGGGCTGGGCATTATTGTGCTGAACCGCCCCAAAGCCCTGAACGCTCTGTGCGATGATCTGACTGGCGAACTCGGAGAATTACTATCGGTGCTGGTGAAAGATCCTGAACTGCGGGTTCTGATTTTGACCGGTAACAGCAAAGCGTTTGCTGCCGGAGCTGATATAACCGAGATGATGAGCAAGGGCACCATGGAATCATATCAATCCATAATCAAGGTGCACCAGGTTTTTGACTTCCTGGAGGAATTCCCGGTTCCCACCATAGCAGCTATCAATGGGCCTTGTATGGGCGGAGGTTGTGAGCTGGCTCTGTGCTGCGACTTCCGCATCGCCGGAGAAAAAGCCCTGTTTGCCCTGCCCGAAACCGGATTAGGTGTTATCCCCGGCTGCGGCGGCACCCAGAGGCTGGCCCAGATAGTAGGCCCGACCAATGCCAAAGAAATGATCTACCTCAATGATATCGTGCAGGCGGCAAAAGCTCAGGAAATAGGACTGGTGAGCAAGGTGGTGGCTGACGATCAGGTTATGGACGAAGCCAAAGCCATGGCCGCCAAGCTTATGAAAAAACCGGCCGTAGCGTTGAGGTTTGCCAAGGAGTCCATCAATTGTGGCGTAAAGATGGACTTTATCACCGGCAAGAATATGGAATTGGCCCGTTTTACCATGCTTTTCTCCACCGAAGACCAAAAAGAGGGCATGAAGGCGTTTTATGAAAAACGCAAACCTGAATACAAGAATAAATAACCCTGAAATGAAAGGAGCGAAAAATTAATGAGAAATGAATGCAATGAAGTCGTACTAGTAAGTGCTTGCAGAACCGGTATCGCCAAATACGGCGGAAGCCTGAAAGACATTAAACCCATCGAACTGATGAAGACCACCGCCGTTGAAGCTATCAAGCGGGCGGGAATCACCCCCGATATGATTGACGAACATGTTCTGGGCATGGCCGTACCCCATGGCCAGGGTTCATCTCCTCCCCGTATTTGCGCTATGCAGATAGGCATGAGAGAAGATTCCGGCGCCAGCACCACCAACCAGAACTGCGCATCCAGTATGCGCGCCCTGGATGTGGCGGCCATGAAGCTGGCCATGGGCCAGACCCAGATCGCCCTGGTTTCCGGAACTGAATGCCAGAGCAGCGCTCCCTACATTCTCCCCGCCATGAGGTTTGGAGCAAGGCTGGGCGATACCAAGTGCCAGGATGCCCTGCAGATAGACGGGATGTTTGACACCATTGCCCAGATGCCGATGGGTTCTACCGCTGAAAACATTGCCGAGATGTACGGCATCACCAGGGAAGAGTGCGATACGATGGCTTTGACCAGCCACCGCCGCTGTCAAAGGGCAACTGACGAAGGACGCTTTAAGAGTCAAATCGTACCGGTGGAGATCAAAACTAGAAAAGGAATCCAGATCTATGACCAGGATGAGAATTTCATGCGCGGCACCGACATGGAAAAATTGGGCAAACTGCCGCCGGTATTCAAAAAGGGCGGGGTAGTAACCGCAGGCAACGCCTCCAGTCTGAATGACGCTTCCGCTTCGGTGGTAATGATGACCTTAAAGAAAGCCAAAGAACTGGGTGTAAAACCCTTGATGAAACTGGTTTCCATGCAGACCGGCGGAGTTAGACCGGAAGTAATGGGCTTGGGTCCGGCTGTGGCCATTCCCAAAGCCCTCAAGGAAGCCGGAATGACTTTTAGTGATATTGATTACTGGGAACTGAATGAAGCCTTTGCCGCCCAGCTGATCGGCTGCTTCAGAAAGACCAAAGAAGAGCAAGGCTACGATTTTAACTTTGGCACCGTGGAGAAGGATGGCAACATCAACAACAACGGATCCGGCATCGGCCTGGGCCATCCGGTTGGACAGACCGGACTGCGCCTGGTAACCGTTCTTTACTACGAAATGGAGAGACTGGGCGCAACTACCGGAGTTGCCTCCCTGTGCGTAGGCGGCGGCGCTGCCATGGCCTCAGTATGGACCAGAGACATCTAACTTGTTATCTAAATTGTTGTTAGGAGGAGACCCCTATGGAGAGATGGAAAAGACTAGAACGTAAACCGGCACCAATGTTCACTCCCAAGTTTGGCCCCCTTAACGGATTGCGGATGATGTGCAATGGAACTATAGTAGCCGGGCCTTTTGCGGCTACTATGTTCGCCGATTTTGGAGGCGAGGTGATTGTGCTGGAAAGGCCGAAGATGCCTGACCCGTATCGCCTGCAGAATCCCCAAATACCAGGAGAAAACGGCAAATCAATCAGTGGCGCATGGATGCAGAATGCCAGAAACAAGCTGTCTCTGGCCCTGGAAACCAATTTCAGGGTTGCGGAATCCAAAGAAATATTTCTGTCTATGATAAAAAATTGTGATGTCTGGTTAGAAAACATGGTCTGGATCGATAAGCTGGGCATTACCAATGAAGAACTGCTGGAAGTCAACCCCAGGCTGGTCATCTGCAACTGCAACGGCTTCGGCCGGCCGGCTTTTGGCGGTCTGGAATCAGAAATGGCCCGGGCCTCCTATGATCCGATCGGTCAATCGGTGTCCGGCTATTCCAACCTGCAGGGCTTCCCGGATGGCCCCCCCCTGTATGCCACCCAGTATATCGGTGATTATGTGGTAGCTTTATTTGCTTTCTCGGCAATAATGATGGCGCTTCGTGAAGTGGAGAGGACCGGCAAGGGCCAGATCATTGAGAACACTCAGGCTGAAAACATGATGAGAATTATGGATGACAACTGGTGCCTGTGGTCGGAAATGGGCTACAAGAAACAGCGGTTTGGCCATAAGATTTCGTTCTTCCAGCCGGGCAATGTCTATCCATGCGGGGATGGACGTTATATCAATATAGGCGCCTTTGGCGAGCTGGTTTACAACCGCTTCATGGAAGCAACCGGCCTGTCTCTGGAAGAGTATCCTTATAAGACCGCTGCATTTGGCGTAGAGGCGTTGGCATCTGAAAAGGGAAAAGAACTGGACCGCAAAATTCATGAATGGTGCATGAGCCATACTGCTCTGGAATGTTCTGACATATTGAATTCCCACCGGGTAGGCGCCGGAGTATGCTGGGACTGTGAAGACGTATTCCAGCAGGAACACTGGAACAAGAGAAACTGCTGGGTTAAGTATGAAGATCAAACCCTTGAAAAAGAAGTAACTGCCTTTACAGTAATTCCCAGATTCAGCGAAACTCCGGGCCAAATTTGGCGCGGGGCTCCCCGCTTGGGTCAGGACACGGAAGTGATTCTCAAGCAGTTGTTAGAATACAGTGACGCTGAATATGAAGCTTTAAAGGGCAAAGGCGTTATTGACTAGACTCAAGTTTACAAGCAGCAAGAAAGGAGGTTTAACATGGCAATAAGCAATTTCCTATATGATATGAGAGAAGTCAAGTTTGTTCTCAAGGAATGGCTGGATATGGGAAAATTATTTTCTTTCCCGGCATATTGCGACTATTACGGCGTCGACGACATCGATCCCATTGTCGACACCACCTTTAAAATTGCCCGCGACGTTGTTGGACCGATAGCTAAAGACACTGATCTAGTAGGGGCGCGTTTTATTGATGGTAAGGTGGTAACACCTGATTCCTTTAAGAAAGCCCTGGCAACTATCAATGAGGCCGGTCTCGGAGCATCAAACGCTGATCGTGAAGTTGAAGGACGCCTTCCTTATACCATTTACCTGGCCAACCTGGAGATGATGGCGGCCGTCAATCTGTCGATTATAGCTTATTGGGGCTTATCATCGGGAGCCATATCGGTTATTCAGGAACATGGTAGTGATTATCTCAAACAAAAGTTCCTGCCCAAACTGATTTCCGGCGAATGGGGCGGAACCATGAACCTGACCGAAGCCGGTGCTGGTTCTGATGTCGGTGCCAATATGACCAAAGCTTTCCCAACCGAAACCCCCGGGGTTTATAAAATTAAAGGCAACAAGATATTTATCACCACCGGTGACAATGACACGGTAGAAAACATTATGCATATGGTTCTGGCCCGGGTAGAAGGAGCCAGAGACGGCGTTGCCGGATTGTCATTATTTATAGTCCCCAAATACTGGGTTGAAGACGATGGCAGCCTGGGTAAGTTTAATGATGTAATTTGCACCGGAATAGAAGAAAAGATGGGCGTACATGGCCAGCCCACCTGCTCCCTTTCCTACGGCGAAAACAACGAATGCTACGGTTATTTGATTGGCAATCCCCCTGATGACAAAGGGCGGGCTCAGGGTATAGCCCAGATGTTTACCATGATGAACGAGGAACGGCTGATCACTTCCTTCCAGGGTCTTAGTTCTTCATCCGAAGCATACCTGCAAGCTCGTGATTATGCCAAACAGAGAATTCAAGGCACCAAGACTACGGATCCCAAAGGACCCAAAGTAAGAATTATCGAGCATGAAGATATTCGCCGGATGTTGATGGTACAAAAAGCCACCACCGAAGCGATGAGAGCTCTGATCATGAAGACCTGCTATTACCTGGATCTTTCCCATGACAGTCAAGATGCCGAAGAGCGCAAATATGCTGAAGGAATGTTCCAAATCAGCAATCCCATGTGTAAAGCCTATGCTACTGACCAGGCCTGGATGCTGATCCGGGATGCCATTCAAACATTCGGTGGATATGGAGTTTGCACTGAGTACGAAGTTGAATCGCTGGCCAGAGATGTCAAGGTTTCATCCATATGGGAGGGCACCAACTATGTCCAATCACTGGATCTAATCGGCCGCAAGTTCACCATGGAAAAAGGCCAGGTATTTAAAAACTGGATAGGCGATATTAGTAATTTTATTGAAGCCAATAAAGGTGCAGCCGGCTTTGAAAAAGAGTTTGCCGTTATGAGTGAAGCGCTGGCAGACTTCCTGGGTATTATGCAGCAGCTGCAAAAATACGGGCAGGAGGGTAAAAGTCAAATGCTGCCCTTATTCGCGACCCGCATGCTGGATTCTGCCTCCCAGTTGTATTGTGGCAGATTGATTCTTGATCAGGCTTTACTGGCTGACAGCAAGTTGCAGGAACTGGGTGAAGACCATTTCGATGCCAAATTCTATAAAGGCAAAGTTGCCAGCGCCCGTTTCTATGTTAAGAACGTGGTGCCGCAGATCGGCTTTGTAAAGAAGGTCTTCGAAATCGGGGATACCACCGCAATAGACATTGAAGAAGAATGCTTTGGCTAAAAACCATTACCAGCTACAAATATAGCAACGTTATTTAGTCAGATTGAACTTGGAGCCAGGTCAGGGCCTGCTCTGACCTGGCCGGTTCAACAGGGAGTGGTCGTTGGGGTTCATTCTTTAGCCCTGTTAAGCTTTGAAAATTTCTGCTTCAGGCCGTATAACTAAACCGATATTGCCCTTCCCTGGCCTAATTATCAAATGAAGAAGTTCCATAAATGAATGGAGGTGCCTCTTAAATGGCGTTAGCAATAGGGCTGCTGTTGGGTATAGCCTTAATGATCTTCTTGGCATGGAAAGGATGGAATGTGCTTATCCTGGCCCCGGTGGCAGCGATAGTAATAGCCTTGACCAATCACATGCCGGTGGCTAAAGCGATGCTGGGTTCTGGAAAAACTTATTTTGGAGGACTTGGCGGGTTTCTGGTTTCGTATATGATAATATTCCTGTTGGGCTCCCTGCTTGGCAAGTACATGGAGGACAGTAAAGCTACTATTACCATAGCGAACAGTATTTTTAAACTGACCGGCAAAAATGACCCCTATAAAGTGCTGCTTGCCATAGCCCTGATAGGAGCCGCATTAACCTATGGCGGCGTCACCATGTTCATATTTATCTTTGCGGTTGTCGCCCTCGGCAAACCGATTTTCAAGGAACTGAACCTGCCCTGGCGTCTCGTTTTACTACCGATGTTCTTTGGTGGGTGCACTATTACCATGAGCGTGCTGCCTGCTACTCCTTCCATTCAAAACGTCGTCCCTACGGCCCTGGGAACGCCGCTGACTTCAGCTCCGTTGGTAAGTCTTATTGCCTGCGTAGTAGTAGTTGCATGGGGATTATGGTATATGAAATGGCAGTTGAATAAGGCGGTTAAAGCGGGTGAAGAGTACGTAGAAATCGGTCAGGAAATCAAGATCGATTATAAGCCCGAAGAATTACCCTCTTTGCTGGCATCAGTTCTGCCCCTGCTGGTCGTGGTTGGCATCATAGTTTACGGCAGTATCGTAAAAATGAACAATGTAGCCATCATAGCCTTGTTGGCCGGTGTTATTGTGTCAGCTGCGCTGTACTGGAAATATATACCCAATCAACTGGCAACCCTGAATGTTGGGGCGACCAATGCCGTTATGCCGCTGATATTCACGGCCGCCGCAACCGGTGTGGGCTCGGTTGTAACCGCTGCCCCGGGATTCACTTATTTGATGAATCTTATGAGCGGCGTGCCGGGAGGCGTAATGACTCAGGCCGTAGCGGTTACTGCATTCCTTTCCTGTGCTTCAGGTTCGGCGGCTGGCGCTCTGGGAATTATTGTACCCCAATTTGGTCCCCAGTGGATTGCCGCCGGGGCTAACCCTGAGCTGCTCCACCGGGTCATGGCCATCACTTCGGCTGCATGGTCAGCGATGCCTCATGCAGGTTTCGTATTCTCCTGCATTGCTGTTTTCGGCTTGAAGCATAAACAAGTCTATAAGGATATGTTTGCGCTCGGTTTCTGCGGTGCCAATATGGCTTTGATTACGGTTCTGGCGTTGGCGGCTATTTTCTATTAGAAAATAGCGCTGGTTAATATTAATAAATGTATGAAATATAATGTATTTTTTAAATTAACTTGTCCAGATCCAATATAGGCTAATTGCCCCTCCTCCTCTTTTCAAGTTCTCCGTGCAAGGTGCAATACCTTGCACGGAGGTAAAAACAATATCCGTAACTATGAATTGGCGTGGGAAGAATTGAATATAAGAGGGTGAAACACATGAACATTTCAGACATAATATCAGGCAACGCCTCTATAAGCCCGAATGGCAAGGCCATTGTCCAGGGTGATAGCGGCAGAATAATAACTTGGCTGGAACTTGAAAAGATGGTGAATAAATTAGGAAATGCCTTAACTTTCCTGGGGGTAAAGAGAGGCGACGTTGTGGCAATCTATCTACCCAATTGTCCGGAGTTTATCATTACTTATTTTGCAGCGATGAAAATAGGCGCCATTGCCTTACCCTTTAATATTATTTTCAAAACCGGGGAAATTTCTTATATAATGAATGATTCTGGAGCCAAGGTGATGGTGGGCGCATCACCAGAGCTTGAGCAGAATGTTATTCAGGAAAGAGAGCAGTTCCCGGGTCTTGAAAAAATAGTAACGGTAGGAACCCCGTTAAAAGATGCTATTGACTTCAATTTGCTGCTTGCGGCAGCTTCTGAAAAGCTCGAACCAGCGGAATGTTCAGGCGATGATGTGATGTCTCTGGTTTATACCTCAGGCACTTCGGGGAAACCCAAAGGTGCGATGCTGACTCATTGCAACCTGATGACAATGGCAACTTACAACATGCGAATTTTGCATATCAACGACCAGGATCTGGTTTATTCAGCTCCTCCGTTCTGCCACATTGCTCTTCTTATTGCGGTGCTCGGCCCCTTCTGCGCAGGTGCAGGGATAGTCATGCTGAGTCATTTCAACCCGGAAAAGGCCCTTGAGGTTATGTCAGCCTATAAAGCTACCCACGTTATCGGAGTCCCAACCATGTATATATATATGCTGAATTGCTTTGATAGCGAAAAACATGACTTGACGAATTTACGGTTGGCTTTTTCGGCTGGTGGACCCATGCCTCCACAGTATATTGAGGAGATAGAAGAGAAATTTGGCTTAAGCTTTTGTGAACAGTATGGACTTACCGAAACCACATCGATTGTTACCTATAATAGAATGGGTCACAGGAGGATTGGGTCGGTCGGAGTACCCGTTTGCGGAATCGCGGTCAAAGTTGTGGATATGGATGGAAACGATCTGGCTCCCCATCATGTTGGAGAAATCCTGGTAAAAGGCCCCGGCAATTGCAAAGGTTACTGGAAAACGCCCGAAGCTACAGAAAAAGCGTTCAGTGGAGAATGGTTTCGTACCGGGGATCTGGGGACATTTGATGAAGACGGCTACCTGTATATTGTCGACCGCTTGAAAGACATGATAGTATGCAGCGGTTACAATGTCTACCCCAGAGAAGTGGAAGATATCATTTATGCGAATACCAAGGTATCTGAAGTAGCGGTTGTGGGTGCCGAAGATCCCATTCGTCAAGAAATACCGGTGGCTTATGTGCGTTTAAAAGATGGCCAGGAGATGACCGAGCAGGAACTGATTGATTTTTGTTCTGCGAGAATGGCTTCTTACAAGGTGCCGCGCCGGATAATATTTGTTGATGAAATGCCTAAAGGACCGACCGGCAAAATATTAAAAAGAGAGTTACTGGCTGTTTAAATAACAGTATCTGCAATGTCTCCTAAAACGTGCCTGGCGGATTTATTAAAATCCCGGGTATTGGATTGGGAGCTTTATTCTAAGTATGACCTTGGATATTAGTTATTCTTTTGATTACTTGTTCGGAGCGATTCATCAATAAATGGGAGGTATTTACATATGATAACTACTGAGACACTGGAATTTTTCAAAGAAATGGCTCCTTTTCTTGTAAATTCAATACCCGGGGGCGCTATTTTTGTAGCAGGGGATAGAGATAATATCATATGGAAGGTAGCTTCAGATAAGTTTGACATTCCGGATATAAGGGTGGGGAATCAACACCGGGTGGGAAGCGGTCCATACCGGGCTATGCAGGAGCAAAAAACCATCGAGGAGAAGATTCCCCGCTCCGTTTACGGCATGCGGCTGATTTCGAAAACGATGCCCGTCATGGACGATGGAGCGGCGAGCGGGTTATTTTCAATTATAGTACCCCGCTTGCACCCGGTGGCAGCAGCTTTTGATGATTTCGCTCCGATCATAGTTAACATGTTCCCGGGCGGGGTATGCATATTTATGACCGACCTTCAGGTGTTTGCCCGAAAAGTGCCATCCTCCAAATTTGATATTCCTGATGTTCATGTGGGAGACAGAATTCAGGAAGGCACTACAACCCATAAAGCAATTATTGACAAAAAGACTGTCATAGAAGAATTGGATACACGGCGCTATGGTGTTCCGGTAATGCTTATGTGCAATCCTATTTTTGACGAAGACGATGCCAACCAGGTGGTGGCCGTATTTGGTATGGCTATACCCAGGCAGAATGCCTTGGACCTTCGCCAAATGGCTAACAGCCTCAATAGTGGGTTGGGTGAGATGTCGGCCGTGATACAGCAAATGGCTGCTTCGGCCATGGAAATAACAAGCAATGAACAGGAATTAAACAACAGCATAGGCGATATTTTCGTAATGTCAGAACAAATCAATGATGTGCTATTATTAATCAAACAAATTGCTGATCAAACTAAAATGCTGGGGCTCAACGCATCGATAGAAGCAGCTCATGCCGGTGAGGCGGGACGGGGTTTCGGAGTAGTTGCTGAAGAAATAAGAAAATTATCCGATGAATCTAAAAATACGGTTTCAAGAATACAGGAGTTTACCCATAACATTAAAAAGAAAGTCGGTGAAACTCAAAAAAATAGTGAGACAACCCTGCATTCAATTCAGGAGCAGGCTGCTGCTTCTCAGGAACTGACCGCCAGTGTTGAAGAATTGAACAGTATGTCCACTCAGCTGGAACGGATTGCCCTCGAAATATGATTTAGGATGGGATTTAACAACGTTTGCATGGGTATCATGATTGAAGGTGAAAAAGATGAATAATCTGAAAAAATACAGATATGAACTGATCAATGGATATTACGATTATTTTAAACAATACGCTCTTGAAGATCCCAACCATGCAATAATTATCCTGGATAGAGTTGGCCGGATTATCTATTTCAATAATACCTTTCTAAGGCACCAAGGACTTAAAAGAGAGGATGTCGAAGGAAGGTTCATCGAGGACGTATATGTAGACGGAAGAATGCGGGTGGTATTAAAAAGCGGCGTTCCGGAAAAAGGTTATGTTTTCAAAGTTAACGGCCGATATTTTATGGCTACAAGTTATCCCATATACAAAGACGGCAATCTTATCGGGGTTATAGGACGAAGTATATTCCTGGACATAGATGATGCTTTTAGTTTTGTCAAAGTTGTGACGGAACTTGAAGAACAAATGAAATCCGCCCAAAAAATCCTGGACGATAATATGTCATTTGGATTTGAGCGTTTGATAGGGCATAATAACGAATTTTTAAAATTGAAGACATTAGCCGGTGCAATTGCCAATACGGATAGCACCATTTTAATCACTGGTGAAAGTGGCACTGGAAAAGACATGTTTGCCAAAGCTATCCATTTTTACAGCAAAAGGAAGATGAATAATTTTATCCGGATTAATTGTGCGGCTATACCGGAACAGTTATTGGAGTCTGAATTGTTTGGCTATAATGAAGGCACTTTTACGGGAGCACGCAAGGGAGGCAAAAAAGGAAAATTTGAGCTGGCCGATAAAGGAACGATTTTCCTCGACGAAATAGGCGAAATGCCGCTGCAAATGCAATCAAAGCTCCTGGTCGTGCTGCAGGAAAAGGAAATTGAGCCTTTGGGTAGTGAGCTCGATCATCCTAAGAAAATTGATGTGAGGATGATTGCAGCCACCAATCAGGATTTATTGAAGAAAATTGCGGAAGGCTCTTTCCGGCAGGATCTTTATTTCAGGCTTAATGTAATCCGCCTGGAGCTTCCTTCCCTCAGGGACCGGAAGGATGACTTAGAACTGCTGGTGAAGGTATTCCTTAAGAGAATAAACAAAAGATTGGATGCAACGGTGAACACCATTGAACCTATGGCTATGAAGCTTATTTATGACTATGATTGGCCGGGTAATGTCAGGGAGCTTGAAAACTTTATTGAAAAGGCTATAATAATGGCAAGCCTGGAGGAGCAAACATCGATTCAAGCTGAACATATTGTTGAACTGCTTAACATGCCTAATATAATGCCTACCGCCCTTCCGGAAACGGAAATGCCTGAAATTTCGTCTTCTCATCAACTTCCAACCTTGAAGAATTACATGAATCTGTGTGAAAGGAAGCTTATTGCGGAAGTTCTACAGAAGGTTAAAGGGGATAAAAATGCTGCGGCCAGGATTCTTGATATACATATTTCGGCGCTTTATAAAAAGATCAACAAGTACGAGTTGGATAAACAGTAAAATCCGTTCATCATTGGCGCATTCGGCAAGATTAAGGACTACAGAGAAAGGGCCAAAGTATTCTTAAATATAGATGCAAATTTTAGCGGTGAGTCGCACTGGCATTTACGGTGCTTGGACATTATTGAAGATAAAAACAGCTCTCAAAGCCTGCATACATATTGCTACGATATTTTGCTACCACAAGCCGCAATTTTCTTGCAGTTGTTTTCCGCTTAGCAGATATTCTTTCATATAATAATATGATGCTTCCGGGTATCTTACGGCTTATCCGGCTGGTTTAAGACATACCCCCTCATTAATACAATATTAGTATAAACCAAGCAAAACTCGCTCTTACATTGCAAGAAGCCGTTTTATCAGCCCCGGGAGCATATAATGATTGAACGGACCGCTGTATCCGAGCTAAAGATTCTTACGAAAAGCAAGGTTGATTTTTGCCATTCCCTGCGAAGTCGGACCGGGCTATTAATTATGTAACATAAAAGGTCGGGGATTGAGGGAATTGCAAGAACAATTTTAGCAATGAGGAGGAGGTATCGCTTATGCAGCATCTGTTGTTTACCCAAAACGAGGGTATCGGGGTGGTAACCTTAAACCGGCCCCAGGCTTTAAACGCAACCAATATGGAATTGTTTGCGGAGTTGGAAGAATGTCAAACGCGGATTGAAAAGGACCGCTCCATTCGCGCCGTAGTCATCAACGCCAGTGGTGAGCACTTTACGGTTGGAGTTGACCTGCACATGCTGAAGCAGATTGATTCCCAGTTCATTTTAGACAGTTTAAGCTGGCTGCAGCGCCTTTACAGCCGTTGGCAGGAGATGCCCGTCCCGGTAATTGCCGCCGTTCAAGGACTTTGCTACGGCTCGGGAGTGGAGCTCATTTTAGGGTGTGATATGAGGGTTGCTTCCGAGGATGCCAGGTTCGCCATTCCCGAGGTTCGTTTCGGGCTTTCCCCCGATATGGGCGGTACCGTTCGCCTGACCAAACTGGTTGGCATCGGGCAGGCCAAACGATTGATCCTGGGATGTGAGGAAATTGATGCGGCGGAAGCCCTGCGCATAGGATTGATTGAGGTTATGGTTCTGAGATGCCAGCTGATGGAGCGAGCTATGAAAATAGCCGAGAAAATGGCTGTATTGCCCCCGGCGGCCATCCGTTTCGCTAAAAAGGGCATCAACCTGGCTGCTGAAAGCAGCGTAATGGCCGGGCTTCTTTTTGAACAGGCCCAGTCCACTTTTTGCTGTGGAACAGAAGATTTTAACGAAGCGATTAACGCTTTCCTGGAGAAACGCAAACCAGTATTCAAGGGCCTTTAGGAGAATACAGCCAGCAAAGACCCAATAAGAAAGGGTCACCTGCTTACTCCGGTATTTACGGGGCGTTCATCGCCCCTTTTTTGCGATATGATCAGCCGTCCCCTAACTCATTCAGCGGGAGCCTTCTTGAGCCGACTCAGTCCTCTTTATCCGGATCTTCAAATACCCAGGAAACGGCGGTGATGAGGTCGGGCGTTCCCAGCAATACGGCCTGGTCCTCGGCTTCCAGCCGTTCATCCCCGCCCGGATTGACAATGGTTTCGGTACCGCGTTGAATAAGTAAAATCGATACCCCGTGGTTGCTTCTCAGATCAATTTCCTTCAGGGTCTTGCCGGCTGCCGGAGAGTCGCCGTCTACCCGGATAGTGATCATTTCCGCGTCGTGATAGTGGAGCTTGATATCCTGCAGGCTGGGTGATTTTTTGGACAGGCTGCGCAGCATCTCATAGCCATCGGCTCTGATTTCGGTAATAAATCTTTCGATATCCACCTTGGGAACCATGTATTTCTTGAGCACCAGAGTAAATATTTCTACCGAGGTCTCGAACTCTTCAGGAATGACCTCGTTGGCGCCTACCGCGTACAGGGTTTGAATTTCCTGAATATAGCGGGTGCGAACAATAATATGGACGCCCGGATAGATTTTGTGAATCAGATCGGTTACCCTGATGGTGGCGGCCGGATCGGAAATCGCCACCACTACAACCCGGGCCTGGCCCAGATTGACCTGCTCAAGCACTTCCCGGTGAGTGGCGTCCCCAAAGAATATGGGCTCATCATCTTGCCGCTCTTTTCTGACGATATCAGGATTCATCTCTATGACCAGGTAGGGTATTCCGGATGCGGAAGCCGCCCGGGCCAGATTCTTGCCGTTTATCCCGAAGCCGATGATCACCAGATGATCATTTAATGGTTCCACTTCCGCTTCTTGCGCATCTTTTATGCCGGTTTTCAACCGGGCGGGCAGAGGCAGCTTTTGCATGGCCCGGGCGACCCGGGGCGCGAAGGTAATGCTGAAGGGGGTGATGGCCATGGTGAGAACCGAGACGATGATGAACAACTGGTAAAAGTGATCGCTCAGTAGCTGATATTGCAGTCCGACCCGGGAGAGAATAAATGAAAATTCACCCACCTGGCTCAAGGCAAGCCCGGCCAAAACCGCCGTGCGCAGCGGAAAGCCCAGGGCTATTACCACCAGCCCGGCCAGGAGAGCCTTAGCGATCAGAACCCCCAGGGCGGCTCCGGTGAAGGCAAATGGGTTGTGCAAAAAAGTTCCCATGTTAAAGAGCATGCCGACGGAAACAAAGAAGATGCTGGTGAAGACGTCGCGAAAAGGAAGAATATTGCCCAGGGCCTGGTGGCTGTATTCCGATTCGGATATGATCAGCCCGGCCAGAAAGGCTCCCAGGGAAAGAGAGAGCCCGATGCTGGAGGTCAGCCAGGCGACCGCCAGCCCCATGGTTATAATGCTTATCAGGAATAGTTCCCGGTTTTGCTGGCGGGCGATTTTATACAACAGGTAGGGGGCTACCCAGCGGGCGCTGACGAACAAAAAGCCCAGTACCAGAACGACTTTGGCTAACAAAACCCAGATCGGTTCGGCGGCCGTTCCGCCGGTTTTGGCCAGGATAGGGGCTAAAAGAATCATGGGAATAATGACGATATCCTGAAAGATCAGAACTCCCAGGGTGTTGCGGCCATAGGGCGTATCTATTTCAGAGCGGTCTTGAAGCAGTTTTAATACGATGGCGGTGCTGCTGAGCGATACCAGGAATCCGATAAACACGCCTATTTGCCAGGTGTGCCCCGTTTTTATAATGATAAACATGGTCGCCAGGGTGGTAAACAGTACCTGCAGGGCGCCTCCCACAAAAACGCTTTTCCTTATTTGCACGAGCTGCTGCAAAGAGAACTCCATGCCGATGGTAAAGAGCAGCAGAATAATCCCCAGTTCGGCCAGGGAGTCAACGGTGGCCACGTCATTAACCAGGGCCAGACCATGAGGCCCTGCCAATACACCGGTTATCAAAAGTCCCACCACGCTGGGAATTCTCAGTTTTTGGCATACATATATGACGGCGATGGCCAGACCAAATATGAGCACAATATCATTGAGCAAATGTAATTCCAATGGCATACTCCCTTCATAATTAAAGACGTGAAAAAAAAAGTAACCCCGCTAGAGGACTACCCCCAAATAGTCAAATTGCTCACCAACATTTAACCGGAGCCGGCAGTCCAGCGGCCGAAAATGGACATGTGAAATGCTACTATAAATATAGGATATCACATATATGGCCGGTTTGAACACCGTTCGGCATAGTAAAATGCTTGATTCAGGCCATTATAGGGTGTTTGCAAAACCAGAAAACCAGCAAAAAATAGAGGCTCCTCGCTCAGGAGGCTTTATTTTTTATGTCCATTCCTTGCACAGCTTTTTGCAATTTATTGCATAAATCAGGTTAAAATTTATCATCCTGGGAAGTGCTTCAAAAGCCGATGGAAGCGGTATATGGCACCCACAGGTAAGCCTGCCTGGAGCTGGCACGATTTTTGCTCCTTAGTTAGATCAAACCGTTCAGGCAAATTGAGCTGCCTGGAAAGACCGTTTTAGTCTTCTAAGGGTTTAATGGAAAGGAGAGGGTGCTGATGCAAAGATGGACGGAATTGTACCGACAAAAGGTAAAGACGGCGCAAGAGGCGGTCAGGCTCATTGTAAACGGGGATCGGATAGCGGCTCCGCTGGGCAACGGGGCGCCGCGGCTGATCGGGTCGGCCCTGGCTGCGATGATCGCCACCGGGGAATATCAAGATCTACGCTACCTGTGCGGCTTAAATCTCAACGCTCCGGGCTTAACCAAGCCTGATGTAACCGGCCAATTTCATTACGAGGACGGCTATTTGACTCCTTTCGCCCGGCCGGTTATCGCCGAGCCGATCGGCGAATACCAGCCTATGAAGCTGTCTGATCTGCCGCGCACCATAGGCATGGAACGCGATTTCAACGTGGTGGTTTTAACCGTGGCGCCTATGGACCGCCATGGATTTTTCAGTACCGGGCTATTTCCTGATTACGGCTTCGCCATAGCCATGCAGGATCGGCCTAAAAAAATTATTGTAGAGGTCAATGATAAGTACCCCAAAACTCATGGCTACAACCATATTCACGTTTCCGAAGTAGATGCCATCGTAGAGGGCAGTTGGAGCCTGGTGGCACTGCCCCCGGAAAAGCCCAACGAAAAGGACCAGATCATTGCCGAATATATAGCGGAACAGATTCCGGATGGCGCCTGCCTGCAGCTCGGTATCGGCGGGATGCCCAACGCGGTCGGCCAGATGCTGGAGAGCAAGCGGGATTTGGCGGTTCACTCCGAGATGATCTGTGACGCCATGATGGACCTTTATTACAAAGGGGTGATCACCAGCAAGAAGAAGACCTTTATGCCGGGTAAATGGGTGGCTACTTTTGTGCTGGGCACCCAGGCCCTTTACGACTTCGTAGGCGAGAACCCCATGATTGAAATGCATCCCACCGACTTTGTGAATAATCCCCGCATTGCCTGCCAGAATGATAAATTGATGTCCATCAACACTATAATGGAGGTAGACCTGGGTGGCCAGTGCATATCAGAGTCGATCGGGTTCAGCCCCTATTCGGGACTAGGGGGGCAGGAGGACTTCCTGCAGGCTTCCTGGTATTCAAATGGCGGAAAGGGTTTCCTGGCTACCTATTCAACCTATACCGACAAGGAGGGCCAACTGCACTCCAAAATAGTTCCCACCGTTAATGGATTTGTTTCCATAAGCCGCTGGAATACGCAGTACGTGGTGAGCGAATACGGAATCGCCTACCTCAAGGGGAAAACCATGAAAGACCGGGTTAAAGAGATGATAAACATTGCTCATCCCGACTTCCGGGATTGGCTGCGTTCCGAAGCCAAAAGGCTGAAATTTATTTAAAGGGTTAAGGAGGTTTGGGTAAATGGATTTTAGACTTACTGAAGAACAAAAGATGCTGCATGACGCGGTATACAATTTTGCCAAAAACGAATGGGAGCCGCGGACGGTGGAAATTGATGAATCAAACCAGTTCCCCATGTGGCTGTGGGAAAAACTGCGGACCAATCAGTGGTGCGGGATCATGGTGCCCGAACAGTACGGTGGGGCCGGCCTGGGTTTGACAGAAGCCTGCCTGGCTTTCGAGGCTGCCACTCACGCCGGGGGCGATACCGGGGCTACCCTGGGCTGGGCCACCCATTGTTCGATCGGCACTCTGCCCATCGTGCTGTGCGGCACTCCCGAGCAGAAAGAGAAATACCTGCCCAAGCTGGCCAGTGGCGAATGGATAAGCTGTTTTGCCCTGACTGAACCCAATGTGGGTTCTGACGCGGCGGGAGTTGAATGCACGGCAGTGCTGGACGGCGATAGCTATGTGTTGAACGGTACCAAGACCTTTATCACCAATGCCCGCATTGCCAATCTGGGCATGGTACTAGCCTCGACCGATAGGAGCAAAGGCGCCGGGGGGCTGACCGCCTTTATCGTGGAGATGAATTCACCGGGCATTACCTGCAGCAGCCCTTTCAATAAAATCGGCAACCGGGGATCGGAGCAATCCGAGGTTCATTTTGACAATGTCCGTATTCCGGCAGAAAACCGGCTGCTGGGGGAAGGTGACGGGTTTAAGAAGGTCGGGGTGATGAACCTCGAATATGAGAGAACCGCTTTAACGGCTATTTGGACGGGCGTTTTGGGATACAATATCGATCTTTCCGTTGCCTATGCCAAACAGCGCCAGCAGTTTGGCCAGCCTATCATTCGCTACGCGCAGATCCGGGAAAAGATTGCCCAGATGAAGATGGACTATGACATCGCCAAGCTGTTGATGGCGAAATCGTGCTGGTTGAAGGACAACGGCATTTCCGGGGCCATGGAATCAACCGAATACAAAGTCTTTATCGGCCAGGCCAATATGCGCAGCGCCGCTGACGCTATCCAGATATTTGGCGGATATGGACTGCTCAAGGAGTGCAAGATAGAGCGCTCCCTGCGCGATGCCAAGTTGGCCCAGATTGGGGCGGGCTCAGAGCAGATGCTGTTGGAGGTTATAACCCGGATGGTTAGCGGAACCCGTTCCCTGACTATATGATCAGGCTTCTCCCCATAGCAGCAAGGAAAGCGAGGATTAGAAGATGTATAGATTGACCAAGGAACAGGAATTGATCCAGAAAGCGGCCCGGGAGTACGCGGAAAAGACGATAGAGCCAATAGGAGCTCAGATCGATAGGGAGAATCTCATCCCCCGCGCCATTTTAAACGGTTTAGCCGATCTGGGAATGTTCAGCATACCTTTTCCTGAAGAATACGGGGGTGGAGAAGCGGGATACCTGAGCTACATTTTAGCCCTGGAGCAACTCTGCAAGGCCTCCCTGGGAATCGGCATGATCATCTCGGTCAACGCCGTGGGTCTGTCGGTTCTCAATACCTTTGGTAGTGCAGCCTTAAAAGAGCGCTATATGCCTGATGCGGCATGCGGAAAGACCATCATGTCTTTTGCCTTTACAGAACCGGGAACCGGCTCTGATCCCAAGCAATTGAGCGCTACAGCCGTGCGCCGGGATGGAAAATTTATCATCAATGGCACCAAGCGCTTTATAAGCAATGCCGGCTATGAAGGGCCCATGGTGGTGGTGTGCAGGGAGGAGGGAAGCGGAAAAGCAACCGCTTTGCTGGTTGACAAATTTTGCCCCGGCTACTCGGTATCCGAACCGTGGGAGAAGATCGGGGCCCATGGCGGACCTCTCTACGATGTTTACTTCAAGGATGTCGAGGTGCCGGCGGACAATATGCTGGGTGATATAGGACACGGAATGTGGGTTTTGAAGGTAGCCATGATTTACGGCAAGATCGGATTGGTAGGCCTTTTCCTGGGGGCAGCCCTGGCCGCCTATGAGGAAGCCCTGTCTTACGCCAAAACCAAAACCCATCGGGGAACTCCCATCGCCAGTAAATTTGAACATATTCAAATGACCATCGCCGACATGACTATGAAATATGAGGCGGCCAAATGGTATGCCTACCACCTGGGGCACGTGGCAGATACGGTCAAGGACCAAAACCTTCTCATCAAGGAAGCGGCTCTGACCAAGATGTTTGTCACCGAATCGGCCATCGATCTGTGCCGCATGGCCATGAGCGTCCACGGCTCATACGGTTTGATGAAGGACTATAAGATCGCCCGGATATGGGGTGACGTAATCTTCGGGCCCCAGGTTGAAGGGACCGCTCCTACGCTCAAGGTCCTGGCGGCCAACGTTATTTTAAACAGCTAAAGGAAGACCGGCTGCCCGGGGGCAGGGACGGCAGGTTTATTGTCGAAACTAGGAGGTATATATATAATCCGGAGGATGATAATTTGGATATTAAAACCGAAGCCGGTGTCATCGGCAAGACCTTTCATGAAATCGTGGTGGACAGCATTGATATTGCCATAATGGTCACTGACAACTCCGGAAACCTGCTTTATCTGAACCCCGCGGCTGAATCAATGTGGGGCCTGCCGCGGCATGAATCCCTGGGCAGCTCTTTTCTTTTTGCCCTGGCTGGTTATGAACGAGAAAGGATGAAAAAGACCTTTGATTACGTGGTGAGGACCGGGCGCAGCGTTCGCGCCAGTGATATAGTCTTTGTCAACCGGGAGGGCCAAACCCTCTATATCAACGCCTATGCCTCACCCTTTCGTTATTCCGATGAGGACGAAATGGGCATTGTGATGTGGACGGAAAACATCACGGAAGAACGTAAATTGCGTATGGAAGTGCACCGGGCTGATAAAATAGCTGCCCTGGGCCAACTGACGCTTGGTTTGGCCCATGAACTGCGCACTCCGCTGGGTACTATCAAAGCCCTGGCCGGCTTGATTGAACTGAATCTCCAAGAGGAAGCTCCGGATGTCAAAAGGTACATCAGCGTGTTGAACAACGAGGTTAACCGTCTTGATAAACTGAGCCGCGAATTGCTTGATTTCGGGGGAAGGAGAAGCCTGAACCGGGAATGGGTAAATATAAACTCCCTGTTGGAGAGGATCCTGTACCTGAGCAGTCTGAACCGGACTCCCCGCGGGGTAAGCATATTAAAGGAGTTGGAGCCGGATCTGCCGGAGGTGTTGGGCGATCCTGAAAACCTGCTTCATGCCCTGATGAACCTGGTCTTAAATGCCTTTGATGCTCTGGAGGGAGAAGGCAGCATCCGGGTAATGACCACCCGTAAGAAAGATGAAATAGTCATTGAAATAAGGGATACCGGTTCAGGGATTCCCGGGGAAAGCCTGCAGAATATATTCGATCCTTTCTATACCACCAAAGAGAATGGAACGGGATTGGGGCTTTCCGTAGCGCACACCCTGATAAGCGATCATCAGGGGCGCATCGAGGTTGAGTCGCAACCACAACAGGGTACGGCCTTTAGAGTGCACCTGCCCATTGACCGGGGAGGTGGCCAACCGTGAACCATTCCCTGATTCTCATTGTTGAAGACGATGCCAGCATGCGTTTTGTTCTGGACGAGTGTTTGAAAAGGGAAGAGTACCGAACCCTGCAGGCTGCCGATGGGGAAGAAGCGGTGGAATTATTTGCCAAGCATAATCCCGATTTGATGCTGCTGGACTTAAAAATACCCAGGATAAGCGGGATGGAGGTGCTGAGGAACTGCCGGGCTCAAAATCCCGAGGCTTTGTTTATCGTTCTGACCGGGCACGCCACTATTCATACCGCAGTGGAAGCCATGAAGGAAGGCGCCTACGATTTCATATCCAAGCCTTTTGAATTGGAGACTTTGCTCAAAACCATCAACGAAGCTGTAAAACAGGGCTCCATCATTAAAGAAAACCGGGCTGCTCGCGAGCAGCCCCGGGAAAACCATGATGGCATATGCCGCTCTTTTACCTCGCCGGTTTTTATCAGGGTCAATAAAATGGTAGAAGGGGTGGCCGCCAGCGAATACACGGTTTTGATTGAAGGGGAAAGCGGCACCGGTAAGAGCCTGGTGGCGGAAGAGATTCACCACCAAAGTCAGCGCCGGGACGGTCCCTTTGTGAAAGTGGATTGCGCGTCTTTGCACCCCAATCTGGTTGAGAGCGAGCTGTTTGGCTTTGAAAAAGGGGCCTTTACCGGAGCTCTGAGCAGCCGTTCGGGAAAGCTGGAAAGGGCTCATGGCGGGACCTTATTCTTCGATGAGATAAGCACCCTGGATCTCAAGGGACAGGCCTCTCTTTTAAGCGTCATTCAAAACAAGGAGTTTGAGAGAATCGGCGGTTCCCGGCCTCATACGCTTGATATCCGCATCGTGGCGGCCAGCAACCAGAATTTGAAGCAGATGGTAAAAGATAAGCAATTTCGGCATGACCTGTATTACCGTATTAATGTCTTTTCCATTTACATGCCGCCTCTGCGCGAGCGGCAGGATGATATTATACCTCTGGCTTATTTCCTGATCCGCAAATTCAGCGGGAGGGATGATATTGAACTGACCCCCCAGGCTGCGTTAAAGTTGAAGAGCTATGAATGGCCGGGGAATATACGGGAACTGGAAAATGCCATAAAATACGCCCTGATCCTTATCCGGGGGACCCGGTTTATTGATGGAGACCACCTGCCCCTGGAATTGAAGCAGGGCTACTGGGCCTTTCGGGAGAAAAACTTGGGTTTGAGAGAAATCCTGGAGGCGACTGAGAAGAGCATTATTGAACAGACGCTGCTTGAGAACGATCTCAATGTGGATAAAAGCGCCCGGGCTCTTAAAATGCCCAGACGCACCCTTTATTACCGGATGAACAAACTGAATATCGACCTGGTTTAAGGCTTCATAGGGAATACCGGGCCTATTCGACGGCCGCCAGCCGGTAACCTACTCCGGGTTCGGTCAAAATAAGCTTTGGCTGGTTGGGATCTTGCTCGATCTTTTTGCGCAGATGGCTGATGTATATGCGCAGGTATTGAGAATATTCCTGACTGTTGCCGCCCCAGATACTGGCCAGTAGATAGCCATGGGTGACTACTTTCCCGGCATTGGTAAGCAGTATTTTCAACAAGTCATATTCTATCGGAGTGAGATGAACCTCGTTTCCGGTCACTTTAACCAGGCGCCGGGAAAGATCGGCATACAGTTCTCCCACTTGAATAACCGGTTGGTCTTTGATATTGCCCTGGTGACGCAGGGCCACCCGGATGCGGGCCATCAGCTCACTCATGCTGAAGGGTTTGGTCAGGTAGTCATCGGCGCCCAAATCCAACGCCTTTACCTTGTCCTGCTCCTGCCCTCTTACGGATAAAATAATAATTGGCACCTGGCTCCATTCTCTGATCTGGCTTACCACCGATAGCCCTTCCAGGTCGGGCAGCCCCATATCAAGTATTACGATATCGGGACGCAGAGTGGCCGCCTGAACTAGCCCGTCTTTGCCATTGGCCGCCTCTAGGAAATCATATCCGTGTGCGGTCAGCCCGACCTTGAGCAATCGACGTATTTCCACCTCATCATCAATGACCAGTATTTTAGCCCCCATCATCAATCATTCACCTCTCGGTATTGGTTCCAGGAGTTGACTGCTATTATCAACTGGCAGGGTGAAGCTCACCAATAACCCGCCGTCAGGCCTGTTTTTCGCCCATATCAAGCCCCGGTGGGCTTCAATGATGCCTCTGCATATGGAAAGCCCTAAACCGGTTCCACTGACATGGCCGGGTGATTGAAACCGGTAGAATTTATTAAAGATCCGCTTTTCATCGGATGCAGCCACCCCGGGGCCTTGATCAGCTATAGAGACCTGCAGCTCACCGGGGGCTTCGCGAACGGATACTTCTATCTCACTGCCAGACGGGGAGTATTTTACCGCATTGTGCAGCAGGTTGTTTAAGACCTGCTCGATCAAGCCATAGTCTACCCTAATCAAACTGATATTCTCGGGGATATTTATCTTGACCTGGTGCTCGTGCAGTATATCCCGGTTCTCTCGCAGGGTAACTCCGATAATATCCTGTATATCGCACCAATCGGTATTCAGACGGATATAACCGCTTTCCAGGCGGGCCATATCCAGCAGATTGCCCACCACCCGGTTCATGCGCAGGGCGCCCTGTTTTATGCTGAGCAGAAGGGTGCTTTTTTGCTCCTCATTGTATAGAGCCTCGTCGTCGACCAGGCTGGATACCGCACCCAGAATGGAGGCCAGCGGAGTTTTCATTTCGTGGGAGATGGAATTAAATAGAGCTGTTCTCAAACGTTCGCTTTCTTCCATGGCTTTTATCGCCTGAGCTTCAGCGGCCAGTTGCAGGCGCCCGATGGCCAGAGCGGCCAATCCGGCCAGGGCTTCCAAAAGGTCGGTTTGTTCGGCTGAAAAGAGCTGCCGGGTTGGTTTAACCCCTAGAACTCCCAGGGTCTTTGCTTCGGTTTGCACTGGCAGGTAGAACCCCTTGGCTCCCGGGAAAGCGTCTGTACCGACCCCACTATGCTGCGAATTTTTAAAGGCCCAATCCGCCGCCGCCAGATCGTTAGGCCCTAAGACCAGATCACTGAACGCCTTGCTGGCTGCCGCAATTTTTAAACTGCCGTTTTTTTCCGGCAGGTACAGGGCCACTTCGGTGGCAATGGTCTGTGATACATGGTCGACTACTTGGCGGGCTAAAAGATCCATATCGGTTACCGCCGACAGGCCCCGGGCCAGATTATATAGAGCTCTGGTTCTGGTTTCCCGGTGAAGGGATTCCTTAATTCGGAAACGCAGGTGATCGGCTATGTTACCGGTAGTAAAAGCTACTACCATAAATACAACAAAGGTAATAAGGTAGCGTATATCGTTCACGGTCAGCTTGAGCATCGGGGGAACGAAAAAGATGTCAAAGGAAATCACGCTGATAAGGGCTATTATGACTGAAGGGGTGACTCCCAGACGAGCTGAAGCAAAGACGACCGGAAGCAGGTAGAGCATTCCCATATTGGTGAGCCCCAGGTAATCGCCATACCTTTTGCCGAGCAGGGTGATCAAGACGACCATAAGCAGAGAAAATACTACCGACCAGGTCTTTTTTTTCCACCAGAGAATTTTATTGCCCGTTTTTTCTCCGGATGCTTCGGGAGCGGCCTCAACATCATATTCCATATAGTCGTTCATAATGGCCTCCAGTTTTTATATATAAGTGATTGATAATTATATATTAGCCATTATGGGTATTGCCTTCCAGTCTTAGTATTTCGCAAAAACCAACTCCTATGGTCTGGATGCTAACTCGGCCTTTTTGGCCAGGCGGTAGGCCTTTATATCGTCCAGGTAAAATGGAATAATGGATACGATCACATTGCGCTTTTTGAGCATGGCATTGGCGATAAAAAGACTGGTATTGTTGTGCAGGGACATTTCCCAGCGATGGGAGACAAAAAACTGGGGCAAAAGCACGGTAATGACGTCTCCCGGCTGGGAACCGTGCTCTTCGGAATCAATGTATTCAGTCAGGAGATTTACCACTTCCCGGTAGGGTGAAAACTTTACTATCAGGGGTATGTCGGTGTTCAATAGAGACCATTTGCGCCGTAGCTTGTCAGCCGCTCCTTCATAGATTTCCACGTGAAAGGCCTCCACGTTAGGTGTAAGGCTGCGCGCATAGCGCATAGCCTTGACCACCATGGCATTGAGGCTGTCAATGGGAACAATGACGTGATGGGAATAAGTAGCGGTAAAGTTCAGCCGGGGCAAGAGCTCATTGGGAATATCCAGTTGATTGGCTACTGACAAATAGTGCTTCTTAATCTTTAGCATCGCAGCTATTATTACAGGTACCACCACAAATACTACCCAGGCTCCCTCGGTGAACTTGGTTACGCCAATAACAGCGACCGCCGCCCCAGTGGTTAACGCACCCAACCCGTTTATCAGGGCCTTTAAATGCCAGGCATGGGCTCTTTCTTTCCACCAGTGGATCACCATGCCGGTTTGGGAAAGGGTAAAGGATGTAAAAACGCCTACGGCGTATAGATTTATCAACAGATGAGTATCGGCCTGAAAGACTATGATTAGAGCGGCGGCAGCCAGACTCAACATGATAATGCCGTTGTTAAAATTAAGGCGATGCCCCCGCATAGACAACTGGCGCGGTACATAGCCATCCTGGGCGATCACCGAGAGCAGGGTGGGAAAACCGCTGTAAGCGGTATTGGCCGCCAGAGCCAGGATCATTGCCGTAGTTGCTGCGATTATATAAACCATTATCCCCGGGCCGAAGACGCTTAGAGTAAGCTGGCTTATCACTGTCTGCCGGGGATGGGGGATAATGTGATAGGTATGGGCCAGGAAGGCCACGCCTCCAAAGCAAATAACTATGGCTATACCGAGTAAAATATACACGATTTTAGCGTTTTTAGCTGCCGGGGCTCTAAAATTGGGCACTGCATTACTTACCGCTTCGATTCCGGTAACAGCGCTGCAACCCGAGGCGAAGGCCCGGATGAGAAGGATAACGGTTAAAGCTTGAGTACCATAGCCCAGGGTTTCTGACGGAGAATCAGGGGGAATTAGACTGCTACCGGCCAGGTGTTTGAATATTCCGGCTATTATCAAAACTACCAGTGAGATGATAAACGCATAGGTAGGCAAGCTGAAAATGCGGGCTGACTCCCTGATCCCCCGCAGGTTGCCGATGGCCAGCAAAATGATCATAATGAGGCAGATGGCTACTTTGTGCGGGTAAAGCTGCGGAAAGGCTGAAGTGATGGCCGCAGTGGCGGCTGCGATGCTCACCGACACGGTCAGGACATAATCTACGGAAAGAGAAGCGCCGGCAACCAGACTGTAAATAGGCCCCAGGTTCTCCTTGGCTACCACATAAGCCCCACCGCCGTTGGGATAGGCATCCACAACGTGCCGGTAGGAAAATACCAGTATAGTCATGAGGGCAATGATAGCCAGTGCTATCCTGGGCATCCAGATAAAAGAAGCGATGCCCAGGGCCGGAACCAGCACTAAAAGGATTTCTTCCACGGCATAGGCCACCGAAGATATAGAGTCGCTGGCCAGAATGGGCATGCCCCAGAAAACGTTTAATTTTTCGCCGCTCAGCTGGCTGCTGGCCATGCTTTTCCCAAAGACGAACCTGCTCAACTTTCTAAACACTTCGCTAACCCTTCCTTCCTGCGCGCCACAAGCTCCAAAACCTGATTTGTCCATGTGTTTTCAGCTTTAGTTTAAGGCTTCAATCCATAAATTATCTGTTGGAAGATCCGGACATGGGTGTAAAAATTTCATATACATATGCACAGAAACCAGAAACCAGGGGGACGGTTCTTC
>DHRK01000043.1:29282-32646 GCA_002410325.1 Syntrophomonas sp. UBA5314
GAAGAACCGTCCCCCTGGTTTCTCTGGTTTGCTGGTTTTTTAATAGTTAGATGTCTAGCAGGTGTACAAGTTTTTCGAAGCCTTTATCATCGCCGTTTTCTTCAGGGTTGGGCCGTTTGAGCAGCAGCTCGTCCCGGAGGAGCTTATCTTTCATAGCTGTAAAGCTCAAGGTAAGCTCAGATATGACCAGGGCGTCTTTCGTTTTTTTGTCGGCAAATCCATAACTGCGAAAGCTTTTGGCAATCTCAACCAAAGGGTAGGTGTGAATTCCCAACTGCCCGTCATCGGCAATTTTTACCCACAGGAGGACGTCGCTCATCAGGAAAAAGTATTCTTCTTTAAAGAACTTCTTGGCCCACTGGTTGGCCTCGCGATAGAATCTATACCAGGCTCTTATCTCCCCGTATGCCAGTAAACGTTCCTTGAGCCAGGGAAAAGTGAGTTCGCTTTTGTACAACTGGGATTCAATAAGTTTTAATTGCTCTTCCATACAAAACCTCCTGCAAATTTATTGGCTATTGTAAGCGGGGATTAAACAGATGATAAATAAAGTGTGGGTGTTTCATATAGTCGGACTTAAACTTCGAATTGATGCTTAACCGTATGATAGTTTAGATTTTCTGGAATTTGTATCTCCATAATAGTATAAACTAAAAGTCGGTTCAAAACCTCTTTCGTTAAGGCGTAACCCCAAAATATTATTGAGATCAAGATTAGCTTTTAATATTAGGTGAATGATTATGGATACTACACATGCTCCAAAGAGTATGCTAAACTTTAACAAGTTAATATAGATTATCGGTCAAAGTGCTTGTGGTGAAAGCCAGTAGTACAGGACCCTGCCACCTAAGTCTCTCCAGGGAGATATGGTGTCTTGAGTCATGAGAATCCGGCTTACTGGGGTGGGTAGCTTTTCTATAAGGCTGCCCTTTTATATTGCAGACAACGCTAGAATTCGCTGCAAGCAGGAGGTATACTATGGAATTTTGGATGTCTATTGCTATATTTACCGGGGCGTACGCTTTTATTGTAGTCGAAAAGGTGCATCGCAGCATTGTTGCCATGGTAGGGGCGTCCCTGGTTATCGTATTGGGATTAATTACCCAGAAACAGGCCTTTTCCTCCATAGACTTCAATACGATCGGTCTTTTGATCGGCATGATGATCATCGTGGGTATAACCCGCCAGAGCGGGATCTTTGAGTACCTGGCCGTAAAATCGGCCAAAATGGTCAAGGGAAAGCCTCTGGCTATACTGGGCGTATTGTCTTTCATTACGGCCCTGGCCTCAGCCCTGCTGGATAATGTTACGACGGTTCTTTTGATCGTTCCCATTACTTTTGCTATCACCGACCGCCTGGACATTTCTCCCATACCATTCTTGTTGGCCGAGATTATAGCCTCCAATATAGGGGGGACGGCTACGCTCATCGGCGATCCCCCCAACATAATGATTGGCAGCGCCACCGGACTGGGATTTATGGATTTTATCAGCAATCTGGCCTTGCCGGTCTTGCTTATATTTCTGGTTACTATCGGGATAATGCTATGGTTCTACCGCAAGCAGGTGGTGGCTGCCCCGCAAAACATTATAGAATTGTTGAAGCTGGATGAAAAATCCTTTATCAAAGACTGGCTTTTAATGAAAAAGTCGCTCCTGATACTGGGTTTAACCATGGCCGGCTTTTTGGCCCACCAGGCCCTGCACCTGGAATCGGCTACCATTGCTCTTCTGGGGGCCAGTATATTGATGCTTATCAGCAATGAAAATGTCGATGAGACGCTCCTGGTTGTAGAGTGGCCGACCATATTTTTCTTTGCCGGTCTGTTTGTGATGGTAGGAGCCCTGGTAGAAACCGGGGTGATTGCCCTGGCGGCCCAAAAGCTCATGGCTTTGACCGGCGGTAGACTGGTGCCCACCGGAATCCTGGTATTGTGGCTGTCAGCGCTTGCTTCCGCCTTTGTCGACAACATACCTTATGTTGCCACCATGATTCCCCTGCTGCAGTCGGTAGGGCAGATGTCGAACATGCCCATGGAGTCCATCTGGTGGTCTTTGGCCCTGGGAGCCTGTCTGGGCGGAAACGGAACTTTGATCGGGGCTTCGGCCAATATCATCGTGGCCGGTATTGCCGAGCGCTATGACACCCCGATAAGCTTTGCCCGCTACTTTAGAGTGGGTTTCCCTTTGATGCTGCTGTCGGTATTCCTGGCTATGTTCTACCTCTATTTCGCCTACTGGGTGTAATAAGAGCCAGGGTGGTATATTTTATCACCCTGGCTTGAACTTATCAAACTATGGTTGAGTTATGTAATCTCTCTAATGCCCCGGCAGCCGGGGGGTATCGATAATGGTGGTGCCGGCCGGGAGCACGAATAATCCTTCATCCTGGAGACCCAGCTTGATATTGCTAAATTCCGAATTAGTCTTACTGCCGTCTACGATCTCTTCGGTTTTCAGCGGCACGCCAATAGCTTCGCTGATCCATAATTTTTTCTCGGTAGGAATATCGATTACCGTGATAATAACGCACGGCTGTTCACTGATCGTTTCCCGGCCCAGCACCTTAAAGCGGGCGGGGTCTTCAAAGGCCCATTTGAGGGCGGATTCGAGGTTGGCAGGACTTGTACGGGTGGCTGTTTTATTGGCTTGGTTGTATGAATAGACATTTCCGTCGGCCGTGGCAATAGTAATGGTTTTCAATCCCATTGATTCCGTTTCGATACGGACTTTGTTGCCGGTGACCCAGGTTTTGCTGATGGAGGTGACGGTGCCTTGCCCGGTAACGACCGTGGACTTTTTCTCATAATAGGCGCCTTGAATGTTCTGAGTCTGTTTCATAATATCGGTCAGGGATACTTCAGGGGTGCTGGTATCCTTTTCGGTTTCCGTAGCCGTCGGTTCGCTCTGTTCGGCTGGCGGAGCGGTGGTAGTCTGCTTTTTGGAGCAGCCGGCTGCACCGACCAGTATGAGCAGTGCGGCCAGGACCAGAACAGGTATCCTTTTCATCAAACAACCTCCCTTACAAACTGCAGCTTCAGGTCGAATAGGCCTTTAAATATTGCCTACGAGAACATGTTATCACTGGCTGGTTAAATCGCCTATGATGCTTTGGTCCTGATTTGCCGGTTAATTATCGCTTGGTTCCGGAGGAGCGGGACGGATTGCTTTGGCATATTGGGATAGAGGATTTTTAACGGATTGAAAAGAATAACTAGTACAACATTCCGTATATTGTGTATACAAGTTGGAGCAGATTTTTTTGAAGTACAAGGCGGGCAGCTCCTTGCCGTCCTGTCACCGCTGCATTAGCCCGTCCATGGGCGTCAAGGAATGAGTAATACTGGACGTATTGCGATTGACG
>DHRK01000043.1:32749-43277 GCA_002410325.1 Syntrophomonas sp. UBA5314
CAGTAATTCGGAAAAATCTGCCCAAATTATGTGCACAATATACGGACTGTTGTACTAAATTCAGGCATATTTGCCGGTAGAGAGGGCGCGGATGAGACGCCCGGATAGAGGAGGAGTGGCCCGTGATAAACGAAGTCCTGCCTAATATTTTCTGCCTGAAAATACCTCTCCCGCACAATCCCCTCGGAGTGCTCAATTCTTATTTGATCAATGGCCGGGAGAGAAAGCTTTTAATTGATACCGGGTTCAACTGGCCGGAATGCCGCAGCGCTTTGCTCCAGGGGATTGCCGAACTGGGTTTAAAGCTGGAGGACCTGGAATTTTTAATTACCCATGTCCACGCCGATCACTCCGGGCTTCTGTTTGACCTGGCCCCATCGGGTTCAATTGTGTACGCCAGCAAGAGAGACGCCGATGAACTCCGGGCCTGCTTTACCAAGACCTACTGGCAGGAAGTTGACCGGGAGTTTGGGCTTTACGGATTTCCCCAGAATCGATTGGGAAGTGAGGCCAATCAGATAAAATCATATATTTCCGGACATGACCTGGAATTTGTCTATCTGCAGGAAGGAACGGTTTTGGAAGCCGGCGGCTATCGTTTTACCTGTATAATGACTCCCGGCCACAGCCCGGGGCATGTATGCCTTTACGACCGGGAACAGAAGGTTTTGATATCAGGTGATCATATATTGCCGGATATATCGCCCAATATAACCCTGTGGCTCAATGTCGAGGACCCGCTGGGCAACTACCTGCAGAGTCTGGATAGAATCGACCAGATGGAGGTTGAGCTGGTCTTGCCCGGTCACCGGGGTTTTATCCGGGACTGCCACGGCCGTATTCAGGAATTAAGAGAGCACCACCGGGCGCGCCTCGATGAGATAATGGAAATATTAGAGGCCGGGGCTATGGACGCCTACCAGATAGCCAGCCGGATGACCTGGGATATGAATTATTCTTCCTGGGATGAGTTCCCGCCTTTCCAGCGCTGGTTCGCAACCGGCGAAGCTATCGCCCACCTGCAGCACCTGTTGCTCCAGGAAAAGATAATCAGGATTACCACCCCGGAAAAATACCTGTTTGCCCTGCCCGCTTGACCATATACGGAACGTTGTACTCGGTTGCCTAAGACCTGGGAAGGATTACCCGGAAGGTCGTTCCCTGACCGGGTTGGGAGCTGACCTTGATAGCACCCCGGTGCTGGGATACGATCCACTGAGCTATGGAAAGTCCCAACCCTGAACTGCCGGAGTCGCGGCTGCGGGATTTATCGACCCGGTAGAAGCGCTCAAATACCTTGGGCAGGTCTTCACTGGCTATCCCTTCGCCGGTATCGGCCACCGTAAATTCAACCTGCTTCTCCAAAACCGCCATTTGTACTTTTACCGATCCCCCGGCGGGAGTGTATTTTATGGCATTGTCGACCAGGATAACCGCCAGTTGTTTTATCCGGGTTGCGTCTCCTCGGAAATCGACCGGCTTATCCAGGGACAGTTCAAGGTCGGCCCCGTGGTTGACAGCCACCGGTTCCAAGGGCTGCAGGGCTTCGCGCAGAGCTGCGTCCAGCGGGAAAAGGGAAATGTTCAGGGTGGCCTGCTCTGAATCAGCCCGGGCCAGAAACAGGAGATCATCAACCAATCTGGCCATGCGCTGGGTTTCCGCCTGGATGTTGTCCAGCCATCGTTCCTGGCTTTCCACTGACTTTTCCGGGTTTCCCCTGACCAATTCCAGGTTGGTCTGGATGACCGCCAGGGGGGTGCGCAGCTCGTGGGAAGCATCGGCCACGAAGTCCTTTTGCCGCTGCCAGGAATTTTTGACCGGGATCAAGGCCCGGTTGGCCATAAAGATCCCTCCGGCCAGGACCACCAGCAGAGCGGCCAATCCGGAAAAGGTCAGGGCGTTCTGCAGGCGGGAAAGGGCGCCCCGGTTGGCGTTGTTGTTGGTAAAAACCAGGGTGATGTTGTCGTTTGGGGAAGAACGGGACATCTGAAAGCGATAGGTTTCATGATCAAATTCAAGCAGACCGCGCGATTGCTGGGAGCGTATAATGGCTGAAGAAAGCTCCTTTACCGAGTTGCTGGCAAAGGGCAGCCCGGGGGAACTAGCCACCAGATCGCCTGAAGGGGTCACTATGATATAAAACACGTTGGCGTGGCGCCGGCTCAATTCTATAGCCTGTCCGGGCTCCCCGTTGCTCAATTGAAAGGCGACGGCCTGTAGCACCCGGTCCGACTCCTGGCCAACCCCCCACTCGGTCAGAAAATATATTTCAATTGAAAAAAAGATGAAAATCAATCCAAAGACTATTACATTGATCAAAGTAAGCTTCAGCTTGAGTTTTCTGAACATATTATCCTTCCTTCAGACAGTAACCGACCCCGCGTACCGTCTCTATCTGCACGCCGCTCTCTTCAGGGTCTAGCTTTTTACGCAAATAATGAATGTAGATCTCGACGATATTAATTTCTACTTCGGTATCCAGGCCCCACACCCGGCTCAAAAGCTGCTCCCGGGACAGTACCTGACCGCGGTTTTTGATCAGGTACTCCAGAAGCTGGGCTTCCTTGAGGGTCAGTTTGATAGTGCCTGGGCCGTAGGAGACTTCGCAGCGCATGGGATCAAGGGTTAGCCGGCCGGCCGGCAGTTTGCCCTCGTTTAAGAGTTCGGGGGAGCGGCGGGCCAGGGCGGCCAGGCGGGCCAGAAGTTCTTCCGTGGCAAAGGGCTTTATAAGGTAATCGTCAGCTCCGGCATTGAGCCCCGCAACCCGGTCCTGCACGGCGTCCCGGGCGGTAAGCATGAGAACCGGGGTTTTGATACCCCGGGCTCTTAAGGATTCCAAAACCGCGACCCCCTCTTTCCCCGGAAGCATGCGATCCAAAATGATGAGGTCATAAATGCCGGTTTCGGCCAATTCCTCACCGCTTATCCCATTGAAGGCCAGGTCAACCGCGTATTTGTTTTTTTTGAGTATGTAAGCCAGAGCTTCGGCCAGGCGAGTTTCATCTTCCACCAGTAATACGCGCATAGGAATCACCTTTCTATATATAAATTAAGAGGATACAAGCGCTTCCTTAAAAAGAGCTTAGCTTTACAGGCCGTCATTTTAAGGTAATTTTAAGTCTTCTAAACCAAAATGTGAATTAGAATAAAATCCTTGGGGAGTTATGAGGAGTTGAAATTATGAAAGACAAAAAGTGGGTATACGGGCTGGCGATCGGCCTGGTAGTGCTTATCGCCCTGGGAGCCGGGTGCTATTATAAAGCCCATAGCGCCTGGGCGGCCAGGCAAGCCCAGCTCTATACCGGAGTGAACAATCCGGTCTACGCTGATCTTTTTTTACTTAACAGCAGCAATCTCAGACTGAACCCTGAGCAAGCCAGAGCTATCCTCCCGCTGGTGGAGCAGATGAAGAATGCCGACAGCGCTGCCAACCGGGAGCTGGCCCGGCAAGTCTATGCCCAGCTCAACAGCCAGCAGTACCAGGCCCTGTTGACCCGGGACAATTCCAGGCAGAGGTTCAATTCACGTTTGGAATACCACCCGGCGATGATGAACCGGACCCAATACCAGGGGACCACTAAAGACCAGTCGGTTCGTCTGGCAGCGCTGCCCGATCTGGTGATAAAACAGCTTCAGGAAATCGCCTCAGGGCAGGCGGCAGCCCAAGAAACGCCGCCCGCGGTCCAGCCGGGGCAGAACCAAACTGCGCCCTCGGCCGGGACGGGGGCGCAGACTCGACCCGTCCCTAGTTTGTAGATAAAGCGTAAGGCTTAAGAGTTATTTTTCAGATTCTTTTATCTCTTCGATATACTCGGGGCGGTCATTTACCGGACTGCCCACCTGGGGGGATACCCGGTAAGCCCGCAACTGCAAGCGGGGATGAAGAAGGCCCCCAAAGCGCTTCATAGCTTCCCGGGTCTGATTTTCCGGGCCCTTAAGCCATATTTCTTCCAGCTCCGGGGTGAGGATAAGCGGCATCCGATCGTGTATGGCCCGGAGCGAAGCTTCGGCTTCAGTGGTTATTATAGAAAAACTCTCCATGGTTTTCGCATTGGGTCCCGTCCAGGTGTCCCAGATCCCGGCAAATCCAAAGCAGTCGCCAGTTTCTAGAACAATCCGGTAGGGCTCTTTACCCCGGCCTTTTTTCCGCCATTCATAGTAGCCGTCGGCCGGGATGATGCAACGACGGCTTTGCAGGAAGCTTTTAAAGGCGGGTTTTTTGTCTATGGTCTCCAGCCGGGCGTTTATCAGGCGGCTCCCCATTTTGGGATCTTTGGCCCAATGGGGAACCAGGCCCCATTTCATGGCTTTTAACTGGTTTATCTCATCTGACCGAACTACCACCAGGGTTTGCTGAGTGGGAGCTATGTTGTAGCGGGGATTCCAGTCAAGACCTGAAGGCGGGCAGGCAAACCGGCTTTCAATGTCCGTAAGGGTAACGGTCAGGGTATAGCGACCACACATCGAATTTGAGCACCTCCTCAAACCGCAATATACTACTGCTTCTTCAGGTTGAACGGACTTTTAATCAAGTTTTTTATCGGTAAAAAGGGCCTTGACAATAGAAAGCATATCTGGCTGCCATTTTGGGGAGGAATCTTTGAGCTGGGTATGGTAGGATTATAAGTGATATCCACTAATAATACCCATTTTATTGCAGTAGGCCGACTACCCTGGGATGGCAATACGAAGGAGTCCGGTCATGCCGGGCTTCACCTGTAATTCTTTTGTTGTCGCGGGGAGTCTGGTCATTTTTTTTACGTACCCCTTTCAGCTCCCCCCGCGGATTCTAGTACAATATACGGAACGTTGTACTAGGCTTCAATAAACCGGTAATTAAAAAGGCTGTCGGCTTCCCGCGACATAAGCGCGGCGGCCAGTTGCTCTTTAACCTCCTGCAGGCGGTGTTTCCCTCCCGCATCGAGCGAGCCTGACAGGGCGGCTTTGGACAGAGCGATGAATTCATCCGGCACCAGACCCGGGGCCAGGGCCAGGCCAAGCTTCCGATCCTGATATCCCAGCTCAAAATAAAACTTTCCGCCATTAGCGCTGGAAGGTGCGTCGGCCTTTTGCCCCAAGGCCGGATCGGCTGTCATATTGCCCCGGGAACGAGCTCGGGTCACCATTTCCACACCATCCAACACCCCGGTGGCTGCTTCCCCCAAAGCGGAGGCAAAGCTGAAGCTGCCCCGGCGGGGAATGACTCCCGGCGATAAAAGCGCGAAGCCTAGCTCCATCAGTTTATAGGCTATGGCGACTCCCCCAATATGCCAACGCCCATGGTATTTGATCAGATCTTCGTATGATATCTCCAAAAGAGTGTCACGATCCATGATCCTGAGAACATTTTTCATAATCAACCTCCATCCGCTTTCGGCTTTTTAATAATTGTACCGCAAAAAAAACGGTCATTCAGGCCATTAATGTAAAAAAGAAGGCTTTTGCGGATAGGGGTCTTTTTATTGAAAGATCGAAAAGGCTGGCCATGAAATATGTGAGCTGCCGGTTTCTGATGCTCTTTGGGCAAAACAAAACTGGTATTGGCTTGATGATCCGGGCCGGTAATTTAAAAGGCGACCGTCCCTTTGTGGAACAATTTACCAAGAAAACCATAGGTTAAAGTAATCTATGAGAAAGGGGTGATAGTTATGCCCAATATCTTCTTTCCGACCCTGGCGGATACCTTTATATCAGAGTATCAACCCAATACCAATTTCAACGGGTCGACCAATCTGTTTGTCAGCCGGTATCAACAATTCGGGGATATATATCGTAGTCTGCTGCTTTTCCGGCTTACCAACCCGGTTAACGGTCTGAACTTGATCCCGCCGGGCAGCATAATTAACGAGGCTTTCCTTCAGCTGACCATATCCCGCAATGAACTGCCGGTAGGAGGTTTTATAACGTTAAGGGTATTTACCGCCCTGGAGCCCTGGGATCCGGCTCTGGTCACCTTTAACAACCAGCCCAATTTCCCACCGGTTGCCGAAGCCACCACCAATATCACCGACGGGCTGGGAACCGTAAATGTCAATCTTACCAATCTGGTCAGGGCCTGGTTTAGCGGCCAGATCGTGAACCTGGGGATCGTGCTGGCCGGAAATGAGGATGCCAATTCACTGGTGGGATTTTTCTCCAGTTGGTCAAACAGCAGCGGAGCCTGGCCCAAGCTCTATGTAAACTACTCGAGTCCTATCAAAAAAATTTAGCCGCCCGGATGCATCAAACTCAGAAAATCTAAGAGGACCTGCACTTTTCAGCGCTGGTCCTCTTAGTGTGGAGTCCTCGTACTGTTCATGCAGTACCTCCTCCTGTGGTTTTCACCCTTTTGCTTCACCTGGTTCTTCCTCCAAGTTCTTCGGGTATACTGCCAGGTGATGAGGCCTTGTTTGCCTATTCTATCATCCTATCCTGCGTCCCGGGTACTTATTAAAAGAACTTTGGCTCCCCTTGGGGTGTCCCAGTTGGTGATTTTTACATCACCTCCTGTTACCTCTATACTATGGTTAAGCTGTGAGCTTGTCAACCTGTTGACAGCATATTTTGCCTATTGTGAACGTTATCATTTTCAAAAGCTCCAGGCTATTTTAAAGTCCCGGGGAGCTTATTCATATCATCCGGGTCTGGCCTTTTATAGACATAAAAGGTACAATATGGGGACAATAAATTGGAGGCAGCGGAAAGGGCTTATATACAAAATGGAGGAAGCCGATGGAAGATGCAGTGATTCGAGTTCGCAACTTGAGTAAGAATTACCATGAGTTAAAGGCCGTAGACCGGCTCGATTTCAATGTGGAGAAGAGCGAGTGTTTTGGCTTTCTGGGGCCCAATGGAGCCGGCAAGACGACTACTATGAAGATCCTGTACGGCAAAGCGCTGCCTGCACCTGGGAAAGACACGGTCATTGACGTATTCGGTTTTGATCCCCGCCGGCAGCCCCTGGCCATAAAGGCCCTGTCGGGGGTTGTTCCCCAGGAAGACAACCTGGATGCCGAGCTGAACGTGAGCGACAATCTGCTAATATATGCACGGTTTTACGCAATTACCGGGCGTGAAGCACGCGAGCGCATAGACGAACTGCTGGAGTTCATGGAATTGAGGGACAAGGCCCGGGTTAAAATCCGGGAACTGTCGGGAGGAATGAAAAGAAGGCTGACCATAGCCCGGGCCCTGCTCAACGATCCCCGGCTGCTCATCCTGGACGAACCGACTACCGGACTTGACCCGCAGGTTCGCCATCTCATTTGGAACAAGCTTCGTGAATTAAAAGAAGCCGGGGTTACCGTTTTACTGACCACCCATTACATGGAGGAGGCTTTCCAGATCTGTGACCGGCTCATCATAATGGATAAAGGCCGCAAGATGCTGGAAGGCGAACCCCGCAGGCTCTTGAACGACCATCTCGAGTCCTATGTAATGGAAATAGACGGTATCCGCAGCCGGGGGAACGGCTGGCCCGACTGGGAAACGGAAGGCGTCAGAATGGAAGTGTATCAGGACTCTCTTTATCTTTACAGCAATGAAATGGAGCAATTAAAGCGTTTCAGTGAATCGCAGAGGATTCAGGACTGCCACATTCGTCCGGTGAATTTGGAAGACCTGTTTTTAAAAGTAACCGGGAGGGGATTGAATGAACTCCAATAGGGAATACCCGGTACCTTCCCTGACCAGACGCATAATAAGCGTGTGGTACCGCCATGAAAGGGTTTATAATTCAAACTTGGTGAGCAACGCCTTTCCGCCGGTATTGGAACCTCTCATTTTGCTGGCCGGTTTAGGCATCGGTTTTCAGTCCTATATTCAGACCATGGGTCAGATGAGTTATATACTATTCCTGGCCAGCGGAATTATCGTAACCAGCTCCATGTATACGGCGGCCTTCGAATGTACCTACAACACCTTCGTACGCCTGGAATATGACCGGGTTTATGATGGAATGCTGGGAGCGCCCCTGTCGCCCAATGACCTGATCCTGGGCGAGATCCTTTTTGCCGGGACCAAGGGCTTTCTCTTTGCCCTGTCGGTATTGCTGGTCACCTGGGTGGCCGGAATTATCACTTACCCCTTGAGTATAACGGCTGCCCTGGTGGGATTTCTGTGCGGAGTGATGTTTGGCACCTTATCCCTGTGGATTACCTCCCTGGTTCAAAACATCAATCACTTCAATTTCTACTTCACGGGATTGCTTTCGCCCATGTTCTTTTTTTCCGGGGCGGTGTTTCCCATTGAGAACCTCCCCCGCAGCATGCAGTACCTGGCTGAGGTCATTCCCCTGACTCATCCGGTCAGAATGGCCCGCGCCTTCTGTTTTCCGGGACTTCTGGACAACCGGCTCTGGCTGGACCTGCTGTACTGTATCGTGTTTATTGGCATCACGGGCTGGCTGGCTATCAGGGGATTGAAGAAGCGCATGATCGACTAGCCTTATAGCGTTATCCGGTGGCTGAAGAAAAATGAGTTGAAGAACCGTCCCTGAACTCATCAAGAAAAATGAGTTCAGGGACGGTTCTTCGACTCATTCGGTGCTGTAAAAGCCCCAGCCCTGCCAGCGCATGATCAGGCGGGAGGGGGGCGTGATCAGGGGAGCCTTCTCATCCAGAAGGCGGCCGTATTTTCCTTCACTGATTACCAGTTCATTTTTCCCGTCTTGATCTATATCGATCACCTGCAGATCGGTGATGGGCCGGGGCAAAGCCGAGGAGCACCAGAGCGGCTTCAACTGGTCGTTAATTAGTTGGTAGACAAAAAGATGGTTGCTCAGACGGTCGTCAAAACCTTGATGCCAGAAGGGTTTATCTTTCCCATAGCTGCCTGTTTTCCAGAGCAACAGGACGAGCTCCTCCCGGCCGTCGTTGTTGACATTCCCCCAGATGCATTCGTAAACCCCCCAGCTGGCAGGGCTCTGCCAGAGAACCCGGTTTTCCCGGCTGATGGAAAGACGTCCTCCCTCCAGGCGGTAGCATTCCGGACGACCGTCCCGGTCCAGATCGTGCTGGACGGCCGCCGTCTCTTGAGGTATTTCCGAACCCGGCCGGGCGTCTCCCGGGCAACCGGACGCCGCCAGCAGGAGAAACCCGGCCAGTATAATATACAATGCTCCATTCCACCGCCGCTCGAGCATAAACCGATTCTACTCGTAAATATTCACTGGACCTGAACCCTTAAAAGAAGTGGTCCATTCGGGAGCCGGGGGAGGAACCTTGCCGCGCAGCATATCCACCCAGGCCTGGTCGGTCAGACGCTGGGCGGCCGGCCATTCAAATTCATAATAAGCGAAGACCGCTCCCCGGGCAATACGCAGTGAGCCTTCCACCGGCACAACCGCGTAGATATCGGATACAAATCCCGTGGCCTCCTCCAATACCGTGCCGGGGGAGGATGCCACGTCGGCCACCAGGGCCGAGGGGTGATCCCACAGGTCCAGGCGTCCTTCAATCGGATTGGAAAGGGCCTCCAGCCAGAAGTGCTCCAATTGCGCGCCAAAGCTGCGGATCAAATCGTAGTCTTCTTTGCTCAGAGGCTGGTTGGTCAATTCCTTTTCCGAAATGGCCTTCAAGGACAGGGAGAGGGTTTCCATGCGATTCAGGCTTTCTTTATCCCGGTCGTTAAGCAGTCCGCGACTGGCCAGGCCATCCCGGGTCAGGGCGGTAAGTGAGGCCAGACGGCCGTAGAGATGAGGATTGGGTTCGACGTAGCCCCGGTCGTCGCTCATTGCTGGCCCGCCTCCGGCTTCCGCGTAGGACTGCTTGGCATAGAGAATGGTGTCGTGCTTTAATTCGGTCCAGCTGGCCAGGTAGGTGCTGAGTTCCTTGCGGGTCCAGGCCTGATTTTGCATAAAGGAGGGATAGCCCTCTCCTTTGGGATCAGTCAATGGTTTGATGGTGTAGAGCCAGGTCCAGTAAAGATTCTGGGTCCATATATCCGTGTTCAGACCCTCTATATAATTCTGCAGTTTCTTCATGTTTTCCGGGTAGTTCTGATAATCAGCGGCGCCCATGTCCTGCAAGAGCTGGTAGGCTTCCGCCGATCCCATGGCCGCCGGTATATCAAGGCCCTTGGGGAGCATCCTTCTCTCACCCTGCCGGTTTTCACCCACTTCCCGGTAGATAAGGCGCTGGAATATAGAGGCGTCCAGGGTAAAGCGCTGGCCCATAAAGCGGAAGCCCTTTATTTCCTTTTCCCTATCCGGTTGAATGTTGGCATCAAAGATAGGAACGGAATTTATGGCCGGAGCCTGGAGCTGCTGGGACTGTTCCAGGAACTGCTGCCATTTAGTGGCATCGGAAGTGAGCTGGTTTACGCTTACCTCTTTACCGTAGATGCTTTGCAGGAGGTCTACATACTGGTAATAACCCAGATCGTCGCTCTTGCCCACGAAGAAGCTGGTGGGCTGGTATATTTCCATCCAGCGGGGCTGGGCCTGGTTGTCGTTCAACATCAGAGTGATCAGGGCCGCAGAGCGGGTTTCATCGGCGTCTTTAAGCCGGAAGGTAAGCCTTCCATACCACATCATGGACTTGAAGTAGTT
>DHRK01000043.1:43439-49792 GCA_002410325.1 Syntrophomonas sp. UBA5314
AGTTCGTTCTGGCTGGCGGACATATTCATGACCGGGGATACCGCCCAGCCCTGGTGGGCATTTATCAGGGCCAGCTCCTGGTCAACCACCGACTGAACCTCATAGGGGGTCGCCGCGGCGGGGTCCATCAGGCGGCTGCCCACCGAGAAAAAGGCCAGGTTGCGGCGGGCGGCGTTCTCCCAGGGGCTTCCTTTAAGCTGCTGGTAGACCTGGGTGGACTGGCTGAGCATGCTGGCATTGAGCTGTTTCAGTGAAGGAATCAATTTTTCCTGCTCCACGGTTTTTAAAAGATGGCTGAAGAACAGGTGGTAGTTGTGAAGCATGGCGTCGGTAGTGACGAAGTTGGGCACTTTGTCATAGCGGTTCGGCTCATAGAGCCCGAAGAACTCAAGGCCGCTGCCGGGAATGATCACAAAGCCGTTTTTAACCAGCAAAGCCTGAGCGTCGGGAGAAAATTCAAAGCGGCTGCGGTTGCTTACGTTGGATAGATCGGGATCAACCTGGTAGGGGGGGACGCTCGGTTTGATATTGACCGGGTGCTCCTGGTAATGGCCGAAGTCGGCGGCCGCAGCGGTCAGGGTCAGTTGGGAGGGGATTTCACTGGTGACCGCCTTTTTATTCTGGCAGGAACTAAGGGTGAGAGCGAGCAAGATCATCATTGCGAGCAGGAGGACCAGTGTAAGGAGGCCTTTGTTTCTCATCGACAATTCTCCCTTCATTTGTACCGACAGGCTGGGATTACGTGGTCTTGAAGTCTTCTGCTGTGGCTGAATCGACAACTATTTCGGGCATACCCTTCTCCCAAAAAAGTTCTTGTCAAAATATACTATAATTATATCCTCTCCCTTATAGGGGTGGGGAGAAATATTATTCGACAGGCGAATCGATAAAACAAGAAAAAACCAAGAAAAACTGGAACCAGTTCCTAAACCAAACCGGTTCCAGTTGAGTGGCAAGCCTAACATTTCAGGGGCATCCACCCTATACCAGGGCGGTCTGCCCGCCGTCGACGTTGATGATCTGACCGGTAATGTAATCCGAAGCGGCTGAACTCAAAAACACTACCGCCCCTTTTAAGTCGCGGTCATTGCCGAAGCGGCCCAAAGGTATTTGCGGTAAAAAGCGCTCGGCGTTCATTTTCAAGAGGGCTTCGCTCATGTGGGTGGGGAAGAAACCCGGGGCCAGGGCATTGACGTTAATGCCGTAGGAGGCCCACTTTACGGCCAGGTCTTTGGTCAGGGTGTTGACCGCTCCTTTGCTGGTATTGTATGCCACTGCGTTCATTTCTTCCGGCCGGGTTCCACCGTATCCGGCTACCGAGGTGATGTTGATGATCTTTCCTTTACCCTGCTCTTTCATCACCCGGGCAGCCAGCACCGACATCTGAAAAAGGCCGGTCAGATTGAGGTTCAGCACCTGCTGCCACCTGTCCATGGGAAAATTCATGGCATCAGCGGCCCAGGTTATGCCCGCGTTGTTGACCAGAATATCCAGTCCTCCGAATTCTTTTACGGCAAGTTCCACCAGCCTCTGACCGTCTTCGGCCTTGCTCACATCGCAGGCAGCCGGAAGCGCCCTGACTCCATATTGCATGAGTTCTTGGGCCAGGTCTTCACAACGCTGCACCTTGCGGGCGGCAATCACCAGGTTGGCTCCGGCTTCGGCCAGGCCTCCGGCCATCTGAGCTCCAAGACCGATGGAACCCCCGGTTACTAGAGCCGTTTTGCCGGTCAAGTCGAACATGTCTTTCACCTTCACCTTGTTTCCTCCTTTAAACCGCCTGAGCGGCGTCTTTGATCCTGCGCTTTAATACCTTGCCGGTGGCGTTTTTGGGCAGCTCGGCCCAAAAGGATACGCTTTTGGGAACCTTATAGGGAGCCAGCCGCTCCCGGCAAAACCCGATGATCTCTTCCTCGGTCGCGCTGCTGCCCGGTTTCAGGGCCAGCACCGCGTGGACCGTCTCCCCCTGACGGGGATCGGGTGAACCGATTACCGCCGCTTCCAGGATGGCCGGATGCTGGTAAAGGACGTTCTCAACTTCCGAAGGATAGACATTAAAGCCTGATACGATGATTAATTCTTTCAAGCGGTCCACGAACTGGAGGACCCCATCTTCGGTCATACGAACCAGGTCTCCCGTGCGGAGCCAGCCGTCTTTAAAAGCCCGGTCGTTTTCTTCCGGCCGTCGCCAGTACCCGATACTGACGGTAGGCCCTTTTATCATCAGCTCACCATCCTGGCCGATGGCTACTTCTTCTTCGTTGGCGGGATTTACAATCTTGACCTCGCATTGCATGAGCGGCATCCCCATGCCCTTGGTAGTCGGTTCATAAAGCTTGTTTACGATCATGCCGGAGGTTGTCTCGGTCAAACCGTATCCTTCCACGATATTGCCGCCCGAAACGCTCTGGAAAAAGGACACGATTTCGTCGGGCACCGGGGCGCCTCCCACCACCCAGTGGCGGATGGAGCTCAGATCGTAGTCTTTGATGCGGGGGTGGTGGGCGAGAATACTCAGTATAGTGGGCACTGCCCGAAATACCGTGGGGCAGTGGAGCTTGATCATTTCCAGGCATTCCGTGGGGTGAAACCTTACCATGATTACGATCTTGGCGGCCAGGGAAACGGGCAGGACTACGGTCTGATACATGGCGTAGTTGTGGGACATGGGCAGGGTAACCGGGTAGACTTCGCTTCCATAAGCGGAACGATAGTCCACTGAAGCCACCAGTGAAACATAGGAAGTCATATTGTAGTGGGTGATCATAGCTCCTTTAGGCACCCCGGTGGTGCCGCTGGTATACTGAAGAACGGCGACGTCTTCCCCGGGTTTTACCTCCACCGGGGTAAAGCGGCTGGACTGGTTTAACAGGGAGGTAAAGCTGTACAGGCCGTCAAGCTCCGGTATGGGAAGCGGGGCCGGGGGAATCCCGAAAGGCGCCTGGGGCTGCGGAAGCCGGGGCAGATAATCATAGAGGCAGGCACAGGCGATAAACTTCAGGGAGGAGCGCTCTTTCACCGCCAGGACTCTGGGCAGCAGGTAGTCCAGGGTGAAAATCCCTTTGATCTCGGCGTCGTTAAGGACAAACAGCAAGTCGTTTTCAGTCTGCAGGGGGCTTATCTGCACCACAATTCCCCCTGCCTTTAAAACCGCAAAGAAAGCCATGATATATTGAGGGCTGTTGTCCATGTACATAGCAACCCGTTCCCCTTTGCTTATGCCCAGACTTTGCAGGCTGTTGGCCAGTTTGCTGCTCAGGTTTTCAAGTTCGGAATAGCTGAATTCGGTACCGTAGAAATCAACGGCCGTGTTTTGCGGCGCTTTTTGGGCCGCATCGCTTAAAAACTGGTAGCCTGGTATTTCGGGGAGAAAAACATTCCGTGGCACACGGGCTTCAATGTTTTTTAACCACGGTTTATCGGCATACTTCATCAGCAACCCGCCTTTCCATAAACTGCGGCCGTCCGCTTCTTCCTGGCCAAACCGGCGGCAGTTGACAAACTGGTTTATGATATAGCACTGGCAACCCCTCCTTGCGTTCTTGATAGATCCCAAATATTGCAAAGAGCATACCAGGGCTGGCGGGCAGGTCATAAGCTGCGGCCCAAAGCCCGGCCTGGCCGATAGCTTCTTCCGGGCCGGGAGAGGGAAACGCCCGTGCGACCCTGACAGGCATGGCACAGTTTGCATCATTTGGTTACAGGTTTGCCGGGCGACGCCCCAATTCCGGACAGGTAATAGTGGCGGCAGGGCAGAATAAGAGATGCGCTTGAAAGAGCCAATGAGCCGGTTGAAGTGGTCGGGGGAGGTTTAAGAAAGGATATAGTATGGGCCGTCTCTGGTTACTTGACCCGATTTAAGCAGCCTTCCCAAGTGGTGGGAGATAGAGAGCATTTCGATCTGGTAAAAGAGATCGCCGATTTCTTTAAAAGAACCGGTTATGGGTTTTAATAAGGTGAGTTCGGACAGGGTTCTGGGCCGCTGCAGGCCGTCAATAATTCTGGCTTCCCTTTCGTAAATCCGGTCCAGGTAGCGGTGCAGGCAGTCCCGGACGTCTTCATCAAGGATTCCCCGGTGGGCGGAGATAAATATTCTGGGTTCCAGGGCCATGACTTTGTGGATGGAAGCTATCCAGTCGTCAATGTTGCTGACCCTGCTGCCATAGAAGGGCCCAATTTCGCTCAGGTCCATATCGCCGCCGTAGACCAGGCTTTCCTCCCGGCAGAAGAATACGCAGTGCCCCGGAGAGTGCCCGGGGGTATGAATCACCTGTAATTCCACTTCCCCCAGACAAATGCGCTCCCGGTCCTCAAGTTCCCGGTCAACCCTCGACTGGGTTATTTCGGACACGTCCAGCCAGGAGCGGGAGAAGTCCAGGCCGTAGTATTCGACAAAGGTCTGCCGGGAGCGTAGGGCGGGCGCATCCAGGCGGTGCGCCCACACCCGGGCCCCGGGGAAGGCATCGTTGTTGCCCATGTGATCCAGGTGGAAATGAGAATTAATGATAAGGTCGATCTTTTTGTTTCCCAGGCCCCGCAGGGATTCCCGGCCCCAGCCGGTGTCCAGCAGGGTTGGTACCCGGTCGTCGATGAACATGAAATGGGCATAAGGGTGCTGGCCGTTTCTGGGGCCTTCGATTAAATAGAATCCGGGTGCAGCTTGAAGCACGTTAAACTCCTCTTAAATAGTGGTCTTACACCGGCTGATAGGAATCGCTCCTGAAGTCAAAATAGTGTTTTATCCCTTGCCGATAAGTATAGAAGCTTTCACAGCCTTCTGCCAGCATTTTTTCAATGCGGGCCGGGATGCTGCGTCCGTCGTTCTTCATCCTTTCCACTGACTGCGCCAGGCCGATAGCGTCCCAGCATTCAAAGGGTCCCAGTCTCCAGGTGTAGCCCCACTTCATAGCCTGGTCGATATCGACTATGGTGTCGGCGATTTCGCCGACCCGGTGGGCGGCATACACCAGATCGGCGGCCAGCAATTCCCAGGCAAATTCCGAACCCGGGTCGCGGCCATTGATCAACGCCTGTACCTGCTCGACCGGCTTATCCAACTTTTTGGCTGCCAGCAGGCAGGGAAAGAGGGGGTCGACCTTTTCCCGGTATTCCATGGTGTCCAGGTCCAGGGCCAGCTCTTTAATCGACCCGTCGGGCTGCTTCAGCCTTTTGTAAAAACCGCCTCCGCTCTTTTCGCCCAGCAGCTGGTCAGCCAGCATTTTTCGGGCAAAATCGGGCACCTGAAAGGCTTCCCGGTTTTCATCATCCGGGGCGTTGGCATAAAGATTGCGAATCACGTGGCAGACGGTATCCAGCCCGACCGCGTCCGAAGTGGCGAAAATGGCGCTCTGCATGCGTCCCAGGGCCCGGCCGCTCAGGGCGTCCACTTCTTCCACCGTAAGCCCCCGTTTCCGGCTCAGGCGAAAGGCGTTGAGCACCGTGGCAATGGCCAGACGGTTGCAGATAAAATTGGGGGTGTCTTTAACCACCAGAGGCCGCTTATCCAGGGTTTCCCGGCAGAATTCCCGCATGAACGAAATGAGTTCCGGAGCGGTGTCCGGCCCGGGGATGAGCTCGATTAACCGTACATAGGTGGGGGGATTAAAGAAATGCGTCCCCAGGAAATGCTGGCCCAGATTTTCTGAAAAGCCCTGGCTGATCTGGATGAGAGGCAGCCCGGAAGTGTTGGTGCTGACTATACAATCCGGCCCGCGGTGTTTTTCGATTTCCCGGTAGAGGTCCATCTTGGTTGGCAGGTCCTCAATGATGGTTTCGATTACCCAGTCATAATCCTTAATCCGCGCTAGATCCTCGCTGGTGTTGCCGCAGCTGATCCGGCTCCGGCTGGCATTGCAGGTAAAAACCGGATGCCGGGCTTTTTGCAGCTGCCGCAGGGCGTTTTCAGCTATAGCGTTTCTCTGTTCGTCAGGCAGGTTTTCAGCGGATTGGCGCCCTTCAGGCAGGCGGTCCAAAAGTAGGACCTCCAGGCCGCGGTTGGCCAGGTGAGCGGCTATCCCCGCTCCCATAACGCCGGCCCCGATCACCGCCGCTCGATCGATTTGGTAGCTCATTCTTAAAAACCTCCTTGCGCCGGAGCCTGCTTCAGGCAGCCCTAAAGCAGGCCCCGGCTTTAGCAAAAATGCGATTTATTCCTTGATTCCCGCCAGGTACTTGGCAATATTCTTTTTCGACTTCAGGTCATAAGTGCTCATCAGGGCGATGTCTTCCATGATCGGGGAGCCGCCGCCATGCACCCCGGCTACCTGCAATACGGTGGCGAATTCCGATGTCAGCAGATCGCTGGCCAGGTGGAAAGCCCGATAGCAATCTTCCGCCGATACGCCTTCCCGGCG
>DHRK01000043.1:50051-53561 GCA_002410325.1 Syntrophomonas sp. UBA5314
ACGCCGGCGGCTATTCCCGACGCGTATACCAGTTCGGCAACGCTGATCATTTCCGCCAGTTTGGCCCGGACGTGCTCCATCCGGGCTATTCCGTTGTAGTCGGCGACCAGGGCGGTGGTCCCCATCCATACATCCCCCAGGCCGGGTTTGCAGCCGGTGTAGCTGTGCCGGTGAAACAGGGCGAAGAGCAGGGCCAGCTCCCCGCCGAATTCGGTCTCGCCATTGAGGAAAATGCGCTCCGCAGGAACAAAAACGTCGTCAAATACGGTGAAGCTTTCCACGTCGCCGATGTCGGTAATGGGGGCCAGGAGGTTTTCATCCCTCACGAAGGGGCGGGCTTCCCGGCCGATGAGATAGACCCCGGGGCTGTCAGCCGGAATGGCAAAGGCGATGGCATAGTCTTTTTCATCTTTACCCAGCATCCGGGTGGGCACCACGATCAGTTCGTCGGCATAGGGGGCCATGGTGTTGTGCTGCTTGCAGCCCCGCACTACCACCCCGTCTTCCCTTCTTTCCACAACGTGCAGATACTGATCGGGGTCGGGCTGCTGGCTGGGCCTCAGGCTGCGATCCCCCTTGGCGTCGGTCTGAGCGCCGGCGCAGACCAGGTCGTTTTCCTGAAAGTATTGCAGATACTTTAACCACTTTTCATGATAATTGCTCCCGTATTTTATATCGATGTTCTTGGTGGTAACCGAGAGGGCGTTCATCATATCGCAGCCCATGCAGCGCTGGATACACCCCCCGGTGAGGTTGCACAGCTTCCGGGTCATTTCCTGTTTCAGCAAAAGGTCGTCGACACTCTGATGGATGTGGGTAAAACGGTTTATGGGCTTTCCGGTAAGATGCGAAGTGGTGGTCAGCCATTTATTGTACCTGGGGTCACCGGCCAGATCAAAGGTGGTTTGGATGGCCTGGCTGGAGTGTACGATGATGGGGTGGTCTCGCCCTATCGCCTCGCCGTTAAGGTAGATATTGGGTCTCATGCCCGCCAGTTTTTCAAGGTATTCTTGGGCTGTTCGCATAGTTTTTCCTCCTTCTGTCCCTCAAGGCGGTTTTTAAGTGCCTGGCGTTCCCGCCTTTTATGGACCATAAATTAATCCAGAAACTGTTAATGCAAATGCGATGCCACCATCGCAAAAACCATTAAAGGCGATTATTCCGGGGATTGGGGGAGGAAAAAACTACAGCGCCCGCCCCGCTTTATACCTGCCTGGCGCAATCTGTGACGGCGGGTTACAAAATCCAGGCCAGGCGTATTCAAAGAGGCCCCGGGCATGTTAAAATTTAGTTAAAAGAGAAGTAATAAACATTTATAGCAACAATGCAGATGGCTTGCAGCATCTTGTTATTTGGGCTTATTCCCGATTTTAGGTTAAAACTGGGGGTGGCCCATATTGTGTCTTGAGAGATGTTTAACGGGTATAGAAAAGGAGAAAGCCAGATGACCAATGCTGAATTGCGTGCCAAATGGGAACAGTTGCACAGTGATGTTGGAGAACGCAAGGGCCTCCCGCTGGAAATCAGGGACAGCTGGGAGCGGTCCCGGGCCTTTGCCGTAAATAGACACTTCCGTGAAAACCCCTACATTGCAACCCGGGCGGAATTGAACGAAGCCCGGAACCGGGCCGAATTCATGATTGAAAAAAGCGCGTCGGTTATGAACGGGCTGTACGAGTTCGTAGCCGGGACCGGTTTTGTGGTGCTGCTGGGTGATGTCAACCTCTGCCTGCTCAAGGTGGTGGGGGACCGGGAATCACTGGCTTTCGCCCAGCGCGCCCGGTTGGTGGAGGGTTCCATGTGGTCCGAAAGACTGGTGGGTACCAACGCCGGAGCACTGGCTTATGACCTGGCCAAACCCGTATCGGTGTTTGGCTACCAGCACTTCTGCCTCTTTTCCCATGTGGCGGCCTGTTCCTGCGCCCCTATCCTTGATGAGGACCGTATAGTCGGGGTGCTGGGGCTGTCAGCTCCCTACAACCGGGTCAGCAACCACACTTTAGGGATGGTGGTGGCCTCCACCAAGCACATCAAAGCCAAAATGGCCATGGAAAGGGCGCGTCGCTATCATGAGGTATTGACTGATTCGATCCAGGAGGGTTTGTTTGCCATTGACATCAACGGAAACATTACCTTTGCCAATAAAAACTGCGCGGAAACCCTGAGGATGGGCCGGGAAACGCTATTTGGACGCAACATCTACGAACTCCTGGGGCACAGTCCCGATAATCTGTACTTTATCAATAGGATAACTTCGGGCCGCAGCAGTGACGAAAATTATTCCCTGACCATCGGCCGCAAGACCGTCCGTTTCAATGCCACCTGCTGCCCCCTCAATGATCCCGACTCCACCGAAAAGGGAGCGGTAATCGTAGTCCGGGAAAACCGGCGCATCAAACAGCTGGTAAGCGATTTTATCGGTGGGGGGGCCAAGATCACCTTTCAGGATATCGTGGGCCAGGACCGGGATTTTCAGCAGTGCATCAAAACCGCCAGCGCAGCGGCTTCATCCCTTTCCAACGTATTGCTGCAAGGCGAAAGCGGGACCGGCAAGGATATCATAGCCCAGGCCATGCACAATGCCAGTCCCCGCAGGAACAACGCCTTTCTAGCCATAAATTGTGCGGCTCTTCCCCGGGAGCTTATCGCCAGCGAGCTGTTTGGCTATGAAGAAGGAGCCTTTACCGGAGCCAGAAAGGGCGGAAACATGGGTAAATTCGAGTTGGCCGACCAGGGGACCCTTTTCCTGGACGAGATCGGGGATATGCCGCTCGATCTGCAGGCTTCCCTGCTCCGGGTTCTGGAGGAAAAAACGATTATGCGTCTGGGCGGTACCAAGCGCATACCCATCAACGTCAGGGTGATAGCCGCCACCAATCAGGACCTGGAAACTATGATTGAAAACGGCCGTTTCCGCAGGGACCTGTATTACCGGCTGGGGGTTATCAGAATAAACATCCCCCCGCTGCGCAGCAGGAAAGCCGATATTTTACTCATCGCCGAACACCTGGTTGAAAAGTGCGGTCAGCGTTTTGACCGGCCCCTGATGAGCTTGACTCCGGAGGTCAAGGAGGCTTTTGTCCGCTATCACTGGCCGGGCAATATCCGGGAGATGCAGAATGTCATTGAAGGCGCCATACAATTGTCTTCCGATCAGGTGATAAGTTATGACCTGGTGTCCAGCTACCTGGCTTTTAAAAAGCCTCAACCGGCTGTCCTGAACCGGGAGTCGGAAAGCACCATACACGACCTGGAGAAACAGATGATCTTAGAATATATGGAGAAGTACAAGTACAACAAGACCAGGGTGGCGTCCGCCCTGGGAATATCCCGGAGGACGCTGTACAGGAGGATGAAAGAATTCGAGATCGTCACGTAATACTAAAATGAAGGGGTAATACGTAGTTGCTGTATCACCCCTTGATATTATACGGCGGCTTCTTCTTTTAAGGCCCGGCGCAGGATTTTGCCCGTGCCCAGGACGGGTAGGGAGTCCCGAAATTCAATATA
>DHRK01000052.1 GCA_002410325.1 Syntrophomonas sp. UBA5314
AAACCTATGGCAAAAAAGCCGATACCGAGTAGAATAAGACAAATCCATAAGGGAGGGCATTGCCCTCCCTTATATTTACATAAAAGCAATAAATGCTTTAAAATCAGTTTCGGAGGAATAAAATATAAACTTAGGGAATAGTTTAAATTACCAGGAGGAATTATAGGATCGATGTTGAACTGTATACTAAAGAACTGTCTGATTATAAAATTTATTTACCAATAGGGTCAGTCTCCAGGCCGATAGAACGCTGTCGGTTGTTAAGCCGTTTGATCACGTTTATGGGGGAGGTGAAGAAGTGCCGTCAAGTACCAGGGATAAACAGAACCTGAATTGCCGTCAGTGAAACCAGTTCGGTGGACCGGTGGTTCGCTACTATGCAAAAGTTCTGTGGCAAAGCGGGAAGCCAAAAATTGATGAGGCATTTTTTCACCGGATCTCTGATCTCTGATGATTCTCTGAACCGAGCCCGAAAAGATTTTCGGGCGAATTGACCAGCCCTCACCGAGCCTCCCATATTTACCGCAAACTTATTACTGTTTACCCCCACATGCTTGAAACATTATTTATCTACCCGTCAATTGAATATTCTTCAAAAGCTTAGCTCCAAAGCTGCTTCGCCTAAAGCCAACGGCCATGGAGAACAGCCGCACGGTATGATGCCGTCACGGTAAACTGCGGAAACGGGTTTGCCTCCCTTACTTGGAAAGGAGCCACTGGCTTGTGAAGCCAATTTGCCATGCCCGCCGATTTATCAGTGCTGGCACTGCTAGATGAGTGTGTGCATTTTTATGCGCAAGTTGGCTCCAGACAGAGGGAGGAGCATGCATTTGAATGTAAGCTAATTCATATTCAAGATCCCATAATGAAGGCTTCCTCCTAAGATTTAGGAGGTTTTTTTATGCCTTGCGCGCGTATAAATCGAAAGGAGTGATGGTAGTGGAAATGATCAAACTGACTATTAATGGAAAGGAGGTAGAAGCCCCGGCCGGAAGCACCGTGCTTCAAGCTGCTGAAAGTGCGGGGATCAGTATTCCCAGGTTGTGCTACGACCCTGATTTGAGTCCCCTGGGAGCATGTCGTCTGTGCGTGGTGGAAGTGCAGGGAAACCGTCTTCTGCCGGCGTCATGCGTGACCCCGGTAGCGCCCGGAATGGTAGTGAACACCGAATCCGAAGCGGTTATCGAAGCTCGCAAGACCATCTTGGAACTGCTCATCGCCAATCATCCTCTGGATTGCCTGACCTGTGAAAAGTTGGGAGACTGCAAACTGGCCGATTACGCTTACCAGTACAACGTAAAAAGCAGTCCCTTTACAGGGGAGAAGCACAGCTACGCCATTGATGACAGCAATCCCTTTATCGTCAGAGATCTTAACAAGTGCGTCTTGTGCGGCGCCTGTGTAAGGGCCTGCGAAGAGATGACCGGCAAGGACAACCTCTCTTACCTGAACCGTGGCTTTCACCGCAAAGCGACCACGGCTGGGGATGTTCCCTACGTCGAATCAGACTGTGTCTTCTGCGGGCAGTGCGTAGCAGTATGCCCGGTTGGAGCCTTGACTGAAAAATCGATGGCTGGGCAGGGCCGCCGCTGGGAAATTGAGCGGGTTCAGACCACCTGCCCCTTCTGCGGCACCGGCTGCAATTTCGACCTGGCCGTAAATAAAGGCAAGGTTATCGGCGTGCTGTCCAATCCCGACGCCCCGGTAAACGGCCGCTCCCTATGCGTAAAAGGACGCTTTGGCTGGGATTTCATTTATAATGAAAAACGACTTAAAACCCCGCTCATCAAACGCGACGGCGTATTTGTGGAAGCTACCTGGGATGAAGCCTTTGACCTGATTGCCCGGAAGTTCAATGAAAACAAGGCTAAAAACGGCCCCGATTCCTTTGCCTCCTTGAGTTCGGCCCGCTGCACCAATGAAGAAAACTTCCTGGTACAGAAATTTACCCGCGCCCACCTGGGAACCAACAATGTGGACCATTGCGCCCGCACCTGCCATGCTCCCTCAGTGGCGGGGCTGGCCAATTCCTTCGGCAGCGGGGCCATGACCAATATTCTATCTGAAGTTACCAATGAAGCCGAACTGCTGTTTTTGATCGGCATCAATCCGACTGAATCCTATCCGGTGCTGGGCTATAAGATGCGTCAGGCGGCCCGGCATGGCTGCAAGCTGGTGGTCTGCGACCCCCGCCGCACCGAACTGGCAGCCGAAGCGGACATCTGGCTGCAGCAAAAACACGGTACCGATATTCCCCTGCTCAACGGCTTAATGCATATCATCCTCAAAGAGGGTCTGGAAGACAAGCAATTTATCGAGGAGCGCACGGAAAACTATGAAGCGATGAAAGCCCTGGCCGCTGAATACCCACCGGAACGGGTATCGGAAATAACCGGGGTTTCGGTGGAAGACCTTTACCGGGTGGCCCGCTTGTACGCCACCACTGACAAGGCCATGATCTTCTATTCACTGGGCATCACCGAGCATATCTGCGGGACCCGCAATGTTATGAGTATTGCCAACCTGGCCATGCTGACCGGACATATCGGACGACCCGGAGTCGGCGTAAACCCGGTCCGCGGTCAGAACAACGTTCAGGGAGCCTGTGACATGGGAGCCCTGCCCAATGTCTACTCCGGCTACCAGAGTGTCACCGACCAGGCTGCCCGGGCCAAGCATGAAAAAGCCTGGGGCGTTTCCCTGCCGGATAAAGTGGGCTTAAGGATCCCGGAAATGTTTGAGGCCGCCTATGAAGGCAGGGTCAAGGTCATGTATATCCTGGGTGAAAACCCGGTCTTGACTGATCCCAATGCCAACCATATCAAGGCCGCCATTGATAAGCTGGATTTCTTTGTGGTGCAGGAGCTGTTTCTGACCGAAACCGCCCAACTGGCCGATGTGGTGCTGCCTGCTGCCAGCTTTGCCGAATGCGACGGTACTTTCACCAATACCGAGCGCCGTCCGCAGCGGGTTCGCAAAGCCATCGAGCCCCTGCCCGGTCAGGCCAACTGGGAAACCATCTGCCAGATGGTCACCCGCCTGGGCTATCCCATGAGCTACAATCATCCCGGTGAGATCTGGGCGGAAATGGCGTCATTGTCTCCATCCATGGCGGGAATCAGTTTTGAGCGTTTGGAAAAGGAATCCGTGCACTGGCCATGTCCTTCCCCGGACCATCCGGGAACGCCCATTCTGCATATCGGCAAATTCACCCGCGGTTTGGGAGGCTTCCAGCCCAATGAGCATATCCCGCCGGGCGAATTGCCGGACACCGATTATCCCATATTGCTTTGCACCGGCCGCGTAATGCAGCACTATAATGTCACCACCCAGTATTCCGCGGGAATAGCCAGCGTTTGGGATAGGGAAATGACCCAGGTCCATCCCGAGCAAGCCGCCCGGATGGGACTGGTTACCGGCAGCCGGATGCGGGTTACCTCGCGCCGGGGTTCAGTTCAAACCACTGCCTGGGTAACCGACCAGGTGCAGCCCGGGGTTATCTGGATGTCGCATCATCACAGCAGCACCCCGACCAATGAACTGACCAGTCCTTTTGTATGCGATCTGGCCGGCACCGGCGAGTACAAGGTCTGCGCGGTCAAGATTGAAAAAATCCAGGAGGTGAATCCTTAAATGGCAGACTACCGGAATATAATCAATGCCTATAAAGGGTTGCCGGGAGGTATCATCGAAGCCTACCACGCGGTCCAGCG
>DHRK01000025.1:0-1221 GCA_002410325.1 Syntrophomonas sp. UBA5314
CCCTTCGCAGGGTATCACTAGGCTCCTGCGCAAGTTTCTCCGAATCCATAACTCAGTCAACTGCAAAAGTTGAGTAGATAACTATGCCACCTCCTATTTGCATAACCATATTGGTTAACCGGGAGTACATTCTCCCGGCTTTTTATGTTGTTCAATCAGATTTGTGCCATTTATTGCTAAAGTTTGGGTAATTTATTGTCGATATTAATTAACTACCATAATTTTAAGGGGAGGTTGGGGATGAAAACAGCCAAATTTTTTTCCCTTCTTATTTTGCTGGCCTTGCTTATGTTTATTCCGGGATGCGAGTCTGAACCGAAAAATACGGCTCCAGTGGAGGCACCCGGGCAGCCGAAAACTATTGCCCTGGTCATGAAAACCCTTACCAATCCCTTTTTTATAGAGATGGAACAGGGGGCCAGGAAGGCGGAGAGCGAACTGGGGGTCAATTTAATTGTAAAAACCGGCGCCCAGGAGACTTCAATTGAACAACAGATAGCCATCGTGGATGAAATGATCCATAAAAAAGTAGACGCCATAGTTATTGCCCCGGGAGATTCCGTGGCTTTAATACCGGTTTTGAAAAAGGCCAAAGAGGCGGGTATACCTATCATCAATATCGACAACCGCCTGGACCCGGCGGTTTGCGCCCAGCTGGGGCTGATCGACGTGCCCTTTATCAGCGTTAATAATGAAGAAGGAGCCTATCTCTCTGCCAAGTATATCAGCGACCAAATAAAAACTCCGACCAAAGTGGTGATTTTGGAAGGCATCAGGTCGGCTAAAAACGCTGAGGACCGAAAAAACGGGGCTCTTCGCGCTTTCAAAGAAAATCCCCAAATTACGATGGTTGCCCAGGAGACGGCCAACTGGAAGATTGACGAAGCCTATACGGTCAGCAAGAAGCTGTTCAGCAGTCAGCCCGACATCGGGGCGGTATTCTGCGCCAATGATATGATGGCTCTGGGAACCATTGAGTATTTAAAAGAAAGCGGCCGGAAAAGCGTCCTGGTGGCCGGATATGATGCGCTTGATGAAGCTAAAAAGGAGATTCGAGCGGGGATGCTTCAGGTAACCATTAATCAACAGGCGGATATTCAGGGCTATCTGGGAGTGAAAATGGCCGTGCAGGCTATCGGTGGAGAAAAGCTTCCCCCGGAAACCCTGGTTGATGTAAAGGTTGTGAGCAAAGAAAATCTCTAGTACAACGTTCGGTATATT
>DHRK01000025.1:1469-33394 GCA_002410325.1 Syntrophomonas sp. UBA5314
GAATATACCGAATGTTGTACTAATCTATCTTAAGGATGACTGACGTGGGAAGAGAACGCCGGTTTAACATCACTCGAAAGTTCATAGCCTATTTGCTGGTGATCGCTATCATCCCCCTGCTGGTAGTGACCGTGACTTCCTATGTAATTTCCAAAAACGTCATCCAAAGACGGGTTAGCAGTTATGCCCTGGAGCTTACCAACAAACAAAAGGATTACCTTGAACTGACCCTGGCCGAAGTGGAATCTCTGATAGCCAACATTTCGAGTGTCGATGAAATCAAGAATGTGCTGGCCAGCCAACCGGCCAATAATGATGATTATATAAAACTGGCCACCCAGGCCCGGATCGGTTATATACTCAGCGGGTACACCAACCTGCATGGACTGGTATCCATTGATATATTTGCCCTGGACGGGACCCATTATCATGTGGGAGACACCCTGAACGTCAAAGACATTCGCAACGATGTCAAGGACCGGATATACAGTGAAGCGATTCATTCCGACCGGGTGGTTTGGACCGGGGTGGAGGATAATGTTAATGCCAATTCCAAAAACGCCAAGGTTATAACCGCTGCCCGGGTATTACGGGAATTCGACAAGCAAACCCTGCGCGAGCAACCGGTTGGCCTGTTGCTGGTCAATTACAGTATTAACAGCCTCTACGAGCATTTTCAGCAGAACTATCTCGGTCAGGACGCTTATATGATGGTTTTGGATGATAAGCAGCGCATAGTATTCCATCCTGACCGCACCTTGATTGGAAGCGTTTTAAATCCCTCAAACCCTGCGGGCCTTGCAGCAGGCTCCCCTTCTTACACGGTTGATGTTCAGGGTACGCAAATGTTTGTCACCTATGCCCGTTCCGAATTGAGCAAATGGACGGTATTCAGTTTTGTGCCGGTGGATTCATTGACCGTTGATTCTATATATATTCGCCGCAGCAGCTTTCTCATATTTTTGGCCTGTGCCCTGTTTATCATCTGGTTTTCCCTGAACTTTTCCCGGAGCGTGGTGGCTCCCATCAAGCAGGTGACTGATCATTTCAAGGAACTGCAGGATGGAGACAGCGATTCCATCAGCCGGCTGGAGGAAAAGTACAATGATGAAGTTGGGGACCTTATACGATGGTTCAACACCTATCTGGACAGCCTGGGCCAAAAGAGGCAGGCCGAGGAAGCTCTCCGGCAGAGTCGGGAACAGTACCGTTCTTTAGTGGAAAACATGAAGGAAGGGGTGTTCCAGACTGATCTTAACGGAATAATACTGTTTCTCAATCCGGCCTGGACCACCATTACCGGTCATTCAGTCGAGGGAAGCATCGGCACTTCAATCTTTAATTATATACACCCGCAAGACTGCACGGAGTGTAAAAACGCCTTATCAGACCTCTTGAACCAGAAGCTGCCTTTCTGCCACCACCAAACCAGGTTCCTTACCCGGGACCAGGATTGGCGCGTGGTGGAAATTGTCTCCAGTTTAAACCTGGATGCCTCCGGCCGCCCTTCAGGAATGGTTGGAACCATGAATGACATAACTGAACAAGCTCAATTTCTCGACCGCCTGCGGGAAGCCAAGGAACTCGCCGAAGCGGCCTTCATGGAAAAGAGCGAGGAGCTCAGGGCTGAGCACCAACAGCTCATGGATATCATTGAATTCCTGCCCGATGCCACCTTTGTGGTGGACAGCGAGAGAAAAGTAATCGCCTGGAACCGGGCCATTGAGAAAATGACCGGGGTTTCCAAAGACCAGGTGCTGGGCCGGGGAGAATACATCTACGCCCTTCCCTTTTACGCTCAGCGGACTCCTATTCTAATCGACGCCCTGTTTAACGATGCTTATAAGGATGCATGTCAGTTAATAGAGCAAAAAGGCAATACCATCTATGCCGAAGTTTTCGCCCCATCCCTTAATCAGGGGAGAGGAGCCCATCTCTCGGTCACGGCTTCCCTTTTAAACAATCCCAGTGGTGCGGTTATGGGAGCTATTCAATCAATAAGGGACATTACCGATCACAAACAGGCGGCCGGAGCTCTGGCGGCTGAAAAAGAGAGACTGGCGGTCACTTTACGAAGCATTGGGGACGGCGTAATAACGACGGATACCGAGCACCGGATTTTGTTGATGAACCAAGCCGCCGAAGAGATTACCGGATGGACCCAGGAAGCGGCTGAAGGCCGTGAACTGGGTGAGGTGGTTAATATCGAAGGGCCCAAAGATAATGACCGGGTAAATGCCAGCCGGGCTGACGAAGTGAATTCCCCCGACCTTCAGGGGTTCAGCAAGCGAAAAGTGCTGCTCACCCGTGACGGGATCAGTAAAATAATTACGGACAACAATTCGCCGGTAATGGATCAGAACGGCAGGTGGCTGGGAGATGTACTGGTTTTTCGGGATATTACCGAACAGAACGAGATGGAGGCCCAACTGGCCCTCTCCCAAAAAATGGAGTCGATCGGCCATTTGGCGGCCGGAATTGCGCACGAGATTAACACCCCCTTGCAGTATGTGGGAGACAACACGGTGTTTCTGCAGAATGCTTTCGCCCGTTTATGCCAGGCCCTGGAGGAGTACCGGATTCTACTTGAAAATACCTCCGCGGCGACGGGACGAGCCGGTTTGGTCGAGGAAGGAAGGGAATTGGAGAATCGCTCCCAAATACCCTACCTGGTGCAGGAGATTCCCGAAGCGCTGGCCCAGTCCCGGGAAGGTCTAAACCGGGTCAGCCAGATAGTCCTGGCGATGAAGGATTTTTCGCACCCGGGCTTCAAAGAAAAGATGTATGCCGATTTAAACAAGGCGATAGAAAGTACGCTAGTGATTTCACGCAATGAGTGGAAGTACGTGGCGGATATTGAGACTTGCCTGGATCCCGGGTTGCCTATGGTCAACTGCGTAGTCGATGAAATAAACCAGGTTTTGCTGAATATGATTATCAACGCGGTGCATGCGATCAGCGCAAAGACCGGGCGCGCTTCCGGCGAGAAGGGCAATATTACCGTGAGAACCAGCCATGAGCAGGGTTGGGTTCATATCGCCATAAGCGATACCGGTATCGGCATGCAGCCCTCGGTTATGAACCATATCTTTGATCCTTTTTTCACCACCAAGGATGTCGGGGTGGGAACCGGTCAGGGTCTGGCCCTGGCTCATAATATTATTCACAACCAGCACAAAGGCCGTATTACGGTAGAGTCAACCGTGGATTGGGGCTCAACTTTTATGATATCTCTTCCGGTAAATGGAGCAGATGAAGGGTTAAGCATATGAGAGCAATACTCCTGGTGGATGATGAACCGAACGTTATCAAGGGTATGATGAGGATGCTGAACAGCGCCCCCGGCAACTATCAATACCTTTTTGCCCAAAGCGGCAGCGAGGCCTTGGATATTTTAAACAGCCGGGAAGTTCACATGATCGTCTCTGATATCCGCATGCCTGAGATGGACGGAGCCCAGCTTCTGGAGCAGGTGATGAAAGTGCACCCCAATATTATCAGAATCATCCTGTCCGGTCATTCCGAGAAAGCCATGAACCTGAAAGCGGCCGGAGTGGCCCATCAGTTTTTGATCAAGCCGTGCAGTCCGGAGCTGTTGCTAAATACCATCGAAAAGGCCTTCCGCGTAAGGGAGCATGTGCATAATGAAGAAGTGGCCGGTTTTGTCACCGGACTCAACCGGCTGCCGGCCACCTCGACGTCGTTTAATCGTCTGCTGAAAGAACTGAATTCTACGGACCCTTCGTTGAAACGGGTGGGGGAAATTATAGCGGAAGATCTGACTATGACCGCCAAGGTGCTCCAGCTGGTGAATTCGGCGTTTTTTGGCATACCCCGCAAGGTGAGCAGCGCTCAGCAGGCGGTTACTTTGCTGGGGATTAATACCATAAAGGCGCTGGCGCTGCAGGTGGAGTTGTTTTCCGCCCATCAAAACCGGGATGACGCCGTTATGAAAGATTTATTAAACCACAGCCTCAAGGTCGGCAACCTGGCCAAGGCCATCAGCCTGAGCGAAAAAAGGGAGGCCAGGCAGGCTGATGCGGCCCTGGTAGGGGGCATATTGCACGATATCGGCAAGGTGCTGTTGTACATGCTGCCCGAATACCGGAACCAACTGGCGGTTGCTCCGGTTCATGATCATTCAGGCTGGCTGGACATGGAATATCGTCTATGGGGGACTTCCCATGCTGAAATCGGCGCCTATCTTTTAGGGTTATGGGGCTTTGCCGACGATGTGGTCGAAACGGTAGCATTTCATCACCGCCCCGGGATATCCATGGATAGGGATTTTTCAGCCCTGACCGCGGTCCATATTGCCAACGCCCTGATAAGGGGACCAGAGGCAGGAGACGAGTATATCGCTTGGCTCGATGTCGAATACCTGGAATCTCTAAATGTACTGGGACATTTAAACGACTGGGCGGACATCTGCTCCCGGTTCGAGCAGGCAGAAAACCCTAAAGAATAGCATTGCCTAAAAATAATAGAAATGAGGGGCTTGGGTTATGAAAGTATTGATGGTGGACGACGAGATCAACTTGCTGTCATCTTACCGCCGGCTGTTGAATGAAAGTTTCGACCTGGCTACCGCGGAGAGCGGGGAAAAGGCTCTGGAGCTGATTGAAAGCGCCGGCCCTTTCGCGGTTATAGTATCGGACTACAAAATGCCTAAAATGAACGGTGTGGAACTGCTCAAACAGGTCCGCGTCATGGCCCCCGACACAGTGCGGATAATGCTTACCGGCCAGGGAGATTTGAACATAGCGATGGAGGCCGTAAACCAGGGCAACGTATTTCGCTTCTTGGTGAAGCCCTGCCCCCATGAAGAACTGGTGCAAAGCATAAGCGAGGGCTTAAGCCAATACGAAGCGGCCAGCCGGCAGCAGGAGGTATTGCGGCAAGAGGTTTTTGAAGCCTTCTATCAAAAGAACCTGCAGGGTACTTTTAAGATGATATCCACCCTTCTGGAACGGAAGGACCCTTACACAGCCGGTCATCAATTGAGGGTGTCGCGGCTGGCCGGAGCCATTGCCGTTGAAATGGGGCTGGAAGATCAAACTGTAGAATGCGTCAAAGTTTCGGCCAGTCTTCATGATATAGGAAAGATTTATACACCTTCGGAGATATTGAGCAAACCCGGCCGGCTGTCAGAATTAGAGTTCAACCTTATAAAGGATCATGCCCGGGCCGGATACGAGCTGTTGCAAGAGATAGAACTGCCCTGGCCGGTAGCCGATATTGTGCTGCAGCACCATGAACGCTGTGACGGATCGGGCTATCCCAAGGGGCTGCAGGGGCCGGAAATTTTATTGGAAGCCCGGATAATTGGCGTTGCTGATGTGGTTGAAGCGATCACCGCTCACCGTCCCTACCGGTCAGCCCTGGGGTTAGACGCCGCAATAAGTGAAATCCAAAAGTTTAAAGGCCGCCATTTCGATCCCGGGGTAGTCGATGCCTGTATGCGGGTTTTGCAGGAAAAGTCATTTGCCTGGGAGTAGGGTTGTACTAGTCTGCTGCCGCTTGCTCCTGCCTGAATTTCAGGAAGGTGGTCAGCCATTTGACCAGGATGCCAATGGCCAGATAGATGGGGAAGGAGTAGTAGTGCTGCCAGCCGTGCAGTTCATAAACGCCGATCCACATCAGGAAAGACTCGCCGCCGAATGAATACAGGGCTGAAGTGATGGTCATGGCGGTAATAAAAACCTTCCAGCGGGAGCCGTATTTCTGATAAATAAACATATAGGTCAGCGGTAGCACGCTCCAATCGGCGGCAATCAAGCGCGGCCACAGGGGAATAATCCAGTAGTGATATACCCATAAATCCAGTTCGCTGAGCACTGCGTCAAGATAAGACGAAATGATGAATACCATCAGACCCAGCAGGGTGATTTCCAGCAGCCGGGTCCTGTCAACCTTTTTCCACCAATAAAACCAGGGGATAATGAGGACCGCCAGCATCAGCCACCACTGCCAGGCAAAAAGGTCGTGATATAGCCATTCTTCAATGCGGGTATGAGTTAGCTGGTGCTCAGCTGCAGCGATGATTTCATGGGCAGTTGCTTCAATCGCGGCCTGCTGCAAAATACTATCCTCCCGTATGTATGCTCGACACTCCCAGAGCCTTGTGACCCCAGAGAACCTTTTTTACTATTTCCGCCTGGTCATTGCGGCATTCAATTAGAAAAACCAGTGAACCGGATGGGTCCTGGCTGCGCTTCCGGGAGTGCCGCCTGGAACCGGGCCAATAATCAAAAAGGCATCCGACCATAAAGCCCCCGAACAGTCCTATTAATCCCCAGATAATCGGCCCCCAATATAAATGAAAACCGTAAATAACCCCCAGGGTCATGCAGGCGGTGCCAAAAAGGAAGCCGCCGTCTATCGTACTCACCCCGTCGGAGTGGTGGATGCTGTCCAGCAATTCCCGGGTTTCGCCCCTGGCCTCCAGGGGAACGGCCAGTATGTGCTCTTTGCCAATGCCCTGTTCAGCGAGTTCAGTGATGGCCAATTCGGTGTGAAAGCAGTATTCAAATGACGCGACGACCAGCATGGTTCAGCCTCCTCTGACCGGAAAGGGCATTCTTAGAGAATAACCTTGATAAGTGCTTTTGAAATACTGGGCCTGCTCAATGTTGAACAATTTGTTGGATTCAACCGTTTTAACGTAGGCGTCCCAGGCCGCGAAGCCGTAAAAGGAAGGCAGGTTCATAAACCACTGCCAGTCGAGTATGGCTTTGGCCTGACTGAAATCGCCCCAGAGCGTGTACATAATAGCTTCAAGACCGTGCGAAGCAATAAGCATGCCGGAGCCAAAAACAAAGATCATAGTAGAGAGCACGGTTAAACAGTTGTACATATGACCCAAACCGGGCAAGAGCATGGACCAGGCCACACTCACCCAGGGATTGCGCTTATCAAGAGAATTCAAGCCGATTCCGCTCAGCCGGGTGGGGGTTATTACGGCATGTTCCCGGTCGGCCAGAATGGATAATTTGTTGCATTCCACGGTAATCCGGTAGCTGTCCCAGACGGCGAAGAGCAAAACCGAGCAGTAGATGATAAGCCAGTGAATGTTCAGAACCTGTTTGGCCGCCTGGAAGGCGCCGTTGAAGCTGTAAAGGATAGCCAGGTTGAGGTGTGATTTATAATTGATCAGCATCTCTCCGGTGAAAAGTATAAAGCCTTTGATTATACTGCCATTGTTGATTTGGCCAAAGCCCGGATAAAGCAGGGACCAGAAAGCCAGCATCCAGGGGTTGCGCCGGTGGATAATGTTGGTGTTGAATGGTGTTACACTGGCTTTGGGCCGGCGGATCGTATTATGGGCCGATGAATTCAATTTGCCTTATTCCCACCTCTTCAGCTTTGGAAACCGTATTTATTACATTATTAGCTCCCGGCGCATAACTTATCCAGAAATAGTATGATAATACTGTTCAGACGGGCAGTCCTGGCCATGATAAAAAGACCCGCTCCTGGTCAATGCCAGAACCGGGTCTTTGAGCTGGAACGGCTTTATCATCCAGGCGCTGGCAGCATCATTCGGCCAGGTCGAGAGCGAAGATACGGGTGCAGATGCGCTCGGCCAGGCTTCGGCTGTGGGTGACCAGCATTAAACCGATCTCCCGGTCCCGGATTATCTCCAGCAACAGATTCCAGATCTGGGCCTGGGTTATAACGTCCAGCATGGTGCTCATTTCATCGGCGATGAGAAATCGGGTCCGGGGGCCCAGAGCGCGCGCTATCGCGAACCGCTGTAATTCACCGCCGGACAGTTCGTTGGGCCAGCGTTCCAGCCAATCGGGTTCTATGCCCATGGCCTTCAAGAGATCTTCACCGGGAGTCCAGGCTTCATTCAGGGTGTCTTTCATTTTCCAGCGCGGATTGACCGCCTTTTCGGGATGCTGGTAAATGAGCTGCACCGGACAGTATCCTTTTTTGGGGAGAGGCCGCCCGTCCAAAAGCACTTCGCCCGCTAGCGGCTGCTCGTATCCGGCCAGAAGCCTGGACAGGGTGCTCTTGCCGCAGCCGCTGGGGCCCAGCAGGCCGACCCGCTCGCGGTCTTCCATGGCGAAGCTGAAGTCTTTTAATAGGCAGGGGCCTTTTCCATAGCGGAAGCTGACCTTTCTGGCTTCAAGAAGCATGGCAGCACCTCACCATCCCGCCCTTCAGCTCGCGCATCGCCACGTAGTCCAAACACTCCCCGGTTTTTTGCGGGCAGCGGGGAGCGAACAGGCAGCCCGGCGGGAGCTGCCCGGCATAAGGCTGAAAGCCGGGTAGCGGCTGGAAGCCATTTTCAGGCAGGGCCGCCCATAAAGCCCTGCTGTAGGGATGACGAAGGGCATGAGGGCCCTGGCGAAAATCTTCCACACTGGCCAGCTCTACCGTGGTGCCCCCGTAGAAGACGGCTATCTGATCGGCTATCCGGAAGGCCAGGTCCAGTTCATGGGTGATGAGCATTACCGCCCGGCCCTGATCGGCCAGCTCGCGCAGATGGCGCACCATCTCTTGCGCGATCGACGGGTGCAGGCCCGGGGTAGGCTCGTCGGCTATGATCAACCGGGCCTCGCTGATGACCGCCGTGGCTACCAGCACCCGGCGGGCCATGCCCCCGGACAGATGGAAGGGGTACATGTCAGCCGCTTCCGGCTGCAGAGCGTATTTTTGAAAGACCCGGCGCCGGGCTTCTTCCGATCCGAACAGGCCTTTGACCTGCTCCCCGACCTTCATCAAGGGGTCCAGATAGCTTACCGATTGGGGAACCAGGGCGATTTCCCGGCCGCGCAGCTCCATCTTCCTTGGCTGGGTCAATTCCTCGCCGCGGTAGATCATCTGCCCGCTGCTTATAGCGTTGGAGGGAAGTATCCCCAGAATGGCATGAGCCAGGAGGCTTTTGCCGGAGCCGCTGGAGCCGATCACCGCCAGGACCTGGCCGGCTTTCACCCTGACGCTCAGATTGGAGATGACCTCCAGTTCCTGCTGGCTCAAGCCCTGGCCATAGCGGCTGAACTTCACGGACAGGTCTTTGATTTCCAGAAGGGGCGGGTTTTCATTCGGCATATTGTTTATCCTCCTTTATTCATGGGCCCGGTGGGGGTCGATCAGGAGCTTCAGATTGTCGCCCAGGGCCTCGAACAGCAAGACCAGCAACAAAAGCAGCAGGCCGGGGAAGAAAGCCAGCCACCACATGCCCATGGACAGGTATTTCATGGATTCGGCCAGGATCACCCCGATAGCCGGCATTTGCAGGGGAAGCCCGAAGCCCAGGAAGGTGATGGCCGCTTCATGCAGGATGGCATGGGGGAAAAGCAGAATCAGACCCACCAAAAACTGGGACATCAGATGGGGGACCATGTGCCGGCGGGCTATCCACCAGCGGTTTTTCCCCATTTTAACGGCTTGCTGCACGTATTGGGCGGAGCGCAGCTGCATGACCTCGGCCCGGATGATGCGGGTGAGATTGGGCCAGTGGGTCAGGGCCACGGCGATGATGACTCCCTTTACCCCCCGCCCGCATACGAAGGAGATCAGCATGAGGAGGATAATATGGGGAACCCCGGTCATCAGGTTGACGGCCATGGAAACCAGATTGTCGGCTTTCCGGCCCAGGGTGGCGGCGGCTATGCCCAGGATAACGGCCATCACCGCGCTCACTGTAGCGGCCAAGAGGCCGACCAATACGCTGGTAGAAAGCCCCGCCAGGGTTCTGGCCAGCATGTCCCGGCCCATATAGTCGGTACCAAAGGGGTGCGGCCAGGAGGGGCTCTGGTATTTTACGGCAAAGTCGGCCTGGTAAGATGTTTCCGGGGTCAGGGCGCCTATGGCGGTTATCGCCACCAATAGGGAAGCACTGGCCGCCAGCATGACCAGGGTACGGGTTCTCCGGTTCAGGGCTAATAATCGTTTTTTCTGTACGGGCACGGTCATTACGTTGTCCATTGCACTTTACCCTCCCTGATTTCCGGGGATATGAACCCATAGATGAGGTCGGCTATGAAGTTGCCGGTGAATACGAACAGGGCGCTGAACAGGGTGATGCCCAGCAGCAGCGGGACATCGCTGCGCAGACCGGCCATGGTGGCGGCCTGGCCCAGACCGGGATAGGAAAAGACCTGTTCCGCCAGCACCGAGCCGCCGAACAGCTCGTTAATGGAAGCGAACTGCAGGGTAATGGCCGGTAGCATGATGTTTCGCAGGCCATGGCGCTTGATCAAAGCCAGACCTGATTCACCCCGGGCCCGGGCAAAAGTTACGTAGTCGGTTTCCAGGACGTCGGCCAGCTTTTGCCGGGTGTGCAGGGCAATACCCGATATGCCGATGATGCTTAAGGTCAGGGCGGGCAGGATTAAATGATGGATGCGCTCCCCGACCGTAATTTCATCGGCCATCTTGCCGGCCGGGCCGGCCAGGCCGAGCGGGAACCATTCCAGCCAAACCCCGAAAAACATAATCATCAACAGGGCCACCCAGAAGGTGGGAGCGGAGACCATGACCAGGCAGACGGTCTTGATGATCTTGTCCGGCCAGCGCCCCTTATAGGCCCCGGCCACCACCCCCAGGATAAATCCTATGATGCCTGACAGCACCCAGGCGGTGCCCATCAACAGCAGGGAGGTTTTAAATTTGAGGCCGATGACTTCGCTGACCGGCTTGCGGTAAATCAGAGAGGTTCCCATATCCCCCCTGATGATATTGGCAAACCAATCGCCAAATCTCTCTCCGGCCGGTTTATCCAGGCCCCAGTGGGCCACGATGTTGTTGTATTGTTCGGCGCTCAGCTGGGCGTCCGCTCCAATATAAGCATCCACCGGGTTGATCCCGGAATTGGCCATCAGGGTGAAGGTGCCCACGCAGACCAGGATCATGAGGATGGCTATTTTGAGCAGATTGGCGCCCAGGTATTTAACGATATTGGCCAGGCGGCCGAGTTTCTTTGGCGCAATGGGGTTGGCCATCATAGCTGGCTTTTCCAGGTCCATTCATTGACGTTTTGCACGATAGACCACCCGTGGCCGTGGGGATGGACGCGCTGCGCTCCAATATCCAGGTGTTCATTGATAAAGTAGATGTGCTGGATATTCACCAGCCACAGCCAGGGGGCGTCTCCATTGGCTCCAAAGCCGGTTTGGCCGTCCCATTGGGCCAGGCGCCAGTATTTCATGGATTCTTCCAGGTTGGTGGTGTACAGGGCTTTATTGATGTATTCATCGACGGTAAGATTACGATAGGAAGCCTGGTTATTGGTGGAAATACCTATATTGTCGCTGTGGAAGGTATAGTAGATCTGAATCGGGCTGTAGCTTCCGTACCCAAATACGGTGGGGGTGGAACGGGCCAGGGCCTTGGCCTCCGACCAGTTCTTGGCCTCGGCTTTGATGTTGATGCCCAGGGGTTTGGCCTGGTTGCTCAAGGAAACCGCCAGGGTATATCTTTGCAGGTCGTCAGTCCGGCCATAGACGATGAATTCGGCTTTTTGGCCGTTCTTTTCCCGAACGCCGTCACCGTCGGTATCCTTCCAGCCGGCGTTCTCCAGCATGGCGCAGGCGTCCTGAACCCGTCCGTCCTTTATGGCGGTTTCCGGATTCCACCAGGGCTGGGTGTCGCAGACGCTGTAGGCCGGGGTTCCATAGCCGTTTAAGGCCTCGTTGATGATCTGCTGGCGGCTGATCCCGATGTTCAAGGCCTTTCTGATGACCGGATCACTGGTGACGTTGTTGCCGATAAGCTTGCCGTCGGCATCCTTCGATTCCGGGATGCAGGGCAGGTTGACGCCCCGGTTATCGACGGTTTGCAGGGTTACCAGCTTCATGCCGGCCGCGCTCTGGTTGGTAAACTGGGGATTGATCATGGCGATATCCAGCTTTCCGGCCTGGGCTGCGGCCAGGACGGCGTCTTCTTCCATGAACAGGATGGTGACCTTTTTGAAGTAGGGCTTGGTGCCGTAGTAATAGGGGTTGGGAGTCAGGATCATCTGCTGCCCCTTGTCCCACTGGGCCAGCACAAAAGGCCCGGTGCCGGTCGGCTTATCGCTGAATTGCGGTCCATAGGCATGCTGGGGAACGATGCCGATGCCGGCCACTATGTGGGCGAACACCGAGTAGGGCTTTTTGAGGGAAAAGACTACGGTCTTGTCGTCCAGGGCTTTTAGCGAATCGATGACGTTGAGGTCGACGATGGAGCCGCTCTGCTGGGCGGTATGGTAGGTAAACACCACATCCTCCGCCTTAACCGGGGTTCCGTCGCTGAACTTTACATCGTCGCGCAGGGTGAAGGTGTAGGTCATGCCGTCGGGGCTGACCTCGTATTTACCGGCCAGGTCGTTGATAAGATTGCATTGTTTGTCAAAGCCCAACAGGCCGTTGAAAAAGAGATAGGTGGAGGCGCCGGTGCAGGGGTCGTAGCCGGTAGTGCTTTCCGCCCCGACCGAGATGACGATTTCGTCTTTAGCCTGGGTGGCTGCCGTATCTTTGGCTTTGCTGGAACAGCCGCCCATGCCAAGCAGCAGCAGGGCCGCAATGAGGCCCAAGGCCAGTGAGTTTTTGAGTTTGCCGTTCATAAAATAATTCCCTCCGGTCTAAAAATGATAATTACTGTTTAAAAAATATACAGAAAACAGAAAAACCACGAAAACTATCATCCTTCTGGATGACCTTCCCTTCGTGGTTTAGTCCGTATATTCAGTTAAACAGACCCAGGTCAATCGGCAAGCGACAACAGGAAAAGCCTTCAAGACTTCATTGCTGCTAGATTAACATGGAATTTTGGCGTCGTCAATAAATACCTCCAAAGGGATATATTACAACAAAACCTGCGTTTTCTTATACGGGATGGGAACGGAGCAAAAGCCCATTTGGTTTTGACGGCCAAATGGGCTTCGTACCGGTTTTCCTATTGACTTCCGGTCAGTTAGTTCGATTTGCTTATATCCGCATGGTATTCCTGCAGGGACTTCAAATTGGCCTCGGGCCGCTCGTTTTCCAAGTAGGCGGCAATACCCCGGGCGCTGGCCAGGGCGGCGGCCATGGTGGTCAGGTAAGGCACCTTGTACTTTATAGCGGTCTTGCGGATGTAGGAGTCGTCGTACTGGCTGCGTTTGCTGGACGGGGTGTTGATAACCAGCTGAATCTCGCCGTTGGTTATCCCGTCCATTATATTGGGGCGTCCCTCGAACAGCTTCTTGATATATTCGCAGGGGATGCCGTTTTTCTGCAGGAATTTGCAGGTCCCGCCGGTGGCTTTGATTTTGAAGCCTATTTTATCGAACAGCTGGGCGGTCTCCAGGGCGGCGAATTTGTCCTGGTCGTTTACGCTGATCAGCACTGTGCCGGACAAGGGCAGCCGCGACTGGGTGGCCTCCTGGGCTTTGTAGTAGGCCAGGCCGAAGGAGCCGGCGATGCCCAGGACCTCGCCAGTGGAGCGCATTTCCGGACCCAGGACGGGGTCCACTTCCGGGAACATATTGAAGGGGAAGACCGCTTCTTTAACCCCGTAATGGGGGATGTTTTTGGCGGTCAGGTCCTTGACCGCAACCTTTCGGCCGGTGTATTCGGACATCATGATTTCTGTGGCGATGCGGGCCATGGAAACATTGCAGACCTTGGACACCAGGGGAACGGTTCGGGAAGCGCGGGGATTGGCTTCCAGCACGTAGACCTTATCGTCGGCAATGGCGTACTGCATATTCATAAGACCTACCACGTTCAATTCCTGGGCGATCTTTCTGGTGTATTCCTCAATAGTGGCAATGTGCTGCGCCGGTATGCTTATGGGCGGAATAACGCAGGCCGAGTCTCCGGAGTGGATTCCGGCCAGCTCGATGTGCTCCATAACCGTGGGCACAAAGGCGTCAGTGCCGTCGGCAATGGCGTCTGATTCGGCTTCAATGGCGTTGCTCAGGAAACGGTCTATCAAAATGGGCCTTTCCGGAGTAACCCCGACCGCTGCGGCTACATATTGGCGCAGCATTTCCTCGTCATGCACCACTTCCATGCCCCGTCCGCCCAGGACGTAAGAGGGACGGACCATCAAAGGATAGCCGATGCGGTTGGCGATGGCCAGGGCTTCTTCCATATTTACCGCCATGCCCGATTCCGGCATGGGTATGTCGAGCTTATCCATGATCTGCCGGAACCGGTCGCGGTCCTCGGCCAGGTCGATGGTTTCCGGGGTGGTCCCCAGGATCCTGACCCCGTTTTTAGCCAGTTCGGCGGCGATGTTGAGCGGAGTCTGCCCGCCGAATTGGACGATGACTCCCAGCGGCTTCTCCTTTTGATAGATGGAGAGGACGTCTTCCACGGTCAGTGGCTCGAAATAGAGCTTGTCGGAAGTATCGTAGTCGGTGGATACCGTTTCCGGGTTGCAGTTGACGATAACCGTCTCAAAGCCCAGATCCCGCAGGGCGAAGGCGGTATGCACGCAGCAGTAGTCGAATTCGATGCCCTGGCCGATACGGTTGGGGCCGCCCCCCAGGATCATGACCTTGGGCCGGTCGCTGGCCGTGGTCTTATCGGGCTGGTTGTAGGTGGAGAAATAGTATGAAGCGTTTTCCACCCCGCTGACCGGAACCGCTTCCCAGCCTTCCACCACGCCCCGGGCGGTGCGCTGCCGGCGGATTTCGGCTTCCGGCACACCGAGCAGCCGGGCCAGGTAGCGATCCGCAAAGCCGTCTTTTTTGGCCTGAATGAGCAGTGGGTCGGGCAGCTTTTGCCCCTTATATTTGAGGAGCTGTTCTTCGAGTTCAACCAGTTCCTTCATCTGTTGTATAAAGTAAGGTTTGATATGAGTCAGGTTGTAGAGGTGATCGACGGCAGCCCCCTTGCGCAGGGCCTCGTACATAATGAACTGGCGCTCGCTGCTGGGTTCGGCCAGCATGGACAGGAGATCTTCCAGGCTGCGCTGGTTGAAGTCTTTGGCAAAGCCCAGTCCGTAGCGGTTTATTTCCAGGGAACGAATCGATTTTTGAAAGGCTTCCTTATAGGTCTTGCCGATGCTCATCACTTCGCCCACGGCGCGCATCTGGGTGCCCAGTTTGTCGATGGAGCCGGGAAACTTTTCAAAGGCCCAGCGGGCAAATTTAATCACCACATACTCCCCGGAAGGGGTGTATTTATCCAGGGTTCCGTCTCTCCAGTAGGGGATTTCGTCCAGGGTCAAACCGGCCGCCAGCATGGTGGAAACCAGGGCGATGGGGAAGCCGGTGGCCTTGGAGGCCAGGGCTGAAGAGCGGGAGGTGCGCGGGTTTATCTCAATAATAACCACCCGGCCGGTTTGGGGATCATGGGCGAATTGAATGTTGGTTCCGCCTACAACTTCAATGGCGTCCACCACGTCATAGGAGTATTTTTGCAGCCGTTCCTGCAGCTCCGGGCTGATAGTCAGCATGGGCGCCGAGCAGAAGGAGTCCCCGGTATGAACGCCCATGGCGTCGATATTTTCTATAAAACAAACTGTAATCTTCTGGTTTTTGGCGTCGCGAACCACTTCCAGCTCAAGTTCCTCCCAGCCCAGGACCGATTCCTCAATCAAAACCTGGCCTACCAGGCTGGCGGCGATGCCGCGGTTGGCGATGACCTTCAGTTCTTCAACGTTGTATACCAGGCCGCCGCCAGTGCCGCCCATAGTGTAGGCGGGGCGGATAACCACCGGGTAGCCCAGCTCGGCAGCGATGGCCTCCGCCTCTTCAACGCTGTAAGCCGGTTTGCTGCGGGGCATTTCAATGCCCAGCCGGTTCATGGTTTCTTTGAAGGCGATGCGGTCCTCGCCGCGTTCGATGGCGTCGGTCTGGACTCCGATCACCTTCACCCCGTATTGATCCAGGACCCCGGTTTTATGCAGTTCAGAACTCAAATTCAGGCCGGACTGCCCGCCCAGGTTGGGCAGGAGGGCGTCGGGCCGCTCTTTGGCTATGATGTCAGTCAGGCTCTTGACATTCAAGGGTTCAATGTAGGTTACATCAGCGATCCCCGGATCAGTCATAATAGTCGCCGGATTGGAATTGACCAGTACGATTTGATAGCCAAGATTTCTCAAGGCCTTGCAGGCCTGGGTCCCCGAATAGTCAAATTCACACGCCTGCCCAATCACAATGGGTCCTGATCCGATAATGAGAATCTTATTGATGTCGGTACGTTTCGGCATATTGTTCCTCCCGTCTTTGAAAGTCAACTCAACCCCGGTGAAAGTAAGCTCAAAATGTTCTTGCTCAAAAACCTTAAAATGAAAAATTATAAGGCCAAAAACCTTTTATCTGCAATTACTCGGTATAATGATACCTTTTTATCAATTCCCGGTCAATTCGGCAGTTATTTGGGATATTGTATACATTTAAATCCGGTTTTTAAGCCGTTGGGAAGCCTTTGCCCGGGCGGGAGCGCACTTCGATTCGCTGCCCGCAGGGAGGGCGCCGGAAAAATTTTTCTCTCCCGGTGCATTGCACCATGACTACAGGTCTCTTCAATGACCTTTTGAAAGGTGAACCCAGGATCTTTCATGACAGGTTTGCTTGTGATTTAATAGGAATGAAGAGTAGACTCGGGTCAAAGACGAGATGAGGTATGGATTAGAAACAGAGCGATATGGCAAGGGCCGCAGCGAAAATTATCAGGCCGGTGGTCACGCTCATCCGATAATGGCAGAAGGGAATGACGAAGGAGGCCATTCAAATGTTCAACATTCGGCGGGCTGATGTAAATGACGCGCCAGCTATCGCCAGGGTCACGGTTGACACCTGGAAGACCGCCTACCGCGGCGTCATTGCTGATGAATATCTTAAACAGCTCAACTACCAGGAGCGTGAAAAGGGATGGAGGCAATTTCCCTTTCAGGATTCGTGGGTTTATGTTGCCGAAAATGATGAAGAGCGCATTATAGGTTTTGCCGCCGGTGGTCTGCACCGGGAGGCGGGCAGCGTATACCAGGGAGAAGTATATGCCATGTATATCGACGAGGCCTACCAGCACCAGGGAATCGGAACCCTGCTTTTGCGCGCGGTGGTGCGCAAGATGCTGGCCGCGGGATTAAACTCCCTTATCATATGGGTCCTTTCCGACAACCCCTATCGAAGATTCTACGAACGCCACGGCGGGATCCCCCTGGAATCCAAACTGCTGACCATGGACGGATTTGAAAATGAAATCACCGCCTATGGATGGCTGGACGCCAGAATAATAAAATGAATTGAAGAACCGTCCCCAAACGCACTATGGCCTCCCTCTGGCCCTCCCCTAGTCCCCCTGGTGGGGCTATCATAAACCTTCGAATCCCATGGAGACATCGGCTGCCGTGCTCAGACCCAGCAGTTCCTGAAGGGCGCATAATTTGTCCACGGCGCATACCAATAAGGATTCTTTACATGAAGGCGGCCGCCAGGTCAAGGGGAACATATGCTTCAATATAATATCCTTTTCTTTGGGGTTCAGAGTAAATTCACCCGCCGCATTGTCATAGGCGATCCGGGGATGAACAAAACCGTGTTTGCCTTCCGCAAGGTCAGTGGTTCTCCAGTCATAAAGGAACAGATCGTGCAAGAGACCGCCCCGGGCAGCCGATTTACAGTCCCAGCCCAGCTTTTTGCAGAGCAGATAGCTGGCGAAGGATACATTCAGGCTGTGCTCGAAGCAGGATGCATTTTGATGATGCCTGAACTGCTTCATCATCTGAACTTTGGGATGAAACACCAGTTCATCCACGCAGGCGGCATATTCCATGTACAGTCGGTACTGCTCCTCATCCGTGAGTCTTCTAAAGAACTTCCAGTTCGGATTCATTTTTTTCCTCCAGTTCAGACCAGGGTTGCCCCGGTTTGCTTTTGCGTGGTAAATACAACGATGGACGAGGTCCAAAACCAGGTAAGCCATAAGCAAAGTTAGGGCGGTGATTTTAACATGCATGGGAATTGAATAAAGCACTGTTTCCAGACGGGGTTGAATAATGTTCAGCGCGATAAGACTCAAACCTCCCCATAGCATGGAGTATTTCAATGATACCAGGCCCAGCAGGTTGAAGCGTTCGTCGCTGTAATCCCACCAGCGCTTGTGAAAAAGGGCTTCCAGCAAAACACCGGTGCCGAATTCCAGCAGACTGGCTAGAACAATGGTTGCGCCCAGTTCAATGACTATTTCCCAGGCCGGGTTTAAACTGCTTACCAGCGGATCAACTATATTGAGCAACTGGATGACACCTATGGCTCCGAAGCCGTAAATAGGTACAAAAGGCCCGGAAAGAAAGCCGCTGTTTACCGGACGGCGGTCTCTCGCGGTCTTGTAACCCGATTCCAGGAGCCATCCCAACCAGGAATAGAAGGTTAAACACAGTATCAAGTCTACCAGAGGGTTGTTCATTATGCCCACCCCAAAATTAATTATTATTTTAATAATCCACAAAATCCCCAAAAATATAACACATTTATGCCTGACTGTTTGCTTCTTTACCTGAATAATGATTAGGAATAGCGGCGTTCCAAAGGAGATTATAGCTTTAAATATACATCCCCAATTTGCCCAAGAATATAAGAAAAAAATTAACCGGTTTTGGCCAGAGCGTCGCCCAAAAAGTCCATCAACTGCAGCTGCTGGGAACGGTTGAGGAGAGCCAGGTTTTTCTGAAAACCGGGTATGTAGTTCAATAGCTGAGACAGCGGATTAACCCGGGATGCTATTTTGGGCACACTGGCAACAACCGCTCCAGTGAACATGGCCAGACCCGATTCCGGATTGACGGATTCTTTGGCAAGGTTTTTGATTAAGCGTACACTGCTGTCGCTCAAAGTATGCAGCTGTGCGACCAGGATAGTCAGGACATAGGCGCTGAAAAACATGGGATTGCCTATACCGGGCAGCTCCGTCAGGAGCTGCTTGACCAGCTCTTTGGCGTTGTCTTTTTTCAGACCCTCGCACCTGGTCAAGAGGTGTTCTTTGATCTGCCGCCACTCCCGGGCCGGCTCTTCCAGAATTTTGCTTGACAGAATCTTGTCCAGCAGGTGGGTGGGAGCAAAAAGAACCATAGCCCGTCCGGGATACTTTTCCCCCTGGTTTACTTCGTACTGGCTGAATACCAGACCGTCCTTTTCAAGCTTTTTCAGCATTTCATAGGCGCTCCATTTGCTTATTCCCAGGAATTGAGCCACTTGCACATAATGCACCGGCAGCCTGGTAGACTCATAGAGCTGCTTGATGGTTTTCAAAAAATCAATTTTGCGCCTGGTTAATGCCATAATTGCCTTCCTCTACAAAACCACAATTTCCCCAAAAGGATCTGATACCAATATACATGGAGCGGAAATTGTTGTCAAGCTGGGCGGACCAGAGGAGACCAAAAGGACCGTCAGACTGGTCTCTTTGTCAAGCCGGAGAAGGAGAGCTTAGAGAGCAGGAGACAGGGGAACGGAGGCCAGAGGGCTTCTCTGGTCTCCCTGGTCCTCCCTGCTACGCTCTGGTCTTATGGTCCAGGTCTGCGGCTTAGCCGGTGGGATCCTGGATGAGGGTGGATCCCTGGAAGCGGTGGCGGTGGCCGTCTTTGAAACTGGTAAAAGATTTGACATAGTGAATATGGCGGCCGTTTTTGAGATAGATACTGCGGCCGGTCACCACTGTAGCCTGGTGGTAGTGATTTTCGTAGAAATCGGTATTGCCCTTAAAACGATGGATATGGCCCCCGCGGGCCAGGGGAATGGCTTCCCTGGTGACTCCGGCTATTCGGTGATTATGCCCGTCATTGAGAGTGGTGCTAAACAAGAATTCGTGAACATGCCTGCGCGTATTGGACCTGTACATTGTCATCATCCTCCTTGTTGTTGCTTATTGGTAATCTATTCGCAATATGGTAAAAATGCGGCATGGTTAACATTACCAGTTAAGCCATCATATGGTGATGTATGGTTGCTTATAGGCCGGAAACGGGTTGACAGGAGGAATGAATTATGGAAATCAAACAGGTGGAGTCACCCAATTTTAGATCAGGCCGCAATGGAAAAAAGATAATAGCCATAGTTGATCACATAACCGCCGGGGCTTTCCCGGGCTGTTTGAACTGGCTGGTCAACCCCGGGTCGCAGGCCAGTGCTCATTACCTGGTAAATCGGGCCGGGGAGATTTACCAGTTGGTTCAAGATGAAGATACCGCCTGGCATGCGGGGATTGTGGCAAAGCCCAGCTGGACGCTTTATGATGGCAGCAACCCCAATCGCTACACTCTGGGCATAGAACATGAAGGCTTTGACGGCACTCTTTCCGAAGCGCAGTACCAGGCCACCCTGTGGCTGCACCGGCAGTTGATGGCCCGATGGGGAATTCCCGCCGACCGAGATCATATCATAGGCCATTATCGCATCGATTCGGTAAACCGCCCCAATTGCCCGGGGCCCAATTTCCCTTGGGAGAGGCTGCTGGCCGATCTGAAGCAGTTCCCATATCCTTCTGTTACCATTATTGCCGGAGGCACAAGCCTGCCGGGAGTTATTATCGACGGCTATTCACAGGCGCCGGTGGCCGAGTTTTGCCGGGCCCTGGGTAAAACCGTAAGCTGGGACGCAGTCACCAACACGGTTCTGGTCCAGGATTACCTGGGCCCGTTTTATGCCTACACCAGTTATGTCAAAATTGCGGTTGGAAGCCAGCTAATTCCGGCTACCATAATCAACGGCCGTTCATATGCCCCGGTAAGAGGGCTGGCCCTTGCCCTGGGGCGTCAAATCAGCTGGAATGATGAGACCAGGACCGTGACCGTATTTTAATATTTTGGAGCATCGGCGGCAATCAGCTAACAGCCGATCAATTAAGCTATACCAGAGGGACTTTCCCTCTGGTCGTCTCCCTGGAACGTTCAATTTTGGAGGTGTTTTCCGCAAAATTCCAATTCTTGTCTTTGAATGTTGGCATGGTATTTGCAATAATAACAATATAGAAACAATATATAGAGAGAGAAGCAGTTGCCGGAAGCCGCCTGGCTTTCAGGTGATGTGAGAGAAGGCGCTTATAAGTGGGGTTTGGGGAGCAAGAGTTTCTACACATTAAGGTGATCCATGAAAATAATATAGCCATCATTCAGTTTAATCGCTCGGATTCAATGAACGCTGCTAACCGGCAGATGGTTGAAGAATACCATCAGGCGGTTGAGTGGGCTAATAAGGATTCCCGGGTTCAGGCTTTGATCATTACCGGGAATGACAAAGTCTACTGCGTGGGCGGCGATTTCAATTTCGGTGAAGGGATGACCGGAACCGGGATGAATAAATACGAACTGTATTCATACCGGGGCTTTCATAGCAAGCCTAAAATCGCCATGATCTCCGGTTATTGCCTGGGTGGGGCAGTGCAGCAGGCAATGGCCTGCGATATGAGGGTGGCCTCAAACAGTGCCTGCTTTGAGATGTCTGAAGAATGGGCAGCCTGCCGCCAGGCCCGGGTGGCTGGTTGCGGAGCCTCATTGGCCTCCCGAAGCAGGATTATAAATGCCCGGGAAGCTTTGAGAATTGGGCTGGTCAATATGGTGGTTGAACAGGAATCCTTGAAGGAAACCACCATGGGTTTGGCCTGTCTTATCAGCAAGCGCTCAACTGGCAAAGGTTTAAATAGCTGATATCGTTTATCTTTGCTTACGTTATTATTCGTGCCAGGGGAAAGCCAGGGGGACGGTTCTTCGGTTAAAAAATCCGAAGGATCGTCCCCCCTGGCTTTTCCTGACACGAGATTAAGCGGGCCTTTTTGGTCAGCAGGAAGAATAAGGGACTTAATTAAAAATTTCTCAAGCTACCAAAAAACTCAATATTTTATATCATTAGTACGATAAATCTATGGAGGGGGGGGAATGGGCCCGCCACGGACGGCAAATAATTTAGGTAAAGGGTGGAGCGGAATCCCTGAGCGGAAAACAGGTCTTTTGAACGGCGAATTGAGTTTTATCTCCCGGTGGGCCCGAATCATGATGGCGGAATGTGTTCAAGTTATCGGCATTGATGAAAAGTACTGCGTGAATTGCCATCAGTGCATAGCGGTATGCCCGGTTAAAGTTTGCAGTGACGGCAGCGGTGAGGTCGTGAAGTTCGACAACAGCTTGTGCATAGGCTGCGGAAGATGCATTGAAGCCTGTATCAGGAGCCATGGTGGGGATGCTGCCAAGAGCGCCCGCTATCCCATTGACGATGCCAACAGCTTTGGTGAGGCCCTGGGCGGCAAGGAGATCGTTGCCTTGATTGCGCCTTCGGCCCAGAGCAATTATAAAGTCGACCGGCTGATAAGCTCCCTGAAGCGCCTGGGGGTTAAAGCGGTTTATGATGTTTCCCTGGGTGCGGAAATTACGGTTGCCGCGTATCGGAAAGCCATAGCCGAGGGAAGGCTTAAAACCCCGGTAATAGCCCAACCCTGTCCCGCGATTGTAACCTACATAGAATTGCACCACCCGGAGCTTATCGATTATTTGGCTACCATAGGCAGCCCGGTTCACAATCTGGCCGTCTATGTAAGAACCCTGCACCCGGATGCCGAGCTGGCTTTTATTTCTCCTTGTCTGGCCAAGCGCCGGGAGTTCCAAAAAAGCGGGGCGGTAGAATACAATGTCACTTTCCAGTCGCTGAGCCGCTTGCTGGCTGAACGCGGCATCGATCCAGAGGCGCTGGAAGGCAGTTCTTTTGACGGCGTAGTGGCAGCCGGCATCGCTTCCAATTTCTCCACTCCGGGGGGCTTAAAAGAATCCTACCTGCACCAGGCCCCGGAGGCCAGCCCCAGTTCCATAAGCAAGATTGAAGGCCCCCTAGTATATCAGAGATATATGGACGATCTGGCCCGGGCCATTAAAGAAGGTCGGTCGGATCTGCCTTTGCTGGTAGACGTGTTGAGCTGTGAAAAGGGCTGCAACATGGGGGCGGGCTGCATAAACCATGAAAAAACCATTGACGAGATTGAACATGCGGTAGCTTTGCGCTCGGAGCGTGGTGTGGCTGATGCCGGAAATGAGGAGCGGCTGCTGGCGTTTTTGGCCGATGTTTTGCAAAACTGTGATTTTTCTTATACCTATTATCAGGACCTTTCCCATAAGAACCATATGAAGATGCCCAGTGAACGGGAGCTGCAAAAAATATATGAAGACATGTACAAGCTTGAAGAAAAAGACTTTCACAACTGCGCCGCCTGCGGGTATAATTCCTGCCACAGCATGGCGGTGGCCATATTCAACGGCTTGAACAAGGTTGAAAACTGCCATCTTTACCAGGAAAAGGAGCTGCGCAAAGAACAGCAGATCTTAAGTGAACTGGTTGAAGAGTCGATCGAGCTTAACCTGCAGCTGGAACAGGAAATAGCCGAACGCAAACAGCAGGAACAGCTCTTGGTGCAAAACTCCAAGCTGGCGGCCATGGGCGAGATGATCGGTATGATTGCCCACCAGTGGCGGCAGCCTCTCTCATCCATCAGCACTATCTCCGGCAACCTCAAGGTTCTGCTGGATTTAGAAATGTATGAAAAAGAAGATTTCGTAAAACAACTTCAGGAAATAAACAATCATGCCCAGTACCTTTCCAAAACCATCAATGAATTCCGTCATTTCTTCAAGCCTGACAATCCCAAAGAAATGGTGATGATGGATCACATCATCGACAGCACCCTGGGCATCATCGGAAGATCGATGGAGTATAAAAACATCACTATTATTAAAGAATGTGAGTTTGAACAGTCCATTTCGACCTACCCCCGCGAATTGATGCAGGTGTTCTTGAATCTCTTGAAGAACGCCACCGATATCCTGATTGATAAAAGCATTGAACGTCCCCGGGTGGTGATCAGGGGTTATGAAAAGGACGGTTATCAGGTTGTTGAAGTAATTGACAACGCCGGGGGTATTCCCGAGGACATCATCGATAGAATATATGATCCCTATTTTTCAACCAAAGGTTCCGCCAAAGGCACCGGTTTGGGCCTTTACATGTCAAAAACCATTATCGAAGAACATTGCCGGGGGCGTATCAGGGCCACTAATCTGGAGCAGGGCGCCTGTTTTATCGTGGAATTACCGCTGCAATAGATAGGAGCGTCGGGCCATGATCGATGTCAAGTATTTGAAAGAAATCGCCAAGGATATCAGCGTATTGTATGTTGAAGACGAAAAGGAGCTCATGGAGAACATGGTAAGGCTCTTGAGCAATTTTTTCGCCCGTATCGATACTGCTGAAAATGGTATTGAGGGGCTTAGCAAATACCAGGACTATAATTATGATCTGGTTATAACCGACATTAATATGCCCATTATGAATGGCGTAAAGATGGCCCGGGAGATCAAGGCCATCAACCGTAAACAGTTGATCATTGTGATTTCCGCTCATGATGAAGCCACTTATCTCCTGGAGCTCATAAATCTGGGAGTGGATTCATTCGTTCTCAAACCGGTGGATGTGGAGCTTCTGCTGGATATGCTGGATAAATCCATCAAGTTGATCAAATATGCCCGCCGGGAAGAAGAATACACCCGGACCCTGGAAGCCACGGTGGAGAAGCGCACCGAGCAGTTGTCCCAGGCCCTGGTTATCGTAGAGGAGCTTTCCACTGAGCTGGTACAGCGATTGACGAATGCGGCGGAGCTCAGGGATTCCGATACCGGCCTGCACAATCGCCGGCTGGGCTTCTATGCCCCGGCTCTGGCCAAGGAAATCGGCATGCCCCAGGATTTCATCGAAGCTATCGCTTTTGCCGCGCCTCTTCACGATATAGGAAAGATCGGCATAGTCGATAGTATTTTACTTAAACCGGGGCCCTTGACCAGGGAAGAAGAAGAGATCATGAAGTCCCACACCATGATCGGAGCCAATATATTGGCCGGATCCCACCACGCCCGAATCCAAATGACCGAGACGATTGCCCTCACCCACCACGAGAAATGGGATGGAAGCGGCTATCCAAGGGGTTTGAAAGGTGAGGAAATTCCCATCGAAGGAAGAATTGTCAGTGTTTGCGATCACTATGACGCTTTGAGAATGCGAAGGCCGTATAAAAGGGCTTTAAGCCACCACCAGGCGGTGGATATCCTCCTCAATGGCGATGAGCGAACGACGCCCAGCGCTTTTGATCCCAAGCTATTGGAAGCCTTCCTGCGCATCGCGTCCCAGTTTGAAGAGATATTTCGCAAGAATCAAGACAAGGCCAAATGGTTCATATAGCTCCTTAAGAGATGCAACAGGGCGAGTGAGTTGGGGGACGGTTCTTCAACTCATTTTGCTTTGGATGTGTTAATTATTGGCAGCTTCATTTGACAATGAGTTGAAGAACCGTTTCCCAACTCACTCTGCGTAGCCATAAGGCGGCATATGTGGTTAAATTAAGCGTAAAAGAGGGAGCGAATATACACGAGCCAGGACGACGGGAAAGGATGTAGCAATATGCCTGCAGCAAGACTTATCGACGAACGGACCATGAAAATATATGACCGGGGTCAATTCCGAACGGTCTCCGATGCCCTGGTAATCGAGGTTTCCATCAAACTTATACTGAATGGCAGCGAGCTGGCGGTGTTGGCCTGTTCTCCCGAAGCTTTTGAGGAATTAACGGTCGGATACCTTCTATCCGAGGGGATAATAACTGATTATGAAGACCTGGCCGAAATCCGGGTTGAAGGAGAAAATGTCTATATTGAGCTGCGCAACCGTGATGAGTCCAGGCCCAACCGCGGCTATATAAGCTCATGCAGCGGAAAAAGACTCCCCGGTGATTATAACAGGCCTGATCTGATTCAAGCCGGAGCCGGGCAGCGCTTTTCAGCCGGCGATTTGCTGCGCTTAATTGGCCAGCTGGACGAGAAATCCACGACTTTCAAACGAACCGGTGGGGTCCATAGCGCCGCGCTGGGACAGGGGAACACCCTGCTGTTTCGTTACGAAGACATAGGACGCCATAATGCGGTGGACAAGGTGCTGGGCAATACCTTTAGCAAACGGATACCGCCGGCCGACAAATGCCTGGTTTTAAGCGGGCGGATTGCCTGGGAGATAGTATGGAAAGCCGCCCAGAGCCATATTCCTTTGATTTTATCCCGCTCGGCTCCCACCTTCAAAGCGGTGGAATGGGCGGAATACCTGGGCCTTACCATTGTGGGATTTGCCCGCGGGGAAAGGTTTAACCTGTACTCGCACTGGGAGAGAGTCGAAGCATAACGGTTCTTATTCTGCATACTGGCCCGGACGGGATTAACGGTGCGTCTGGTACCAGCCTTGTTCTAAAAGGTTGATTGGATTATTTAGTAGGAAATAAGTTTGACAGCGTGGCATGTTTGGAAAGTTCTGTTGGGTTTAGTTGGATTTGTGAAAGCCATGTTTGGTTTGTGAAAAGAATCTCCAGGCCTGTATACAAGATTAGCAGGATTTTTCTTAAAAAAGTCGAATACGAAGATATATAAAGAGGACCGTCTGTTTTGTAAACAAATTTGGAAAAACTTAACATACTTTCAAAAGCTTAGCTCCGAGCTATACCGCCTAAAGCTTCAGGCCATGGAGGATAGCCGTTAGGGTGAACCGGGAAACGGGTTTGCCTCCCTTTTGGAAAGGAGCGGTATTGTATTTACGTATATTATCGCGCTTTTCCGTACCCTGTTAATGAAAGCGCGATTTTTTGTCTTGTCATATACCTTGGAAAGGGGTTCAGCTGCGAAAGATTCATGCGCTACCAGTTTTCGGAAAGGAATCTGGTAGGGTCTGATATTTTGCACGCAAAAATGGGGCCCTGAATCCAGGAAATTGCCTGAAGGTTCGTAAGCCAAATTTTAATTTGGAAGGCAACCCCCCTGTTTTAGCGTGGGGGGTTTTTTTGTTGCCTAATGTTGAAAAATAATGGAAGGAGTGATGGTGGTGGATTTGGTAAAACTCATCATTAACGGAAAGGAGGTAGAGGCTCCGGCAGGAAGCACCATTCTTCAAGCAGCAGAACTGGCTGGTATTGAAATACCCAGATTGTGCTACGATAAGGAACTAAGTCCTCTGGGCGCATGCCGCTTGTGCGTAGTGGAAGTAAAAGGCAACCGCCTGTTGCCGGCATCTTGCGTAACCCCGGTGTTCCAGGGAATGGAAGTGGAGACTGAATCGGCAGCAGTAGTGGAAGCGCGCAAGACGATCCTGGAGTTATTGATTGCCAACCATCCCCTGGATTGCTTGACCTGCGAAAAGGCGGGCGACTGCAAGCTGGCTGATTATTGCTATCGCTACGGGGTCAAGGATAGTCCCTTTGCTGGCGAAAAGCATGCTTATGCGATCGATGACAGTAATCCCTTCATAGTAAGAGACTTGAACAAGTGCATTTTGTGCGGCGCTTGTGTCAGGGCTTGTGAAGAGTTGACTGGTGCGGATAACCTGTCATATTTGAACCGGGGCTTCCACCGCAAGGCAACCACTGCCGGGGATGTCGCTTATATCGATTCCGACTGCGTATTCTGCGGACAGTGTGTAGCCGTATGCCCGACCGGGGCGTTGACGGAAAAGACCATGGCCGGTCAGGGCCGCCGCTGGGAAATTGAACGGGTCAGGACCACCTGCCCATTCTGCGGCACCGGATGTAATTTCGATCTGGCTGTCAAAGACGAGAAGGTAATAGGCGTGCTGTCAAACCCGGATGCGCCTGTTAATCAACGCAGCCTGTGCGTCAAAGGACGTTTTGGCTGGGATTTCATCTATAACGAAAACCGGCTTACCACACCGTTGATCAAGAAGAATGGCAAGTTTGAATCTGCCTCCTGGGATGAGGCTATAAGCTTAATTGCCACGCGTTTTAAAGAAATAAAAGAGAAATATGGCCCTGATTCCTTTGCGGCCTTAAGTTCAGCCCGCTGCACCAACGAGGAAAATTTCCTGGTTGGAAAGTTTTCCCGCGCGGTAATGGGAACCAATAACGTGGACCATTGCGCTCGTACCTGACACGCGCCAACCGTGGCCGGTCTGGCCACTACTTTTGGAAGCGGCGCTATGACAAACCCGATCAGTGATATTACCAACGAGGTCGAGCTCATGTTCCTGATTGGAACCAATCCTACCGAAGCTCATCCGGTTATTGGTTACAAGATGAGACAGGCGGCCCGTAAGGGCGCTAAACTGGTAGTGTGTGATCCACGTCATATCGACCTGGTGGATGAAGCCGATTACTGGCTGCGTGTGAAACCGGGTACTGATATACCTCTTCTCAATGGCTTGATGCACATCATTATCAAGGAAGGCCTTGAAGACAAGCAATTTATAGCAGAACGCACCGAAAACTATGAAGAACTCAAGGCTATTGTGGAGTCCTACACTCCGGAACGGGTTTCCGAGCTTACCGGCATTTCAGCGGATGACCTGTACGCCGTGGCCCGCCTCTACGCTACCACCGATAAGGCCATGATATTCTACACCCTGGGCATTACCGAGCATATCTGCGGAACCCGCAACGTTATGAGCTGCGCCAACCTGGCGATGTTGACCGGACACCTGGGCCGCCCCGGAACCGGAGTCTGCCCGCAGCGCGGCCAGAACAACGTTCAGGGCGCCTGCGACATGGGCGCTCTGCCCAACGTATATTCGGGCTACCAGGCGGTAGGTGTAGATGCTGTGCGGGAAAAACATGAACAGGCCTGGGGAGTCAGCCTGTCTCCCAAAGTTGGGTTGAAGATTCCGGAAATGTTTGGAGCGGCTCATGAAGGCAAAGTGAAAGCCATGTATATTCTGGGTGAAAATCCGGTCTTGACCGATCCGGATGCCAACCACATCAGAGCTGCCCTGGAACATCTGGATTTCCTGGTGGTGCAGGAATTGTTCCTCTCTGAGACTGCTGCTTATGCGGATGTAATTCTGCCGGCGGCCAGTTTTGCCGAGTGCGACGGTACCTTCACCAATACCGAGCGGCGCGTCCAAAGGGTTCGCAAGGCTATTAAACCTATCCCGGGTCAGGCCAACTGGCAGACCATCTGTCAGTTGTTTGATGCCATGGGATATCCCGTGAATTATGACAGCCCCAAGGAGATATGGGATGAAATGGCTTCCCTGTCGCCTTCCATGGCTGGTATCAATTATGAGAGAATAGACCAGATGAACAGCCTGCAGTGGCCCTGCCCGACCTTAGAGCATCCCGGCACCCCGGTTCTGCATGTTGGTAAATTTACCCGCGGCCTCGGTTTGTTCCAGCCTTCCGAGCATATTCCGCCGGGTGAAATGCCCGATGCAGACTACCCGTTCCTCCTGTCCACCGGCAGAATACTACAACATTACAATGTAACTACCCCGTATTCTAAAGGTATCAGCAGTATATGGGACAAGGAAATGTCGGAACTCAACCCGGTTGACGCTGAAAAATTAGGCGTCAAGACCGGCGACCAGCTTAAAGTTACCTCCCGTCGTGGAGAAGCGGTCACCAACATCAAGGTGACTGACAGAGTATTGCCGGGGGTTATATGGATGTCCTTCCATTACACCGCTACCCCGACCAATGCCCTCACCAGTCATTACCTGGATCCGATTACCGGAACCGGTGAGTATAAAGTGTGCGCTGTAAAGCTCGAAAAGGTATAGGAGGCCAGTTATGCGCAAAGTGCCAGTAGATGAAGCGGTAGGTATGGAGTTGGGTTATGACATAACCAAGATCGTTCCGGGAAAAGAAAAGTACCGGGCTTACCGCCGCGGGCATGTAATAAGGCCGGAGGATGTGCCCCGCCTCAAGGATATGGGAAAAGAACATGTCTATGTGTGGGTGCCTGGCGACAATATGGTTCATGAAGACGAAGCCGCCCTGCGATTGGCCAAAGCGGCCGCCGGGCCGGGAATCGTCTATGCAGAGCCCAGCCAGGGACGGGTAAACCTCAAGGCCTGCCATGACGGTCTGCTCAAGGTACAGACAGCGCAGTTAAACTGGGTGAACAACCTTGAAAACGTGGTCTTTGCCACTCTGCATACCGATCGGGTGGTGGTCAAAGACCAGAGAGTGGCCGGAACCCGGGTGGTTCCCGTCGCCATCGAGTCGCCGGTCCTGGAGGAAGCGGAAAAACTTTGCCGGGAGCCCGGGCCCTTGTTGACGATAAAGCCATTCAAACCCCTGTGGGTGGGTGCTGTTATAACCGGAAGCGAGGTAAACAGCGGCCGCATTCGGGACGGTTTTTCCAAAACCATCCGCAAAAAGATCAATCCCTACGGGGGGCGCTGGATGGGACAGACCATTGTGCCGGATGATCCCGAATTAATTGCCAACGAGATTCAGAATTTTATTGCTGAAGGAGTCGAACTGATCCTGGTTACCGGAGGGATGTCGGTCGATCCTGATGATGCAACCCCGCTGGGAATTCGCTCCTCGGGAGCAGAGGTCGTGTTCTACGGAGCTCCGGTCCTGCCTGGTTCCCAGTTTATGCTGGCCTACCAGGGGCATGTGCCGATCATCGGAGTGCCGGGTGGAGCCCTGTTCAGCCGGGTGACTACCCTGGATCTTCTGTTGCCGCGCATTTTTGCCGGGGATAGAATCAACCGGTCGGATATTGTGAATTTTGGGCATGGCGGTATGTGCGAAGAATGCGCTCTTTGCCATTATCCTCTCTGCCCGTTTGGCAAAGGGAACCCGATTTAGACAGACTGGAGGCTTAAGGATTGCTTAAAGATATAAGCTTTGAAGAAGCGCGACAGCAAATTAAAACCCTGGTAGGTTCTCTGGCGGCAGAGGAGCTTCCATTGGACCAGCTGATTGAGAGGGTATTGGCCAAGGACTTGATTGCTCCCCGGCCCCTGCCCGATTGTGGCCAATCGGCGGTGGATGGTTTTGCTCTGGGCAGTGAGGCGGAGCCTGCCTCAAGCCGCTTTGTAGTCAAGGGCCGCCTGGAACTGGGTGAGAGCCCCGACCAGCTTATCGGTCCGGGGGAGGCCCTGGGGGTTATGACCGGAGGACTTCTTCCTTCGGGCTGTGTGGGCGTGGTTCCCCATGAACGAACCGTCTTTCAAGGCGAGCATTTAAGCGTTCTGGAGCAGGTGAAAGCCAATCAAAATATCAAACAGGCCGGGGAGGACTTTGCCGAGGGCGAACTGCTGCTCAAGTCGGGCAGCCGTATTGACCCGGGAAGCATCGCTCTCATGGCGGCCTATGGCATAAAAAGTACCGAGGTATTCAGGAAACCCCGGGTGGCAGTCCTGGCCATGGGACGGAACGTGGTCGACTACCGGGAAAACCCGCAGACAGGTCAGATCCGGAATGCCAACAGCCCCTTGCTGGAGGCTTTGATCCGGCAGGATGGCGGTGTACCAGGCAGCTCCCGGCTGGCTTCGGGGAAGAATGCAGCGGAAATGGGCGAGAGCCTGGAAGCGCTTCTGAATGATGCCGATGTACTGATAAGCAGCGGTGGAACCTACACCCGGGGTGAAGACGATCTGATCCGGGTGGTGGAACAAATCGGCGCCCAAATGGTTTTTTGGGGGGTAAATATCATGCCCGGCAGCCACTTGGGAATAGCCCGAAGGGGCGATCAATTTATCGTGCTGTTATCCGGAAATCCCACCGCCTGTTTTGTAGGATACCACTTATTTACCGCCCCGATCCTGTATATGATGCAGGGCTTACCAGGCGACTTTTCAGTCAAGGAGGCTGTCTGTATAAACAGCTTTGCTAAAAAGTCGGGCAGCCGGCGCTTTGTCCGGGGTCGTGCCAGAGCTGCTTCCCGGGGCTGGGAAGTGGAAATTCTGCCCGGGCAAAAGCCCAGTATGATTCGTTCCATGCTGGGCTGCAACGCGCTTATTGATGTTCCGGCCGGGAACCGGGGCCTCATTGCGGGGGAGACGGTTTCGATCATCCCCCTGAATGCTTATAGAGGTTTATAAGTGGTGCTGGTTTATTAAGCTGTTAGTGTTTTTATTAATCCAAAAAGGTTGGAGGTGAATGAACAATGGCAGACTACAGAGAAATTATCAGCGCGTATAAGGATGTGCCGGGAGGCATTATAGAAGCCTACCACGCGGTCCAGCG
>DHRK01000004.1:0-10213 GCA_002410325.1 Syntrophomonas sp. UBA5314
ACTCAGATCTACGAAGGCTCCAACCAGATTCAACGCATGATCATTGGCCGGGAAGCCATTGGCCGCTTCTAGCCATATATTCCGGGGAACTCGAACAGGGTTCCCCGAAATTCCATGTAGATAGGTAATACGATTGACTGATGTCAATTGTTGAGGATGGATTACCTACGACGCTGACTATAGATAAAGTAAAAGAAGGAGGGATACCGTGACCAAACCACAAAAAGTAAGCCTTTCTGAAGCCATCAGTCAGATACAAAACGGTAATATGCTGACTTTCAGCGGCTTTACCATCTGGCGCCGCCCCATGGCGGCCATTATGGAGTTGATCAGGCAGGGAAAGAAAGACCTGCATTTGGTAATGGTGAACGGTGGGACCCATGACGACATGCTGGCCGGGGCCGGCTGTGTGAAAATATGGGAGTCCTGCTGGGTGGGGCACGAATTGTACGGAAAAATCGGGGGTAATTTTTCCCGTAAAGTTGAGGCGGGAGAAATCATCTGCGAGGACTACAGCCATGTACAGGTGCTGTACCGCCTGACGGCCGGGGCGCAGGGAATACCTTTTATGCCTACTTATGCGGCTATGGGCTCGGATATTTTAAATCCCGAGTACGACATGCTGGGCAAAGCCGGCTTGCGGGACGGTTCCAATCCCAAAATTCCTGCCCAAAAATATGAAATGTATAAAGACAATTTCTATGGCAACGAAACGGTGCTGGTCCCGGCGGCCCAGCCTGACTGGTGCATAGCCCATGTCAACATGGTTGGGTCCGAGGGAACGGTGCGGGTGTTGGGCCAAAAATACAGCGACGAGGAAGCCATGAAAGCGGCCGACCGGGTAATTGTCATCACTGAGCAGATTGTACCGGAAGAGTTCATCCGCCGGGAACCGGAGAGGAATCTGCTGCCCCCCTATCTGGTGGATTATATTGTTGAACTTCCCTGGGGTGCGCATCCCACCGGTTGTTTCGGGGCTTATGAGGCGGACGGCGCTTTTATCAAAGACTTCTTCAACAATACCAGAACCCAGGAGGGGTTTGACGCCTGGGCGGCGGAATGGATATTCGGAGTCAGGGACCATGAAGAATATTTGAACAAACTGGGCGTGAGCCGGTTGGAAACTTTAAGGGCCAGCTCTGCTCTGGGATATTCGCCCAAGGTTAAAAGGGGGTCGAGATAAATGGCGGGAAATGATTATGCGCAAGCCGGGGAATTTAAGCCCATTGACCTCCTGGCCGTATCGGCGGCTCGCGAGGTGGTAGATGGCGAAGTAGTGTTTGCCGGAACCGGGCTGCCCATGCTGGCCATCATGTTGGCCCAGTTGACCACAGCTCCCAGCGCTAAATGTATTTATGAGGCGGGAAGCGTTGATGGAAGACCCATAAGCCTGCCTACTTCAGTAGGTGATGCCCGCTGCATTTACCAGGCGTCCATTGCTTCCGGTTTATGGGATGTTTTCGGGCAGCTGCAAAGAGGCAGCGTTGATATGGCCTTTCTGGGCGGAGCGGAGATCGATCAGTACGGCAATGTAAATACCACGGCCATGGGTGGATATGCACCCATGGGCAAGAGGCTGACCGGCAGCGGAGGCAATGCCGACATCAATTCTCTGGCCCGGAAAAGCGTTTTTATTATGGTCCAGGAGAAGAGACGTTTCGTGGAAAGATGCAGCTATATAACCTCGCCGGGTTGGAGACTGCCCAAGTGGCCCAGCGGGGATTTCGTGCCTAAAAAAGATGTCTATGGCAAGGCTTTCCGGGGTGGACCCAATGCGGTTATATCCAATATGGGAGTGTTCCGCTTCGATGATGACGGGGTTATTTACCTGGATACCGTACACCCCGGTTTTACCCCGGAACAGGTTAAAGACAACTGCATGTTTAACCTCAATATTGCAAAGGTAAGCGGGGAAACCAGGCCACCTACCTACGATGATTTGGAACTTCTCTATAAGGTGGTGGATCCGGAAGGCATCTTCCTCCCCTAACGAATTGGGATATCATTCAGAAATATAATAATTATTGGGATGCTTTAATAAGATATTCCCAATACGCCTTTAGGCACTTTTATAGGTGTTGGGTTTTTAAGGAGAGGAGGGAGAAGGCAATGAGTTTACCTTTGGAAGGCATTAGAATCTTAGATTTGTCCCGCTACCTTCCCGGTCCTTTTTGCACTCAAATACTGGCTGATTTCGGGGCCGAAGTTATTAAAGTGGAGGATCCCCGGGGAGGCGACCTGGGCCGCTGGTTAACTCCTCTTATCGAGGGAGAAAGCGCGCGTTTTTATACGGTTAACCGTAATAAAAAAAGCATTACACTTGATTTAAAAAAAGAAGAAGGTAAGGACATTTTTCGAAAACTGGCAGCGGAGAGCGATGTTGTGGTAGACCAATTTCGACCAGGGGTTATGAAAAAAATGGGTTTGGATTATGAAAACCTGCGGCTTGTCAATCAAGGTATTATCTATTGCGCTATAACCGGATATGGGATGACCGGCCCCCTGCGTGATACTGCGGGCCACGATATAAACTATCTCAATCTATCCGGAGTTACTGAACTAACCGGAACCTATCAAGGTATGCCGGCTATGTCGGGAGTACAAATCGCTGATATTGCCGGAGGTACACTCTATGCGGTTATTGCTATCCTTCTGGCTTTGTCCAGTCGCACAAAAAACGGCCGGGGACAGCTCTGTGACGTTGCCATGATGGATGGAGCCATAAGCCTTCTGGCCTATACGTTGGGAGAATGGTCCGGCTGGGGCCACCTGCCCGAACGAGGCAATGATGTATTGACTGGAGGCTACGCTTGCTACAACATTTATAGGACTAAAGATGATCGTTATGTAAGCCTGGGTGCGGTGGAAGACAAATTCTGGGCCGAATTTTGCCGAAAAATCGAGCACCCCGAATATATTGAATTCCAATGGGACACACCGCAACAGCAGGAAATATTGAGCAACATACGCTCAATCATGCTTGGTAAGACACGGGATGAATGGGTCCAGTTTTTTCAATCCAGTGATATTTGTTTCACACCTGTTCTTACTCTGGATGAGATGTGTTCACATCCCCAGGTTCTGGCCCGAGAAATGATTTTAAAGCTTAGTAATATAAATGAATCGGGTAAGGATATAGCGTTAACCGGTGTTCCCATTAAATTATCCGGTACCCCGGGAGTAGCTACATTGGTGTTTCCTCAGTTGGGGGAGCATACTGATCTTATATTAAATAAAATCGGTTATTCAGATAACGAGATAGAAAATTTCAGAAGCAAGGGAGTTGTATAAATGCCACCATAGAGCTGTAAAAAGTATTGTTTATTTGTTAATCCCCCCCTATTTCAGATCAGGGTGGACCATGTATCGATCTATGGTTCACCCTATTTTTTAATTATTCCCCCTGAAAAAATCAGGTCAGTGCTCTGCATGCGGTTTAAGTTTTCCTCGATATCGGCCTGCCGCATGCAGTATACGACCAGGCCCAGCACCAGTATTACGAGAAATAGGGTAAAAATTGCTTCTCCTTGTCCTTTCATCCTTGATGGAAAGAAAAAGGGAATGCATGTATTGAGCTAGAATGGATCAACAAGATTGATTAAGGTTCCAGAATATTCAGGGTCTGGCCGGAAAATAGCGGGGAGGATTATGATGCCTTTCTTAAAGAGCATTCGTTTTGACTGGAAAAAGGCTAAAGGCCGGGATGCATTCCCCTTCAATATTCCCGCCCTCCGTGGCTTAAAGGAGATCGAACTAAGCTGTGACGTAACCTTTTTGGTGGGCGAAAACGGTTCCGGCAAATCCACCCTCCTGGAAGCCGTTGCTGCGAAATGCGGTTTTACTTCCATGGGCGGAGGACGGAGCACCCTGTTAAACACGGATATTCAAGAGCCTACCCTGGAAGATATCATTACCCTCTCCTGGCTGCCCAAGGTAAAGACCGGCTTTTTCTTGCGGGCCGAGACCTTTTTCGATTTTGCCAGCTATATCGATCGGCTGGCCAAAGAGGGTCCCCCGATGGATGCCTACCGCCCCTATGGCGGAAAATCGCTGCACCAACAATCCCATGGGGAAGCCTTTCTGTCGCTTTTTCTCAACCGCTTCAATGATAAAGGCATCTACCTCCTGGACGAACCGGAAGCCGCGCTCTCGCCCCAGCGCCAGCTGGCCTTCCTGGGGGTCATAAACCAGCTCGCGGCTTCGGGAAAAGCCCAGTTCATTATCGCCACCCACTCCCCGATTCTACTGGCCTACCCCGAAGCGGTCATATATAACTTTGATGAGACACCGATGGGGACCATAGAATATGAAAACACCGATCACTTTTTCATCACCAGGCAGTTTCTAAACGACCGGGAATCGTTTTTCAAAGAGCTGTTCAATGGTGAAGAGAATTGGCGATTATAGGGGAGTATCACTGATTTTCTATCGAAGAGGCTTTATATGAATTGTCAGTCTTAGTCACTGGAGATCGGGGCTCAATTTGGTTCTTATAGGAGAGCACAGCTTCCATACGAGAAGCAACGCCAAGCTTAGACAAAATATTGCTTACATGGAATTCAACCGTCCTAACTTTTATCCTCAGTCTTGCAGCTATCCCTTTATTCTGTAACCCTTCCGACATTAGCTTTAAAACTTCTGCTTCTCTTTGAGTCAATAAATTTGTATTTTTAGTGTTTTCGGGCTTTTGGATATTTGTGTCCATCGAACCCGAGTTAACCTGGCGAGGGCAGAAATATTTCCCATGATAAACGTTTATTATTGCTTCAATCATCTCATTCTGCGAGCAATCTTTAAAAAGGTATCCGTCTACATCTTGTATTTTAAATCCTTTTTTATCATCTAATATCTGATCCGAAAAAGCTATAATTTTAACATGTACTAATTCCTGTCTCAATTTCGTTGCCAGCTGAGTCCAATTGGTATCAGGCAAATTAACATCCAATATTATGATATTGGGCTTCCAATCACGAGTCAGTTTTAGAGCTTCATAAGAATTAAACGCAGTATCGACAACAAACAGCTTTTGTTCTGTTAAAAGGAATGACACGATACCTTTTGCAACAACCGGGTAAGGATCTATAGCCAGAACTTTGATTAATTCCGTCTCTAACCGGTCCATAAATTTACTCCTTAATAAAACCAACTAATTTTCTACTTTATATCAAGTTGATAAAATCTGTATCCATAATTAATTCTTCAAATTTACATTATTTCCCTGCCGCCATACCCGAATTACGTCTTTTGAGACCTGAAATATAGAAATTGCGACATGAACGGTTATAAAAGAGCCCTTTTAACAAAAATAAAAACGACCCGGTAAGCCTACCAGGTCACAATATTTTAATATATAATCTTCACTTCAATTTCGGGAACACTATTTAGCATACTTGATCAGTGAATGTAACATGCGATCCATCCATGAGAATTAATGCGGAAGGTATAAAGTCCTTTATCTGTTTGGTGATTGACACTGCTGGTTTATACGAGTTACCTCGAATACAAAGTCCATGTAAAGTTGACTGATTTGTTCATGGGATAGGTTTTTGGTTTTCAGTTTACTCTGTTTCCCTGATGCCTCCCAGCCTTCCCAGAGATCCGGATCAAACTCAATTCCAAAGGCTTCTCTATTTTCAAATACAGGGGTGCCCGGGAAGGGAGTGAACCTTGATATGACCGGTTTTCCGGCTCCCAGTTGCATAAGCTCCTTAGCAAAGTGAATGGTCTCTTGAACGCTGGTTTCTGTTTCTTCCGGTAGACCGACAATGAAGCTTGGTATTATCTGAATTCCCACATCTGACGCCCACTTTACAGAGTCTTTTATTTGGTTGAGAGAGATGGCTTTGGGTAAATTGACGGTTACAGCTTTTGAAGCCGATTCTATGTCAACATATATTTGGCGAAACCCCGCTCGCGACATTACCGTCAATAATTCCCGGGATAAAACATCCGCCCTTGAATGGCAGTCAAAAGTAATCTCGGTATTTATTATTTCCAACAATCTACAAAGACGCCGTACTCTGCGAGTATCCGCCGTAAAAGTACTATCACAGATCAATATATGCCTTGAATCGCTAAAAGCGCTATTCCTTATAGTTTCTATTTCTCTCAATACCCGTTCCGGCGTATGTCTCCTATACATGTATTGATTCATTGCTGATTGGGAACAAAAAATGCATCGTCCTGGGCATCCTCTGCTAGTAATAAGTGCGGGGAGTTTATATTTTGAACGGTACTGATGATAAGCAGGCAGCGGTAATTTATCTATGCATGAAATGGTTTCTCGATTTGCTTGCTCAAAAATTCGTCCCTCCTCTCTATAAGCAATTCCTTTTATATTGTTTAATTTGTCTTTATATCTTAAAGCCTCGCAGACTTCCAAAACGGTTTCTTCACCTTCCCCCTTAACGATAATATCTATGGCAGGATGCCTGGAAAGGGTTTGCCGGACGGTAAAACTTACATGACACCCCCCCATTAATACCGGAAGCCTGGGTTCTATTTTTTTTAACCTATCGGCTATGGCAATGGCCGTTAAATAAGAATATGAAGTAGAGGTTAGCCCTACACACAAGATATCTGATGCCTGTTCTATCTCACCTTCCAAATACGAGATTTCATCTGCATTTTGATCGATATCCACCACCTCTACTTCATATCCGTTGTTTTCAAGAACCGCTCCCAAATACCCTAATCCAAGCGGCATAATACTGGCATCTAATTCTTCACTAGTTCTATTGGGGTCAGGAGGATTAATGAATATCACCTTTGGACGCATGTAAGGCTCCCCCCTCTAGTCTTTTACAGGCTCTTCAATAACTGACGCAGCCTGTGAAAGAATAATGTTTATAAGAAGATGAAGATTATAGTACTACCGTATTCTGATTTGGGCCATCCATTAAGCCTAATGGTGGATTATACGTTCCCAGCTATCAGGATTTGGCGGTTTTACCCCTTTTCCACTAAATTTTTCACAGATTCTAAACCTTGTTATTACTGCTATTGATAATTAGTTTACCTGGATGTTCCTATTATGTCCCCGGTGTATCCCACAGTTTTGCAACCCAATATAGCCCGTATTTTCATCAGGTATGCGCTTGTAATATCAGAACGCTGGCGCAAGCATAGGGGGTATTTTATGTAATAGATCCGCCTCAAGGGTTTAATTTTCTATGGTATTATTATCCTAAACGGTTATTGATGGAGCAGAGTCTGATTGCAGCTCAACTTTATATAAAAACATCGAAGCTACTTTAGTCTTATGACATATAAAAAGAAAAGAGGGATAACTTTGGCATCGATAGGCCCCGCTGATATTGCTGACCTGGAAGAAATACTGGCCCTGCAAAAGACCGCCTTCCTGACCCAGGCCGAAATTTACGACGATTACAGCATCCCGCCCCTGGTCCAGACCCTGGAAGAAACCATAAACGAAGCTGGCCGGTGGCTAATACTCAAAGCCGAAAAGGATGGCGTTATAATAGGTTCCGTAAGGGGTTACCAGGACAACGGAACCTGTTACGTGGGAAAGCTGATGGTGCTTCATGCCTACCGCAACCAGGGGATCGGCACCCGGCTGCTAAACGCCATCGAAACCGCTTTTCCGGGATGCCGCTATGAACTGTTCACCGGCAGCTTAAGCGCTGACAATCTCAGGCTTTATGAAAGCTTGGGCTACAGGAGGTTTAAAGAAGAACGGGCCGGCGCAAACATGGTACTGGTCTATCTGGAGAAGAAAGATTAGCTTTACCTGGTTTTAAAAAATACCTGGAATATTCACTACGTTCACCAAACCCGGTGCTATATAATGTAAACAGCGGTAAAAAGAATAACTGACTTCCATATCTAGGGGGGAAAAATAATGTCAATAGACAGGATAAGGTTTTCATTATTAATGGCACTGGCCATGCTGGCCGCCACGTGTCTCGGGGCTGCTACAGCCAGCGCCACCGAGCTCAATATGAGCGCTCCGGATATACATATCAGTGGCGAGGCTTATTCGTTAAGCGCCGTACAAATCACTGAAAAAACGATCGGTTCCATTAAAGGCGGGCAATTGATCACCATTACCCTGCCCGAAGGTTTAGCTTATCTGACCAATCCCGCCAAGGCCTCTGTAGCCGGGAAAGCAGCTTATTTCAATATACCGGTGCAAGTCGAACCGGGCCCGGGAAAAGCGCCGGTTTTGAACGGATTGCAGTCAGGCGATATTGCCGTCGATACCGGCAGCAACGCTCAAACTCTGGTATTGAAGGTGCTGAAACGTTCCTATTCCGCCAACCCGGCAGTCATAAACCTGCTTTTCAGTTCGCGCTTAACCCATAAAGATCCGCGTTACGGCTCCATAATCGACGGCGACAGCCATGTCAGTGTCACCGCTCCCGGAGCCGGCTTCCAATTAGTCATCCTGGCCGACTCGGACTCGGAAATACTGGATGTTCATAAGCTTCCTGCCGGCACTTTCGTTTCCGCCTTGAGTTATCCCAAAGTAAAAACCGGTGTGCAAAAACTGGGCGGTTTCAGAATTATGGAAAATATCGAAGGCGCGTTGAGGCCGGATGGAACAACCGGGGCCGGCGCCATAACCCTGACTCTTCCCAAAGGCATTAAATGGGAGGCGCTCGAAGCCTCTCCAGCAGGCGGTTTTAGCTCCATCAGCAGGGTGTCCATCGATACCGATTCAGCAGGGCGCTCCCGGGCGTCATTCACCCTGCCAGCGGCATCAGTAAGCAATGCCGGCCTAATAGATATTACACCGACGGTGGCGATCGGCGCCCAGGCCCAGCCGGGAGATATCCAGCTTTCCATTGGAGGGACCAATGCCAATATTACACCGGCCGGCTTGATTATAGGCCGTTATAGCAACGCGGGCATTACCGGGACGCTTACCGGCCAGACCGTAATATACGCCGGCAGTGCGGATGCTCCCCTAGGCACCCTGGTGCTTCGGGAAAACGCCCCGGGCTCCCTGATTGAAGGCCGGGTGCTTTATGTCGAGCTGCCTTCCGGCTGCCAATGGGTATCGCTCCCCCGGGCGGTCACCACCAGGGGCAATTGCACCCTGGTAAGCAACGGCGTTTTGAGCGGCAGCAACGGGCGGATCGCCGCCTATACAGTAGCAGCGTCAAGCTCCGGCGGGGTGGAAAGTGAAATCGAATTCCGGAACGGCTCAGTAAGCGTGCCGGTGGGCTTTCCGCCCGGCGGCTTCAGTATTAGCTTTGGCGGCACCGCCTTCTGATAAAATCTTCACTATTATATTGGAAACAAAAGACGCCGTGCTTTTTAGAAGTTCCCCGCTTTGGCCAGGGCGCTATGGGCCGGCCCCTATCCGGCCCATTTGAGCATTAAACTTCAAAGGCATGTGATTCGAATAATATGTATAGAGCCCTTCAATTTGTAATTATTCCATTAGGAGGAATCCCATGTCTTACTATGTAATAGACGGAATACCGGTTTTTCTAACCTGGGCCAGGTATTATCAGTTGAGAGGAGAAATTATCGGCAGATTCGAAATAGCCGACGACTGCTTCTTTGGTGTGCAGGGCCGCAATACCGAAGAATCCACCGTGCTGACCTCAGCCATCAAGGAGCTTTTGACCAATAAAAAGAATATCAATGAAAAGCATTTTTACCTTGATTGGGTTTCATTCCATCTGGAGGATGTGGAGGCTTCCGATAACATCTGGGAGCTGCTCTACGACTACAGCGTCTTTACCAGGAATTGCGGTATAAGGAGCATTCGTGACGCGCAGACCTTTGTACGCGGCAAAGATCCCAATACCTACGGTTATTCCATGGGACGACTGATAGCCGTGGACATATACGCCCAAAAGAGCAAACTGGCCCGTAAGTTGTTCGGTCAAAAAAGGCTTGGCACCCTTATGATAGACAGTGACAAGGTTACCAAAATCCAGGGAACCCTCGATGACTTCATCATGGTTTATGACGGCAAGGACATGCGTTTCGCGGATGTGATCGAGCTGGATGAATCCTTAATCGAGGAAGCATACTGAAACTCCCGTCCCCTAAAACTACCCTCTAGAATTCAATTACCCCACTTCCCGTCTAGATGTTTAAGCCATTCCGGATGGCCTCTTTATGCCAATTCGGAAGGCAATAATCCCCTAGTACAACGTTCGGTATATTCGCGCCCATAATTTGGGCAGCTTTTTCCGAATTACTGCGTTGTCGTCAATCGCAATACGTCCAGTAT
>DHRK01000004.1:10300-45811 GCA_002410325.1 Syntrophomonas sp. UBA5314
CTCCGCCTTGTACTTCAAAAAAAGCTGCTCTATGAACACAATATACCGAATGTTGTACTGGTACTGTTAATACAAACTTTTTTTGCCATATGCTATTGTATTTATGGATAGTTTAGTGTAATATTTCACCATAATAAAGCTTCAGAGGTGGACAATGGATAGAAGAAGCGTGATCAGGGAGATAAGCCAGCACATGAAACTGATCCGGGTAGAGATGAATTATTCCCAGGATCAGATGGCCGAGATCCTGGGCCTTTCCAAAAAAACCCTGGTCGATATTGAGAAAGGGCGTAAAAACGCCAGTTGGCCGGTTGTAGTGGCAGTTTGCGCATTAATGCCGGAGAGTGAGATTATCCGCGGGCTTTTGGGGGAAGACCCCCTTTCTTACCTTCAGGTTTTAATCCGCGATAGTATTTATACCCCCAAATTCAGAACCATGGGCGGTAAAGCATGGTGGAACGACGTGGCCAGCGCCGGAAGCTTTCGCATCCAGCAAAACATAATCAGCAGTCACTACCGGATTCTGGATGCAGACAATTACCGGTGGTTCAGCACTTTTAGCAAAGACCAGGCCTTGAAATGCCTGTCTGAATTAAGCAGCGACTGAGGAGGGAGCGGCATGTTCGACAACCCGGCCAGGAGAATCCGCGCCTTGAGATACGGAGCACGGGCGGTTCTGCTGATTGTGACCACTTTTTGGTTTGTGTTTGCCCTGCTGTCCGGGGCGGAACAATACGGAGGAGGATTTAGCGGCGTGGTCAGGAATTCCCCCAACGCCCTGCCCTGGCTGGTCCTGTACCTGATCAATATAGCGGCCTGGAAATACGAGCATATCGGGGGCGCTCTCCTCATCGCCTGCGCCCTCTTCATGACCTTGGCCTTTGATGTCCTGGAAGGCAACTGGGGCATCCTCTGGATCGCGGTGGTCCCCCTGCTCATGCTGGGAACGACCTTCGTATACTGCGCTTTCAGGTCAAAACAGCTTTTATGACTACCCCCAACCGGCACCTTGCGTAAACAGTCGTCAAGCGGCTCTGACCGAAATAAAATTTTGGGCGGTAAAAACGGCCTTAGCGGCCAAGTTAACTGATATGTAACCTGCCTTACAAAAATGTTTGAAGGCGGGTTTTTATTTTGGCCCGGGGTGAAAGTTATTTAATGTTAAACGCATATATTTTATTGATAAACAATAAATTTATATTGTATATCGGCAAGTCCCGGGTTATACTGCAATGAATGCGGGAGGGTTTCAACCTTAATTTAAGAAGGGATGAGTTGTATGTGGAATGACCAAAAATCAATCGCTTTAACCAAGTTCTGCATTCTGTTTTTTATGGCGGCGCTGTTTACCACCGTGGCGGCCGCCCCCTGGCTGCTGCGCTGGTTTTTTGACTTTTGGCGTCCCGACCTGGTGGGAACCGAGAACTTCTTTCGCGCCACCATCTATGTCGGCTCTATTCCGGCAGCCTATCTGCTCTACGAACTCCTGGCCCTGATTCGCCGCATCCAGGCTGATCAGGTGTTCATAAACGGGAATGTGGAACTCCTCAGACGAATTTCGTGGACCTGCTTCATGGGAGCGGGCCTCGCCGCCGTCTCAGCCTATTATTATTTGCCATGGTTGTTTTTGGCCGCAGCCGCCGCTTTTATGGGCTTGATCGTGCGGGTGGTCAAAAACGTAGTAGCCAAGGCGGTGGAGCTGCAGGATGAAGTGGACTCCATTATATAAGGGAAAGGAGGATGGCGGCATGCCTATCATTGTAAATCTCGATGTAATGATGGCCAAAAGAAAAATATCTTCAGGTGAACTGGCCGAGAAGATCGGTATCAGCCAGGCCAATCTCTCCATCCTGAAAACCGGCAAGGCCAAAGCGATGCGCTTCTCCACCATGGAGGCCATTTGCCGGGCCCTGGACTGCCAGCCCGGGGACATTCTGGAATATAGAGAAGAACAAGGAGGCAGGTTAAATGAACGAGCACCATCCTAACCCGGACTGTTCCGCTTTGGCGGGCGAGCCGGCAGAATTCCCCGTCAGGGTAGCGCCCGCCCGGGCTAAAAGCGGCGTAAAGGAGCCTTTTGCGGTAGACCGGACCGACGGCCTTTTCGCCTTGCTGGCCTTTATTCTGGGATTTTATTTTGCACGCTGGGTGCTGTTTTCCTGGGCCGGCTGGGGAGTGACGGTGTTTACCCTGGTCTATTGCGCTTCGCTCACCCTTTACCTGGTAAAAAAGGGAGTGCCGATTCAAAAGGCCAGCTGGTTCTGGCTGGCAGTAGTCGTCTTGACCGGGATCAGCTTTTCCCTCTGGAGCAATAACGGCCTGGAACCCTGGCGCAGCCTGCTGTTATTGGGCAGCGCCGTATACTGGGTGCTTTCCGCCACCGGACGGCTCATCCTAGGCCAAACCAGCAATTGGATCGTTCTGGACGGCATCAACGGCTTTTTGGCAATTCCTTTCAGCAACTTCGGCAGCCAGTATAACAGCCTGGCCTTTCTGATCCGTAATAAAAGGACCCAGGCCAGCCAGATCTTGTCCATAGGTTTGGGCCTCATCATGACCCTGATAATAGCGGCAATGGTCATTCCCCTGCTGCTAAAAGCCGACAGCGGCGGCTTTACCATGCTTACCAGCGGAATTCTGAACTATATAAAGGAAATGAAACTTGGCGAATACCTGTTTCATGCCATCCTGGCGGTTCCCATAGCCGCTTATATTTTTGGCCTGGCGGCGGGCAGCGCCCATAAACGGGGCTGTGACTCTTTCAAGGAGGACAGCACCCGGAAGTCCCTTTCCGCCTTGAGAATTTTGCCCCAGGCCACCGTTTATACCCTGCTGGGGCTCCTGTGCAGCCTGTATGTGCTGTTCATCGGCAGCCAACTCCCCTATTTTTTCTCCGCCTTTGCCGGGCAAAGACCTGAAGGCTGGCAAGTTTATTCCGAATACGCCCGGAGCGGTTTTTTTGAGTTGTGCCGCATCGCCGCCATCAACATTACCGTGCTGCTGATAGCCAATCTTCTCGGCAAAAACGCCCCTACCGTAAACGGCGCTAAAGCTTCGCCTGATGAGGCCGGTCCGAAGACTAATAGCCCGCAGCGCAACAAAATACTGAAAGTCCTCAACGCTTTGCTGGCCGCCCTGACCCTGCTGCTCATCGCCACCGCCATGAGCAAGATGTTCATGTATATCGGGGCTTACGGGCTGTCCATGCGGCGTCTGCTGCCCTGTTTTTTCATGGTCTTTTTAGCGGTCATATGCGGCGGGGTAATCGCCATGCAAAAATGGTCTTTTTCCATTGCCCGGCTGGGAGCGGTGGTGGGTGTGGCTATGCTGTGCGTTCTCTGCCTGGCTGATCCGGACGGTTTTGTCGCCCGCTACAACGCGGAACGCTACCTGACCGGATCGCTCAGCGATTTTGATGTTGAAATTTTACGCCGCTCCGGACCCGCCGGAGTCGATTCAGCTTTGCAAGTATACGCGCAAACCGGTGATCAAGCTCTGCAGACGGAGTTGCAGGAGTATCTATTGGCCCAACAGCGACAGGCTGAAAAATTCAGCGGGCAGCATCAAGATAATCTGCAGCAAGCTCGGGCCCGGCAAAAAATTGCGGAATATTCCTTCTGATAATAAGGGCGACTTTATAATTTTGTTATAAAATGGACGATATAAAAAATAGCCCCGGGGCAAAATAAGGCAAGAACTTATTAGGAGGTGTCTTGATGGAGAGAGCGCACCCAAAGGGAACCAGCGATTTTTTTAAAAAGATCAACAATAGCTCGATCAATCCCATTACCGATCCCAAAGAGGCTATTGACTTCTTTATGCCCCTCCCGGACGATGTCTATGAAAAATGGAGAACCAAATAGGCCGGTGCATGCGAGGGGGCATAGGGCAACCTGCCCCCTTAAAATCCTAATATTTGCCCAGCTTCCTTGAAATTTCATCGAGCTTATCATATATGTTGGTCAGCAATATCATCATAAAACCGAGCATGACAAAAGTGACCAGTTCCCTGGTAAAAAACGCGATGAGACCAAGTATAAACATGACTACTGTGTACAAGACCCGGTTGTTAAACAGATTAAACATATTATTCATAATTTCTCCTTTTTACCTTTAATATTCCATTCTATATTGTACACGATTTGCATCGACCAGCATATCATAGCCCTTTGACCTCGCTTACCTTCTTATGCTATTGCGACATCATTCCGTAGTTAATTAAGCAAACATTTGCTCCCTATTTTCAGGCTATAATTACAAATTATACATAGGTACGCTATTTTATGACCCAATTGATCTTTTCATTCCACCATATTCGCCCTCCAGTTTCTTTCAATTCTCTTCTTCAAAGCGGGATATGACATTTGTCTTATCTATTTTTGGCATCTATGGATTTTACTGGTTCTGGCAGCACCCTGCCCAACCCGTTGTTCGTTCCCATTGATTCGACCTGGTAGTGAAGCTATCTGTGCTACATTTTTTTTAGAAATGTTCGGGCACGATTTAGGAGATGGGGTTCAGATGAAAGTTGAACATAAAGCCAAAAAACACCTTCAAAGCGAATTAGGCAGGCTGCAGCATATACTTATTGATCTTGAACGTAGCAGGCAGTTATTCAGCGCAGGATTGGACCGGGAGCTTTTCTCCACCGGCAGTTCTGATTCGTTCTTCAGTTACGGTTACGAACCCCAACCACCGTCTGATCATTTAACTCAATATCATATTTCCGAGCTTATCGACATGTCCATACTCTACGAATTATTCGATTTATTCTATGACATTACGAAAATACCCTACACCATCGTCGACTATAATACGAAACTACTGAGGGGGAAAGGGTGGCAGAATATCTGCGCTCAATTTCACCGGGTATGTCCTAAGGCGAAAGAAAAGTGCATAAAAAGTGATCGCTATATATTCACTCATTATCAAGGTAAACCTTACGTTGGGTACAAGTGTTTAAACGGGCTTATGGATTATGGCGCTCCCATTATAGTGGAAGGCCAATACCTGGCCAGCATCTATTCAGGGCAGTTTTTCCATGAACCGCCCGATGAAGCATTCTTCCGTCAGCAGGCTAAAGAATTGGGAGTGGACGAAAAGGCTTATATGGAAGCTGTGGCTCAAGTTCCAATAGTGCCGGAAAGTTATATAGCATTAATTATGGAGTTTTACGCGAAGCTGGGGCAGATCTTCGCGTCCATAGGGTTGGAGCGGCTGCGCCAGATCGAATCAGCCAATCAAGCGATCCGGGAACATGAGGAAAGCTACAAGCTGATCCTGGAGGCCAGCACCGATGGTTTCTGGCACTGGGACATCCAGACCGACCAGATCAATATAAGCCCGCAGTTGGCTGCTCTATTAGGCTACCCGGCCGAAGAAAGGCCGTTTACTTTTAATGCCTGGAAGGCTCTCGTTCATCCTCAAGACATAAATTCCACCCTGGCAGCCCTTTACCGCCATATGGATTGCAAAACCCCGAAGTTCCAGGTGGAACACCGGATTATGACCAGGACGGGAAAATATATTTGGGTATTAAGCCGTGGCAAGGTAATAGCCCGTGATAAACTGGGTCGGCCGCTGCGCATGGCTTGCACCTGCTTTGACATCTCCGACCGTAAACAAACCGAAACCGCCCTGCGCATGTCAGAAGACCGGTTTGCCAAAGCTTTCAACGCCAGCCCGGTTTCGATGTGCATATCCACCCTGGAAGACGGCCGCCTGATTGCGGTAAACGATAGCTTTTGCGCTACTCTCGGTTACAAAAGAGAAGAGATTATAGGCCGCACCAGCATAGAAATCGGTCTTTGGAGAGATGATTATCCCCGTAACCAAATAACCGAACTGATTGCAGAGCAACTATCCGTCCGCGACGAAGAGATTCATTTCTTCAATGGTTCCGGCGAGGTAAGGCTGGGCGCTTATTCCGCGGAGGTATTCGAACTTGATGGCATACCCTGCATTTTAAACATTGTGATAGATATCACTGATAAAAGACAAATAGAAATAGAAATGCTCCGTATGGACCGGCTCAATCTGGTAGGCGAAATGGCAGCCAGCATAGGCCACGAAATACGCAACCCGATGACCTCCATTCGCGGGTTTCTTCAGATATTTAGAGAAAAGTACGCTGAAGACCAGGAATTCCTTAACCTGATGATAGGTGAACTGGATCGGGCGAATTCAATAATCAGTGAATTCCTTTCTCTGGCCAAAAACAAAATGGTAGAATTAAAGCCCTTAAGATTGACTTCAATATTAAAGCACATTTATCCTTTGCTCCAGGCCAACGCTGCCCTCCAGGACAAAACCATAACCCTTGAAATAAGTGATGAACCCTATGTAATGCTGGACGAAAAAGAAATTCGCCAACTGCTGATCAACCTGGTCTATAATGGGCTCGAAGCGATGGATGCAGGTGGTTTTCTGACCATAAAAATACAGGGCCAGGGAGAAGATGTAATACTGTCCGTACACGACCAGGGGAAAGGCATGAAACAAGATATATTAAGTAAACTGGGCACTCCCTTCTTTACCACCAAGGAACATGGCACCGGGTTGGGATTGCCGGTCTGCTACGGGATAGCCGCCCGGCATAACGCGAGAATTGAGTTCGATACCGGACCCGGGGGAACTACTTCTATGGTCTATTTCCCCAGCTTGCCCGAGCAGGCCATAATCTGATAGGTATTGGCTGTTCAGCCTCAAGGTCGGGCCCTATTGCTTCAGGGCCTTGTTAAAGAGCCTTCCCGGTTAAGGAATACGCTTTTAGTTAATTCCCCCAAGGATTATACCGCGCTTCTACCTGCCGGACCATTTTTTCAGTTACCGGGGTGGGAATGTGCAGTTCCTTTCCCATGCGAAGGATCGCGGTTCCGAAAATATCTTCTTCTGCCTTGCCCCGCCCCTGTTCCAGGTCCCTTTGGAAGGAACTGCGGGCATCGTAGGGAGCAGCGCTGATAGTGGCTATCACCTGATCAATAAGAGCCATATCCAGATCTACGCCCTGTTTTTTCCCTAACTGGATAATTTCCTTCATCACCCCGGCTGCGTCTCTCTTCCCCTCCGGGTTGTCGATAACTTCACCAAAACTCATACCATAGGCCGCTGTTACCAGGGCCAACGATCCTACCAGGAGGTATTTTTGCCAGATAGCCGCAAAGGGCTCGTCCACCCATTTAAAAACCAGACCCATAGCTTCGGTAAAGGATAGGAGTGCACCGGGATCAAAATCCGGGCAGTGCGGACTTGGTCCCAGTATTACATGTTTATTGGGGCCGTTTTGAACGACCTTTCCCGGCCTTTCAATATAGCTGGTGATATAGACGCAGGCTGGCAGCACGATGCCTTTATCCAGACACTTGCGGGCGCGTTCATATATGTCCAATCCATTGAGCAGCGGAACCAGCACCGTATTATCACCGATAAAAGGTTTTAAACCCTGCATGGCGGCTTCCAAATCATAGCTTTTTACACAAACCAGGCACAGATCGGGTCCGGGAAAAGACGACATATCATCTGACGCTCCGGCCGGTTGGCAGATGAAGGTATCGCCATTGCACTGCAAAATCAGCCCATTTTCCCGTATCTCCTGAAGATGCCGGCCCCGGGCTGCGAAATATACCCGGCGCCCGTCATGGTCCTTATGTAAAACATGGGCCATCCGGCCTCCAAAATAGCCGCCCACGCCCCCAATTCCTACCACCCAGATCGTATTGACCGTTTGCAATTAAGCCTCACCCCTTTAATAATCAGTGCAGAACATATCCGGGAAGTGATGGGTTACATTCTGACGCTTCATAATAAGATATCTCACATTATCACCATTACATTTCACTGATAATATCATATCTTTGCTTTTCCTTAAAACGCTGAACCGATCAAAATAATTTTTTTACCCACCCCGGAACTGGTCTCCCCACCTGCGCATATATATTCAGGAATAAAAATGAGGAAATTAGCTATGAAAAAAATGCTATGGCTGCTATTTAGCCTTTACCTTATTGCAACTGCCCTATCGAAAGTAAATTGAACAACTCTTCCGTAATGGGCCAGTTGTAGCCCAGACGTTGCGACTCTCCCAACAAATCTATCCATTTATCCCATCATTTTGTAGACACCCGTATCCCTATCGCCTATACTGAACCAAAGATAAAACCATCGCAATTTAATATGTAAAGGGAGGGAAATATAATGCCGCCAAAACCGATTCCAAAAACAGCCCGCCTTTCTTCCATAACGGATATTACCGGGAAGAAAAGACTGAGCATGTGGGAGCGGACCCTGCTCGGCCTGGATGTAAAATTATCGCGCAATAATTTGATTTGGACAACCACAACCCCCTTATGCTTTGCCCAATGGCGGGTTAGTGTCTTCTCATTGCAAGAAAAGATATGGGTAGTCGGTGGATACCGCAGCGACGGTTATGTAGACGACATAGAGGTCTTCGATCCCGCTGCCGGTACCTGGTCGACTATCCCCTACCCGTTTACCTATTTCGGACAGGCCTTTGTCACAACCGCCAACGGGATGCTCTACGCAGTCGGCGGGCTCTCGGGCTGCCAGATCCTGGCCTCGCCAGTCGAAGAGTACAACCCGTCAACCGGTACCATAACGCAAAAGGCCGCCCTGCCGACACCGTGCCACGACCCGGGCATCACTTCAACCGCTGATGGGAAGATCTATGTGATGGGCGGCTGCCTACCGCCATCCTCAGATCCAGGCGGGCCGCCCAGCGCTATTCTCACAACGGTTCAGATATACGACCCGGGAACCAACACCTGGAGCACAGGAAACGCCATGCCTGTACCCAGGCACCAATTCTCAGCGGTTCCCGCACCCAACGGGAATATTTACATAATCGGCGGGACTGACGGCAACACGGAATTAAACAGGGTTGATGTCTACAACCCGCAGACCAACTCGTGGCAGGCTGCTTCACCCATGTCCACTGCCAGACGGTGTCTGGCCTCAGTGCTGGGGGCAGACGGTAAGATATATGCCATCGGCGGACTTGCCGGAGACGCTTCTCTCAAAACAGTGGAAGTCTTCGACCTGGCCAATAACACCTGGACCTCCTCCACGCCATTATCCGTTGGCCGGTGGTACCATGGCGCCGCCGCCCTCGGTAACAAGATATATGCCTGCGGCGGTTATATGCGCGTCGGACCTTACCAGGCCGGCAATGCCAATGTGTACGCTCTGGACTCGGTTGAAGAAGGCACCATCTAGTAACGAAACACCGGCTCCCCAACAAATTAAACCGTACCTCTTTTTAGATGTTGCACCTCATTTGAAAATCAGTGCCCGGCCTGAGTATACCAGACCGGGCACAAAATTATTATTGGTCCTTATCTGTACCCCTCATTATTTATATCCCTACCCTGTTAAATCAAAAACCAGCTTCCCGCTTAACCGCCTATCTTTACCATTAGAGGCAATGGCATCCGCCGATTTCCTTCCACATATCACCTAATTGATCTGCAATTATTAGCAACAGCGGTATTTGTTAGGTATTTTCGGCTAATTGAAGCATCCCCTTAAAATGTGAATATTTACCCTAATTTTTGTTGACAGCTTGGTGATCATAAACTTGTACGGCTCTCGACATCCAGGGAACTATAGATAGATGGCCAATAAATTCCAGGAGCCTTATCGCATTGCTTCCATAAACAATTGTTGGTAATAATCAACTGGGCTTATGTGGTATCAGGCCGTAAAAATGATTATTCAGCAGCATTTTATCGCATTTATGGACGATATTCAACGCTTTTTGCCTTTGACCGGAGCAGGGCAGCAGCTAATCATTCCCCGCGATTTGTGCCCAGTCCGTTAAGTTAGTAAAATGGGACAGCAATTTGCGGAAAGGGTGAGTAACAAAATGAGACAGAAGAAAAAGATGCTGGCAAGCGTGTTATTGATAGTTATGCTTGGACTGGTAAGCTATAGCATTCCTTGGGTAGCGCAGGCGTATCTGAATAATGGAACGCCTAAGGCACAGATGCAGGATTCCGAGGCTAAGGAAAAGGTTGAAGGGCAAACCGCCGCCTATAATGCTGTTGCCGATAAAAATCTGGCCGTAACAACAGCGGCGGTTAATACCCAGGTCAGCAAGCCGGCTACTCGAACCGACCAGGCGACTGCTTCTTCACAAAGCTTGGCTTACTCCCAAAAGCGCAACCTGGACAGTCTCGCCAAACTGGTTTACGGTGAAGCCCGTGGAGAATCCTTTGCTGGGCAGGTGGCAGTAGCTGCCGTAGTTTTAAACCGGGTAGAGTCGGGTAAATTTGGCGGTACAATAAATGAAGTAATATTTGAGCCGGGGGCCTTTACCGCCGTAAGCGACGGTCAGTATTACCTGCAGCCCAACCAGGAAGCCTACAATGCGGCTCAGGCCGCCCTGAACGGGTGGGACCCTACCGGTAACGCCATATATTATTGGAATCCGGTTACTGCGACCAATAAATGGATTTGGAGCCGTCCCATTATAACAACCATAGGCAAACACGTATTTGCTCTGTAATAAGTTGTCAAAAAAGGCCTGCCGTACCTGGCAGGCCTTAAACTGTCGACAAAAGCACCACGGGCACTACATATGCTCCAGGTGGTCGCAATAAGGCTGGTTATTGATTTCTCAATTATTACCCTTTCGATTTATTCTAACGGTCCACTTCCACTACCGCGCCAAATTCGCAGACTTGTAGACATAGCCCACAACCCACAAATGCTTTTTTGACAAAATCCTTTGCTTCTTGGCTGTCTGAAGGCTCCAACATTAGAATTTTGGCAAACTTGGCATAATAACGATTATCTTGTTCATTCTGCGAAGAATGGATGCCCGGATCATCTGCACTAACCAAAACTAATCCACCATTTACTCCTGATAAAGACAGCAAAGGATCTGCCGCTACGTTTAATCCTACGTTTTTCATTGCAACCAAGGTCCTTGCCCCCGCAACTGAAGCTCCATATGCCACTTCCAGCGCTACTTTTTCGTTAGGTGCCCATTGAGTAAAGATTTCAGGATATTTAGCAAGTGATTCCATTATCTCTGTACTTGGAGTTCCGGGATAAGCACTTCCTATACCAACTCCAGCCTCGTAAGCCCCTAAAGCTATAGCTTCATTACCGGTCAATAATTTTTTCACTTTTATCCTCCTGATATTATTGAAAGCTGACAATAAAAAAGGGCTTCCGGCAACAGACATATACCGTTGCCGTTGCCCAAAAGATATAAGGGGGTTTCTTTGGGTAACCCAGATCTTATTTCGTGCTCTGCAGTAGTCACTCCAACGTACTGCAGAGCACAACAAAGAAGAAGAGGTTAGCTTAATACATTGCAATTTTTGTGCCACCCAATATAAACTGGGAAATACGCACATTTAGGTTTTTATCCTCAGACAATTGTATTGCTTTTTTACGACAGTATTAATAATATGCTGGTATTAATCTCTAAAATGTGGGATTTACGTCATTAAGAGCTGTCTCTAAATTGAGACTACTTTTGTCTAGAAAGGTGAAGCGCAGTTGTTTTAAAACTGCTGGCTTATTAACCGGGGGCCTGGGCACCCGACTTATCACCGGCTTCTTTACAGTTTCCTGGGCATTAGAACATCAAATTCCAAGCTTTTCTCGCCCAGAGCAAGATGACTGCTTTTATTTCTCATATCGAGGGGAGCACCTTTTTTACAGTAATTACTTTTCTTTCTTTTTGGTCGTTTTCTCTTGTTTAATTCATCTGCATCTCATCAGCAATAGAAGCAATTTCTTCAATGGAAGTTGCCAGTTCATCAATAGCCTTGGCCTGTTCCTGTCCCACTTGGGTAGCGTGAACAATTTTTTCTCTAACCGGCGCCATAGTATCAACCACTTCCCGGACCTGTTGTGTTGCTATATCAGCACCGGCTTTAATATTATCAAACGCATCGTTGAATGCGTCTAAAAGAACGTTTATTTGATCGAGCGCTTCCGTAACCTGATTGTTGATCCGCGTTGCCACGGGAAGGCCAGCTTGTGCTTCTTTAGAAGCGGCTTCGGATTGATTGATATCGGCAATAACCCTGGTCATCTGGGTTTGTATATCCCGAATCAAATCTTTGATCTTGTCAGCATTTTCAGCCGATTCGTTAGCCAGATTACGAATATCATCAGCCACAACTGAAAAGCCGCGCCCATATTCCCCGGCGGTAGCCGCCTCTACGAATCCATTTACCGCCAGCATATTGGTCTGGATGGCTACATTCTGGATGGTGTCCACGATCTTTTCTATACGCCGAATTTTATCCTGCAGATTTTCTACCGCAAGGTTGATAGTTTCATAAGAACGGTTGCTTTTCTGTACGTATCCTCCGATCCCTTGAGCCTTAGTGCGCATATTAATCCAAATCTCGTTATATTCGTCTCTTAATCCATCACTCATGTCTACAGCTTCCACAGCTGAAATCAAAACTTCCCGGCCAACTTCCGTCAATTGTTGGGCATTCACATTTTCCTGGTTGATGATTTGAATGGCCTCCCGCATCTGCATTAAAGAACTGGCAATCTGAGCCGCAGAACTACTTAGTTCTTCTATATTGGCCGATAACTCCTCGGCCGTGGCAGCTACTTCTTCGGCGGATTTGCTGATATTAACAGAGTTCTTCAGTTCTTCAGCCATTTCGCCCAGATCCTGACTGGCCGCATTCACTTCGGATAAGGCCTTGGTTTGTTCAATTACAGCTGAAGTAATTTCTTTTGTCCCCCTGGCTCCTTCCGCAATTGCGGAAGATATGCTCTGACTCCCACCCATCAGCCTATTGGCCGTTTCAACTATTTTATCGATGAAATTCTGCAAGCTTAACTGTACATCACCATACTGCTCCATCTGCCCGGCAAATTTAGTACAGTCTTCCACCACTTCTAAAGAACCATTGACTATGGACTCAAATGCCGTAGCGGTTCCGTTGATATCTGTAACTATTTCATTAATTCCCCTGCTTATTTCGTCCACTACACCCCGAATATCACGGGCTGAGCGCTCCGAGGTCTCCGCCAGGTTACGCACTTCGTCGGCCACTACGGCAAATCCGCGTCCGTGCTCACCGGCTCGGGCCGCCTCAATAGCCGCATTCAAAGCCAAAAGATTCGTCTGATCGGCAATCATCACCACGGCTTGCACGATCTCTCCTATATGCTGGGCCTGTAATTCCAACTCGCTTATCCGCTTGCTTGACTGCTGATTCTTTACAGCCGCTTTTTGAAACAAATCGTTCATATTCTCCATTGCCCGAATAGACTTCTGGGAAGCTTTAATGCCGTTGATAACTTTTTCCATAACATTGCTTATGACATCTTTTAAATCAACTGCGCCACTATTCAACTGTATGCATCCTTCGTACATCTTACCTGACGCAATCCCGGACTGCTCGGCTCGTAGAGTAAGATCTTCCATTAAACGTGTGAACTCCTGGGCCGCCGCATTCGATTCTTCTATTCCGGCAATCAATTCTTCAGAAGCCGACGCAATCCGTTCTGCCATTGCCTGCTGTTTGGCCATAGTACGAACCCGTGCTTTTTCCTGCGCCATCTTCTTGGCCATTTCCCGTTTCTTAACAATTTCATCGTTCTCTATTTTGGCAGTTATACCTGTTCTATCGGTAAGTTCCATACTTACAGGTTTCTGTAGCTTTTTATTCATCGCCCAGGCTACCTCCTAATAAATATTGATCATGCTCAGTTTTTCGGCCATGGCATGTACATCCATACCATCGACGGCCATACACGACAAAAAGGATCATGATCTACAATTCAAATTCAAATATGACAGCCAATCGTATTGAAGGATTGTTTAGTAGTGGCAATCAAGCAACATCCAAACATTCTGCGATAGCGTGTGCCAACTCTTGAACCAGAGTTCTTTCGAATTCATACGCCTCATCTGGATCAAACCTGGATGGTTCTCCACAATAACCCCGAGGAATTACCCCTCTAGCCCCTTGTCCCCCCTTAGCCCAGGTTATTAAACCCGCAGTAGTAGTCTTTGAGGATCCTAACTCTCTGGCTAAGTCTACATTGACTAAACCGGGGAAATTAATGAACATCCACGCAGTTTCCATGGCACCGGCATGAAGGTCAATAAATCCATCAATGCTTCCCTTCATAAGCGTTTTCTGCAACAGTATAAAATCTTCGTTGCCGGTCACCTTGCATGCCTTGACCAAGGGCTCGGCCAGCACTGCTCGGACGCCCACCTCATGGTCCAGCCAGGCCTCCTGGGCAGCCTCTATAATGGCTTTATTGTGGGATAAGTCTCCATGTATATTAATTAAAAAGATGTCTTTAAAACCCCATTTCTTAATACAGAGTAAGATATCAACCAGCATAGCAGTCAAAGTGGTTTTCCTTACTGTAAAGGAACCGGGAAACGCCTCATTCGCACGGTTAATTCCCCAATAAAATGGGGGGGCAATCAGTGCCTGTTTGCCTATTTCATTTAATTTTTCAGAGATTTTTTTGCATAGAGCATACGTTATGTATGTATCTACCCCTAAACACATATGAGGCCCATGTCCTTCAATAACGGCAATGGGCAGTAAAACGCAGGCTTGATTTATCGATGCTGTTTCTATTTCTACATAGGTCATGTCAGCCATTGTTCCTTCAAATATTGAATATTCCGACACTTTATCACCCACCTGTTTAGATTCAGCCAACGAATTTCTTCGGACACGGTTTGAAATGAAAACTTGTTCTTCGTCGTAAACTACGGTATTGTTCTATCGTTCATCCTTCTTTATCAGTTTTGCTTTGAAAGCATCAAACAATTTCTGCTGTTCTGGTGATTCTATAATCAGCGGAGGAACGGGAATAGGTCGTCTATTTTCATCAAGAGCAACCATGAGCCAATTCCCCTCAATGGCGTACTTATCGGATTTTTCGGTCTTGAAATTTTTCTTCTTTACCCTCACCTTTATTCCCATAGATGTCCTTCCCGTAAATACTAATTCTGCCTCACAGACTATCAAATCTCCAACTTTGATTTTTTCTTGAAAGACAAGTTCATCTACACTTACAGTGACGGGATTACAGAGGCTGTGCTGTTGAGCTACTATACCCGCGGTTGAATCCATAAACCTCATTACTTCACCCCCGTGCATATTGCCAATCAAGTTAGTATGATAAGGAAGTACTACCAAAGCTGCGCTGATTTGCGACTGGGCAGCTGATTTTGGCTTCATATTAGAAATTCCCCTCAATTAAAACATCTCTTCTTACGGCATTGGGTTTTATTTATTCATATTGCATTAAGTCGTGCTTTGATCTCATCAAACAATTCCTGCTGTTCTGGTGATTCTATTATTAACTGAGGAACCGGGGTAGGTATTCCGTTGTCATCCAAAGCGACCATAACCCAATATCCATGCACAACGTGTTTAATTTCTCCCGTATCTAGGTTTTCTTTTCTCAGCTTCACTAGAACAACCATGGATGTTCGGCCCGTGTAGACCAATTCCCCATAACACAGTATCACGTCTCCGATCTGTATCTGTTCCTTAAACACTATTTTTCCGACAGAAACCGTGGCAGTATTATGCCGGCAATGCCGATGAGCCACAATTCCGGCAGCATTATCCATCATTTTCATAAGATCGCCTCCATGCACAATACCCAGTTGAGTGATGTGCTCGGGTAGCACTACCGCAGCTGTATCGATTCGAGAATGGTCAGCTGATTTTGACTTCATATTGGAAATCTCCTTAATAAACTTAACTGTTTTATAGATGTGTAGATAAACCATTGAATATATTTAAATAAAACTAAGTGTCGTCTATGCATACAAGCTTATTAAGCAATAATAGTTACAGTTAGTTTGCTTTCCATTGGATTTTACTCTACTATCTGTAAAGTGAAATAACTGAAAGCGACTGAAATATTATTTTGATCCATTACATCAGCCTCTGCAAAACAAATGCCATCCTCTAATTTTATAATCCGAGAATTAATATGAACTTCACCTATATTTATCGGTATTGTCATAGAAGTATCGATTGAAATTATAAGTGGAACTGCTTCTTTGGGTATCATAGTATAAAGGGCAATATATATGGCCATTTCACTGGCAGTTGTAAGAACTCCACTAGAAATGTTCCCCCCCGAATTAAAAGCATTATCTTGTACTGGGAAACATAACTCACAAATCCCCTGTCCACATGAAAGGATATGAATATTTAACAGTTTGTAATAAAATGATCTTTGAATTTCCCGGATCTTCGTTTTAATATACTTGTACTCCATAGCTCTACACCCTTTTCTTGGATGATTATCATTGGAAATATTGGTTCAATACACGTCAACATGTGTTCCAATCGGATTAGTTGTCGATTTAACTGTCCATTTCATGCTTAATGCTTTATGAATCAAGGTCAACCTATCTAAATCACGCTCAAGTTTCTGCTCGCATTTTTGTATTTCGCCGAATTCCAGCAGTAGATATGGTTGATTAATTGAATCTAAAATAAATGAATGTATTTTGGCGATTGCAGATGATAAGGCCTTTTCTGCATAAACAATATCATTCAGATTTAATGTTAAACACGCTTTTGAGTAAGACTCATGGGCAGCTTTGGCAAGTCCAATAACTTCATGTACAGGGCCGGAATCGCTATAAGTAATCTGCTTAATGTCATCTACAGTCATTTCTGCACCTCTTTCTTTTCACGTTTTCCACCAAAGAATACTTTTTTACTTTCTCAAGCCGCTATATATAAGCAACTAGAATCATATTAAAATACAATATTGGGTTATAGGGCACGGGCTAACTCTGACAACCTCTCCCCCATTTGCGCTAATTCCATAACGGAGGCAGCTACTTGTTGAGTTGCTGCAGCCTGCTCTTGGCTTTGTGTACTGGTTGCATTCGCAATTTGATTAATCTGACTTATTTTAGTATTAATTACTCTTATCAATTCTCTTATTTCAGAAGCAGTCTCTTTAGATTGATCACTTAATTTTCGAATTTCTTCCGATACAACTCCAAATCCGCGGCCATGTTCACCCGAGCGTGCAGCTTCAATAGCGGCATTCAATCCTAATATTTTTGTCTGATCAGCCACATCTTTAATAAAATTTAAAATGTTGTTTACTTCTTCAGTTATTTCCGAAATTTCACGGATTCTATCATTTAAATGTAGTCCATTGGTACTTATTTCCTCGGCAGATGCAGCTACTTCCTGCATTGTTGAAGCAATCTCCTGCGTATTGGCACTTAATGATGAAGCAGCATCTTGTAATCTACCCGCCAGTGTCTTGGGCAAATAAAACCCGGTCACTCCAACTATAGAGCCATCATCTTGATCTATGGCAGGAACACAGATAACTCGTACCGGTACTCCGAACTGTTTGGAATCTAATTCGCGAGTAACCGGTTTTCCTGTTTTTACGCATTCAACAAATGGGCCGTCTTGCTCATATAATGTTCCGATTTGATAACCTGGAATATCGAATTTGATAGATGCTTGCCTAACGAGCAGTTTTTCATGGTCACCTCCGCATATGAAAGCGCCTTCGGGAAAAGCATCGGCTAATTGTTCTGCAATCAATGGTATGGCTTTTGCTACTGGGTGCAATACCTCTACTATCACACCATAAGTTCCTTCTATAACGCCCGTCTCATTAATTATCGGCCAGGCAAAAACTCGAAGGCGTTTACCATAAACATTTCTTGGAATTACTCCTTGCTCCGGTCTTCTGCTATTAATACATTTATATACAACACCCTCATCTGAAAATCGGTTGCCCACCTGGAACGCAGAAATATTAATACCGTTATCTTCAATAAAGGCAATAGAATTTAATTCGGTTATAAAGAATAGACAATTATTCTCGTATGTTTTCGTTAATTGTTGTGCATATAATTGAAATACTTCTAAAGATGTTTTGGTCACTAATATACATCCTCCGCAATTTCTCATTGATTTCGTTACTCAAAATAACTATCATTATTTACTCCGTAAAAACTATGCCTTAAATGCATAGTTTCCACGGAGTATTTTGGGAAGAAGGGGACTCGGCATTCAATATTACTCTTGTTATAGGCAGCAAATATTTACCGGCTTGAAACAGCCGACACTAATCCCAATGTGCAATACTTTTCCCTCAGGCGCGGTTTTTCGATTTTACCGGTAGGATTGCGGGGTACAGTATCAAAAATTACCTTTCGGGGGCGTTTATACCGAGGCAGCCCAGCGCAAAATTCATTGATATCTTCTTCGGTACAATCAGCTCCCGGTTTGAGTTCTATGATCGCGGCTACTATTTCCCCAACACGCTTATCGGGTAATCCGATCACGGCTACATCTTTAATTGCATCATGGGCACGGAGGAAGTCTTCAATTTGTACCGGATATATGTTTTCTCCTCCAGTAATAATCACATCTTTTTTTCGATCAACCAGATAAATAAACCCGTCTTCATCCATTCGTGCCATGTCACCTGTAAACAACCAGCCATTCTTGAGTGTTGCCGCAGTCGCTTCCGGGTCGTTATAGTAGCATTTCATTACGCCCGGTCCTTTTACAGCCAGTTCCCCAACCTGCCCCTGTTGTACGGAAACTCCGTTTTCATCGCTTATCTTGGCTTTCCATTTGTAACCCGGCAATCCTATCGCACCAACCTTGTGAATATTCTCAACACCTAAATGGACACATCCCGGACCTATGGATTCGCTTAAACCGTAGTTGGTATCATAAAGCTGGTTTGGAAAGTACTTTTTCCAGCGATTAATCAAGCTGCGTGGTACTGGCTGCGCACCTATATGCATTAGCCTCCACTGGGATAGTTCGTAATCCTCCAGATCTACGTCTCCACTTTCGATAGCATCCAAAATATCCTGTGCCCAGGGAACTAAGAGCCAAACAATGGTGATTTTTTCTTCAGAAACGGTTTTAAGTATCCATTCAGGTTTTACACCACGTAGCAATACGGCCTTGCTTCCCGACAACAAACTGCCAAACCAATGCATTTTGGCTCCAGTATGGTAAAGCGGCGGAATACACAAAAAATTATCGTCACGTTTTTGACCATGATGAATAACTTCCGTACAACAAGCCGACATCAGGCTTTGGTGGATATGTAAGATTGCTTTGGGAAATCCCGTGGTCCCCGACGAGAAATATATTACCGCATCATCTTCGTCGGTTAGTCTAACTTTTGGATCCTCAGAACAACAATTAGCGGTCAAGCGGTCATAACTTTCGGCGAAAGAAGGGCGGTTTTCACCGGCAAAAAGAAGAAGCTTTACTTGGGGCATCTGTCTATAAATAGTCTCTACCCGGCCAATAAACTCGGGCCCGAAAATCAACGCAATACTTTCAGATAATTCCAGACAATATTTAATTTCCTCGGCTGTGTAACGAAAGTTCAAGGGTACTGCGACAGCTCCTGCTTTTATTATTCCAAAATAAATGGGCAGCCACTCCAGACAGTTCATTAAAAGGATTGCCACCTTATCCCCTTTTTTTATCCCCCTCTTGAGTAGTAAATTGGCCATACGATTGGCTTTTTCGTCAAAAACGAGCCAGGTCATTTCCCGTCGGTATTCGCCTGCCGGGTTGTTTTCAATCAGTTCATACTCAATCCAGGAAACATGGTGGCTTTCTTGGAGATCCATATTAATCTCGGTCAGGCATACCTCCGGTCCGAACATTTCTGCATTTCGTACTAATATTTCCGTTATGGGCATTTTTTCTTTCCTCCCGTTCTACTGATGGACATTCCTCGCTTTTTAAGCATAGAAAGGAAACAACATGCCAATGGTCGTATTTCAGCTTTAAAACTGTAATGTTATGCTTCCAGTACGATTAAATCCCCTTATATAAATTCTTTATTCAGTATTGAAACCACAATGCAAAAGGGCAACGGTGACTGGCCGTTGCCCTGTATGCTAGTTCATTAACAATAAGTGCAAATATCCAGTCATACGGTAAAGCATTAATATTAAAAAAGGATTTATTAACCAAGCCTTTCAGTTGTGGGGGCTTTTAGGAACTTTACCAATACAGCTGCTACTACCAAAATGACTGCAGCCGCTATATATGCATAGTTGTAAGTTCCAGTAGCGTCGACGATTTTTCCGGCGGCTAGCGGCCCGATTACGCCCGCTATGCCAAAGGCTGTAAATACCAGGCCATAATTCATTCCACTGTTTTTCATACCAAAATAGTCATAGGTCAGGGCCGGGAAAATAGCCAGGAGTGCTCCGTATGCTATTCCCGTCACACAGACTCCAATCGTCAAGGAGGTCATGCTGGTATAATTTCTAAATATCAACATATTGACCGCTTGGATGCAAAACATTATGGCGAGAGTTTTATTGCGTCCAATCCTGTCTGATAGAAATCCTCCTATAACTCTACCGCCCGAATTGAATACGGCAAGGATAGCCACCAGTGCAAAGCCCCACGCAATATGAGCTTGCACATTAGCGATAATGGCTATATGTCCAATTACCATAAGACCGGCTATGGCACCGAAACAGTACATGAACCAAATTGCCCAGAATTGAGGAGTGCGAGTCATTTCTGAAGGTGCAAATTCTTTTTTCCCAGATGCCCCTGCTCCAGCGACTGGTTCCGGAGTTCCGGGAGGAATATAACCTTTCGGCGGTAAGGCCAGAAATTGGCCAAAGAGGATAACTAAAGCCCCAAAAACGATTCCATAAATCATGAAGGTTTGTTTAACTCCAACCGCATTGATAATAGTCTGGGCGAGAGGGGCAGCATAAGATGCTGCCAGACCGAGCCCGGCCACCACCAGACCAGCAACCAAACCGCGTTTGGCCGGTGGGAACCACTGGACTGAAGAGGGAATAGTTACGCCATACGGTATACCGGCTCCTGTTCCAACAACAATTCCAAACCAGGCTACCAATCCTACTATCGTGGTTTGCATGGAAGTCATGATCATTCCGACAATTATGAGTATCCCCCCTGCGGTTGCCACAACACGGGGCCCGTATTTATCAAACAACTTGCCACCAGGTACCATCATTACAGCGAGCATGAACAGACCTACGGTGTAGGGAAGCATGGCTTCAGTCTTAGTGAAATGAAGCTCTTTAATAAGAGCTGCCGCCCATACGCTCCAGGCATAGATGAATCCGCTGGCCAGGTTTACCAAAATTGCAAACACCGTTACTCGCCAACCAATGTTTTTTACCGTTTGCTCCATTTTTTCCCTCCTCAAAAATTGCCAGTCTGCCTGGTTACGTTAATGGTAGTTATCTTGCTCTATCGCGGAATAAACCGCGATGAGCAAGAGACTACAAATCATGAAAACCCTACGAACTAGCGTTACTTGTCTTTATCACGTCACCAAAGCTCTTGTTTTTAGCCCAGTTGTTCCGGCGTAACATCGGCTGCAGAGAAGTCACCGGATTGCAACATCCGTTGAATGGCGAAAATATTGGGAACTTCGTTTAATAAATAAAATCTTGCACTGGCAATTTTGCCTTTGTAGAAGTTGGCATCATAGTGGCCGTCACCCAGTTCAGCAAGCTTCTTATTCGCAAGGAGACCCTGATCCAGAAGCAGCATGCCGCAATATACCATAGCCGTGGCATGCATAATCCGAGTAGCCCATAATCCCTGGTAGCTTACCTGGCCTTCAGCCAGCTTTTCAGACAGCATTTTCAGAATGTCTGAATAGGCACTAAAGGCATCTGAGAGCATTTGTATTTCCTTTTTAAAATCAGCATTATCTTTGTTGTCATTAATAAATGAACGGATATCATCCAACCACTTTTTGAAAGGGCCGCCCTTTTTCATGCTGAACTTACGGCCTGTCAAATCCATGGACTGGATAAAGTTGGTTCCTTCCCAGATCGAGTAAATCTTGCTATCGCGCGCCAGCTGAGCCGCGGAGTACTCTTCAATAAAGCCGTAGCCGCCGTAGCACTGGATAGCTTCTCCGCATAATGGCCATGCCATGTCGCTGATATAAGCCTTAACCAGCGGATTGTTTATCATGAACATGTCATCCGCCCATTCTCTCTCGGCAGGATCGTTTGCAGCCAGGGCAAAATCGGTGTACCAGTAGGTCTTATAAAGCATAGCTCTCATGGCCTCAGTACAAGCCTTCTGATGGAGCAGCATGCGCTTCACATCTTCATGTTCAATAATGGCCACCCGGGGGCCTTTGGGATCAGTCATTTTATTGCCTTGAACACGTATTTTGGCATATTCACGCGCATTATAATAGGCTTGTTCAGTTACCGATAAGGCCATCAATCCAGTGCTGAGACGGGATTCATTCATCAGCATAAACATCTGGGACAGCCCCGAAGCAATACCCTTTTCGTTGGGTGGAGCACCAAGCAGGTAGCCATAGCAGTCGTTGTTCTCACCATAGGCCAGGGAGCAGGTAGCTGATCCATGAAGCCCCATTTTGTGTTCAATTCCCACTGTGGTAACATCGTTCCATTCAGTTATATTCCCGTCTTTGTCGAAACGATGTTTGGGTACTGCAAAGAGAGAAATACCTGCCGTGCCTTCACGAGCACCTTCAATTCTGGCCAAAACCAGGTGGATAATGTTCTCCCATAAATCGCCGTCACCGGAAGTAATAAAGATCTTGTTTCCCTTTATCTTGTACACTCCCGGGGTATCGGTCGGAAAAGCCTTGCTGGCCGTAGCTGCCAGATCGGACCCGGCGCCGGCTTCGGTAAGATTCATCGAACCTCCCCACTCGCCGGAAAACATTTTGGGAAGTACCAGGTGTTTTAATTCCTCGTCACCGAATTGTTCGATAACATCAGCTGCCGATCCGCCCAGAATCCATAACATAATCATGGCGGCGGATGCTGAAGTAAGGATTTCATTTTGGCATACGCTAAACAGACGGGGAACATGTCCTTCTTCCGCGTAATTAAACGCTGCCGCTCCCATGCCCGCCTCACAGACGGTTGCATACGCTTTCTTCATGGACTCAGGGATATAGACTTTGCCATCTTCGAACTTTACGCCAATAGTATCAGCATCGCCATTGGCCGGTGCCACGACGTCTTTGGCAATTTTATAGGCAACATCGATGAAAGCGTCGATATCATCTACCCCGTAGTAATCCTTATATTCATCGCATGACAGCAGTCTCTCTGTATCGAGCCATTCCTTGACAATAAACTTCAATTCACGGGTGTCGAATAAATAATTAGTTGCTGGCATATTACCCTCCCTTTCTTTAGAATTTTAATCGCTGTTAACGTCATGGACATTGGAGCATGTCCAGTAAACCGATAGCAAAACCGGTGTTTATGCCGATAAAGCCTTTCTTTATGGCAAGTCCTAGACAATCTTGTTGCTCCTGCGCCAAATGTTCATTTTTTGAGCTTCCTTAACCAAGTCGTCTCTGAAATCCGGATGAGCTATAGATATCATTTTTTCTGCTACTTGCCAGGTCGAGTATCCTTTAATGCCTATCTTGCCGTATTCAGTAACTATATATTGAACCTGATAACGAGGGATAGTCACTATGGTACCCGCTGGAAGCGTCGGTACTATGCTCGAAAAAGTATTTCCTTCCTTGTCCTTTTTGGTAGAGGTCATGCATAAATAGGATTTTCCGCCTTCAGAATCATAAGCGCCTCTGACGAAATCGGCGGCCCCGCCGGTTCCTGATATCTGTCTGAATCCCCATGATTCCGATGCCACCTGGGCGTAAAGATCAATGCCAACGCAATTGTTAACCGAACGCACCTTAGGATTAGAAGCTATAATGTCGGGACGATTGCACCATGAAACATCATACATGGCCAAGCCCGGATTAAAATGAATATAGTCATAGGTGCTCTGTTTCCCCAGTGCAAAAGCATACACCGACTTATTGCGCATAAATGTCTTGTTGCTGTTATCGACCATGCCGGTTTCGATCAGATGCGGATAACAATCCGCAAACATTTCGGAATGGATTCCTAGATGTTTAAAATCACCTTCGCAAATTACGGTGCCTATATAATTGGGGAAAGCTCCGATTCCTAATTGAATACAGCATCCGTCTTCTACTTCGTCGAGAATATATTCCGCAATTTTACGTTCTTCAGTAGTGGCTTCAGGACTTTGCTCAGGAAGGGTAACTGGGACATGATTTGGTCCTTCAATTATATAGTCAACCTTTGAGATGTGAACACATTCCCCATATCCGCCAAGGGCGTGAGGAAGCTTGTCATTGGTTTCGATAATCACTATCTTGGCTTTCTCAATTTCATCAATGGCAAAGCAGGCCTGGACGCTTAGATTGAAATAACCATGCTCATCCATAGGTCTGGCCTGGGTAACGTAAATATCCATAACAAATGTTTCCATTACGTACCGGTGAGCATCGTGGAAGTTCCAGGGAATATAATAAGCGTTTCCAAGCTCCTGGAATTTGCGGTCCATTGCAGAGAAGTTACTTGCGTTCCAGGTGAAATGCTCTTGTTTAAGATCCCCCATAATAGTTTTAGGTGCAGGGGCAATGGTGACCGCGCCTTTCAGATTTACATCAAATAGCTCATTTGTTCTTTTTGCCAGCGCCTCGTCAAATTCAATCGGCTTGCCGCTGAGATGGCAGTAATGAACCCAATCGCCATTCTTAACCATAGCAGCCGCTTGATCAGCTGTTACTAGCTTGCTTTTATATTCTTCTTGATAAGATCTTCCCATATCAACTCCTCCAATAATTCCTAAATCATCTCTATAACTGTAGCGCCAGCCGGGCCCATACCTGCGCACAGCGATGCTACGCCGACTTTGCCATTTCTTCTCTTCAATTCGTTAGCTAGAGATACGACTAAGCGAACGCCAGTCATTCCTACCGGATGGCCTAATGAGATTCCGGAACCGTTGGCATTAAGCCGGTCAGAATCTATTTTTAGTTGTTGCTGCACGGCCAAACACTGAGCCGCGAAAGCTTCATTGATCTCAAAATAATCAACGTCGTTCAGTTCATATCCGGCTAATTTTAGTGCCTTGGGGATAGCAAAAACAGGCCCAATGCCCATAATTTCCGGTTCTACTCCATACGATGTTGCAGCGCTGATTTTGCATAAGGGTTTTAAGCCAAGTTTTTCAGCCTTTTCTCTGCTCATAATAACTGCAGCAGCAGCGCCATCATTAAGACCGGACGCATTGCCGGGAGTTACAGTTCCGCCCTTTTTAAAAGCCGGCTTCAATGCAGCCAATGTTTCAAGGGATACATCATCTCTTACGTGCTCATCATAATCAATTACCTTGGTTCCTTTTTTGGTTTTAACTTCAATAGGCACGATTTCTTGTTTCCAGATACCATTCTTGGTAGCTGCACTGGCACGCTTTTGGCTCAAATATCCCAACTCGTCTTGAGCTTCACGGGTTATACCGTATTTCTCACCAACATTTTCAGCGGTTACGCCCATGTGGTACCCATAAATGGGGCAAATCAAGGTGCCACTGGTTAATTCATCCGCTACGGCTTCCCCATCGCCCATCCGGTATCCGCGTCTGGCTTTCTTTAAAACGTAGGGGGAATTGGACATGCTTTCCGTGCCGATTACCAATGCTGCATCGGATCTGCCCAGCATGATTTCTGCAGCAGCTATCTCCAAAGCCCTCATTGAAGAAGCGCACGCTTGATGAAGCGTCATGGCCGGTGCTTCCCAGGGAATGCCAACTCTGCCCTGAATCTGTCTAGCAGCATTACCGCCGGTACCAGCGGATATACAGTGGCCTCCGGTAACATTATCTATCTCTTTAGGGTCAATACCAGCTCTCTTAAGTGCTTCAGCTGCAGCGAAAGTTCCTAATTCAACTGCTGTAAAATTGGACAAGGTTCCTAAAAAATCACCTATGGCGGTACGTGCTCCGCTTACCAGTACTACTTCTTTCATTTATTTATCTCCTCTCTAACTGTTAGTTGTGTTTGAATTCAGGAGCTCTTTTTTCAATGAAGGCTTTCATGCCTTCTTTTTGATCATGGGTGGAAAAAGCCATGGCAAATTTAGCCTTCTCTACACCTTTACCGGTAATCAAATCCTTATTAATCCCTGTATTGATTGCTTCCTTGGCAAAACGCAAGGCTACGGCTGGTTTAGCCATTAATTTAGCTGCCATGGCTTTGGCTTCATCGAACACTATGTCATCAGCAACTATTTGATTGACCAGTCCCATCTCCAAAGCCTGAATAGCATTTATATTGGCACCCAGGAAGATCATTTCCTTGGCCCGGGAAACACCTATCAATTTGGCCAACCTCTGCGTACCTCCGGCACCGGGCATAATGCCCAGCGATATTTCCGGCTGTCCAAATACGGAACATTCCCCAGCTATCCTGAAGTCACAGCACATGGCTATCTCGCATCCGCCTCCCAGGGCGGGGCCATTGATGGCTGCAATAGTTGGGAAAGGCAGGTCTTCCAGCCGATCAAATGCTTTGTGAATCTTGTTGCCATAGTAGTAAATATCCAGGGTATTGGCTTCGATCATACCGCTTACATCGCCGCCAGCTGCAAACACCTTTCTGCTTCCGGTAAGAATCAGGGCTCTTACATCTGCATCTTCTTCCAAAAGTGTTAGCACCTGATTAAGTTCGTCAATTAACTCTTCGCTGAGCGCATTAAACGCTTTCGGGCGATTTAATATGACAACGGCTAAACCATTTTCTTTTTTATAGATCAAATTGTTAAATTCCATAGCCGTTCACCGCTGACTACTTTTTGTAGTCGTAAAACCCTTTCCCAGTTTTCATTCCAAATTCCCCCGCTCTTACCATTTGACGGAGGACATGAGGCGGACGATATTTTTGATCGCCAAATTCTCTCACAAAAGTTTCAGCACCGGCCAATAGTGTATCAAGTCCGATCATATCAGCCAAAGCCAGTGGTCCTATTGGCCAATTGCAGCCCAGTTTCATGGCAATATCAATATCCCCGGCGCTGGCGACGCCATCACCATATGCGGTCATTGCTTCTATAATAGGAGGAGTTAAAACTCGGTTTACTATGAAACCTGGCGTATCCTTGGCTATAACCGCCGTTTTCTTAATATTTTCGGCAAAGTCTGTTACTGCTGCTAATGTCTCATTCGATGTCCCCGAAGGGCGAACGATCTCAACCAGTTTCATCATGGGAACCGGATTGAAGAAATGCATTCCCACTACCCGATCAGGCCTGTTCGTTGCGCCTGCAATTTCCGTGACCGGAAGTGTAGAGGTATTGGTGGCCAATATCGTTTTTTCTCCGCAGATTTTATCGAGTTGAGCCAATATGGATTTTTTTAATTCCATATTTTCTGCTACGGCTTCTATCACTAAATCCACATCGTTAAGCTCATCAACGCTATTAACACAAGTGACTGCAGCTACTTGTTTATCCATATCCTCCTGGGTGCTTTTTCCCTTTTCTACTGCCTTCTGCCAATTTTTCTGCATGGTTTTTACTGCTTTATCCATCATACTTGCAGCTACATCGTAGATTTTAACAGTGTAACCGTTTTCTGCAGCAACCTGAGCTATGCCCGCACCCATGATTCCGGCGCCAATTACTCCGATTATTTTCATTTATTACTACTCCTTTCTCTATGGTTGTTGAAAACGTTTAACTCTTAAATTTCACCTCCAATTCGTTATTATTAAAAAACTACTTTTACAGCCTTATTAATAACGCAAGACTTATGCCAACTAGTAAAAACCCTAAATTTCGCGTTTCTCATGTTTTGACCATTCCAAATCTATCTCTTACTTGAGACCATTCCCCCACTATTTTTTAACCTAGGCCCTTTTTGATGAAGTATCCAAACTCATCGTCTGAAATAGATATTGTCTAAAAACGGAGATAAAATTATAAATGAAGCTTTTAAGGGCGAAAAATGATCAAGGAAAGGTCCATATCAATCTGACATGGACCTTTTGGGGAGAATTTTCGACAAAAATTTCGACTATTTGTTACAATGATACTAATGCTTCTCTGTTAAAATTTCGTATTTGTGGCATATGAGGAACTCCGATTCAGATGGCTTCAAAGAACCAATATTTTTATGATGGTCCTTGGGGCAACTTATAGATATATGGTTTTTTATGGCAATTATCATCTATATCAACATAGTCTTTTTATTCAATAATGCAAATATTGCTGGAACGATTATTGCATTTTAATTTTTGAGGAGAACGAACTAGAATTTAACTTTCTATTTCTTTTTCCCAAATATTATGTTGGTAGGGGGGATTACTGTTGTCATTTCTTCAGGAACTAGAATTTAGTTGCGTAGCAGAATACCTATCTGAAGATCCCTATAATACTGTAGTTGCTATTGATTCCAAAGGTAGAATCATTCATTGCAACGATTTGTATTTGCGGATGGTAGGTGTAAGCAGAGAGCAAGCCATAGGGGAGTACATCTTAAATGTAGCTCCCCATTCCAGAATGATTAAAGTCCTTAAAACAGGCATACCGGAACAGGGTTATGTTTTTGTTGGAAACGGTAAAGACACTATCGCTCAGGCTTTCCCTGTTAAAAAAGATGGTCGTATAATCGGAGTTGTTGGACGTAGTCTTTTTATCGATATAAATGATGCAATAGAATTCGCCAATATGGTTAAAACACTAAACCATGCGTTTGAACATGCACGTAATGAAGCTCGTACGATATTTGATTTTGATCACATAATAAGTAAAAGTCCAGAAATCCAAAAACTCAAAGCTTTCGCCCAAATTGTCGCCCAAAATGATTGTACCGTTTTAATAACCGGTGAAAGCGGAACAGGAAAGGACTTGTTTGCTAAAGCCATTCATTCCGCAAGCCCCCGTAGTAATAACTCATTTATCCGGATAAATTGTGCGGCTATACCCGAACAATTATTGGAATCGGAATTGTTTGGATATGAGCCCGGTACATTTACCGGAGCACGTAAAGGCGGGAAAAAGGGGAAATTTGAATTAGCACATAAAGGAACTATTTTCTTGGATGAAATAGGTGAAATGCCGATTTCTATGCAAGCCAAGTTGCTTACTGTATTACAAGAGAAGGAAATTGAACGATTGGGTAGCGAGCATGCTCCAATAAGTCTAGATGTCAGGATTATTGCCGCTACTAATCAAAACTTAAATCAGAAAGTGCAGGATGGTTCATTCCGCGAAGATCTTTATTATCGCCTTAAAGTAATTGAAATAGACGTACCTCCCCTTCGGCTAAGGGGAAATGATATTAATTTATTGATTGATTATTTTCTTAAAAAATTAAGTGAGCGATTAGAATTGAATGTTAAGTCTATAACTCCCGATGCACGTAGTATTTTAAATCAATACAAATGGCCTGGCAACATACGGGAGTTAGAACATACTATAGAAAAAGCCATGCTATTAGCAAGTATGGAAAATAATAAATCAGTTAAATCAGCATATGTTGACAAATTAATGGCAGAATCCAGTTTTGGGCTTACTATTGAGTCAAATAATAATTCATTAGATTTAAAAAATTATTTAGAACAATGTGAAAAGAATCGGATTATTGAGGTTCTTACGAGGACTCATGGGAAAAAGTATCTAGCAGCAAAAATACTCCATATTCATCCATCCGCTCTATATAAAAAAGTTGAGAAATACGGAATCTAAAACTACTATTCTTCATTATTTCCGAAAAAATATGTCTCCATTTGGAGACATATTTTGTTCCCCCTAAATCCCATTCATTAGGTATTTACGTTTATATCTCAATATTTCTGCCTCAAAATGGAGATAAATTATAAACGCTATACTAAAACTGAGTCAAGGAGGTCAAAACGCTCATAAAAAAGCAGACCACTCCGCCAACCAAATCCCCTATCATTGGGAAGGCGTAGTTTTAACCGGGTAGAGTCGGGGAGCCGTCCCATTATAACAACCATAGGCAAACACGTTTTTGTTCTGTAATAAGCGAAAAAAAGCCAGCCGTACCTGGCAGGCTTTTTTTCGCTTATTAATCAACCAGTTTTATCACGAAAAGCATTTCTATCCACATTACAGCATGGGCAACGATAAGGGCGCTGGATATGCCATTAATCCAAAACCAAGCCGGGGCAGCCTTTCTCTTTCTGGCCAGCAAAAACAATATAAGCATGCCGACGATAAAAGAAGCAACCCAAATATATATTGAAAAAAGCGGATAACTTACACCAACCACCCTCATGGGAACCTCATATCCATTGTTTAGCGGCTGGCTTGCATAGTCAGGCAGCGTAAAAAGCAGCGGGCCCCAGGTGATCAGTATGGATAAAAGAGCGGCTATGACCAATACAGCGGATATTAAGTATTTAGAACGTTTAGTCATTATTTTTGGTCCTTCCTTCAATTCTATAAATTGGCAACTTTTCACATCTATAGATTACCATAAATGGAGTATTGCTGGATACACAAATTGTTGAAATCTAAGCCGCTGCTTTTAGAGGGGATTCCGGTTTAACAGCTCGGAATCCTCTTGGTTTATTTATGTAATGAATGCAAAAATCCACCAACTGGACTTGAATAGTGATAGACTATCTGATAGTACAGCGGTAAGGGATTCGCCTGGCTTCGGCCAATTTATGACGGATTGATTGGGGTTTTCGAACCATTTCGCTTTTATCGCATATCCTGGAATATATAAGCATTCCAGGGGGAAGCGTCCTGTGAACTACCGAATCTGTTTTAACGCCTACCTGCGCCGCCAGGCCTACCGCCCGGTTACTATAAAGAGCTACGACTATGCCTTAAACGATTATATGGCTTATTTCCGCCTCGGCAGGAAACGGGCAAGCCTCCTGAAAAACTTCAATCCCCCGCGCCTGGAAGCCTATAAGGAATACCTGCTTGACACCTGCGGGCTGCGTCCTTCCACGATAAACCGCCGTTTAAGCGCATTGTCCGCCTTTGCCAGGTTCCTTCGGGGCCGGGGGCTTCTGGAATACAATCCCCTGGAGACAGTGGCCCGGGTAAAAAGCGACGGAACCAGTAAAATAAGACCCCGGGCTTCCTGGGAAGAGGTGCAAAAGTTCCGCCGCGAGGTAAACCTGGATGCTCTGGAACTCCCGGGCCGCTTGATTGTCGAACTTCTCTACACCGGCCTGAGCGTAAGGGAAATACGCGAACTGCGCTACGATGAGAAAGCGGGGCCGGGCAGCATTAAGGCGAAAGAACGCGTAATAACCTTACACCCGGAAGCCCGGCTGGCTCTGAGCCACTACCTGATCCTGCGCCCCATTTTGCGGGGAGCATACCTTATCGCAGGAGAAGAAGCGGACTGTTCGCTTAAACCGGGCGCGGTCTATTACCTGATGCACAAATTTTCCCAAAAGATTGCCGCCCGGGTAACGGTTCGCGATCTGCGCCTGGCCCGGTTTGTGGCAGCGCAAACCGGCGAGAAGGATATAGCCGCCTAAAATGCAAAAGCCTTAAGCGTCTTTTTTCCAGGCGGGAAGCTTGGCCATCATCCTTTCGGCCGCGGAGCGGGCCGCTTCTTCATCCAGCCCCTGGGTTTTAACGATAAAGGCCGTCATCCCTTGCAGCTTTTCCTCATAGGACTGCATAGAACCGTCGGCATTGCAGCAATACCGGCAGTAATCCTTGCTCTCATCGTTCATGGCAAAATCGGATGGCTTGTTCATCGGCATTCCACAGGCAATACATGTTTTCACACCAATCATCTCCCTTTATAAATATTTATTCCCAGCCCGGTCAACTGCTTCTGGCCCTCTTCGGTAAGCACATAAAACCGTGGCCTTCTCTCCATCCCGCTCCAGCCAGTCGAGTTCAATAAATCTCTGCAAGATCCTTTCACCTAGCGTTCCTCCCAGATGCCCATAGCAAACCCGGGCTTTGAGCGGCGTCAGATCGTTATTCTTCATAGCCTTCTCCCTTCATTGGCGGATCCTTGTCAGACTCATAAAATGTTCCAGCAATACCGGGCCATAGCGTTTTATTACTGAATCTCCCCCGGCGAATAAATCACTGTTGTTCAGATAGTAGTGAACCAGCCCCACCCAGGTATTAAAGAAAAGGTGCAGCGGCATTTTGATAAGGCGGCCCTGATCCATTTCCGCTTGGGCCGACTGGCTGATATGGAAAGATACCGCGGACTGGATCATGATAAAAGTATCTCTGGCGACTTGGGGCAAAAACCGGGCTTCATTTACCAATCTGGTGTAAAAGGCCTCCGATTCCTCAATGCACAGCAAATGCACCGCCAGCAGCTCTTGAACCCCTTTGCACTGGCTGGCCAGCTCATGGGTGCGCAAGGCGATTTTTTCCCCGAACTCTTCAATTACCGCGCTTATCAAAGCCTCCTGGTTTTCAAAATGGGCAAACACGGTTCCGTGAGAGACCCCGGCGGCTACCGCAATGTCCGACATTCTGGTCGCCATAATCCCCCGACGGCCGAATTCCGAAAAAGCCGCTTCCAGCAAAATCTTGCGGGTCTGTTCTTTCTGTTGCTTCCTTTGATTCCTGTTCATTTTTATTGACTCCATGGTCATTGACTTTATAGTCATTATATTTGTTTATGATAGGCCTGTCAACCGTACGGCTTTTACAATTATATTTCGCACCTGCCTTATTCCGAAAATGGAGCCCTTCCATTGCCTGAAAGGCAAATATCACTTCAACTGCAATTTTTAACCAAAACTTTGCGTATCCTTTTAGAGGCCTTTATCAGGCCCATGCAGCCCAACTATGAACGGCTGCAAATTCTTAAGATCGAGGTGCAATTCTCATGAAAAAGTGTTGGTTTTGCCTGGCTTTGATGCTTCTCCTCACCGGCGTCTGGGGGCGGGCGGCACAGGCAGCAGACCCCCCGCCGGCCATCACCATCACCGTAGACGGCCAAGTTCTCAACCCGGAAGTGGCTCCGGTCATCGTCAATAACCGGACCCTGGCGCCCATACAAACGGTTGCCGAATCTCTGAATGTAAAGGTAAGCTGGAATGCCGCCACCCAGGAAGTGACGCTGGAAGGAAAAGACCTGCTGATCAAAATGCAGATTGGAAACAAGCAGGCTTTCAAAAACGGTTCTATGATAACCCTGGACGCTCCACCCCTCATTGTAAGCGGCCGGACCATGCTGCCCCTCGGATTCATAAGCGAAGCGCTGGGATGCCAGGTAAACTGGGACAGTGCCGCCCGCAGGATCGACATCAGCAGCACGCCGGTCGTCAGCGGTACGCCGGTTGAATTAAAGCTTTTGGGATATTATGCCCTGGGCAACGCGGTCAACAGCAGCTGGACGGACTTGTTCACCGTGCCCTACCCGCAAACCCGGAGCGACCATACCGTTCTTGTCGATGAACTGGCCTTGGGCTGGTACAGCATGGACGAGCAAGGCAACCTGTTAAGCGACAGCGCCGAGGGATGGCAGCGCCCGGAGGGTTGGAACGATGTGCTGAAGGCCGCCCAGAAATACCGCTTGAAAACCCAGATGTGTATACAGATGACCGACCAAAACGCCCGGATAAGGAAAATGCTCAATGACCCCGCCGCCAGGTCCCTGGCCATCCGGAGCATAACCGGCGAGGCTGGTAAATATGACGGGGTTAATTTGGATTTCGAAGGGCTGGGGTGGAATGATACGCCCGAAGAACTGAGCGAGGTGCGTGCTGATTTTGCCGCGTTTGTCAAGGACTTGGCCGCTTCCCTGCACGCTGCCGGCAAAACCCTGACCCTGTCCTTGCATCCCCTGAACAGCAGCTATCCGGGCTATGATTATGCCAGCCTGGGCCAGTCGGCGGACAGCATCGTCATCATGGCCTACGATTACGGTACCCGACCGGAGCCCCTGGATAAAGTGGAACAGGCCGTAACGCTGGCCCTCGCCCAAGTTCCCGCGTCCAAGCTGTATTTAGGGATATCCGCCGTCAATGAATCCGCCTCCAGCATGAACGGCAAAATAGACCTGGCCCAAAAATATCGTTTGGGCGGCGCCGCCCTGTGGCGCCTCGGAATCGTCTCGGATGAGCAATGGGCGGTTCTGAGAACCCGGCTGGCTCCAGCGCCATAAGCTGCGCAATGAGCCCGGTGACTGGAGAGGATTCCGGCACCACGATACCGGAATCCTCTCGACGTATTTGTGTCTATAAAAAATTATCCTGACTTGTTCAGAAATTCGGCCTTTCGGTTTACCTTGCTCCGCGTTTGTAAGTCAGATCAAGCTGCCTGTTGAACGGTAACCGTCCGGTCTGCTCCGTTCCAGGTGCAGGTTGCTCCGAAAATTTGGGATATAAGCCCAACCGGCAGGCAGGTGCGCCCATGGGAAATCTCAGGAGCTACTTCTAAAGGCATGGATATGCTGTTTATCGATATCTGCTGGCTTCCGATAGTCATTTCTACCACTTTAGCCCCATCAACAACGGTTACTGTCCGGCTGGCCCCATCCCAGCTTATGTCTGAAGGACTGATGCCCAGGGCGTTAGCTGCAGTATACAGTGGCAGGAAGGTGCGGTTGTGCTCGATATAAGGAGCTACATCGCTGGTAACGCTAATGCCATTCATGCTGTAAGTGCTTGAGCCTATGGTGAAGACACAGACCGGGCCGGAAGACGATTCCTGCTCGGTAGTTGTTGTCGTTGGGGTAGTTGTGGTAACGGCACCTTCCGCTACAAAGCTCAGGACGCTTCCATATGAAGTGCCTTCACTGTTGGTGGCATAGGCCATTACATAATAGGTAGTACCGTCAGTCAAACCGCTCAGGGTGTAGCTAAACGTATCATAGGCATCTATATCATCTGATGCCACGACAACTTGGGTACTTGGTGAACTGGTGGTTCCATAGTAGAATCCGTACGATTCTATGTTTGAGCCTCCCTTGGATGTTACATATCCATAGAGGGTAGTATAACCCTGGCTGACTGACGGTGTTAAGGTAGTCACGGTTGGCGTACTGGCTGAATCGGTGGTGAAGGAATATACGCTTCCATAAGAGGTGCCGGCGGCATTGGTGGCGTAAGCTTTATAGTAGTACATGGTGTACTCACTCAAACTGCTGAGATCCAAAGTGAAACTATTGCCTGCATCAGCACTGTAGCCGACGATGGCCTGAGAAGTACAAGATGAGGTGGTTCCATAATAGAAGCCGTACTGGGTGATAGAGTAGCCTCCAATGGAATCGATATAACCGTTCAAGGTAGCAGAATTGCCGCTAATATCTGAAGCGCTGTAAGTGGCTACCGTCGGGGTTGCGGCAGAAGCAGTAGTTGTGAAATAGTTTAAGCTGCCATAAGAGGTGCCGGCGGCATTGGTAGCGTAGGCTTTGTAATAATAAGTGGTGCCGGCGCTTAAACCGCTCAACTGATAGGAAAAGGAACTTCCCTGACTGATGGTATAACCAACGATCGCCTGCGATGTACAGGATGAAGTAGTTCCATAAACAAAGCCATACTGGGTGATGGCTGAACTGCCAACAGCAGTGACCGTACCGTTTATGGTGCCGTAGCCGGAATCAATACTGCTGACGCTGTCGCTGGTCACAGTCGGCGCGGTGGCTGCAACACTGGTGGTAAAATAACCAAGGCTGCCATAAGAGGTGCCGGCGG
>DHRK01000004.1:46000-60792 GCA_002410325.1 Syntrophomonas sp. UBA5314
TAACCAACGATCGCCTGCGATGTGCAGGATGAAGTAGTTCCATAAATAAAGCCATACTGGGTGATGGCTGAACTGCCAACAGCAGTGACCGTGCCGTTTATGGTGCCGTAGCTGGAGTCAATACTGCTGACGCTGTCGCTGGTCACAGTCGGCGCGGTGGCTGCAACACTGGTGGTAAAAGACACCGGGCTTCCGCTCGAAGTACCGGCCGAATTGGCAGCGTAGGCTTTATAATAATAAGTGGTTCCGGTTGCCAAACCGCTGATTGGATATGAGTAGGCACTGCCTTCGCTTATGCTGCCACCTACGGTAATTTTGTTGGGACACGATGGATCGCTACCCCAGCAGAACCCATATTCACTGATGTCCGCTCCGCCGTTAGAGGTAATCTGGCCATTGAAGGTGGCCGTATTCTGGTCAATGCTACTGGCACTGGCGGTAGCCGCCGTTGGCGGGGTAACTGCGGCACTGGTGGTGAATGAAATCGGGCTTCCGCTGGATGAGCCTTCGGAATTCAGGGCATAAGCCATAAAATAGTAGGTTGTGTTGGCCGTCAAACCGTTGATTAGATATGAGTAGGCACTGCCTTCGCTTATACTGCCGCCTACGGGAACCTTGATGGAACAAGACGGATCAGTTCCATAACAGAAACCATGTTCAATAATATCAGAACTGCCGCTCGCGGTAATCTGCCCGTTCAGGGTGGCAGCGCTCTGGTCAATACCGGAGGCACTGCCGGTGGTAACTACCAGACTGGCACCGCTGGCTGCTGCTGGTGAAGACCCGAAAAAACAAGCTGCAAGCATGGCAAGAGCGATAATCACTATCATGCCAGACAATTGCGCTTTCCGTTCTAATGTCATATACTTACCTCCATTTCTTTGTACTGCTTCGCTTCCTTCCGTCCGACTGACTAACTCCCAGTCCCTCCCTCATCTCAATAATTCAATGTCCTTCTTAAAAGCCGGCTGCTAATTGAGTAAAGAACTTACCACATACCTGTAGAATTAATTTATTGATTAAATTGTATTTCTTGTAAGTGGAATTTCAGCTTAATCCTGGCTGAATTTTTGCTTAAATTGAACGCACTCGAGCAGCGGATATACCGTATTTCTTGATTTTTTGCTGCTTTATGTAAATAGGTAAAAAATGAGTGGCAAGCTTAGAGATTTAAGAGGTCATTGGTATGAACATATAGGGAAAAGGGGGTGATAGATTGTTAGAACTAATTACAGCCCTATGCAGCCTGTTACTAGTAATTACGGCAATAATTCAAAGCAATAAAAATAGGAGCTAAACGCTCCTAAAACATAATAAAGCATATAACAATATCGCACCAGGAATTGTTGAATGCTCCTGACGGTCAGAGGGGATTTCGATTTAGCAGATCGGAATCTTCTCGCTTTATGTTATGCACAGATGCCTGCCAAAAGCAACCTTTTGCTTCCAGCCTGGAAAATTTACCTCCCGGAAACGGAAATCACCCATTTTAAGCATTAAGTAATACTGCCGGATATTTATCGTATTATTATTAATGTAAAGCAACCTATTATTTCTTTATGCCTGATACGACATACATATCATCGTCGGATATGACGACATCCACCTTGAAATACGGCCTAAAAAGCCGAGCCAGTTCATTTTCATCGATCAATTCCACGGAAACCTTGCTCGCGCCGCCTGAATGGTGCTGGTTGATCTGGGCGCGGCTCATTCCGTGGGCAACGGTCAGCCGGCCGCCGGAAATGAGTTTACCTGCCAGGCACTCTATGAGCCGGGCCGAATCTGGGAAGTGCGGGAAAGCATTGTATACTATACAACGCTCAAACGGCGCGGGACAAGAAACATCTTCAATATCGGCGTTTATAAGTTCGATCCGCGGGTCGGAAAATTTAGACCTGGCAAGCTCAATCATGACCGGTGAAATATCAATGCCGGTGATCTGCCGCACATTTCTGGCCAGGTAATCGGGAAAAAGCACGCCGGTACCGCAGGCTACATCCAGCACCTTTACGCCGTCGGCAATTCCGGCATAGTCAAGTATCAGGCCGATCTTGGCGTCATCACGCACCAGTTCGGAATCCCAGTTGGGAGCCAATCCGTCAAAAAAATCAATTACAGCTTTTTTATTCATTTAAATCCTCGTTTCTTCGCTGGCATACCGCCCCGGCCCACTGTCCCTAGTCCGATACTATGCCAAAGGTTTGCCTATGTCTACCCGCTTCGGATAGCGCACCGGAATAAGCCGGGCCTTTTCCAGAGCAAAAACTATCGAAGGGATGAGCGCGAGCTGGATCACAATTCCGGGAAGGCCGGTAACAAAATAACTGGTTGCCCAAGTAGCTATGGAATAGGCGCCGGACGAGAAAATAAGCGCCTGGACAATACCGGCGATAATGCGTCCGGTCAACAACGCGCCAATGAGACTGAGGTAGAGATCGGCATAGGTTTTCTTGGTATGTATCACCCGCATGAGATAGCCGGTCATCAGTCCGTATACCGCGAGCTCGACCATCATGCCCGGCAGCTTGGCCATGGGAGGCATACCGGTGATAAGGGAGGAAAGCAGAGGACCGGCCAAACCAGCCAGCAAACCCAGGGGCCCGCCGCAGATGAGGCCGGAGAGCAGTACGGGAATATGCATCGGCAAAAAGATAGCGCCGGCGTTTCTCACCGAATGGAACGCCATCGGCAGCACAACGCACAGGGCGATACATACCGCTGCAATAATGGATCGCTTTACATAGGACATCTGATTCATGGTAATTCCTCCCATTATTATTTTATCAAGCCGCGAGCGGCTCAATTACCCGAGAACATACACCTGAACCAGGCAGATGGCTGCACTGGTCAGCAAAGCTGTGAAATCGCCGCCCTGAAATGGCGCTCGCTTTCTTTTCGTACGATGGCGCGCGTTCCTGTAACCGCGGGCCTCCATAGCCAGCGCCAGCTCATCCGCCCGTCGAAAGGCCGAGAGAAATATGGGGACCACCAGCGGAACCACACTGGCGGCTTTTTCCCATAAACGCTTACTCTCGAATCGGGCTCCGCGGGCGATCTGCGCTTTTACTATCAGGTCCGTTTCTTCTATCAGAGTCGGAATAAACTGAATGGCGACACTGATGATCATGGCGACCTCTTCCACCGGGACGCGAAGGATCTTCATGGGCCTCATAAGGCTTTCCAGCGCGGAAGTCACATCCATCGGAGCTGTGGTGCAGGTCAGGACATTGCTCAATACGATAAAGAGCGCGACGCGAAGAACCACATTCGCCCCCTGGGCCACGCCGCCCGTCGATAGATGGAATATCCACCACGACCATAGCGGATCGGCGGCATCAAAGAAAAGCGCGTTCATCATAAAAATGATGATGAAAAATACCCCCAACTGCCGGAGGGGCCCCCATACGGCTCCCAGCGGCAGCTTGGCCAGCAGTATGACCGCTGCCGTGAAACAGATAAGGAATACATATCCCCCCGGCGTTGCGGTGGCAATGATGGCCGCCAGCAAAACGAAAAGACTGATGATTTTCGCCCGCGCGTCAATACGATGGATAAGGGACTGGCCGGGAAGAAAATGCCCTATCGGCATATGCCTCATCATTGTTCACCGCCTGTCAGCCGAGATTTCAGCGCTGCCAGCAGTTCGTCATAGCCTACGATATCCTGCGGCACAGCAACTCCGCGCCGGGACAGCATAGCGGCGATCTGCCGGGGCGCGCTGACCCCCAGACGTAGCTTTTTCATGCGCGACACGTCTGAAAAAACCTCCCTGGTCGAGCCGTCCAGCAAAATCCTGCCCCGGTCAAGCACGACCAGCCGTTGGGCGAATTCCCCCAGGGCGTCCGCGTTGTGCGATACGATAATTACCGTTGTTCCACTCTGATGGAGCCGGGAGGCCAGCTGCAAAAAGGACTCGCGCCCCAGCGGATCGAGGCCGGCTATCGGCTCATCAAAAATCATGATTTTCGGTTTTACAGCCAGCACTCCGGCAATGGCCACCCGGCGTTTTTCACCCCCGGACAGCGCCAGAGGAGGCTGTGACCGGACGGCTTCAAAAATAAAGCCGGTCGTTTCCAGGGCCCATTTTACCCGTTCCTTTACCTCGCTCCGGCTCAGGCCGCTGTGCTTTAGTCCGAACCCGACATCCTTTTCCACGGTCGTTTCGAAGAGCTGATACTCGGGATACTGGAATACCATACCCAGGCTCCGGCGCAGTTCACTTCTGTCATAGTTCCGGTCGTTTATGTCCTGGCCGTCCAGCCTTATCCTGCCGTGCATAGGCGTCAATAGACCGGCGATAAGCTGAATCAGCGTCGTTTTTCCGCTGCCGGTATGTCCCATGATCCCGACCCATTCCCCGTCGCCGATCCTCAGACTGACATCTTCGAGGGCGGCGGCCTCAAACGGAGTACCGGGTGCATGGACATAGGAAACATTCTCTAGCTCAATCGGCATATTTCCTCCACCAGCTCTTCGCTGGTCAGCGGACAGTTGGGCAATTCAATGCCTGCCGCTTTCAAATCATTGTAAATGCGTACGGCAATCGGCGGGATCAGCCCGGTTCTTTGCATAAGCTCCTCGTTAGTCAGCATATCGCGCGGCGGGCCGCTGGCCAGTATCTTTCCGTCATGAATCAGGTAGACCCGGTCCGCCCATACCGCTTCCTCAACATAATGAGAGATCATGATAATCGTTTTATGTTCCTCCTCATGCAGACGCCGCATGGTGGCAAGCACCTCCCGCCGTCCGACCGGGTCGAGCATAGCCGTCGCCTCGTCAAAAATGATGATGTCAGGCTCCAGGGCGAGGACTCCGGCCAGCGCGATACGCTGCTTCTGACCGCCGGAAAGCATGTGCGGGGATCGCTTTGCAAAGCCTTCCATGCCGACCAGGCGCAGAGCGTTTTTTACCCTGGGCGGAATTTCATGCCTCGGTACTTCGTAGTTTTCAAGTCCGAAAGCGATATCCTCCTCCACCACCGAGGAAACAAATTGATTGTCGGGGTTTTGAAACACCATGCCGCAGCACCGGCGGAGCAGCCAGATATGCTCTTCCTCCCTCACGTCAATGCCGGCTACGCTAAGCTCCCCTTGCTGGAGCGGCAGCAAAGCGTTGAAATGCTTGACCAGCGTAGACTTGCCGCAGCCGTTATGCCCGAGTATGGCAACAAACTCCCCCCTGCCGACGGTAATGTCCACTCCGTCAATGGCAAGCCCGGTGCTGCCGTCGAACCCATATGAATAGCTAATTTTTTCCCCATCGATAAGCGACATAGCATCCACTTTCTTCAAATCACCATATAGTTTTAAGAAGCACGGCCCACATCAGAAAAACGAAAAATTGCCATAAATAGATAAAGCCTCTTTCAAAAGGCCAAATCACCTTCATGGCAATAATTAATCATTTGCGCAACTCTATTGCATCCCATTGCGGAATGCACATACGGGGCTCCGCTTCTGCGAAGCATTGTTTTCCCTAAAGTATTTATACTATGAATCTACAGAAAGTACAACAGCTCACCTTCACCAAGCTATAACACCTATGCCGCAGACGCTCGGTAGAAAATTATCGATTCAATAAGGCCGGGCCAACCGGGGGATATCCTCCCGGTTGATCCCCAAGCGCAGGCCAACCGGCTCGGTTCCCATCCCCGCAGCAACCCGGTTATAGCATGGTTGAAGAACGGCCCACCTATTCATAGATCTTCCGGGGCAAGAATCCCGTTCTCTTATTAAAAAATATTTCAATATTGCTAATTTTCACGGATGTATATATCATTTTACAAAGCTTGGTTTAGCTTTTCTTTCGCTAATAAGCAGTTCCCCAACTGGAAAGATATAAGGGAGGGATTTCCGACATGCGTTGCGATTATCATGTACATTCGTCCATTTCAGCAGATAGCAAAACCAGTCCTGATGTGCAAATTCAGCGGGCGGAGGCGCTGGGCTTGGATGAGATCTGCTTCACCGAACATCTGGAAATACATTTTTATAGAGGCGCTGCCTGGCATGTCGATTTAGAAAACTATATTGAGCAGTTTCGCCATTTTGACCAGAGCGGGGTTAAAATAAAATTGGGCCTCGAAGCCGGCATTGCTTTGGCGCCGGAATACTTCCCCGAACTTGAGGCTGAATTGCGTTCGGTAAGCTGTGATTATGTACTGGCCAGCGCGCATTCCATAAACAATATCGATCCGTTCAATCCCAAATTCTATGAAGGAAAAAACATCGCTCAGGTGTTTAAAGAGTATATCGGCTCCATTTTAACAGGCATCGGGCAGATTGATCCCCAATTGTTCAGCAGTGTCGGCCATATCGATTTCCCGGCCAAGGGAGCGCATTCGGAAAAGGACTCCCGGCTCTTTTATAAATACGCCCCTGATGAAATCGATGCCCTGTTTAAATATATCATTCCCCAGGGCAAGTGCATTGAAATCAACACCGCCAGTTATCGCAATTTAGACGGGTTTGAAGTGCCAGGCGGGGATTGGCTGCGCAGGTATGTGGAATTGGGAGGCGAATTTGTCACTTTTGGCTCCGATGCGCATATGCCCGAGCATATCGCTTACCGTTTTGATGACGCGGTGGCAATGGCCCGGCGGGCCGGAGTGAAATACTATGCCACCTATGACCGGATGGCTCCAACATTCCACAAACTATAGTGTTTCATAACATTAAAATAAAGACGATTGATTTACAGCGGCTGGTAAAAATGCCAGCCGCTTTATTTTTCGAGATTCATTCGGGTAATGAATTTTTTTTTGCCATATTGAAAATATTTTCAATATGGCCTTATTTTTTACTCCTGATTACTATGGACTCAAAGGTACCTGAAATAAAACAAATGGAGGAAAGTCAATGTTTATAGACCCGATTATTTGCCAATTTCCCGAGGCATTGGAAGCAGATCGTTTTATTACGGCCACCTATTATTGCGCGACCAAATCCAGCGCCGCGATGATGAATTTCGCAGCCGCTCTGGCGGTTGAACAGACTACCGGCACCTGGCTCAAGGTCCCCGCCGAGACGCCCGAACTGCGCGAGCGGTGTATTGGCAGAGTAGTAGGCGTCTATGAAGCGCCTTCCTATCAGATTGAGATTCCCCCGGATGTTCATGAAAGGCAGTTTATCATCCGCATCGCCTTCCCCTGGGCCAATTTTGGCGCCCAGTTCGCCATGATGCTGAGTACGGTGATCGGCAACATCTCCAGCTCCGGGAAAGTGAAATTGATCGACTTGGAGTTCCCGAAAAAGTTTTTGGCCGAGTTCAAAGGGCCGAAATTCGGCGTGCAGGGGGTAAGGGAGCTCCTTAAGGTATACGACCGGCCCCTGCTCAACAACATGATCAAGCCCTGCACCGGCCTGGATGCGGCCACTACCGCCCGGCTGGCCTACGAAACAGCTATAGGCGGCGTGGATATCATCAAGGATGATGAACTGGTGGCGGATGCGCCCCACTGCCGGCTGCTGGACCGGGTCAAAGCGGTTATGGCGGCCTTGCAGCAGGCTGATGAGGAAAAAGGCGAAAAGACGCTGTACGCCTTTAATATTACCGACCGGACCGACAAACTGAAAGAGAACGCCTACCGCGCCATTGAAGCGGGAGCCAACTGCCTGATGGTCAATTACTTCACCATCGGCCTGGACGCCGCCCGGATGCTGACCGAAGACGAGAATATCAATGTTCCCATATTGGCCCATTCCGACTTCACCGGGGCGGTTTATGAATCGCCCTGGTCGGGCCTGAGCGCTTCTCTGATCGGAGCCAAACTTCCCAGGCTGGCCGGTTTGGATATGATCATCGGCCTTACCCCCTATGGAAAATTCCCCATGATGATGGATACCTTTATAAGCCTGGGCTACCAGATGCTTTCCCCGCTGCACAATATTAGACCGGTTTTCCCCATGCCGGGCGGCGGCACAACCCAGGGTCATGTTGAAGATATCATGAAAAAGTTCGGCAACGATGTCATTATCGCTGCCGGAGGCGCTATCCACGGCCATCCCCTGGGTCCGGCGGCGGGGGCTAAAGCCTTTCGCCAGGCCATCAACGCGGTTATGAGCGGAGTGGGATTAGAGGAAGCAGGACATCAGCATCCCGAACTCGGCGCGGCTTTGAACGCCTGGGGCATCTATACGGAAGCCCAAGGCGGAATTTTTGATTTAAAAGGTTAGCAGACCCAAAAATAAAATAGGAGGTATCTTGCTATGGCTCAACAGTACACCAGAGAACAGGTGCTGGAAAGACTTAAGAAAAGTATTTCCGGAGGCAAGCCCGTCATTATCGCCGGTGCCGGTACAGGCATTTCCGGCAAGTTTGCCGAACGTGGAGGCGCGGATCTCATCGGGGTATACAATTCCGGCCTCTATCGGATGGACGGAAACGGCTCCCTGGCAGGCTTGATGCCCTACGGAAACGCCAATCAGATCGTGATCGATCTCGCCCACCGGGTTTTTCCCCAGATCCAGGAAGCGCCTATGATTGCAGGAATCTGCGGAACCGACCCCACCCGGGAAATGAAGCCCTTTCTAAAAAATCTGATCGACTTGGGATTTTCGGCAGTTATGAATTTTCCGACCGTGGGCCTGATTGACGGCCGTTTCCGCCAGGAATTGGAAGATACGGGAATGGGCTACGGCAAGGAGATCGAAACCTTAAAGCTCGCCTCCCAACTGGGCATGTTCACCATCGCCTACGCCTTTAACGAAGCAGAAGCTGCAATGGCCGGCAAAGCCGGGATGGATGTCATGATCTGCCACATGGGATTGACCACCGGCGGGGCCATCGGCTCCAAATATTCCGAAAAGATTTCGCTGGAGGATGCAGCGGCTCTGGTGAACCGCATGTCGGCCGCCGCCCGCCACGGCAAGCCGGATATCATGATCTTTGCCCATGGCGGGCCCATATCCTCTCCACAAGACACCGCCTATATCTACCAGCACACTGACTCGGTAGGATTCCTGGGCGCTTCCAGCATTGAACGCATTCCCATCGAAGTGCCTCTCACCGAAGCTGTCAAGGACTTTAAAAATCAGTCCCTTAAAAAATGAATAGCCAATAGAAAGGGAGGCGGGGTACATTGAAGGCAAAAATACTGGTTGCGGGCATTCTGGATACCAAAGGCGAGGAAATCAAATACATCGCCCAGCAGGTGGCGGCCGCCGGCGGAGCGCCCACTATCCTGGAACTGAGCGTGGGCCGGGAAGTGGGCTGGGCGGATATCGGATTGAGCGAAATTCTGGCCGGGATCGGGAAAAAACCCGAAGAAATCTACCAGGTGGACCGCCATCAAGCTTCCGCCTGGGTTACCGAGGCGGCCGTCAAGTACGTCGACCGTCTGGTCGATCAGGGCGAGGTGGCTGGGATCATTGGGTTCGGCGGCTCTATGGGCGCCAGCATCGGAACGGCGATTATGCAGAGCCTGCCCATCGGCATTCCCAAGCTTATGGTCACCACCATGGCTTCCGGAGACGTCCGGCCTTATGTGGGGACCAAGGATATATGCATGATGTACCCGATTGCGGAAGCGGGGCTTAATGCCCTGACCAAGCGGGTATTGACGAACGCCGCGGGCGCTATTGCCGGCATGGCCGCTTCCCCCCCGGTGGATACGAAAAATGATAAGCCCCTGATCGGCTGCATGATGTTCGGCGTTACCACCCCCTGTGTGCTGCGCGCCTCAAAATTCATGGAAGACCAGGGCTACGAGGTGATGATCAACCACGCCATAGGCTCGGGCGGCCTGTCGATGGAGCAGTTGATCGACGACGGCTTTATCAAAGGGCTTTTGGATATTACCACCCACGAAATCGCCGATGAAATGCTGGGCGGGGTCTTGAGCGCGGGACCGGATCGATTGACCGCGGCCGGCCGGAAAGGCATACCCCAGGTGATTGCCCCCGGGGGCCTGGACCTGATCAACTTCGGACCTAAAGATACGGTTCCCGAGCGCTACCTGCAGCAAACCCACCTGCCGGGGCGTTCTCTCTATGAACACAATCCCATGGTCACCTGCATCGGCATTCTCCCCGATGAAGCCTATAAAATCGCCGAGAACATGGCCAAGAAGTTGAACCACGCCCAGGGTCCGACGGCTATTTGCGTACCGATGCGCGGCTGGGGAGCCTGCGACCTGGGTACGCCCGATAAAGACCTGGGCTGGGCGGGACCCAGCGCCGGGCCTACCTGGGTGGCTGATCCGGATAAACCGGCATGGTCGTTGCGAAGCAAGCGCTTTATTGACGGCATAAAAGATCATTTAGACCTGAGCAAACCCAATATCGAACTGCTGATCGTCGATAAGCATATGAATGAACCGGAATTCGCGGATCTGATGTCCGGCCTTCTCAAGGAAATGCTGGACGGGACTTGGAAAAAGAATTCCCACAGCGATTTGCCCTATGTGCAATCGGTTTAACCGGGGGGTGCGGTGATGGCGCAGAGATACTCGCGGGAACAGATTATGGAACGACTGAACGGGCAGATCAATTCGGGCCAGTCCCTGCTCATGTTCGGAGCGGGCACCGGGCTTTCGGCCAAATGCGCCGAAAAAGGCGGAGCGGATCTCATCGGGGTATACTCCACGGCCATCTACCGCATGCGCGGCTTGCCGTCCATCCTGGCCTGGCTGCCCTACAGCAACGCCAATGAGCATCTGATCCATATGGCCGGGGAAATTCTTCCCATCGTCAAAAACACCCCCTGCATCGCAGGGATCGGCGCCCATGATCCGGCTCTGGAGCTGGACGATTTTCTTGACCGGATCATGGGGCTGGGTTTTTCAGGAGTGACCAACGAGCCGTTTGTCGGCCTCTACGGAGAATACTTTGCCGGTCAATTGGAACGAGCCGGACTGGGATTTTCACGCGAAGTCGAATTAATTCGCCAGGCCCGGGCCAAAAATATCTTTACCCTGGCCTGGGCCATGTCGCCCCCGGAAGCTGAGGCCATGGCCGAAGCCGGGGCCGATGTCCTGGGCGCGATGATCGGCGTGACCACCGGAGGCATGTCGGGCGAGTCCGAAGTGATCTCGCTGGAGCAAGCCGTCAACGATGTCCGGGAAATCATCGATTCCGCCCGGAGTGTCAATCCCCGGGTTATCGTACTAACGCACGGCGGGCCCTTCGCCGATGTTGACACCGCTCAATATTCCATCAAGCACTCCGGCGCGCAAGGCTATGCTTCCGGCTCAAGCGGTGAAAGGATCCCCACCGAGGAAGCCATCGTTAAAATCACCCAACAATACAAAGCCATGACATTGGAGTAACTATCGTATCGGCCCAAAAAATAAAGCTGGCGTACAGCCTTTAGCCGGCTTCCAGGCGAACACATATAAGGGGAGAGGAGCACATGGGGGGAACTGTCCTCCCCTCTCCCCCCGAGGATTTCTTGGCCACAATACCGAATATTTCTAAAATTCAGCGTATCTTGCCGGCATTGAGCACTCTTCCCCTAAACTTATAGCCCTGGCGCTTAATCCATTTTCTCGCTCGGCGCCGCCTAGGCAGTAATAACTACGGTTTTGCCAATTTGGAGAACGATTACGCTGTACTTATGATACAAGCTTCGAGCGCTCCCGCATAAAAAAACCGCTCCAATTCCGGGCATATCCTCGCGGTAACATTTCCCATAATAAACCAATAATATATGAGGGAAAGGACGTGATCTTATGCCCGTTTCAACATTTACAGCAGTACAAGACGTATATATAGCGTCAGCCTATCCCGACCAAAATTTTGACAATCGCTCCCAGGGAAATACTCTGTACGCTGGTACATTCATAGGCGGAACCTCTGATATTTACAGAAGCCTACTCCAGTTCAACTTATCTGAACCCACCAAGGGGATCCCGCCAAATTGCACCATAGAATCGGCAGATTTAACGATTAGCATGTTCAGGAACGATAATGTAGGAACAGCCCAAGTATCTATATTTAGACTGCTTGACTTTTTTAACCAGAGTACGGTTACTTTTAATGCTCAACCACCTTCAGATACTACTGCATTTGGACCGGTAACCCCGCCTTCTCGAAACGGCATTTTAAATATAAATATACTCAGCCTGGTACAGGGATGGTACGACGGCTCAATCCCCAATAATGGCATTGCGCTAAAGGGCCTCGAAAATGCAAATGACAACATTCTCGGTTTCTTCAGTACACGCTCACCGCTCAGTGATTTTTGGCCGGCTCTACGGATAAAATGGTCCAAAGGAACCTTATCGGAGCCTATTACAGATATCCTTTCGGGAGCTCCGTCATTTTCGACCTTTGTTGACATGGCTGGTAAGGAACAAGCAACCTGGCTTATTTTCAATCCTACCGCCACAGCGCTGGCCGGTGTTGTTCAAGTATTGCAGGGTACGCTATTGATCGATTATCCGGGTTCCGCATTTACCGTGCCGGCTGTCGGATCTCAAGTAGTCTTTTTTACCGGTGCCGTTGATTCCGCACGATTGAAAATTACTACAGCCGGGGCTGACACCTATACCATCAGTGTAGAAACCAGAGACGAATAGCTGTTTAGCACAAATATATTATCACAGAGTGTGAAAAGCACCGAAACATCCAGTTGGGAATTCGGTGCTTTTCTTAGCCCAGTCTGCAAATTCAACAGATAACGTTAGCTTCTCACACACTCCCCAGTATATAGGCGAAGCGGATAAATTGCCTTACAAAATAAGGATTATTCTTATGATATAATGTTTTTTAATGCCTGGTAGTGTTGCTCTGCTATTTGCAAAGGGAGGCTAAAGATATGCGCAAAATGCCAAGCCGGCATATTGATATCAATGCGGTGAAATACTGGCGTTACAAAAGCATTATCCATTCTTTTTTCTTATTAATAATCCTTACCGCATGCTATTTTGCTGCACGGATCTGGGACTGGCCGCAGTGGATCATTATGGCTCTGCTGGGTCTAACCCTGGCCTTGGCTATATTCAATATCTTTTTTAAACCGGGAATCATCTGGAGAAACTGGCGCTACGATGTAACCGAGCAGGAAATCGACCTTTTTTATGGGATATTCATAAAAAAACGAACCCTGATTCCCATGGTGCGAGTTCAACACGTGGACACCGAACAGGGCCCGCTTTTACGTCATTTCGACCTCTCTACCGTAAGTATCTCCACGGCTGCCGGAACTCACAAAATACCTGCCTTGTCCGATAATGTGGCCTCCTCATTGAGAGATGCTATTTCCGAACTGGCCCGGGTGGTGGATGAAGATGTATAAGCCGCAAAGACTTCATCCTTTAGCCATTTTTTATTTTTTTATACGCAGAATATACAAGATGGCGCAGGCGCTAATTCCCCTGCTGGTGCTGGCTATCGCTGAAGCCGAATTTCGCCATTGGCTGCTGCTTGCCACCCCCTTTATTCTCCTACTGTTCTTTGCCTATGGCGTTCTTTACTGGTTTCGTTACGTGTTCTATATCCAGGGGCAGGAACTGCGCATGGAATCCGGCGTCCTTATCCGAAAGAAAAGGTATATCCCTTTTGAACGCGTACAAACCGTGCAGATTAGCGCCGGGATTCTCCAACGCCTGATGGGGCTGGTAAAGGTTCAGGTGGAAACCGCGGCCGGAGGAAAGAAAGCAGAATTCGTACTGGAGGCGCTGCCCAGGCAAAAAGCCGAAGAATTGAGCTCGATTCTGCAATCCAGAGAACACCTTCCCCCGGATAGTCACCTCGGGGAAAATCCGGCTGAATACAGGTTATCTACCCGTAATTTGTTATTACTGGCCAGCACATCCAATAGCATAGGGGTAGCAATCGCCGCTATAGCGGTTATATCACAATTTAATGATGTTTTTGCCAATGTACATATCTGGGAGAAGCTGGGCGGCTTCTTGAAAAATATCGTTGCCGGCGAAGCCAGCCTGATCATTTTACTCATTTTGGCTCTCCTATTTCTGGCCTGGCTCCTGTCCCTGCTCGGAACCATCATTCGTTTTGCCGGCTTCCGTATGATAAGGGATGATAAAAAAATCAAGATTAGCCGAGGGTTATTTGAAAAGCAGCAGGTAACCATTCCCCTCAACAAAATCCAGTCCATAAAGCTGATTGAAGGCGTTTTGCGCCAACCGTTGGGCATGCTCAGCGTACAAGTGGTAAGTGTCAGCAACATAGATGCCAAGAGCGAAGGAAGCATGATTGCTCCTTTGCTGCCCAAATCGCAGCTTACCCGTTTCATGGAAGAATTTCTACCCGAATTCACTTTGCCGCAACAGGTGGAGGGATTACCCGAACGAGCCAAAACTCGTTATTACCTGGTGAACATACTACCGGCCCTAGTTATTGCCATTCTGTCAGCCATATTTATCCCCTGGGGTTTCCTGGTTTTTATACTCGTTCCCCTGGCAGCCTGGTTGGGGAAAAAGCAATACCAGAATGCCGGATGGCAGGTTGCGGGGCGCAGTTTGATATTAAGAAAACGAAGACTGGCCAGAGTCACTACGATTATTCACCGAAACCGAATCCAGTCTCTAAGCGTATCCAGAAACTTCTTTCAAGAACGCAAAAGACTGAACACGCTCACCATCGCTTTCGCTTCCGGAATGAATAATGGCGCACGCGTTAAACTCAAGGGGATGGCTGATGAGGACACCAGGTTCATTGTTGACTGGTTTGACCGGAATACCAACTAGCCCGTAAACGGAGGTTTGAGCACCAGCCCCCGGTTTCTCTGCTCCTGCCATCAGCCAGACGGCAAACTCATGCGCATGCTTCAACCACCCTAATTCCCTGCGCTTGATTTATCTTCCTTCCCCCTCAATATCCTCATCC
>DHRK01000004.1:60952-86915 GCA_002410325.1 Syntrophomonas sp. UBA5314
ATTCGGACTCCATTTCCTGCCTCCGGCTGGATTACATATTTGCCTGGATGGAGGACAAGATATTAGCGGATATATCAAAGCGCACATAAAAAATGGCGGTTCCCGGCTAAGGTTATGCGTTTAAAGAGGAGATGGGCAGGATAATATACATGGCCTATGGCAGCAATATAAACCTTAAACAAATGGCCCAGCGCTGCCCTACTGCCAGCGTACTGGGCGGCACGATTTTAAACGGCTACCAACTTCTTTTCAAGGGTTCTAAAGGGTCCGCAGTGGCAACCATAGAAAAGCAGTATAACGGCAAAGTACCGGTTTTGCTATGGGACCTGAAGGCAAAAGATGAAGCCTCGCTGGATCGTTATGAAGGCTATCCGAGGACCTATGGCAAGCAATATTTTGCAGTAACCTTAAACGGCAAATCCCTCAAAGCTATGGCCTATATAATGAAAGGCCGGCTTCCCCTCGGCACGCCCAGCCGCCGCTACTACGACACCATAAAAGCAGGATACCAGACCGCCGGCTTTAATACCGGCATATTAGATCAAGCTGTACGGGCTTCCTCCAGCTGAGGGATGCCAGTGGCAAAATCAGCAGCCCCCCATTCCTGGGAGCCCTGGGAAAAGGGGGGATGGATTGTCAACAACAGTTGTTGGAGGAGCAGCCGTCTAAAACTTAGATTTCTTGGGGCAGTATAGATAAATCTGTAATTTGAAAGCTAGTCTTTAAATGGGGATTTGATTATCAGATGCCGGTAGTGCTGCTCATGATTAAGATCTTCCGTCCATAGGATGCCGCAGCCTGTACACAGGGCGCTCCAAATAATCATAGCATCCCAAAACGAAATAGACAGCTCCTGCTGAATACGAATAGCCTCGGTTATATCCCTAATGTCAGGACAATGAATCGGCCAGGCCTCAAAGCTTTGAATGACACGCGCAGCATTTTGCGCACTGATAGGTTTGTTAATTTTCCGCGTTACTGTGACATAGAACTCCTGAAGCACTTGAATACTTATCATACCCGATCTATCTGACCATAGCTGCCTGAGCAACTCCATTGACTTCTGGCGCTTAAGTCCTGCCGTGCTGTCATAGGCGTAAACTAATATGTTGGTATCGACAAACTGGCTCTTATTCACGTTCGTGGAGTTCCCCTCTATTATTCAGGGCTTCGCCCATTGTCCCCATGTCAAATCCTTCTTCCATCAAGCGCAAACTGTTGTCTCTGGCCTGTTCATAGCCGCCCTGCCCGGCAACCAATTCCTGGATTATTACACTTAAAAAAGCAGACAACGACATATTGCGATCAACCGCCATATGCCGAGCCTTGCGCAAGACATCCTCGGGAAGTGACAGGGTTACATTTTGACGCTTCATACAAAAACCTCACAATATCACGCAAACACATTTTCACTGATAATTATATCACAATGGAAGACTATTTAGCCCGCGACAGCCGGTAACCAGGCCGGACAAAAAACGTATCTGAAAATCAAGCTGCTCCAGGGTATCAGAAAGTTTCATATTAATCATAAGATTTATACTCTCTTTATTGACGGCAACAACATAGTAATCGCTCAATGTGACAGCACATCAATGTCTTATGAATATACTATCCGGGTCTTCAAACCAGATCTGGATATTTTTCTGATTTCTACTCTAGGGGTGCTCCAATATCACTACTGTTTTAATTTATGAGTGGTCGGAAGTTAGTATAGGAGAGAATATTTATCGAAACTTCTGTGTTAAAATGTATAGCCTGAGGGAACACCTCGAATCCCCCATTCGGTTGATGAGCATTCTTAATATCCTAATAGAATGTTTAACTCTTCTAAGGCTTTCTCCTTTTCGTCAAGTTTGGCCTTAAGGTTATTTCACATGATACAGGCGTCTTTGTAATCCGATTCATAGAATGACGTTGGATACAAGTGTTGGTGACCGGCTTGTACTGCTATTAACATATCGTATGTCTTTTGGACTCTTTCCTCAGCTTGATCCACCTGCCATTTTAAATCCGCGACCTCACTTTTGAGCTTCTCCCTATCGAACATCGCACCTGATAAATCTGCCGAAATATTTTTGGGAGTATCGTTCTTTGACGCCGTATCGGATGGTGTTTGTTTTTCTCCTTCGTCGGCCTGGGCAGGTGGTTCTGCCGGTTGCTCAGGGGCTTTGTCGGCATCGGGAGGCTTTTCTTCTTTTTTACCAGGATCTTCAGGTGGATTTTGAGGATTCTGTATTGAGGACAGCTGATTATTGCCTACTGGCGATAAAGCTTCCCGGTTGGCAACTGTTATATTTTGTGGCTGCGCGCTAACACTATTTGAATTGGATGTACTGGGATTATGTTTATATATGGTTAAGCCTGACAAAAACAAAATAATTACCCCGGCAATCAAAAGCCAGGGTCGATAAGTTCGCTTTTTATAATCTTGTTTCGGCATTGACCGCTGGGGGATGTTCTCATCCAGCTCTATGCTGACTGCTTTCGCGGTATTACTGCTCAAAAAACTGGGCGATGGAGTTGTCTCTTGGGCTGGAACATCATTTTTCGCCCATACATCTTGCAGCGCCTTACGGAAATCATCTATACTCTGATATCTGTCTTCGCCTTTAACTGCCAAAGCCTTCAAGAGCACTGCCTCTAATTCAGCCGGGAGTGTTTCCACTATTTCCGCAGGACGTATTAATAAGTCCTCATGCATGCGGTCCAGAGCAGATGGCACGACCTGCCCAGTAATGCAACTGTAGAAAGTAGCGGCCAACGCGTATATATCCGTCCAGGGGCCTTGTTTACCACGGGTCCGGTATTGTTCCTCAGGAGCGTAACCATCTTTGAGAACAATTGACAAGCTTTTACTGTGCTCCCCTATTGCATACCGCGCAGCACCAAAGTCCAACAACTTAATAATCCCGTCGTTGGTAAGGTATATGTTGTCGGGGCTGATATCCCTATGCAGTAATCCGGTTTTATGCACAACCGAAAGAGCATCCAGCAACTGCCATATAAAGGATACAGCCCTGATATATGGGATGTTTCCTCCCTCGTCTTTAAGGTATTGCTTAAGGGTTTGACCTTCGAGATAGTTCATCACCATGTATGCTGTTTTATTTTCTTTAAAGAAATCATGAACATTAACAATACCCGGATTATCAGAAAATGTTGATATAGCACGTGCCTCGTCAAGAAACCGGTTTAACCCAAACTGAAAAGCATCACTGAACTCTTCTGATTCAAAAACCGATACATCCAGTTCCCCAGGGGCCCTGGCCGCAACATTGTGGGGAAAGTATTCCTTTATGGCCATTCGGGTATTAAGTGTAAGGTCTAAAGCAAGATAGGTAATTCCAAAACCGCCCAAACCTAATATTTTGCCGATGAGGTACCTGCCTTTTAGTACGGTATGAATCGGCAGACGATAAGGTATTTCATTTGATCCATGCTTCCATCCGCAAACCGGGCAAACATCCCGCTCCAGGTCTTCAATTAAACATATCCTATTTAAAAGTAACTATTCCTGATCACCCAGATAGCGAATTTGTATTTACTGCAGAAGATAATTACAGAATTTGGGATATAGGCGTGCCAGTTGAGTTTCCGGCTCAGCCCCCTGAAACTAAATAACCGATAACCAGGGGATGTAGTTCCAGTTATTGTAAGGCAGACAATGAGGGGGCCGCAACTAATGAATACAGAATTGACTGCAGGATTAAAAAAGGAATTAATATATGCAGGGCCATCATCATATCACCTTCGTTCTTGTACATATACTCCCCTGTTTCAGTCGGTTCGTCTTCATTAAGAAACCTGGACTTAAACCCTTTCACTATTGACTGGCAAAGTAAAACCCGCCTTACATTGGCGGGGATGTATTTGAGATTATTGTCTCATAAAATCCGACATCCTAATAATCCTAACTATAACGCCTCAATAATACGACTAATTGTTATTGCCAGGGTATTCAATGAAGCACAAGTATCCCAGATAATTTCCAAATCAATATGGAAATAGGCATGCGCTATGATATTTCGCATGGCTTTCATCTTACCCCATGGCACAACTGGATATAACGCTTGCGTTTCCACTGGGATATGGCTCGCGGCTTCACCAATAACTTAAAAATTGAACAATACCGCATCAACAGCCATATAATTGGCAGCAAAACCTTCAAAAGTTAAACCTTCGGTGAATAGCTGAATCTTTTCAATTGAAGCCGCTATATCACTAAGATATTGTTTCGTATCCCGGGTCATACGTACAATACCTCTTTAAGAACTCGTTCCTTTACCAGTGGTTTTAGTCCTTTAAATGTTACCAGATCAACCTTGATTTCCAGAATCTCAGATAAGTATTCTTGCAAACCGATAAAATGAAAAAGATCAACCCGTTCGCTGAACTCAACAGCAACATCCACATCACTGGACTCGGTTGCACTTCCCCTGGCATACGAGCCAAACACTCCAATTCTGGCCACCTTATAGGTATCACGAAGCTCAGGCATATGTTCTCGTATACGTTCAGTTGGGTTCAATGGGTTCACCTCCATAAGGTCTGTTGAGTATTATTACAGCACATGCAAGTTAATGGCAATAATTTCCACGCTCCAAATCCCACCGTATTATTCCTCTTAATTGCATTAATTTAACTCAACAAAACTAGGAGTTAAACAGCTCCTATAAGTTGAAATAAACATACCACGTAGATCGCACCAGAAATTGTTGAATGCTTTGATGGCTAGAGAGGATTTCGATTTAGCCGATCGAAATCCTCTCGATCTATTCTATGCACAGATGATTGAAAAAATCAACCTGAAATTACCAGAGAAGTTGACTTACATGCCTTTTAAAAGAGACGCGGCTCAAGCCCCTCCTAATTATAGATAATGCAAATTATGCGCGGCTATTCATTCAGCCACAGCCCGCTCCTACCCGTCCAATTTTCAGCACTCGGTCCACGTTAGAAACGATTCCCCGACCAGGTTTTTTCGCGCCGATCAATTATTATCAATCTTCTTCTGCTGTTCAATGGCTTCGGCCAGTTCGGTGAGATAAGCCCAACGCTCCAATAAATCATCCAACTGCTGCTCGATCTCCTGCCGCGTTGCCAGCAGTTTCTCCAGCTGTTGATAGTCGCTGGCGGCCTGCTCTATCTGACGGTTGCAGTCTGCTAATCGACCTTCCATAGCGGCTATTTGGCCATCAAGCTCTTCAAATTCTCTTTGCTCTTTAAAGGTAAATTTCAGCGATTTGGTCTTGTTCTTTTCATTGTGTTGGGCTGTTTTGTCCCTGACTGGCCGCATATCCTTATCTAGTTCATTATCCGGACGGGTGGCGGAATAGCGCAAATAATCAGAGTAATTTCCCGGGTACTCGCTTAGCCTCCCCCGCCCTTCAAAGGCCAATATCTTATCACAGATTCTATCCAAAAAGTAGCGATCATGTGAAACAACCACCACCGCCCCGGGGAAATCATCCAGGTAATCTTCCAATATGTTCAAAGTCTCTATGTCCAGATCATTGCCCGGTTCATCCAGCAGGAGAACATTGGGCGCTTCCATTAATATTCGCAGCAGGTGAAGCCTTCTTTTTTCCCCGCCGGAAAGCTTTTGCAGGGTAGTCCATTGAGCAGCCGTTGAAAAAAGAAAGGTCTCCAGCATCTGAGAAGCGCTGAGCACTTTTTTCCCGGCTTTGAGGTATTCCCCGGCCTCACGAATGTAATCGATAACTCTCATGTCCTCTGGAAGGCCGGTGCTCTGCTGTGGGAAATAACCGGTTTTAACGGTGCTGCCAATATCCACCTGGCCCTGCCGGGGGGCTATTTCACCACTCATGATACGCAGCAGCGTAGTTTTGCCGATCCCATTGGCGCCCACCAGGCCCAGTCGTTCATCCCGCTCCAGAATACAGGAATAATTAGCGATCAATGTTTCTCCATCATAGCCATGGGTGACATCCTCCAGGATAATGGTCTTCTTCCCCAAGCGGCCGGCCGACTGGGATATCTGCAGTTTGTCGTTTTTTATGTGAGCTGGCTCTTGCTGCAGTTTTTCAAAGCGCTGAATGCGCGCTTTTTGCTTGGTGCTGCGCGCCCTGGCGCCTTTTTTTATCCAGGCCAGTTCTTTGCGCAAGAGAGCTTGTTTTTTTTCCGCAGACGATGCTTCCATGGCTTCGCGCTCCAATTTGCGCTCCAGGTAAGTGCTGTAATTGCCCGGATAAGAATACAGTCCGGCCTTATCCAATTCAATAATGCGTTGGCTCACCCGCTCCAGGAAATAGCGATCATGGGTCACCATCAACAGGGCCCCGTTAAAGCGCAGCAAATATTCTTCCAGCCAGTCAATGGCCTGATTGTCCAAATGGTTGGTTGGCTCATCCAGAATCAACAGATCAGCGCAGTTCATTAAGGCGGCCGCCAGGGCCACCCGCTTTCGCTGTCCGCCCGAGAGCCGCCCCATGATCCCGGCCCAATCCTGAATTCCCAAGCGGTTTAGCATACCTTTGGCATCGCTCTCCAGAGACCAGGCATCAAGGGCCTCCATTTCTTGACTCACTTGCATCAGTTCCTGGTGCAGGGGCTCGTTTTCCCCCTCTCGGTCAATGCGTGCCAGCAGCACATGATAGCGCTGCCAGACTGTCATTCCCGGCGCATCACCACAGAGCACCGTATGTAAAACCGTGGCCTCCGGTTCGAAGAACGGTTCTTGGGCAAGATAATGAATGCGCAGATTTTTGTTCCAAATAATACTCCCCCGGTCAGGTTCATCCCGCCCGGCGGCCAGTTTTAAAAAAGTCGACTTGCCGGAGCCGTTCAAGCCCAGCAGGCCAATTTTCTCTCCTTCTTCCATACTGAAGCTTACCTCACGCAGCAGCGTCTTTTCCCCAAAAGTCTTACTGACCTGTTCCATAGCCAGAATATTCATCCGCATCTTCATCCTTTAGCTGATCTTAACATGATCAATTATAATTGTTTATCCGCTGAAGCAGAAGAAAGCGCTCACTCCAGAGGGACAGTTTGTTGTCCATCCTGTAAACAAAGAGAGGCCGCTCCAGCCTCTCTTATTATGCTTTATTCAATTCGTTGCAAGTTCTAACCATTTACCAGTGAGATTCTGCTTAATTCTTGGGTCATCTTAACAGCAGCCTTCAACTCCTGGCAGCCCCGGGAAAAGGGACTTACATCGCCATTTATCATGAAACGGCAATCACCAGCGATTCAGGCCTCCAGTTCACCATCAGCCAGTTGGCAAATTCATGCGAATCCTTCAACCACCCCATATCCCTGCTTTTGAAGATCATCGGCATATGCTCCGGCGAGGTCAACATCACCATGTCGCCCTCGTTTTTATACATGTAATCCGCGACCTCCTTAACGCTGCGCAGGATGCAGATGCTGCTATTTTCAGCAATGCCGGATTCCTGCGCCAGCCGGTAAACCAGACCGGACAGAAATCGTATCTGAAAGTCGAGCTGTTCCAGGGTGTCGGAAAGCTCATTGAGGGTCAAGGTTTGCTTCTCACACTCCCCTATTTCGGCAGTTCCATCATCATTAACAAACCTGGACTTCAATCCTTCTATTATTGACCGGTAATTGTTCTTCCTCTCCCCCCTTAACTTAATCCTATAAGTTAAATAATTAAGTTTTTCCGCATATATCGATATAATTATTGTGAACATCTAAGCTCAAAATTGTGCTATTCTATATGAGAAGGTGGAAAGTATGGAAAAAATATACACGATAGGCTATGAAGGCAAAACTCCTGATGAATTTCTGAATGTACTCAAGAGAGCTGATATTTCCATCGTTATAGATGTCAGAGAAAATCCTGCTAGTAGGAAAAAGGGGTTTTCGAAGACCGCATTATCCGAACTTTTAAATCAAAATGGTATTTCTTACAGTCATCTAATTCAGTTAGGCAACCCCAAAGAGTTCAGGGATGAATATAAAAAAGACGGCGACCTGGAACGTTTGTTGGAACGATACAGGGCATATCTAGCACAACATCCAGAACATGTTGAAACACTTCTCAAAACCGCCGACAATGATCCTGCCTGCCTGATGTGTTTTGAAAAGCTCCCCACTCAATGCCACCGTAATATCATCGCGGAGTATTTATACGTTAACCGGGGGATGGCGATCAATCATTTATGAACTTTGGCCATGAGAAAAAGCGAGTCTTAATATTAGTAAAAACTTATCCAGTTCCCAGTAAGAACTACACAGAGACCGTTTGTACGGTCGGGGTAACTGAGGAAGGTAAATGGATTCGTCTATTCCCGATTAGCTATAGGTATCTTAAAGACGACCAACAATACCCCAAATATTCATGGATTGAGGTATATGTTACAAAAGCCGTAGGCGACAACAGAATAGAAAGCTTCAATCCAAAAATGGACTCTATCAAAGTGATTCGTCCCCCTTTAAAAGGAAAGAACCAGTGGAATGAAGCCAAATCTCTTCTCTTACCTTTAGCCGCAAACTCATTGTGTGAATTATCCCAAAAAAGAGATGGCAATATTTCTTTAGGCATCTTTAAACCACTGGCTGTCACCGATTTCTATTGGGAGAAAGAAGCCTCCGATTGGACGGAAGAAGAAAAACAAAGATTGATTCAGGACTCGTTGTTTGATATAGAAAAGAAGCCTCTAGAAAAAACTCCATACTCATTTCATTATCGTTTTCGCTGCAACGAACCAACCTGTACCGGGCATGATATCACCATAATAGATTGGGAAATTCACCAGGCCTTTCGGAGTTGGCGGAGGAAATACGGGGAAAAAGGAACCCTCAATAAGATTAAGGATAAATGGTTAAATACCATGCTCTCACCCAGCCGAGACACCTACTTCATTGTTGGCACTCACCACGTTTTCAAGACATTTATAATATTAGGCGTCTTTTGGCCTCCGGAAGATTACCAAAATACGCTTTTCAACTAGCCCTAACCAGGAAATAGAATGCTATAAGCAAAAAGGAACACCGCCGAATATTCCTGTATACTTCCCTGAATAGCGAGGGTGTTCAATGACTGTAATCATTATTGCAATTTGTAGATCTTTTATTAGTACTTATTGCTCAACTCAACAAAAATAGGAGCTAAGCGCTCCTAAACACCAAAACATATAATATCGCATGCACCAGGATTTGTTGATGTTCCTGATGGCTAAAGGGGATTTCGATTTTGCAGAATCGAAATCCTCTCGTTCTATTCCATGCACAGACAACTGTAAAAATCAACCTGAAATTGCCAGAAGAGTTGACTTATATGCCTTTTATCAGGTGACGGCAATCACCAGCGATTCGGGCCTCCAGTTCACCATCAGCCAGTTGGCAAATTCGTACGAATCCTTCAGCCATCCCATATCCTTGCGCTTAAAGACCACCGGCATATGCTCCGGCGAAGTCAGCATCACCATATCGCCTTCGTTTTTGTACATATATTCCCCTACCTCATTCAGGTTGCGCAGGATACGGATATCGCTATTCCCGGTACCGGCGGATTCCTGCGCCAGCCGGAAAACCAGGCCGGACAAAAAGCGTATCTGAAAATCGAGCTGTTCCACGGTGTCGGAAAGCTCATCAAGCGTTAACGCTTGTTTCTCACACTCCCCTAATTCGGCAGTTTCATCATCATTAACAAACCTGGATTTCAATCCTTCCACTATTGACCGGTAATTGATCTTCCTCACCCCCCTCAACTTCCTCATCCAAGAGAGCCGAAACCGGAACCCCCAAAGCCGCGGCCAGCTTGCGCAAAATCGATATGTTCGGCGTCCACTTTCCCGCTTCCAACTCGGATATGTATGTCTGCGACACCCCCGACTCCCGGGCCAGCCGGCTCTGGCTCCAGCCCTTGCGCAGGCGGTGTTTCTTTATGGGTGATGACATATAAAAACAACCCTCCCATTATTAACTATATATCATTAATGCAAGTATAGTGTCTGAATATCTAGTTTGTCAAACGATGTATCGTTTACTTGTTCATAAAAATTGGTAAGCTATTTCTAACGATTAACCGTTAGGAATGGGTGGGTAATTAGTGGATTTTGGAGAGGCCGTTGCTGAACGAATTATCGAACTGTGTGGAAAACGCGGGATTAGTATAAATCGATTGGCTGTTTTATCCGGCTTGAGACAATCAACGGTTGATAGTATTTTGAAGGGTAAAAGTAAAAATCCAGGTCTGGTTACTTTGATCAAAATCTCTGATGGTCTTGGTATAAATATTCTCGAATTTTTGGACGATCCGAAGATTATTGATGCTGATATAGAGGAGTAGCTTCCCTCCCTTGTCACGATGAGAAAGCATCGAACTGCCCTGCGTTAGCCTCAAATAAACCTTCCTCTGCTAAACCTCTGGCACAAATTGTGGTGAAAAATATCTTTCATCCTTCACGTATAACTTTCCCATAGTTTTGCAACAGCTAGTGGTCTGTAACATCTAAAAGTTTAGGTTATCCGCCGAGAAAAATTTTCGCAGGGCAAGGCGGAGGAGGGAGTAATACTGGACGTATTGCGACTGACGACAACGCAGCCCTGCGGAAATTTGGCCGGCGGGAACCAAATTTTTAGGTGTTACAGACCACTAGGTGCCTGAGCTTTATATGATTCTTGCTGGCTGCTAAATTTTAGCCATCAATCGTCTATGGCAACTCTGCTAACATTTACCCTGGTAGTTCCACCAGTATCATCTTATCTTGACTTGCATAGAATAGAAGAGCATAATAAACGTACGTAATATAGCACTATATTCCGTACGAAAAATCAGGAGGATTTTAAAGATGATAGCTATAAAGGCGACGGAAATGCGTGACAATTTCAAAGCATATTGCGATAAGGTAACGAAGGAAAAGGAAACTATTATTGTAACCAGGAAAGATAATCAAAACGTGGTGGTCATTTCCGAGAGCGAGTACAACGCTATTTTGAAAGCAGCAAGAAATGCTGAATATCTGGTTATGATCGACAAGTCTATAGGCGAATTGGAACGGGGCAGCTTTGTAACTAAAAGCCTTGATGAACTGAAAGAATTAGAAAAATTATGAATATAGTTTTTTCATCTACCGCCTGGGCGCAATATATAGAATGGCAGGCAGTAGACAAGCGTATTGTCAAAAAAATAAATGAATTGATTCGAGATATCCAAAGGAATGGTTTTTCCAGAGGAATTGGAAAGCCAGAACCTTTAAAGGGCAGAAAAGCATGGAGCCGTAGAATAAATCATGAACATAGACTTGTCTACGTCGGTGACGTTAACCAGAACTTATTGATAATTGCTTGCTGGGGTCATTATGAAGAATGAACCTCTTCTAAAGAACAGAATTAGGAAAGTTGTACGAAGTGGCAGCGTACACCGTTTTTATATTTTTTTGCCAATATAGAAAACATATCCATAAAACTGTCTATATTTTGAATACAATTCCGCCTCATACTTCATGTTTGCAATAAAAGCCTCTACGGTTTTATTTCCAGTATATTTTTCTAAAAGTGCTTTTCCTGCTGCTTCTCGCGGAATAAAATAATTATCCGTCCAGCATTTTTCAGGCAATGTAAATGCTGCAACAGGAATATATCCCGATTTTTGCATTATTAAAATATTATGCCCTATTGTGCTTATTTCAGGAACAGCATCAATCCACCACTTTTCAATTTCAGCAGGGCGTTCATCGGTAAACCATGACTCATATGTTACGGCAATATAGCCGTCTTTTTTGAGGAAGTCCTTCCAATAGTTCAAGCCTTTTTCAAAACCAATATTGGCAATAGCCCCTTCAGACCATATAAGGTCAAATTCTTCTTTTTGGAAAGAAAGATTTTCCATCGAGTCAACAATGCCATTTACTCTTTCTTGGAGATTTAATTTTTTGGCATTATCGTTAAAAGTATTTATAAAATCAGGGAAAAAATCTACACCAGTAATATTCCCAGTGATATTTTGTGCGAGAACCATTGTTTGCCCACCAGTTCCACAGCCTAAATCTACTACCCGTGAAGTTTTATTAAGATTATCCAGAAAACTTAATGCCTTAATAGTCATTTCAGGGCTACCAGGCCCCTGCCGTTCCAATCCTACATGTAATTCACAAATTAAGTTTAAGTTAAAATCGTGAATTGATGTTTGTTCATTTTCCATTTTTTACTCCTCCATTCAGTATAGTATAAATACTGTTCGCTTGCCCCATCACCGAAAGCCGAACAGAAAAATTTCTGGCCCATTATACCACAGCCGCCTACCCCAAACAATACCGAAACGAAAAACCGAGCAGCGCGCTCCGCCAACAGCAAAACCGTGACAGTCCGATGTAGGTATGTAGCGATTTTTGACAGCTTGTAAACCGCGTGTTTAAGGGCTTTTTGTCACGCCTAAAACCCTGTTTTGAGGGACGAAGGGTTTTACCCTACCCGCCGCGAAAACGGCTTTTAACCGCTCACAGGGCGCATTTTCGCGCCTTGTCTTGTCAAACAGCTTAAGAAAACCTTGACAGATGGCGGCGGGGCAAACCGGCCGGTTCTTTTTTATGAAATCCAGCATGTGCAAAAAAGCAGTCAAAGGAATCGGTCCAGTGAATGGTGTCGGAGAGTGAAACGCCAGTTGCCAGAACAATTGTTCGGTTATATAATTATATTAACTTTACGGCTGGCTGCCCCCTATTGCTTGAAGAGGGAGGAAATAGGCTAAACATGGAGAATGTAGATAGAAAACATTTCGACTTTTCCCCGCTAAAACAAATGTGTATTTTTCCAAGGAGTGCGGAAATGGATATAATTGACGTCGGCGTAAATGCAAAACATATATCAATTGATACCTCAAAAACATATAAAGCCATAACTAATGATTTAGTCAGATATTTGGATTCAGATTCCGAACGCACGCAATTTGCCCAGTGTTTTTGTTATGAAATTATCAAATGCCTTTGGAATTCTTATTGCCAAACCATAAATTCTTTGAAACCGTTGAGAAACCTGAACTTAAATGTTTGCTCTTCTTCAGAAGATCTTAAAGATATGGCTCGCAAAATTGCTTCTGATTTGTCCACCTCCGATCTTTATATAAGCAGTTATGTGGTAGGCTCTATATACACCGCACTGCTTCCTTCATCATACCGCTCAAAATACGGCTCCTATTATACTCCGCCTTTCCTGGTGAAGCGTTTACTTGACGAAGTGGGTAAAGCAGGATTTAATTGGGCGGCAGGGTCGGTGATGGATCCGGCCTGTGGAGGAGGAGCCTTCCTTATGCCCGTAGTATCTAAAATGCTGGAGAATGCTACCGGTACCCCTGAGACTATTATAAAAGGAATATGCAGCAGAATTCGGGGCCAGGAAATTGACGCCTTTGCCGGATGGGTGTCCCAGGTATTTTTGGATATTATCTTACTTCCCTTAAGCGAGCAGTGTAACACTGGGATTCCGGTTGTTGTGGACATTGTCGACTCTTTAAACCAACCTGTCCAGAGCAAATATGATTTGGTTGTGGGTAATCCTCCCTATGGGAAACTGCGGCTTGATGATGATATGCGAGATAAGTACCGGCGTTCTTTGTTTGGGCATGCCAACAATTATGGATTGTTTACTGATCTGGCAATACAGCTTACCAAGAAAAAAGGATTTATCGGCTATGTTACCCCTACCTCCTTCTTAAGCGGCCAGTATTTTAAAGCCCTTCGCTCTTTACTGTATCGGGAAGCGCCTTTACATTCGATTGATTTCGTTACCGATCGTGAAGGTATCTTTGACGATGTTTTACAAGAAACAGCCTTGTCTATTTTTATGAAGGGCTCTAATACCAGGTTTGTGTCTGTTAGTACGGTATCTCCCAGTGATTCACTGAATGAGAATGCCAAAATCACTTATTTGGGCCGGTATTCCATATCAGAAACCGGTCCCTGGTTAATGCCCAGGGATCTTGGTCAAGTAGAGTACTTGAAAAAATGCAATCACATGAACACGAGATTAATTGATTTGGGCTATAAGGTTTCAACCGGGCAGCTGGTTTGGAATCGTCACAAAAGCCAGCTCAAAGAAGTCTTTGATGACGGTGGTAGGAATTTTCCTATAATATGGGCAGAATCGATATCAAGAGATCGTTTTAAATTTAGTTACAGTAAGAAGAATCATAAACCGTTTATTGAGCTGCAAAACGATCAGGAATATCTGCTTACTCTCAAAGAGTGTGTTTTAGTTCAACGTACTACATCAAAAGAACAGGATAGAAGGCTAATTGCCGCAGTAATTCCCCAAGATTTTATTTCCAAGTACAGCGGTGTAGTCGTAGAAAATCATATTAACATGCTCTATTGTGTTGACGATAAGCGAATTGAACCGGCTACTATTTGCACTCTGCTAAATAGCAAGACTCTTGATATGTTATTGCGCTGTATTTCCGGGAGTGTGGCTGTGAGCGCCTATGAACTCAATTCTCTTCCGTTACCAAACCTTAAATCGCTTCTATTATTCCAGGAGTTTATGAAGCAGGATATTACATCAGACGATATCGAACTAGAGATTATGAAAATGTACGAGGTGGATTTAAGTGATCAGCTATCCAAAAATATTGCCAGTTGATGATATTCGCACACGACTCGAAGCCATTTTCCCGGAAGGGATAGATAACCGGAATTATGTAATAAGAGAAATGGCGGCCAAAACAATATTTGTTATGCTTTACGCTGGAGCCGTTGAAGGGAACGATCTTTGGATAAGACCCAGTCAGGTTTGTACTATGACAAACGAGCAAGCTGCCAAGATAAAACCTCAAGAGCGTGAAGAATGGTATAAAAAGTCACTCAAACCGGGTTTTATGATCGAAGGAGCCCATTGGTACGCAGACAATACCAGAGAACCCATTCGTGATGAAACACTTCGCTATGGGCTTATCGCCCTGGGGGCGGTAGTGGAACGGAAAGGTTTGCCAACGACTTCTCCCACACCACGCTTTACGTTAAACAAAGATTTTGCGGGGCTTTTTTCCCCTACTTTAAAAGGTAAAAAATTAGCTGAAGAAATCGCCCAGTGGCAAAATAATTATCTGTCAAAACAATCCTTGGCTAGAGTATTACTTCTACGTATGGGTACAGCCAGTTCTTCAGATAAAGTACAAGTTACTCTCCCCAATAAAGAAGTACGGCTTCTTAATCCGGGATTGAGTTCCCAAATATGCAAAGCAGTAATTGAACAGTTTGCCCCGCGCTTCCTGGTAGAACCTGCTTTATTATGGTTATCTGAAAGTGGCAATAAAGTCATTGCCAATGATGAAAAGCTGGCATCTTCTTTAAACCTTCATATCGACCCCTCGAAAAATCTGCCCGATATTATTTTAGTTGACGTAGGTGAGGAATTTATCATCGTTTTTGCTGAAGCAGTGGCTACAGATGGCCCGATTAATGAACAAAGGAAGAAATCATTGAAACAAATAGCGGTTGAGGCTGGCTTTGATGAAAATAACGTTATGTTTATGACTGCTTTTTTAGATCGGCAAAGTCCCGAATATAAAAGACTTGGGCCAAATCTTGCCTGGGGGACATATGTGTGGTTTATGTCAGAGCCGGATAATATTATTGTGTTGAAAGCAGGCAGTGAGAAAAAATTGGTTTCATTGAGATCTGAGGTATAACAATCATAATGTGATACGTCACAAGATAATTGATGGATTAGGATATAAAATAGGGGCACTTTTTCAGTGGTTTCGGATGGTTCTCTTGTCTAACCGTCTCTCAAGAACTTATTTATCCTCGTATGGCCAACGGCCCCCCTGTCTCTTCTGTTTCCGTGAATTGGATGAAATTCAACTATTTCAACGGCGAAAATCCGGACCCCGCTATACACTCCACATGCCTTGATGATACAAAAAAGCATAACTTCCTCCCTTATAAATATATTAAATAAGGGCGCCATGACCTGAATTGCCAAGTGCTTTTTATTGCCTTTTTGTAACCATGAAGGGAAATTGTAATTGTTTATTGTATTGTAACAAAATATGGGAAGAGAAAACTCCTTAAAAAGTCTTATTTAATTTACCTTAAAGGGCTAGTTGTTCTCTGTGGCCTGAACTTGGCAACTCCCTCAGCTCTTTGGGTATAGAGTTTTCACATGGTATCCTGGTAGAGCACAGTCCGCAGCCGTAAATAAATATGTGATAATTTCTATTACAATATTTTATGGAGTCGATAACTCTCTTACCGCAGACAGCCTTATCGTGCCCACTTTCCGATACGGCCTGCACAGGGCAACGCTGCTGGCATTTCAAACAGGGTATCCCCTGGTATTGCAGACAATGGGCATGCATGTTTTCATTCCTCTCCCGATTGGGCCTAAGTCTTATGCTGGCTACAAAGCTTCCACAACGATGGGCCGAACCTTTCTCAGTGATCAATAAATCATTCATGCCAAATGTGCCCAATCCGGCGGCATACGCAACATGGCGGTGCGACCAGGGTGAAGCCCAGCCCACCCCGGGATGCTTTTTAAAGTTGAACATGGGAGTCATATCCGGAGCCACGGCAAGAACTCCGGCGTCCATAAGAGTTTTAACTATTTCCTGGACGATGGTTTGGCTGAATATCTCGCCCGATCGTCTGGTTTGGGCCCATCTTTCGGAAGGCCAATCGTCTTTTCGGCCATTCTCGGCCCTGGTAGCTTTGGAGATGGGAAGTATAAAAGATACGACGCTAATATTCTCGGGTTCAGGCGCCGGGATACCATTTTTAGAAGCCTGCCAGGCCATTATTTCCCGGGGAGTAAAGTGGAAAGGTCCGATGACCTTCTTAAAATCCTCAAACAACGGATCGTCCCCACGCACGAATCCCACCAACGGTTCCTCAAAAATCTTTTCTCCTTGAAATGGATATTCCAGAGAATTAGCCGGGTGGCGGGCGACTTTCTCAGCCAGGGTTTTAATGACCCAATCTTCATCAAAAAGGATTTTTCGGGTGTCTAAGGAAGCCTTTTTATTTAAAATTGGCTGTCTTGGGAATCCAATACCCAACATGTCGCCCAGGGATGTTTTCATTCCGGGTATGTCAGTCAAAAATGATAACTTACGATATTTAGTCTGCATTTAAAGACCTCCTTACATCAGAGCGGTCGCTTTTAATTGGGTTCAGTTTTTCGTTTCCGTAGCTCCTGCAAACACTCTTCGGCCCAGCGGATATTGGCTTCAGCTATAATAAACCCTCTTTTTAGAGTCAGCTCCCAGTAGAAACGATCAAACGGTTGTGATGAGCCCTCGGCATACCTGGTCATCATTCCTTCAACCCCTCGATAAAGCGATATGATCTCCTGCTGCTCCTTAATCAGCTTTTTAAACTGAAACTCCAGTTCCTCATTAGCAATCTGGGAACCAAAGAACACATGGACGATAAACTCGTCTCTGAGCGGCACACTTAAAACCGGGGGGAAACTCTGCAGCCAGGAGGTCAAAGCCTGGATTCCTTCTTCGGTAATACTGTACACTTTGCGGTCGGGGCGCTTTTCCTGCGCTTCTATTACCGAAGAAACATATCCTTTGGCCTCTAAAGAGCCAAGCTCGCGATAAATCTGGCTGAGTTTTGCCGACCAGAAGAAATTTATCGAGTTGTCAAAAACCGCTTTCAAGTCATATCCGCTCATAGCCTTATACTTGAGCAGGCCCAGGATGGCATATTGCAATGACAAAAAACCGACCTCCTCTATCCGGTTATCTTATATGCTACTTATTATATATAACTTGTTATATATAAATCAATAAAAATTTTACTCACCTTGAAAGAATGCATAACGCGGCAAAGTCATTAGTGTACAGAAGTGATGAAGGGGCGGGGTTGTTGACACGCCCCGCCCCCTTAACATGTGGTATTTCAGAACACCTGCTGCTGAAGTGTTTATTGTCGCCTTCATCCGGTACTATGAAAATGAATGGTCAGGCTATCTCCAACCTTGTTACTTTATTACCCTGTTCTATGTGTGAATCAACGATCTCGCCAACATCATCTACTGATACTCCAGAATACCAAACACCGTCAGGGTAAACCAGTACAATTGGCCCAGCTTGACAAACCCCGAAACATCCCGTATTGGTTACCATTACCTCACCAGTTAGATCCCGGTCCTCCAACTCTTCTATTAAGGCCTGAACAATTTCGATTGAATCTTTAGCATGGCAAAATCCTTGTTGTTGACCGTTAATTCTCGAACTAGAACACACAAACACATGGTATCTCGGTTTCTCCATTTTAATGAACTCCTTTACTTTAGTTTTTTGCCCTTGGTAAAAAACTCCAAAGCGGATAACGTGTTTTTAGCAAATTACCAATTGTGCCGATTCAAACATACCTTTATCCCATACCTTACCCCTCCATTCAACTACCGAATAGGCATTTAGCTATGAATAGAAGAAGTCCTGGCCATCTTGGACAGGACTTCTTTATCCTAAATAAAAACCCCCGCTGGTAAAAGCGGGGGATCCCTTTATCCCGGGCATTGATAGTTACTCGCTACCAATAAAACATATTTAATTAATCAGCTTATTAGTTATTTTAAATGACTATGCTGGGTATCACAAGATAGATTCTATTTTGACATTACAATACACACAATTTATAATAAACACATAAATCATACTTTTCATATAAGTCATACAATTTTACGAAAGTGAGGAAATTTTATGGCTATTCCCAAAGGAAAATATGCCTGGACGGTTAAGGTAGGCGAAAAAGGACAATTTGTTATTCCGAAGGAAGCAAGAGAGATTTTTAATATCAAACCGGGTGATACGCTGATTGTTTTAGCTGATGAAAAACAGGGCATTGCAATCCCCCCCCAGGATATGTTTGCGCAGTTATCAAAGGCTATATTTTCCAAAGACATCCCTCCTGAAAACGACAGAAACGAGGAAAAGGAATAATGTCTGGAAATACCATTCTGATAAGGAAAGACTATCTTGATAATATCCGTTCCGCGACCATAGTACTGGTTGTCATTTATCACGTGGCTTACATTTTTAACAGTGCGGGGGTTATCAGCAATATTTCTGTGAAGGGAATTCAAGCGATAGACAGTATCTGTTATTTTCTTTATCCGTGGTTCATGTGTCTTCTGTTTTTGCTTGCCGGTATCAGCACCAGGTATTCACTACAGACACGCAGCGCCAAGCAATTCGCTCAAGAAAGGGTGCAAAAACTGATCGTCCCCTTATTGGGCGGCGCATTTTTACTCGGTTGGCTCAACGGGTGGGTTACCGCACATTATGTGGATATGTTCGGCGGGCATGCGGTTCCAGGTCTTTGCGTTGTTGAGCGTTGAGTTTTTCAGGCCATTCCCGGTATAAAAAAGGAGTGCTAGGAGTGTTTGATGAATATTTCTAGAAATTACTTTGGAGTGGTCGAAAGCATAAATAAGGGGGAATAGATTTGCCCGAAATAAAAGATAGTGGTGATAGACATGAATTCGCATCTGGAGCTGTACGGGATATGCAAGAAGGCAAGGGTCGTTGTGATCTTCTCCCCCCTGCGGCCATACTCCGTCTAGCCCGGCATTTTGAGGCAGGGGCTAGAAAATACGGTGAAAGGAATTGGGAAAAAGGCATACCTATTAAGAGCTTTATTGACTCAGGTCTCAGGCATATTCTGAAATACATGCAAGGCATGGATGATGAAGATCATTTGGTAGCAGCCGCATGGAACCTGATGTGTGCTTTAGAAATTGAAGAACGCTTTGGGTGGAAATTTCTTGCTGAGGAAGGCAGCCATGCCGAAGATCCCACATTATAATCGCCTGCTTTCCCATCATGAGTTAGGGGATATTAATTATGGACAGTTAGGATCGGGAAGTCAATCCGCATGTCTGTAAAATATCAGATAATCGGCGCAAACAAGAAAACGATAATCCGTCTGAATATAGTTTTCACCTACCGCCTGGGCGCAATATGTAGAGTGGCAGGCAAGTAGATAGGCGTATTGTCACTAGAATAAATGATTAACCCCGGTACCAATCCCATACTTCACTTCCGGAACCATAATAATAGTCTGTTTGATCATCCGTTGAGAACGGCCCGGCAATCCTATGCCGCTCATTGCCTTGAGCATCTATAATCCACAGGTAATTGTCAGCCATATACATGATATATTTCCCGTCTTTTGACCACTGCGGTTCCTGAACACTGTTGCCGGCTTTGGCAAGCGACCTGGCCCCACTCCCGTCCGTATTGGCCACCCATAAGGTAATGCTGTTGGTCCAATCCTCGATTTTTCCCATGCTGGGATATTCCTTGGAACCCAAATCGGGAGCGGTCACGAACGCTATCTGTTTGGCATCCGGGGAAAAGGAGGGGTCGGCGGTGACACTTCCCGGAGAGACGTTCACCCGGGCGACGGTTCCGGTTGTAAGATCACATATTTCCAACCATTTATTAGTCCACTCCTGCCTTCCCGCACCTGCTACTCTAAGCAAGCGGTTGTCAGCTGCAAACGACAACCAGCCGCGCTTAGTCAAACCTGCTGTGAAGTGCAATGGTTCTTTCACCCCTATAGGCAAACTGCACATTTCCAGGCCATCAGCTGCCGCCGATGCACCGTGGCCAGGATTTTCCCAGTACAGAATGCCTTGCCCGTCCGGCCACCAAGCTGCCAGCCGTATACCGGCTGCCGGAGCAATCAAACGTTGAACTGTTTGACCGCTACGAATATCCAGGGTATAAAGGGCATCACTGCGATTTTCAACCTCCTCCTGGGTATAGGGCAGGGTCAGGCTATAAGCTATCTGCTGCCCATCCGGAGACCAGGCTATATCAGGGGTAGTATCCGGCCCTGTTTTCACCACCTGTTTCGGCTGGCCTTGCTCATCGAGCAGCCAAATGCCCTGGCAGCTTACTGCCAGAATGTTTTCCGTTGGCGACCATTTGTAGGTACCATACATTCTTGCTTCCGGCAGGCCAGTGATCATGCGGGGCTCTGTACCATCCCGCTTGACCATCCATAATGTTCCGCTGTCCCGATCCTGTTGACTGACAATCAGAAAAGCCAGCCATTGCCCGTCATGCGACCATTTTGGCCGAAGGGCCTGCCCGTTTTCATTTATTTTAGTAAGACGCCCGGTGCTGCCTTCCAGTATTTGAAGTATCCCATCTTGTATAAAAGCCAGATCCCCCTCATTTTTAAGTACTGATTCGTCAGCTGATATATTGCTATTGCATGATGTCAAGGTAGAACCTATCAATATGATTATTAAAAATAGAATTATTTTCTTGCTTTGCACAAGTCCAGCTCCTCACGCAAATTATTTACCAGGTCATTTATTTAGTTCACGTAACAACCTTGGTTCCTTATTAGAAAGTGCTTCAAAACAATATATAGCAATACGTGAGACGTTCTTTCACCTTTGCAAACAAAATAATCCTGGTATGGTCAGCACTTTTCCGTTCAGCGTGTCAAGCGGCTGTTTGGCATGATTGGTTTATCCGATTCCTCCTCCGCAAAAACTTTTGGGCAAGAATGAAGTGATATAGGGACGGACCGAGCATAATGGGTCATTTATTGGACACAAGGACCGGCCCCAATGTATCATATAAAATTTTTCTTACAAAAGGCCTCTTTGTTTTGTTAGAATTTAGGAAGAGAGATACCCCAACCATATAGCCAGTCTACAAGGGGCAAACTTTATTTACTTAAACCGTTTCGCTCATGTTAGGTGGGACGGTTTTTTATTTTGAAGGAAGCAAAGGATATGCGACGAAAAAAAGATTCTAAGTTTAAAATCAATGACTTCGTTATTTATGGTAGTAACAGCGTATGCCTTGTTAAGGATATCTGCGTACCTGATATTGAGGGAATTGACCGAACCAAAAAATACTACGTTCTGCAACCGTTCTATGCGGAAAAAAGTACGTTCTATTGCCCGGTCGATAACCGCAAAACAATTATGCGGAAAATCCTTACCAAGGAAGAATCCAACGAACTCATCAGACAAATTCCGTTTATCGAGTCTATCTGGATTGACAATGAAAGAAATCGTGAAGAACAGTATAAAAAGGCTTTACGCAGTTACAGCAGCTATGAATGGGTGCGAATTATTAAGACGCTAAATATTAGAAACGAAGAGCGGCTTCTGAAAAAGAAGCCGGTGAATACCCTGGATGAACGTTATCTGCGCATGGCGGAAACAATGTTATATGATGAACTGGCAATTTCGTTGAGTATGTCGAGGGAAAAGGTAGAGAACTATATTATCGAACAAGTGCATCAAGGAAAAATAAGTGAATAATAGGCCGGCTTGGGCAGTCGACGGGCTTTAATTTTGCCAGAACTGGATAAATTTTCAGAAAGAGGTTTATATGATGAATTTTCATGATAATTCCATAATCATCGATGATTTACTTAATGAAGAAGTGACGCATATAAAATTTGGAAATGGCGTAATTTTGTCAACTGAAAATCGAATAATACGAATACAATTCCATGATCTAAATCAACAGAAAACTTTTATCTATCCGGACGCTTTTGAACGGTTTTTAAAATTTCAAAATCCTGCTTTGGATAAAAAAGTTAAACAAGAATTGAAAATTAAAAATGCTCAAATTGCGCTGGAAATGGAAAAAGACAGGATTGAAGCAGATAGACGGGAAAAAGAATGGCAGGCGAGTATCGAACGTAAAAAGCTGGAAAATAAGGCTAAAAAGGAAAGTGCAAATAAAAAGCCCAAAAAGAAATAGGCCGAATACTGTTGCATCCAGCGTCTCCCCAATAATAAAAAGGACAAAAAGAGCCGAACTCACATAAAACATGCTTGCTAAATTTTAAAGAATAATCTATGATATGGGTGTAATTTAATAATGGTTGACAATGGAGAAACCAAAAGGTGGCTCTACAGAAAACTATTATTTGGCTAGTGTTAAATTAAATCCTTTACAAGCAAAGCTACTATTATTTTTTAAACTGAATAGGGTTGATTAGGGAGAAACCTACGGGTGGCTCAACAAAAAACCAATGTTTTGGCGATAGGGCAGATATGCTAAATTGTCAAAATATTGGTTTTTTTGCATTTTTCGGCCAATTGTACAGGAGAGTGAGAAATGTGTTTTCAAAGCTGGATTTTAAAAAACAACCCGATGAGCTGATTCAAGTTGATTCGCACAAGAAATTGGACGACCGTGAAAGAAGGCATTTGCAGCACGAATTTAAGATTTATATGGAACAATACTTTAAACAAAAGCTAGGCAAAGGTGTTGATTACACCAAGGTCATTATATGGGATGATATGTTGATTATTAGAGGTGAGAGGTTCCTTACTGAACCGGAGGTTTATATTGTCAAAACCCCGGCCGGAAAAGAGGTGGTAAGGGCAGCGCGAATGCAGGTTGCCTGGCAGCATTCGATTGATAATCTCCCTCATTTTGAGGAAAGATTAAAAGCCCGGGCCATTCATCAGGTTTATGACGTTGAACCGGAAAATGACTTTTGGATACACGTTGTTATCTTTGATCGTATACTGACGGAATAGAAAATATCACAACTGCATAAACGGTGGCTCGCGAAGAGACCTGCGCGGTGGCTTCTAGAAAGACCAGTATTCTTATGACTGTTCAATGTCATTAGTAAGAATATTGGCCTTTTTCTTTGTAAGGCAAAAAAACAAAAGAAAGAGGTGGTTGATTACTATTTCATTGATGCTGTAGAGGTTTAAAAATTAGGAGGTAGACATCATGGCGGATACAATGAAAGCTTTAGTGTATCGTGGTCCCGAAAAATACGGTTTAGAAGATGTTCCGGTACCTAAAATAATTGAACCCGACGATGTAATTGGTAAAGTAATATTATCAACCATTTGCGGAAGCGACATTCATATTGTACATGGCGGCATGCCCGAAGTGAGATACCCGCTAATCATCGGTCACGAATTCTGCGCCGAAATCGTTGAGGCAGGACCGGCAGTTAAAAACTTAAAAGTCGGCGACAAGGTAGTAGTATCCTGTGTGGCTTTCTGCGGGGAATGCTGGTATTGCAAGCAGGGACTCTATGCCCACTGCCAAAAACCAGGCTTCGGTTGCTTCGGGGTCTATGGACAGGAAGGCTGCCAGACTGAATATGTACGTATGCCCGGTGCGGACAATTACTGCTATCATATTCCGGAATCGTTAACCCCTCAGGATGTGTTATTCAGCGGCGATATTTTATCCACCGGTTATTTTGGCGCAGAGATGACGGAAATACAACCCGGTGATACCGTAGTTGTTGTCGGCGCCGGGCCGGTTGGATTATGCTGCATGACAACCGCTAGACTATGGGGCCCATCCCGAATTATTGCCGTTGATATGGTTCAATCGCGCCTGGATGTGGCAATAAAAGAAGGGATTGCTGATATTGCCCTGAATCCGGGCAAGGACGATGTGGTCGAAATCATTAAAAGCCTTACCGGCGGGCTGGGTGCAGATAGATCCATCGAATGTGTAGGGCTGCAGCCAACTTTTGACACCGCCCTGGCAGCTGTGAGGGCCGGTGGACAAATGTCTACTATCGGCATTTATGAAAAGCCCCTGTCTGTTCCTTTAAACCAGGTATGGGCCAAAAACCTTAAGTTTGGCTGGGGATTTGTTCCTATGAACCGGATGCCCAAGTTGATCAGTCTTATCGAAGCAGGAAAAATAAATACCAATTTCTTATGCACCCATAAAGCTCCGCTCAACGATATTATGCGCGGTTATGATGTCTTTGGCAACAAGAAAGAAAACTGCCTCAAATGGCTGGTTACTCCCTGGGAGAAATAGGGCTAGTGTATTAAACTACAAGGGCTGAGCTGTATTAGAGTATGCAGTGACGAAGGGATGATAGGGGGGACGGAGTTGTTGACACATCTCAACGCAACAACGCCCCCTATCCCCTATTCTTTTTCCTCAATAGTAAGCAGGGTTGGATAACCAACCCCCAATCGCATTTTGGGCAGCTCTTTTTTCGCTATTAATTCGTCGATGGCACTCAAAAACTCTTCTTGGGTCATCATTGAAATTATCAAACAACATTACTTCTCCCAAGATTTTTTAGTATCTCGTTGTATCGTTTAGTCCCTAATTCGCTTGGGCCGCCCTTTTTGCAGAAGGTAAATCCCGCTAATTTCCGATTAATCCGCCCCACTACGAGCTTTCCGTCAACCAATTGGGACTCTAAAATATTGAGCGCCTCAAGAAATCTTTTATCTTCCTTTGCTCTATTGTAAAACGATAGTACATAAAGATAGATAAAGAGATTATAATTGCCAAAAGGGTATTCGGGCTGCATGAACAAAGTACCTATTCCATAGTGGCAGGGGCCGAGCGGTTGCCGGATTGTCCAATGGTCAAGTAGAAATTCCACGGCCCTGTCAAGGGCTTGTTCTTTATTAAGGAAGCTGGTAAATCGAAAAGCACTTAGAGCGGTCAGCGTTGGGCCGGGATTTGAAAATTCTGTTTCCGGGCCTTTCCCGAAACTAAACTTTTTGCAGCGCCAGCCGCCGTCGGTGTGCTGTATATCAAAAAGATGCTGAAAGGTTTTTTGAAGCCTGCTGTCTGCTGCATATCCTAAATGGCAAAGCACATTGGTGGCGTTGATAGTGTGACAAGGATATATTCCGCCTTGCGGATATAATTTAAATCGCCCATCTTCCCGCCATGTGCTAAAAATCAGGTTAGCAACATCTTTTAACAAAGGCTCGGAAGGTTCCATTCCCAATTCCAGCAGCAGAAGCGCGCTTGCAAGGGTAGAAAAGGGGCCTCCTTTGAGCAAGCGTTTGTCCGGTGTAGCCCAAAGGTCGGCTCCATTATCATATCTATGTGACAATATCGCTTCGACATCCGATGAATATTGCTTCTCTACAGCCAATTCTTTCACCTCATCTCATATTGCACATCCAGCTCTAGTTCATCTTCTAGTACTCTGTTAACTCTAATTCTTTTATAAATCGTCGAGGGAGATTTTTGCAGGACAAGGCGGAGGAACGAGTAATACTGGACGTATTGCGATTGACG
>DHRK01000004.1:87008-125989 GCA_002410325.1 Syntrophomonas sp. UBA5314
CAACGCAGTCATGCGAAAATTTACCCGACGAGTAATAGAGAATTAGAGTTAACAGAGTACTAGCACCGTATATCTCAATTAGGGAATTAATAAAATATTACCACGGCCTTACATGATTTGGTAGAACCCGAGGCTGGCATTGCCGGGAGTGGTTTTTGTCAGGGGATAATTTGACCGCTTTTTCATGAAATGCTATTTTTATAAGTAAGGTAAAGTCAAAGGGTTGATTGATCCGATTCATTGCAACAATCGAATGAATTGGAGCCAGGTATTTAAAACAACGGTTAAATCCAAATGAACCAGGTTTGTTCCGCTGGTGTTGATGGTCTGTTTGCGATGTGTTGTTTTAAGTATTCTGAGTGGTTTAAGCTTGTTACGTCTCAGGATTCTGAGGCGTTTTTAATTCCCTAAATGAGTAAACAGGCAGGACCAACAACCGATTTTACCTGAAAGATGTCTCAAATAAGCACTAAAAGGAGAATGGCATATGAATATCATTAAGGATAACAAGCTCGATATGGAAGCGTTGAAAGATGCCCTTAAAAGGCCGGAAATCTGGAAGCAGAGCACCAGCAAATTTTGGGATGATGAGTATATATCCCTGCAAATGCTAAATTCCCATTTAGACCCTGAAATCGAGGCCGCCAGTAGAACCAGAGAACAAATCGAGGCTGAAACAAATTTTATAATCAATTATACGGACATGAATGGAAATAAAAGAGTAGTCGACCTGGGCTGCGGCCCCGGGCTTTATGCCAGGGAATTTGCCAAAACCGGAGCAAGGATTACCGGCATCGACTATTCCGAAAGGTCGATCAACTATGCTTTCGAGCATGTTAAGAGTACCTATAAAAACACGGACTTTATCAATATGAACTACCTCGACCTGGACTACAACGAGTCCTTCGACATCGCAACGCTTATCTTTTATGACTTCTGTGTATTAAGCACAAAGGACCAGAACCGGCTGCTCGCCAACATTCACCGGGCGCTCAAATCCAACGGAATTTTTATATTTGACGTGGTTACAGAAAACCGAAAAACCTCAGAAGCAACTAGTATTTTAGTATTTGATAAGGGAGGCTTTTGGAGTCCTGAACCTTATATCGAGATTCTGAAAACCTCTATTTACGAGGAAGCGGAAGGAATGCAGTACACGATAATAGCCGAAGACGGGACAACCCGGGTGATCAGACTCTATCACCGTTTATTTGGATTAGAAGCTATCACAAGTCTGCTTAATGACAATCATTTTGAAGTGGAAAGGATTTATAAGAATCTGCAAGGCGAGCCTCTAGGTGAGGATTCAGAAACGTTCGGGATTATAGCCAAAAAGGCCTAAAGATTAACTCGGCTCCTTGGTTTATCATATCCACTGTCATTGAGCATTACGGCCCGTCCCTGTTTTTTCCTCTCCCCCGGCCGTTTCTTTACTCCAACGCCTGCACCACTTATAATTAATGCATACCATTTAGGAACGGGGGGATGGCTGATGTTTACAAGCTTATTGGTGGCTTATGATGGCGGTAGTATTGCCATGAAAGCTCTTGATAAGGCTATTGAATTAGCCAAAGATACAGCAGCGGAAATTTACCTGATCACAATTTACACCGACAACGACATCCAGTCCTGGAGAATGCGTGGCTCCAACTATCCGGCCAATGCTAAAGAGTTATTTAATCCCCATAACGATAATTTTTCCACGGCCGAAGCTGTGTATGTCAGTAGTTTTCAAGCAGAGCCGGCTGATAAAGTAAATAAGGCGGGAATCCCTTTACACTGCAGGATAACCAAAGGAAAAGCTCACACGGCCATAGTGGAGTACGCCAAGGAAATTTGCGCCGATCTAGTGGTAACAGGTACTCGCAACCGTGGAACCCCCGCCAAATTGCTTATCGGCAGTGTCGCTGACAGCATAATCCGAAACGCCCCTTGTCCAGTCATGATAGTTAAAGAAGATTGAACCCAACTTCTCTTAGGAAGCAGGGACCGAAGCGCAGGTACGGGTCTCTTGCTTCCTTGCTTTGTCCTGGTACATGAGGTCGTCTATATAGGTAAGGAATTCCTCATAGCTTTGCTTTAAGCTATAATCATATATGCCGGATCCTATGGATAAACTGATCTGATACGCTTCCTGGTTGCTGTGATTGAATTCTTCAAAGTTACACCGGATGCGCGCCGCTACCTCTTCCAGCAAAGATACGTCGTTCACATCTAATACAATGCAGAATTCATCCCCGCCATACCGAGCGACAAAATCCTCGGTTCTCACGCTCTTGCGGATCAGGAAGGCCGCTGTTTGCAAGACTTGATCCCCTACGGAGTGCCCAAAGGTATCGTTAATATACTTAAATCTATCCAGGTCGATTAAAATAGCTGAAAAGGATCTGCTTGCATTGCTGTTTTTTATCTTTTGCAGGATATAATAATCCAACTGCCTGCGATTGTAGAGGCCGGTCAGATAATCCGTATTCAAATTCTTGTTCTGAATGTTAAAATATACGGTTAAAATAGATATCGTCAAGCCGGCCCAGGTCAGCGCGCCTCCGCTATATACGAGCTGGGTGAGCCCGCCTACCGTTACGGGAATCATAAAAACAGTCAATCCCCAAAACAGTTCCTTTTCAATATTTTTACTGCTGTTCACTGCAACCGCCACCCCATAAAGGATAAACGAATAACACAGGCCAAGATTCGCCCAGTACAGTGGGCCTCTGTGAAATACGTTGGCCGCATCCACGTAAAAGACCCAGCCCGTGAACAGGCTGATAGCACATAGCGTGGCGTTGAGTATAAACAGTATCACAAAAAGCGGTTTCAACCTTCTGACATATTTCATATCCTGATGGATTTGCAGGTATACATAAGTAACCCAAAGCATGGCCGGGATGGTGTCGAGCGTAAGCAAAAGCAGGTTAAAAGCATTGTTCATGAAAAAGCTCCAGGTACTGGGCTGGCCGTTTGAGAGCACGCTCAATATATCAAAGAAGACCACTAAGCTACTAAAAAACACGATTAAAATAAATACGTGGTTTTGGGGTAATCTTCTTGGTCGAGGCTGGCGGACATTGAAATATATCAGCAACAATATGATTAAGGAAAACACGCTGAGATTGGCTGCTTCCGTATATTGCATTCAACAAATTCCTTTCTATAGCAATCATATAAAATGACTTGTTTATTTATCGGCATTTTAATCCGAAATGTATATATGATAAGTCAGGATTTTAGCCGCACAGGAAAAAACTTTACCTTCCATTTTGTCGAATTAAACCTGCACTCCAGCAGTTCATTGTTGGTGTAAAATACAGTAATGGTAGGAATTTACCGGAAATATTAGCATTTTATTCCGCAGAGAACAGCGGTGCTTATGAAAGAAATTATGCGAAAGTTCGTCGCTTTTGAAATTTGTTAAAAAAGTTCCTCCGACGGAAGCGCGGGGACGATTCTTGAACAGCACACGCTTTCTTGAATTGCCTTTAAATTATGATTATAATTGTCTTATTAATGCCTGGGAGGTGGGTACCATCAGCATCGATCACTCCATTATTTTAGCCATTACATTAAACATCGCCCTGCTTTTGACCATCTCCTGGCTGGGGATAAGGTTCATAAACAACCGGCTCGATTCCCGCCTGGGCAGTGATAAAGCCGCGCCTCAGGTCTCCATGCTTGTAAGGAGAACTTCCTGCATTACCCCCCGGATAAAAATATCCTTTCGCATTCGAAGAATGATCAAAACCGCCTCAGATAATGATGAAACGCCCTTTTTTGCCCCTCAGTTAACTTAATTAATAACTGAGGAGGTCTAAAATATGTATTTATTGAGCACCCCATTTAACGGGGCACTGGCGTTTTTACTAGGGCTGACCGGGGACTGGTTTTTCGCCATCGTTCTGCTGACCCTGGCCATCAAACTGGTCATGTTTCCCCTGTCCGTTAAACAGCAAAAAGCGATGATCGTGTCCCAGAACCTGAACGAGGTCAGGAAATCCCTATCGGAAAGGTTCAAGAACCAAACCGAAAAAGTTAACGTGCAGCTGGCCCAAGTCATGACCCGGTATAAGGTCAATCCGCTGCTGCCTTTTATCACCCTGGTCATCCAGGCGCCGGTCTTCTTTTCACTGTACTTTTCGCTGCTTCACTTGAGCACAAGCGTCGGGAGCGCTTTCCTACCGTGGATATTGGCCGTAAGCAACCCCGACAGTCTCCATGTCCTGCCGGTGATCGGCAGCCTGCTGCAGGGTCTGGCAAGCCTCACCGCTGAAAATAAAAACTTTATCATGTTCGTCCTGCCGGTCGCTCTGGGGCTGGTGTTTCTCTGGAAGGCACCCGCCGCATTGAGCGTTTACTGGGGAATAAATGCCCTGTTGAGCTTCGCCGAAAGAAAAATCATGTCTTTAGAAAGATTTCAGAAGCGCTTCCTTCAGGTGCCGTCAAGGGAGGAAATGCTAAAGAGCCTGGCTTAGTTTCATTTTGATTGAATAAGGCGTATTCTTTGCCCCTTAAAGAATACTTAACAACAGGTTATAGGAGAGTATGTGGTTAAAAGAGAGGCCGAGCGGCCTCTCTTTGCTTTGTTCAATTGATTCCGGGTTTTAACCGCTGGCCAGGGAGATTTATTCAATCGCTGGTCATATGTGTGATAATACCGGAGAATAAAGCTTCCGAGCGGCTGGGATAGAAAATACAGAAGAAAATCACTTTGTCAGCACTGACCATTCCGCACTCGCAGAAGGTAATTTTCTGACCCGTTGCCTCCACCCTGGTAATACCCCAAACAACTGCTCAATAGCGAAGCAAAAGAACCGTCCGTCCCTCTGCTCCCTTAAAACCTGATTACCCGGGGCTCGGCTGTGAATGAGTAAATCGTGGCCGAGGCGTCTTTCAGGTACAGCACTTCGGTATTATCATCATCTGCCTTATACATTTTCTGTAGATCCGGATAGGCGTCCAGCATATGCTGCTTTGCCTCCACCCGGTCATCCCTTACAACCGCTGCCGCTACACGAATCCACTCCTTACCGTTAAAAGCGCAAATTTCGATTTTGGGATTGGCCTGCATTTGTTTCGAAACATTCTTAACTTTGCCGGTTTGGATGTAGAGCTTGTTTTCAAAGATTTCTACCGTGCCAAAGGGTCGTACTCTCGGCTGGTCGCCATCCATAGTGGCGATATAATAATGGCCGCACTTTTTCAAGAATTCATAAATCTCTTTCATTAACTATTCCTCCGTTTCATTTGGGGTTGACTCTGTCATCATTTCATAGATTCATTAAACTCTTTAAACTTCCTGATCGCAACTGCTTTTAACAATAAGTCCCAGCAGTGCGGAAAGGGCAACAGCTTGCATAGAGGTGACTATAGCGCCTTTAACGTCTGGAATGTTTACACCCAACCCTTCAATATCACAGCTGCTAAAATCTATTCCTTTTAGATTGGTGTAGTTCATTTGCGCCTGAAGCAGATTACATTTTTGAAATTCAACCTTTGAAAACACTGAATTTTTAAAGTCCGAGAAGCTTAATTGACATTCCAGGAATGCAACCTGCTTGCAATTCGAGTAGCTAAAGAAGGCATACTGGCCATTGCAGTTTTCAAAAACCACTTCGCGCAAGGTGGCTTCACCCAAATCAATGCCGATAATTTTACAGTTTATAAATTCGACTCTGTGCAATGAGGCTTCATGAAAATCGGCATTTGATAAATCACAATTTTGAAATCTCACGTTTACCAGTTCTACATGTTTTAATGCTACCCGGTTGAAAATAGCATTATTAAACACTACCTGTTTAAAAACTAATCTTTTCGCCTCCAGGCTTTCTAATGAGCAATCACCAATCATTCCATAAGCAAATATAGCATCATCCACTATATTGTCTCCGGATAACGCTATGGCCGCCAGGTCGTCATCAAAGAGCGGCCTCAGAATCTTGGTGGGGCTTTTTTGGTCTGCCATCTATGCTTGCCTCCATTTTGCGGAAATTATTGGTATTATTTTTAGCATAAGCGCTTCCTTCAGATGTCGTCAATGAAAGAAATGCTAAAGAGCCCGGGTCAGTAGTAGAAGAGAGGCCGCTCGGGCCTCTCTTGTTACGTTTTATTCAATTGTTCCGGGCTTTAACCATTGGCCAGGGAGATTTTATTCAATTCGCTGGTCATATGAGTGACGATACCGGAGAATAAAACCTCCTGGCTGCTGGGATAGGAAATACAGAAGAAAACCACTTTATCGGCACTTACCATTCCGCACTCGTAGAAGGTAATTTCCTGGCCGTCGCCCCCGCCCTGGTAGGACAGGCGATAGAAATTTTCATCAGCATGTTCGGAAGTGATATGTGCCACCCGGTTTTTAGCCTCGGCCAGCAGATCGCGGCCAGTGCTCTTTTTCACACTGTTCATAGCTGCCCATATCTTCAAGTTATATAGATCGTCAGCGGATTTCATGGATACCCCGTTGCCGTTTTCTATTTCCTCGGAAGAGGCGAAGATGTCCGGATAGGCTAAGGAATAGCCGAGGAGGTTGTTGGCATAGGTTTTATACTCGATAGTTTGGGGCAAAGCCGGCGATTTGATGGTAACCGTTTGGGTGCTGGAATCCCAGGAGACGCTGCCCCCAAAAGCCATGCCGACAAAACTCAGCGGCACCAGGGTGCGCCCATTAACTATTTGGGCGGGCACATCCAGGGTCTTGACAACTCCATTTATAGTCGGAGAAGTTGAATTCACCGGGATTATAACCGTAATTCCGTCTTTTACCCCTTTGGCCTGGCCGGCAGCGGCATCCCAGCTTACCTGGGCTCCCATAGCTTCAAAAATTGCACTCATCGGAACCAAAACCCGGCCATCTTGAATCATCGGAGGCACATCGAAAGTCAACTCTTTTCCATCTAAAACGACCGTAGGAGCGTCACTGGCCATGGCCGGCCCAACAAGGGTTGTCAACAAAATAAGTACCAGGAATAAACAGGTCAGCCGTTTTTTCATTCAATCAATCCCTTTCCTTTAAATACACCTTATTTTACCAGGATACGCCCCAACACGCCAGTTTTAGATACGGGAGGGCTGCTTTCTGTATGGACTCCAGGTTGATTCCCGGATAAATATGGTATTTACTCCTCTCGTTATCTTAAGGTATATTATACAGGTGACAGTTTTTAATGTGAAATGGTAGAGAGGAGCTTTCTTCATGCAATCCGTACGTTTGCGGTAGCCTTCTTTGTTATTTATCGAAACGTAATCCCCATATTATGGGGTTATTTGGCATGCTATGAGAAAGGGATCTATCATGGAACAGAATAATATGCTCACCCCCTCTCAAACCGCTCACTGGAAACGCGACTTTCTGGTGATCGCATCCGGACAAACCGTTTCTTTAATCGGCAGCTCGGCCGTTCAATTCTCTCTGATCTGGTGGCTGGCCAGTGAGACCTCATCGGCTATGATGCTGTCTCTGGCAGGATTGTTCGCTTTCTTGCCCCAGCTCATCCTGGGCCCCTTTGCCGGGGTATGGATTGACCGCCTAAAGCGAAAGACCGTTATCATCGGCTCGGATCTGTTTATAGCCTTGGCCGCGGCCGTGTTCGCGCTGCTGTTCATGGCAGGCTATCAAGCATACTGGTTGGCCTGCGTGGTGCTGGGCGTTCGCGCCCTGGGCGGCGTATTTCACATGCCCGCTGTTCAAGCGGCAGTACCCATGATCGTTCCCGGGGAGGAGCTGGTTCGCGCCAACGCTTGGAGCCAGTTCCTGCAGTCGGGCGCCTTTATGCTGGGGCCCGTTTTAGGTGCAGCCATGTATGCGGCGCTGCCCCTACCGGTCATCATGCTCACCGATGTGCTGGGCGCGGTAATCGCCTGTCTCTGTGTTGCAATGGTCAGAATTCCGGACCCGCCCCGAGATAAACAGGCGACTCCCCATCTGTTCGGAGAGATGAAACAGGGCTTGGTTATATTGCTTCAGGACCGGCGCATTTGCATCGTGACCGGATCGGCATCGCTTTGCATGGTTTTCTTTCTGCCCCTTTCATCGCTTTACCCATTGATGACCAGCGCCTACTTTTCAGGGACGGCCTGGCACGCAGGAATCGTTGAATTCGCCTATGCCGGAGGCATGATGCTATGTGCGGCGCTGGTGAGCGCCTACGGAGAGATCAAGAACAAGTTTCTTGTTATTCATATCGCTTTGATCGTATTGGGCCTGGGCTCACTGTGGTCCGGCTTATTGCCTCCGGATCTTTCGGTATTCTGGATATTTACCGCTATCTGTGCGATGATGGGCGCCGCCGGCAACCTGTTCAACATCCCTTACATGGCTTACCTGCAGCAAACCATCCCGCCCGAAGCCCAGGGACGGGTATTTTCGCTGATAATAAGCTTGATGTCGCTGGCTATGCCGGTAGGTCTGCTTATTGCCGGCCCGGTCGCCCAGCTCTATGGCATAGCCAAGTGGTTTCTGATTACCGGTATCGCTATAGTGGCAATCATGCTCATCAGCGCGGCGGCTACTTTAAAAGATAAATCAGCGCAAGTTTAGCAAAATATTATTAAGGGACGGGGCTGTTGACATACGCTTGCCAAACTCAAGCTTGCTACCCCGTTCCTTGGACAATCCAGCAGGTCTGTCAAGATGTCCGTTAGAATCATTAAGATAGCCCAGCCCGTGAGCACTTGTTCTTTATCCTGTGGAATGAAAGCCAAGATACCAGCCTCCCCAACTACAAAAGCGAGATTTGGATTCCGGTAAGCAAAAAGTAAAAACCGGTATTGGCTTTAGATGTCTTCCCCCGCCCTATTTCAACTGCGGAGGAAGGCATCTTATTTTGGATGACAAGAAAATTCTCAATACTCTATACAATTTTCCAGCGCAAAGATCTATATTGATAGTAAGGAGTATTCAAAATGATCCCGGGGGTGATTTATCATGCCGTTGATCTATTTTGAAGTATTTTGCGCCAAATGTGGAAAGGGTCTCTGCAAACTCACGACGGTTGATGAGAGAAGCGGGCTTAAAGTGGAAGTTCAGCCCTGCCCGAAATGCCTGAAAGATGCTGAAGACGAAGGATTTGACAAAGGATTTCTCAGCGCTTACCAAGACACCAGGGAATATGCAGAAAAATAGAGCATTGGTTGGGAGGCTGCCCGAAGGCAGCCTTTTCAAATATCCTTATATAGCGTTCTTATAACTACCGCTGAGCGCTTGCCGTTATTTTGTGGGGCTGACCATTTATGGTATACGATTCAAGGGTGCAATGGTACTCGTAGAGCGTTCCGTTGTGGCTGTAGTATACGTCGGTAATACCAATGGAAGGAACAAATTCATATACGAAATTGTCGCCAATAGTGGAATCCTGGATACTGTAAACCGGCCAGCCCTTGGCCAGCTCCAAGCCATTGACGACCGAGGCGGGTTTTGAGTCAACATAGGGAACATAAAGGGTGTCACCCCGAATTATGTCCATAGGAGTGGCATCTCCCAGGATTCTCTGGCCTTTAAACAACGGGAAGGTGTATTTCAGAACCAGGTTGTCTTCGTACTCCCTGATGGATGCTCCTCCGGTAGTTATATTTTCCACGAAGCTGGGCACCAGTCCCCCGGGTACGAAGTAAACATTGTGGGAGTACAGTAAATAACCGAAAGACTCCTTAGCATCAGCATTTAAGGGATTGCCGGTTATAACTACCAGGGTATAACCCGGTTGCTGGTAGACTTCCTTGACCTCCATGACTAGGGTTGAGGATTCGGAGACTACGGTCGGGCCATCCTTACATTGCTTTAAATCCACATGATATGTCCAACGATTGCCCTCCTGCAGAGGAAAATAGTCGCTTATATTAAAAGCGTCAAGATTGGGAAAGGGATTGGTTGCTGCCCAGGCCTGGGCAAGCGCCGCGTTCATTAGCAGGATCACGACAACCGCCGTTATTCCCCACCGCCAGCCACGTTGTTTTATGCCGGTCATCCGAGATTCCTTGTTATCCTCCATTTCCACCGCACCCCTTTAATTTGGTATAGTCAGCCCAGCCTATCCGGTATTGGCTTATTCAAAAAACATACGCAGAAACTGGTAATAACTTTCAGAAGTCGCTTTAGATTATTAATTTAAGATTCACTATGACCGTCACCGCTTCCGCCCGGGTGCTAAGAGCCTGGGGCCGGAAAGTATGATCCTGGTAACCGGTCATTAATCCACCCTGTACCGCAATGTTGACCGCATCACTGGCCCAGGAGGAAATCTGGGCGCTGTCAGCAAAGGCGAGCTTTGTGCCGGTCCCCTTCAATCGAGCGGCATTGCTTATCATTACCGCCATCTGTTCCCGGGTAATGGGATCGTCGGGACCAAAGCGGCCTCCTCTGAAGCCGCTGACGAGCCCGGCCTCCACGGCGCTGGCAATGGCGTCTTTGGCCCAGTGGCTGGCAGTGTCGCCAAAGACTTTGCTTTCGCCAGGCGCCAGCTTCAGGGCCTTGGCCAGCATGACTGCAAATTCGGCTCTGGAAATGGTTTTGTCAGGTTTAAAGGTTCCGTCGGCATACCCGGTAACAGCTCCTAATCCCACCAGCTTATTGATAGCCCCCGAGGCCCAGTGCGTCGCTGTATCGGTGAAACTAAGCGTTGTATCCGGCTTCTCAGGTAGTTTGGCCATTACGGCAAAAGCGGTAAAGTGGCTCGCATCAACGCTTATGGTGTTGCCCGAGACTACTCCTCCCAGGCTGCTCCACTGCCCCTCTTCTTCATTGTAATAGTAAACGGCCGGGGTTTGACCGGGAGGCAGTAGGGAGGGATCAAAGGTGAAGGTCAGGGTAACCGGTGAACTGAACTCATAGTGACCGGAACCTCCCACGGTAAAGCTATAGATACTGCTCAGGAAAGCAAAGCTAGCCGAACCCGGCGGCGGACTGTCCACCGGGGCAATTGAGACATTAAGCGAAGCCTGTCCTGACAGAGCATGGGCAGGGATGGAAAGTGAAACATCATTGCCCAGGCTTATAGTGCCTCCGGCCCCCGGGCTAACCGTAGCGGAGCCGCTGGTGCTATTGGCCGGAGCCGGGGCCGGGGGTTGACCGCTGGCTCCGCCGCCATCATAAGAGTTAAGTATCGTGTATTGCGCAGTCATCACCGTACTATCGGTCATGCCTGGTTTCACGGCAATAGCTTTTACCGTGAGCGGTATGTAAATGATTATAGGATCATAGACGGAGCTGCCGATTGAAGGCTCACTGCCGTCAGTGGTGTAGTAGATAGTGGCGCCCGGCGTAGTGGTGCTCAAAGTTATCAGAGTGCCGGCTGCCACCATGCCCGCAGGCGGATTGGCCGTAGGAGCGGCAACCTGATCGGGAGGTAAAACGGTATAGGCGGCCTCCATGATAGAACTGTCCGTCATTCCGGCTGTGACGGCAAAGGCTTTAATGGTTACCGCCGCATTAATGACAATAGGCGCTGCATACATAGTGCTGGCGGTTGTAGGATCGCTGCCGTCAGTGGTGTAGTAGATTACAGCTCCGGCGGTAGCGGTGCTCAAGGTTACCGTGGTTCCAGCGGCCACCGCTCCGGCTCCGGGGGTGGCTATAGGAGTTGCCACCTGGCTCGGTGGCAGTATGGTATAGGCGGCAGTCAGGATATCGCTGTCGCTCATTCCGCCTTTTACTGCAATCGCCTTGAGGGTGACGTTCGCGGTAATGCTTATTGCTCCGGCATATAGCGTACTGCCGCTGCTTGGATTGGTTCCGTCGGTCGTGTAATAGATGCTGGCTCCGGCGGTGGTCGTACTCAAGGTCACCGTGGTTCCAGCGGCCACCGCTCCGGCTCCGGGGGTGGCGGTGGGGGTTGCCACCTGGGGATAAGGGTCACTGAAGTCAATAGTTATATTCCCAGTAGTCAAGTCCCCGGTCGCTCCAGTCACCTTGGACCCGGCTATGGTGAAGGTCAGGTTGCTGACGTCATTGGCATTGGCGTGGTTGCTTGCCTGACCGCTTATTGTTACGGTCAATTGGGTATCGTTGTCTCTGGTCAGGGTATAGTCCATTCCACCCGGCAGGTTGCTGGCGGTAACGTCTGCCTTGACCAGCGGATCGGCCAGAGTGCCATTGGCTATGCTTATGACCACCGTTCCGGATGTCAGGCTGCCGTTATTGGTTGCAGCTTCTGTCAAGGTGGTAGGGTTGGTGGAGGCTATGCCGGCGGCCGGTGAGTCTACCAGAACTCCTGCTGTAATTCCTACATTATTTAGATTGAGAACTACACCATTTTGTTGCGAATCACTGAAACTGCCTCCATTTAGATTGATGCTTGATCCTACCGTAATACCGTTGGCATCAACATTGGCTGGTTGCACTGTATAACTAAAGATTAAGGCACTGGTTGTGCTGCCGCTGACATAGGAGGCCGCGACGGTACCGCCGGTATCTAAAGTAATCGGGATAGAGGGGGTTCCCCCGCTAGTATCTACAGTAATATTTCGATTGAAATTCACCGTAAATTGAAGACTTTGTCCCAGGGTATAGGTCGCGTCAGCAGGAGGAGTTACCGATTCCACCCTGGGCAACGGGTACTTCTTAACCCTTATTTTTTCGCTGCCCCCCGGGCCTTCCTGCCAGGATACATATAGTTGATCATTGCACATGGCCAGGTACGGGTTCTTGGCTGGTTCTGAAGAGCTATAATTGATCCCGGTCTGTCCATCAGTGGTTCCATTTGAATTCACATAAGACCAGGAACCATTATTATATTTCTTAACCCGAATATTATGGATATAACTGCTATTCATCTCATTCCAGGCTAGATATAGCGTGTCATTTTGGACAATCAAACCTGAACTGGTGGCGTCATAGCCAGTACTCAAATTAAGGTATGGATTAGGTCCGCCATCCGTCCATGATGTTCCATCATACTTTTTTAACCGTATTTTGTGATAAGCAACTGCCTCATCTTCGGTCCAGGTTAGGTACAAATAACCACCATATGCGGCCATGGATGGTTGCTGCGAGATCTCATTAGCAAGGTAATATAGTCCCCCACCATCTATTCCGGTCCAGGTAGTTCCACCCTCAAAGCCTTTAACTCGAATTATAGTTTTTCCAGAACCATTATCTTCCTCCCAGGCTGCATAAAGCTTGTCTACACCCCCAGTGTTATACACGGCCAGAGTGGGATTATAAGCCTGGCGGTCTTGGTCGTAATTCAAGCTGGTTGCCGGGCTTTCGGGGTAGGCTGCCGTCCATGACGTACCATTGTAATATTTTACGTAAATCTTATAATTTGTATTTTGTTCGGCCCAAATCAGGTACAGAACACCGTTACATACTTCCAGTTCCGGATCTTTAGAGTTAGACGTGTAATCGCAGTATATATACCCGTCAGGTCCGTCTGCCGGGGTCCATGAAGTGCCGTTATACCGGCTTACATGTATACGAGTGTTGGAGTCCGTATGGCTTTCCTTCCAAGCCAGGTAAAGGGCGCCATTAAAAGTTGCCATGCTGGGATGTTCTGCATTATTCGCTCCGCGATTCATGCCCTGACTTGAATCAGCATCGATGGATATCCACGAATTGTCAGCATTTCTTTTTTTTACCCGTATGCAAGTTGCTGTTCCATTGCTTTCCTGCCAGGCCGCATATAAAGTTCCGCCATATTCAGCCAGAGCCGGTATTAGAGCCTGGCGAGTAGTATTGTAATTAATGCTATTGGCAGGGTTTTCAGCAGCCTCCCACGCCGGTTCGGCTGCAAAGGCCGGGTGCAATGAGTTTGCCAGGAATAGAATCATCATAACTAATGCCAATCCGAGACCCATTCCTAATTTCTTCATTTTAACTACCCCGCTTTTTTCAAGCATCCACAACAAACCTCAAGATTTTGAAAAAGACCTGGAAAACAGGCAAGTCATTTTTCCATTTATGGTTGTATATGGCCTTCATGACTACCTAACTGGCCCGGTTAACGGATACTGTATATCTGGTTGCACTGCCCCCGCCCTGAGGCGTTACGTCAATATTTATGCTTGTCGTCCCAGGATTGGTAGTAATGGCCTGGGAAGGACTACCACTTGTTACCGGTACATCATTGACTTTAATAGTTGCCCCGGCGTCTTGGGCCGTCGGTGTCACTGTTATTGAAGGAGTGCCATTCGGAGCAGTTGCCGTATAGTTGAATGTATTTGAGTTAAAAGTTGGATTCAAACTGAGCGTTTTTGCGGGGCTCTGCAAGGTAAGACCGGATAACAAGGCAGCAGCCGTTTTTCTCGTAACACTTATGGTGTACTTCTGCTGAACCGGACCGTTCGTTACCACAATGGCAATGGCAGTTGTTCCAACGGGCAGGTCGATTTCCTGGGAAGGATGACCGGACTGAACCGGACTGTTATTTACAGTGATGGTCACACCGGTTACAGCTGCAGTCGGGGTTACGGTGACCTTGGAAACATTGTTCCCCACCTCAACGGTATACTCGAAGGTCTTGGGATTAAAAGCCGGGGTCAGGGTGCCGGAGCTGATGGTGAGGCTGCTCAGGTAAGGATTGCTTTGACATTCGTAGACTTCCATTTCCACCAGGGAGGCAGCATTGAGGTTGATAGCCAATCCCCAATTGGCTGGGACATTAATTCTCACCCAGCGCGCCGGTTGAGGAGCAAAGGTAATATCATTGGTGCCGGATGTATTACCGGATTCCGAATAGAATCGGGTCCAAGCGTGATTATCGGTGCTGGCCTCAAGATTATAGCCTTTGATATTATACCGGCTGGACCAGCCGGCGGCTCCCATGTGCCTTAAAATCATATGATTGATCCAGTAATATTCACCGAGGTCAACTTCCAACCAGGCAGGCATCTGCGTGCACACCCAGCGCCGCACCGGATGCGCTTGACCATCCACCGCCCGCTCGGGTGAAAAGGGCGCTAGATAGGAACTGGCCGTCACGGATTTATTTAAAGCCAAATTTCCACTCATACTATTAAGCCGTCCTTTCTATCATTCATTCTGATAAATCCTTTAATTACGGGTGGGGAAATAACCATCTGTCAAAGAGATATAGTAGGCGGTGTCGGGTATAGGTTCGGTGCCCAGCAGGTTGGGCAGAGCGAAGGTAGTTATGCCGTCACCGCCGTATTGAGCGCCGATTAGCGCATAGAGTTCTTGATACTGGCTGATTGGTAATATTTGACTGTTGCATAAGGCCCAGTATAATGGGGCGAAAGTATACGGAAATAATTCGATTTGGCCGATATAACAATCCATATTATTATTCCTCCTGCCTAATCCCTGGGCGGAAACAGGCCCATGGTAGCAATGTAGTATCTGCATAGGCCCCCCGCGTCCGGTTCAGCCCCACGCAAATCCGGCACGGCAAAGGTCGTTTTGCCGTCTCCGCCAAAGCGATTGCTGAGCAAAGCAAATAGGGCCGTGTTTTGTTGAATGTTCATCAAATGCCCGTCGCACAATGTCCAACCCCTTGGTACAAATTCATAGGGGAAAGCCTTTATTATACCCAAAAATATATCCATCTCGCTGTCCTCCCGGATGAAATAGATTCATATCCCGTCCTAGTTCCAGGACGGGTACATGCCTTGCGTACAAATATAGTAACGAATATTGCCATTCGCCGCTGCCTGTAGATTAGGGACGCCAAAGGTAGTGCTGCCATTGCCCCCAAATCTCGTCCCCAACAAACTATACAGGGCTTGATATGTCATTATGCTCAGCATAGAGCCGTCACAAAGCGCCCAATTTTGTGGAGCAAAACCATATGGATACAGCTGAATAGTCCCGATAAAGTAATCCACCATCTATATATCACCACCCTCTATACATTTTATGGCTGACCAACCGCGCTGAATGATTTCTTATATTGTCATAATTAACTATTATTTTCAGCCTTTAGTCATAAATTGTAAATAAAATATTTATTATATATGATGTCATAATTTTACAAAATGCAACAAATAATTTTGGGAATAAACGCCAATATCTTTGGCAGCAGTGCACTCAGGGGTTGTTTGATGAATTGTACGGCAGGTGAAACTTGGAGGTAAAATTGAGATGTCTTTACCGGAGCTTGGACTTTGTAGCTAAACACGAAAAAGGGATTTAAAGAAGCACAGATCTTGTACAAGTAAAAAGTGCCACGGCGGCCGGTAATACACTTCCCGGCCGCTATTTCTGTTTAAGGGAGGAAATTCGGCTGCCCAGGACATATGAATGAAATCATTTATTGGCCAGGAAATTTTCGATCTTATACTGCTGGTACATTTCCTCAATCCAGGCGTTGTATTCCGCTTCTACTTGCTGCTCGAATACGGCTTCAAAGATCTGAGGCTTGCTTTGCTCAAAATTAGCTTCCTGGGCTTCTTTTATTTCTTCCGCCTTGATAAGGTGATACCCGAATTCGGTTTTGACCGGATCGCTTATTTGACCAACCTTCAAGGAAAAGGCCGCCTCATCAAATTCCTCGACCATCTCCCCCTTGCGAATGAAGCCCAGCACCCCGCCACTGTCTCTGGTTGCGGTATCGGTCGAGTTTTCTTGGGCCAGTTTTGCAAAGTCTTCGCCACTGGCAAGCCGGTTTTTAATCTCAGTGGCCTTTTCCTGCGTATCCACCAGGATGTGGCTGACTTTTACCTGCTTCTCCTGGGCAAACGAAGCCTTGTTCTCTTCGAAGTAAGCCTTCAAATCGTCGTCACTAATGGCAATGCGCGGTTCCATCAGTTTTCTTATTTTCAGGGAAAGGGCTATGTCTTTTTTTACATCATCCAGTGTAAAACCGCTGCTGGTCAGTGCTTGAAAAAAAACATCCTGCCCACCGTAGCTTTCATAGTACCCATTCAGTTCGGTTTGAATCTCCTGATCGGATACTGCTATATTCTGTTTTTTAGCTTCGAGATCCACGATCTTTTCCGCGATCAAAGAGTCCAGGGCCTGGCTGCCGCTCTGCTTAACCATGAGATTATACAATTCCGTTTTAGTGATCTTCTGGCCATTTACACTGGCTACCACTTCCGATTGGCCTTTTACGTAAAAGATGGCGCCAACGGCCAGGACCATAGCCAGAATGGCCAGGAGAATAAATATATTGCTTTTCTTTTTCAAATTCATTGATTGGATGCACCCCTCTATATTCAAAGTGGCTCAGTCATTCCCTCTAAAGGAAGTCCTGCCTATATTCATCGCCTATCACCGGCCTTTTCATACCTCGCCGGAGCATGCCACTGTTATTTTACATCTTTTTACTGAAAATGGGCTTAAAATATTTCTGTCAGGCGGCAAATGGGCAGGATGCATAGGGAAGCAAACTGACAATAGGAAATGAGATAGACCGTCAACAGAGGGGAATGTATAAAACGGCAAAGGAGCGTTCCAATAGGGAAACTTATCGAACCATAACCCAAACCGATACGGAAAAACAAGAGAGAAGCATTGTACCATAAAGGATAGCGCCTCTTATCGAGCCGCCCGACCTTTGCCCGGATGATGGAGGACGTGAAGGCTGGGAAGGTTGCCACGCTCATAGTCAAGGACATGGGCCGCTTCGGACGCGACTACCTGAAAGTGGAGAGCATAATAAGGGGTTCCTTTTTCCCGGGCTCATCCGTAGCCATCAAGGCCTAACTTCCTTCTGTCCTTTACCCTTCGTTCCCAGGTCCCGGCTCAGCAGGGCAACCGCCTTACCGGCTGATTTCAGGAAGCTGTCCAGTTCTTCGGCCCCGGTCATAAACGGGATTTTTACTTGAAAATCGAGCTGGGTAAGTATGGCCGGGTCGTTTCCGGCCAGCTTGAGAGCCTCACCCTTTCCGACCATAAGCGTTTCCCAATCGGTAGAAATGGCGCAGCTTCCACCGAATACCGACGGCAGAGCCTTGAGCGCCTCTTTGGTGTCTTCGTCGAGGCGTTCAAACTGCCGCATGGCTTTCTCGTCATTCTGGGATTTGGCCCGGCCTACAAAAAAACCGGGTTCCGGGTTTTTCCAGCTGTACATAGACCGTATCGCGGCGGTGCGCTCAGCCGGCAAAACAGCGCAATGAAAAGCGATGTTTTCGGTCCCGGGTATTTTGAAGCGGGCCATAATGGCCATCTTGCTGAATACGCCGGGGATATTGGCCCAATCATTTTCAGTGATCATGCCGTACTTGAAACATATCGGGCAGCCGTCGAAAGTCCCTATTGCATACAGCAGCTTTTTGTCTGTATAAAGGTACTCCATGTCCAAATGGGACAGGGTGGCCCGCATGCCCTGCTCAAGCTTCCTGGTCAAATCGGTGCCGTGATCCAGGGCCTTCTTTAAGAAAAAGGCCATTAACAGTAGAACCGGCGAGACATAAAGCAAAGAATTTATAGCGGTCTTCGGTTCAACATACCAGAGAACCGCAAAAACTAATAAGACAACTGATACAGTGACGATAATCATCCTACGGAAAGTCATTCCTTATCTTTCTCCTTTACGCTCTGTTGCGAACCGGATCTGCTCCAGGCAGCCCCCATCGCACCAACCGGGCTAGAATTCCGAAATTTTTGTGCTGCCTGAATTATAGCACGATTATTGCGCCGGTTTTACCGTTTCATATATTCCCTATAGCGGAGTTTCTCAATAAACAGGACACGTTTAAGGTGACGCGCCGGCCCGGCAGCAGTATAATAGCTACATGCAGTAAAAAATATACTGAAACAGGAGGCAACTGACATGCAGGCAAAAGCGGGCCAAAAACAGATCGGGCTTGGTCTGCTCATTTGCGCCTTGTTTTTAGCATACGGTATAAACATTCTGGGCACTGGCAACCTGGTTTTTTCAGATTTGCAGGCCGGGAACGGCTCTTCCGCCAGCTCCGGGACAAAGCAATCGTCAATGAACGGCGGAAACGGTCTCTGGCATTTTAATTATCAAGCCATCACCAATATTTCCAGCGAGCTTTTCCTTTCTTCACCGAAAACCTCCTCCTGGCTGCTTGCTAAAACCTTTTTTAACTTTTTAAGCTCATTGATCGCCAGTCTGATAATCTGTCTCATCGTTTCGTCCCGGCTGGCCGGCAGCCTGTGCTCCCAGTTCAGTTCCATCGGGATAACCGTATTTCTCCACAAAAAAGACGGCATGAAATGACCCCTGAGCCTTGGGGGGCGGGGGTCAGCCAATATCCCACAACGGTTGATCGCGTCCAAATTGGGCCTATCAATGGCATTTCATTCGTCTGTGCCGCAGCTAGTATAACGCGTGCATGACGGCGCATAATTGGAGGAACGATTGATGAATTCTAAATACACTTTTTTTATAACCGTTGTAATAACGGCGGCTCTATTTTGCATTGCTTTGTTCGGGCTTAAAATTGGGAACTTCGAGATAAAAGGCGCCGACCAGATGCGCTACGGAATAGATATCCGGGGCGGCGTGGAAGCCACCTATGAGCCCCGGGATCTGGGGCGGGCTCCGACTGAAAATGAACTTGAGGCCACCCGGGCCATTATTGAAACCCGCCTGGACGCCAAGAACATCACCGACCGGGATGTAACCGTGGATAAGGTCAATGGAAAAGTAATCGTCCGTTTCCCCTGGAAATCGGATGAAGCGAATTTCGACCCGCAAAAAGCGGTTGCCGAACTGGGTGAGACGGCCCGGCTAACCTTTCGGGATCCCGATGGCAATATAGTCCTGGAAGGCACCGATGTGGCCAAGTGTTCCGCTCAACTGAGCCCTGCCGATTCCCAGCCGGTTGTGGAGCTCAAATTATCAACTGAAGGCGCTAAGAAGTTCTCAGAGGCTACCGGCCGGCTGATCGGGCAAAATATCGATATTTACATGGACGAGACCCTCGTTTCTACAGCAGTCGTCGCCAGCCAGATTACAGGCGGCAATGCCGAGATTACCCACCTGGAAAGCGCCCAGGCCGCAGCATCGCTGGCCAGCCAAATCAATTCCGGAGCTTTGCCTTATTCGCTGGTGGTTAAAAACTGCAACATTATAAGCCCCACTCTGGGCAGCAGCGCCCTGGCGGTGATGATTATGGCCGGCAAGGTAGCCTTTGCCCTGGTCTGCCTGTTTATGCTCCTGTATTACCGCCTCCCCGGACTGGTCGCCTGCATTGCTTTGCTTCTTCAGATAACCGGCCAGCTGCTGGCCCTGTCGGTGCCGCAGTTTACCCTTACCCTGCCCGGTATTGCCGGCCTGGTTTTGTCGGTCGGGATGGGCGTTGATGCCAATATCATAGTTTCCGAACGGCTCAAGGAAGAGCTCAATGAAGGCAAAACCCTGCTGCGAGCTGTCGAAACCGGCTTTACAAGGGCCTTTTCAGCCGTTTTTGACGGCAATATTACAGTGGTCATCGCCGCCGTAATGTTGATTATATTCGGGTCGGGCGCCCTGCTGTCATTCGGCTATACCCTTTTGTGCGGCGTGGTCATGAACTTTATCGCCGGGGTTACGGCATCCCGCCTTATGATCCGCTCCCTCGGCAATTTTGAGGCATTGCGTCTTCCGCAGTATTTCGGGGCAAGGAGGGTAGTAAGATGATCAGCTTCTATAAGCACCGGTATATCTATTTTACTATTTCCATCTGCCTTATTTTATTGGGAGTTGCGGCAGCCTTTATTAACGGCATCCAACTCGACATCCAGTTTAAAGGCGGCTCTATCCTAAAATACACCTATTCATCCACTATTGATGCCGAACAAGCCGGTCAGGTGGTTGAGAAAGCGATTGGCAAACCAAGCAACTGCCACCTGCAGTCCAATATGGCCAATGATAGTAAAACCCTGGTGGTCAGCTTGGCCGGCAACGAAGCGCTTACCGCTCAGGAACAGGCGGCTGTTACGGAAGCGTTGACCCGGGCCTACCCCGATGCAGGGCTGGCCCTGTCCGAATCGCTGACCGTTGAACCGTTTATCGGCAAACGCTTTTTTACGGACGGCATGATCGCCATCGGGCTTTCATTTCTGCTCATTCTCGTATATGTGGGCTGGCGGTTCAGGAACATCGGAGGGGTTTCGGCGGGGGCCATGGCCATCGTCGCCCTGCTTCATGACGCTCTTATCGTCACGGCGGTTTTCATCATCTTTAAAATCCCTCTCAATGACTTGTTTATTGCCGCCATACTGACCATTGTCGGTTTTTCCATCAATGATACGATAGTTATCTATGACCGCATCCGGGAAAACGAGCGCCTTTTGGCCAGGCAAACACCGGCCGACGAGCTGGTCGACCTCAGTATCAACCAATCCATGATGCGTTCCGTCAATACTAATCTGGCCGTCTTTGTGAGTATTACCGTGATATATGTTTTTGCCCAGGTTTATGATATAAGCTCTATCCGGGGATTCGCCCTGCCCATGATGTTTGGAACGATTTCCGGCTGCTACTCGACGATATGTATTGCCGGACCGCTATGGACCATGTGGCAAAATCAAAAAAATAAAAAGAGCGCCAAACCTGGCGGAGCATAGATAAAGCCGGCCATCGGACAATTATGAAATTAATGGCTCCCCTCAAACCGACAGGGTGAATAAACCTGCCGGAAAGGGGAGCCATCTTTTTCCGAAACTAGTTCAAACCGGGAGACCAATATATATGATTGTAGTAAACGCTGTGCATCGCTTCCAGCAGCTCCTGGGGAGAACAGTTTTTGGGCAAAAAACCGCTGACTCCCTGCGAAAAGGCGGGAACATAGTCTTCCGGATCAAGTTCGGCCATCACCACTACTTTTATGGCTTCCTTCTTTAAATATCCTATTAAATCAATAGTAGAAATATCAGACAGGTCCAGATCGATTAAAACAATATCTGATTTGCTTTCCTTCACTCTTTTCATGCAGTCATCGCTATTAAAAACCGTATCGACAATATATCGTTGATCGCTTGTTAATACTGACCTGATGCCTTGAGCAACTATGGGATGCAAGTTTACGGTAAGGACCTTGATAGGCTTTTTAATTGTTTTGCACATCAATTTATCTCCCACACAACCTGGTTATAAATGGTATCCTGTTTAATTCTCCCCTGCCGGGTACGATCCCTTTGCATTTACCTCAATTGTTGCGATATGGGCACGAAATATGTAAAATGCGCCGCGAACGGTTGCATATGCTGCTTGTTCGCGCCGGTGTTCGCTCAGCTGCCGGCTGAAGATTATTCATGATGCGAAAAAGACTTTTAAAGGGTAAATAAAGCGGCGGAGAAAAGTTCTACCTGGCAAGCGCATTCCTGAGATAATACGGGTCTTGCAATCCTTGTTTAAAGGCTTCTTTTGAACCGGGGGTGGAATCGATGGGATAGAGCCACTGGTCCACGGCCAGGTCGAACCAGACCGCTATGCGGATATTGGGATAGTTTTTCAGGGAGCTCAGGCATTCATTGATCCAGGCCTTCTTATCTCCCCCGGTTTCGTTGCAGGCGAACTCGGTGATCATAAAGGGCTTGCCCGGATATTTCAACAGGTACTCGTTATATAAAGAGCGGTATATGTAGTTGAAGCTCCGCCAGCTGTCATTGGGATAGCTGGTCCCGCCGTTGTAGCCGGTCAAACCCACCCAGTCCACGAATTCCGAACCGGGGTAATAGAGCTCCGGGCTGTTCCATCTGAAATCGGGATAGGAGCGATCGTGCGGGTTCCACACGAAAATGACATTGTCGGCTCCTTCCTGTTGGGCGATGCGGTATATATGCCGGTAGGCTTCTATGTACAGGTCCGCGTCCTTGGAATAGAACCAGTCGCACCAGAGGGTATAGTTTCCATTCATTTCATTGCCGAAGCGCAAAAATACCGGTTCCCCAATAGCTTTCATGCGCCTGACGCAGTCCCTGAGGTAGGCGTCGTAGTCCCCATTGACAATGCCGGGGATGAGTACGCTGTTCTGATCCAGCTCGGGATTCATTTTGGGATGCCAGGTGAGCATCACAATCCGGCCTTCGGAATAGGCCCGGTCCACAAGCTCCTGGGGGAACTCCTGCCAGAAGTCCATATAGGTCATCAAGAATTGAAACTTATAGTCCAGCGACTCCTCATATTTTATAAAGGGGCCGCTCCCCTCGGGGAGAAAATAGGTCTGGTTGAAGATACCGAACAGCAAGCGGTCAGCCGGTATGGTAAGGTTCATGGTTTGGCCGGCAAGACGAATATCCCCGGGGGCGGCTGGCGGGGCTTGCTTGGCTTCGGGTTTGACCGCGGGCCGGGGCTGGAAGCTCCGGACTATGCTATCCATCGCGGCACCGGACAGCCACAGGTGCTCGGCGTCGGTTTTTAAAACCAAAGTGTATACCGTTCCGGGGTAAATAAGGTCGACTTCCCGGTAGAGGTTGAGATCATTGGCGCGGGCGCTGATCTTAGGCCTCTGCCAGGTGATCTGGCAGGCTTCTTGATCGTTGACTGGCTCCTGGCTCCGGGCTAGGATTTCTATGCCCTGTTCCTGCCCGGTAATATGCAGGTTGCTGTATTTCAGATACTCGTCGGCGGATATGTTTTTCAGGGGCTGGGCGAAGATATCAATAACCCCCCGGCGGTCATTGGCGGTAAGCCTTACCAGCGTACCGGCCCGGCTGGCATCAAGCTGCCATTTGTCGGGCACTTCTATCTGGTAGCCGTCGATTGCATTGGCGTAGACCTGCGACGGCGGCAAAGGATTGGCTTCGGTGCTTGGCGGCGGGGCCGCGGCGGTCCGGCTCTTCCAGCAGCCGACCTCATTGACGCTTAGCGTCAAATACAAAACCAGGGTAAAAAGCGCGAGTATTCGTTTCATGATTTAGTAAAGTCCCCTCTATAAATGGTTCAATTTACTTATACAATATCTGTATTTTACCTTTTAAAAGTTAAAATAGACAGCAAATATAAGAGGGGCGTCGATACCAATCACATCATGAATCTCCTGTTTTATTGTTCTACAATCAGGTCAACTCCCAGAACCCCGGATGGTTCACCCGTCTCGCCGGTAATCGGGAGAGCCAGGGTAAGACAGGGCTTTCGGGTAATGGCTGATATGTACACCGGGGATTTATAAACCCTGCCTGCCATCGCTTCCTTCCACCAGGGGCGAACTCTGGCATTGGCCAGCGCCGCGGCCGGCTCACTGAAGATGAAAGCGCCTTCGCGGTTGGTGCTATAGATGGCCTCCACGCTGCCCTTTTGCTGCCTTAAGAAAGACAATAAAGCAGCTTGATGGCTTGAAGGAGCGAGATTGCGCAAAGCTTTTTCCAGGGCCAACTCCTGCAGCTGCAAAAGCATCCGGTTCATGCTTTCATCACTAAGTCCTTCTAGGTTGGCTATGGTTTGGGAGACTCGGGTCAGGGAAGCAGCCAAAGCGGCTTCAATCTTTTCGAATAGCTGAGAGCTGCTCTTGAGACTGTCCAGAGCATTTATCCACAGTGAAAATTGCTGGGTTAACTGCCCGGTGTATCGTTCCATTTTCTCTTTGCTGGATGTGATATCGCCTATTATTTCGCCAAAGGTTCGCTGCTGAGCCTGCAAGCCTTCTTCTACCTCTCCATATATCCGCGCAAACACCGTCCCCAGCTCCTTCTGGCTACCGCTCATAGTTCCGACCAGTTGTTTTATTTCCCCTTTAATTTGTCCGGTGATCCGGCCGGTCTTTTTAACACTGTCATAACTCTGCTCCGACAACTTTTTCATCTCCTGAGCCACCACGGTAAAACCTCGCCCATGGCTGCCAGCTCGGGCCGCTTCTATAGCGGCATTAAATGACAGTATCTTTATCTGGTTGTTGATTTTATCGATTTGGGCTAGAATGCCGTCCGTTTGGTTTATAACCGGGAGAAGGGCATCGAGCTTGTCATTGGCATCATGCATAATCTGGTTGGCCTCATTGGAGGACTGTTGTAGAAATTGAATTACCTGCCCGGTTTTGTCCAGGCTCTTTTGTCCATGCTCCAGCGTTTCATTAAGCCCTTTTATGTTTGCCTCAACTTGAACTGCATCATTTTTCAGCCCTTGAAAGGCGTCCGCCAGCCCGTCGATCAATTTTACAGTTTCGCCGATCTGTTCTTTGCTGGAAGAAACCTGGGCATCAGTTGCCTGCAATTCGCAGTAAAAATTAAAAACCATCTGCCTTATGGCCTCGGCACTGGATGCAAGTTCTGTCCAGATGCCGGAATAGTTTTCCGGCTTAATGGGTTCTGCGATGTGACCTGCGGCAATCCGGTTCATTTCTTGGATTAGATAATAGCCTGATTCGAAAGACTCCGCGTTTTCTCGAAGTGTCGCGGACAAAACACACCACTCCTTTGCAGAATTTTTACAACTAGCGGTAATTCGTTCCATAAAAAAATGCCTAACTCCTAAATTTTAGGGTTAAGCATCATTGCTCTACAGGGTTTTTATGATATTTATACGGCCTTAGTTTATACTTTATCGTGCTTCCGGGCAATAACCTTTATAGTTGAATATTGTATACCCAGTTTGTGGTAAAGCGAGCAAGGGTTAGGTCCCATCCTAAAGAGCTCGCCTTATGTTCCATTTTAAAACCAAAGGTCGCCTAAGCAACAAGGGGATGCAGCCGGTGGGCCGGCATCGTCCCCCTGAATATTCTTTATTTCTCTATATAAGGACTAAAAAAGATCGGGTATCAGTTTATGCGCGGCTTTTCTGAGTTCCTTGTCATAGATGATAGTGCTTCTTCCCTCGGCATACTGCTGGTCGACCCATTCCTTGAGCTTGGCTACATGGGGGTCCTTTTTATCGATCCGGTTTTCCCCTTTTAACCCCAATTGCAGGTTTATCCAGTAGGCGATCCCGGCCAGTCCGGAAGTGGCATTGATGTAGACTTCCGCCGTTTTGTTCAAGATTTTTTCGGTGTCGAAGATAGTGTATATTTCAATATCTTTTAGAAGTCCGTCGGCATGAATCCCCGCCTGGGTCATATTGAAATTGCTGCCCACGAAAGGCGTCATGGGGGGTATTCTATAGCCCATTTCATGCTCGAAATAGTGGGCCATTTCCGAGATTACCGTGGTGTCCATACCTTCCGTCGCTCCGCGCAGAGACGCGTATTCCATGACCATCGCTTCCAGCGGGCAATTGCCGGTTCTCTCTCCTATACCGAACATAGAGCAGTTGACCGATGAGGCGCCGTAGAGCCAGGCGGTGGACGAATTGGCCACTGCCTTGTAAAAGTCATTGTGCCCATGCCATTCCAGCAGTTCACTGGGGAACCCGGCATGGTGCCGCAAACCGTATATTATGCCCGGAACACTCCGGGGAAGGGCGACTCCGGGATAAGGTACCCCCAGGCCCAGCGTGTCACAGGCCCGGATTTTGACCGGCACGCCCGAATCTTCCATCAGTCTAGAGAGTTCATGGGCAAAAGGCACGACAAAGCCATAAAAGTCGGCCCGGGTTATATCCTCAAAATGACATCTCGGTTTGATGCCCAGTTCAATGGCCTCCCGGATGGTCTCCAGGTACATGTCGAGAGCCTTTTTACGGGTCATGTTAAGCTTCTTGAATATGTGATAATCCGAGCAGCTTACCAGAATGCCTATCTCCTTCATCCCCATGTCTTTGGCCAGTTGAAAATCAGCCTTGGTCGCCCTGATCCAGCTGGTGATTTCAGGATACTGGTATCCCCTTTCCAGGCACTTGCGCACCGCTTCCTTGTCTTTTTGACTGTATATGAAAAACTCCGATTGACGAATAACCCCTTTGGGTCCGCTCAGTTTATGTAACAGGTCATAAAGATGCACTATTTGCCTGACTGTGTATGGCGGCCGGGACTGCTGGCCGTCGCGGAAGGTGGTGTCGGTTATCCAGATCTCATCGGGGGGATTCATAGGAACTTTCCGGTGATTGAAAGGGACCTTGGGAATCTGGTCATAGGAATAAATGTCACGGTACAGGTTGGGCTCGGATACATCCTGGAGCTCATATGAATACGACGTTTCTTCCAGAGTATTGCTTCTTTTGTTAAAAATAATCATATGTTCTACCTCTTAAATTTGTGAAAAATATTATTTAATTGTATGCCAGTATACGATATGAATCAATAATCAAAATTTTATTTTCAGTTCGCCGCTCCCTGTCCAGGCCCCGGAAAGTTGATTACCGTTTGACTTGGGGGGCGTTTATTGATTACTTTATTATTTAAGAACCGGGGCACCCGCCCATTATTCACTACCTCTGTTCCGAAAGGTTTTCCAGGCATCATGAATCAGAACTGAACCGAATATGAGCACACATATTGTCCCGACGAGCTGTACCAATTTATTAAAAATCTCCAGGATAAAGCCATGTGCGCCCGGGTTTAACGGGACCGCCATAAATATTAATCCTGCCATAAATCCAAAAAACAACCTGATCGATCTCTGCATCCGTTTTCTCTCCTTTGATAAAGCCCTATTTATACTTCCTCCTCATTTTAGCATAATGTCTTCCCATAAAAAGGTATTAATTGCTCCTCTGGGAATCATAGAGAGTGCCCCCCTACAGCGAAGCTGACTGAAAAACGAATTCAGAGACAGACGGGCTACTTCATAACTTGCTAAACAGTAAGCATATGAAAAAACTACGGCAGGAGCGCTTCCTGCCGTTTATTTCCGTTAATATGCAGTTGAAGTAAACCCTTTATTTAGGCCACTGGCCCATGGCGGTCAGTATTTCCTGCATAGCGTCAAGCTGTTCATTGATAAAAGCGCCCATATCTGCCAGACGCTTGTCGGAATCGGCATCGGGGTCGTCGAATTGCTCCTTTTCCGCCAGGGCGGATAAGAAGCGCGGAATAGCGTCCTTGGAAAGCAGCATCAGCTGGCTGTTGCTGAAGCTGCGTTTGAAATATCGCTCGCAAAGCTCGCCGTAATTGAGCATAGTGGCAGCAACCGTGGCGAGAACCACCCGGGGCATTCGGTCTTTAACCATTTGCTCCAGATCGTCGACAAAAACCCTGGTTGGATCGGGCTGCAAAACGTAGCATTGCCAGTACTTGTCTACTGCCTCCCTAAAAGCGGCGTCTATTTTTTCAGCACTTCCTTTAGCCCTATAGTCTGGAATAGTGGGGATAACATCCTTGATGGCCAGCGCATAGGCCTGCCCATCCAGATTGTAGCGATTGAGGATCTTTGCTCCCATCTTTTCTATTTCCGATTCATCCAGTTTAAGGTCGGCAACCAGGTTGATAACTTTTTCAAGTTCACCCACCAATTTTTTCTGTTCAGCCGGGCCTAAGGTATAATCATAACTGTCCATCAGCTTTCTATTGTCACCGAACAGGTTTACCCGGATGCCTCCGTTTCTCAGCATAACCCCATAATTAAGCCGCTTATTGCTGCAGCTCCATATGGTGCGGTAGGAAAGCATTTCTTCGTTGGTTAGCGACAAAACGAATTCAATTACATGAAAGGGGACGCCGTTTTGTACTTCAAATATAAATTTGAAAACTACATAATTGATTTTCTGGCCCGGCTTAAAATCGTATCCGGATAGAATATTTAAATGGAGCCGGTCGTCGGCTAAATGTGAGAATTCAAAGGCATCCCGCCCGGTTTCGTTGTATTCGGCCTTCAGCTTTTTGGAAACCCGGGGTTCCACTTTTTCAATGCCATATTCCTGATCCAGCATTTCCCGGTACTGCCGGGCATATCCTCGGTCAGTCGCCACTTTGCCGGCAAGTTCCTGCAAATCCTTTCTGATCTGGTCGCATATTTTTGAAGGGCTGCTTTGAATAAGCGTCCAAAAAACCCTTTCCCCTATCCAATAGTTTTTCTCAGCATCCGGCAGAAGCCGGTAATCCACTTCATCGGTAAACTTGGATAAGCAGTGCTGCTCGGCGTCTCTTAGCCAATCCAAATACGGGTATACCGATTCCAGGTCTAAACGGTCGTACAATTCCCTGGTTGTCTCTATCGGTTCCGGGAAATACTGTTTTATTAATTGTTCGGGTGTGACTATCATCTGAGCTACCTCCATTCTCATTTATTATAGATAATAGTCAAAAAATTAAACAAGCCTCACTATACCAGTTTGCGGAACTTTTGAATTTCATACTGCATCTTGAGATAGCCGGTCTTAAACAGCCAGTCCTCGGCGATAACAACTTCCCAGGCGGCCCGTTTTTGCCCAGTCTGTTCCCGAACATAGCGGCCTTCGAAGGTGGCGATAGCAATGATTTGCCCGGCCGGGGCTATGTCTACCGGATAAGCCTGTTCCTCCTGGAACGTATAGAACTGCGAACCCACCCGGCCAAACGCGGTTAAGCAGTAGCCCTGGTCCAGGGCGCTAAAGCGGGCAAACCGGTCCTCGGCAACGGCAGTGGCACCTATTTCTCCGTCAATGACCGTATCCAAAAGTTTGACGGCCCGGTACAGCAGATCCCTCAGCTTCTGCCAGTGCAGAATCATCTGCCAATCCTCCATACTGATTAAATCAAGCTCTTGAGTCTCCATGCCAACCTCCTGCCTAAAACCGAACCGCAGAGAAATCAACCGGTAATAGATTATACTTATATTATATTGCACCGGCCTTTGCTGCCAAGATCTAGCCATGCCATTTTCCAAGGCGGCTGGCTACTATCGCGGCATTTCAAACCGTCGCCAAGCAAATTGTATTGCCGTTTTGTTCGATGAGCTTCACCAGGTCGTCAAAGGAGAGCCACACCGTGGCGGTGTTGTCGTTGGGGTGAAAGCCCAGCTTTTTTCTGCCTATCAAATCCTTATCCAGCACCATTTCAACTACGGCATCGCGGTCGTTGATGATCCCCAGGGGGGTTACCTCCCCTTTGTGCAGTCCCAGGTATTTAAAGAGCCTCTCTTCCGATGCAAAGCCCAGCCGGCTGCAGCCCAGTTGGTTTTGAATAGCCTTCAAGTCGGCTTTTTTATGGCTGAGCATGACCAGCAGGAAATGCCGTTTGCCCTTATCGTCGCGCAAGAACAGGTTCACGCAGCCGTCGCCGTACTCAGCCAGGTTGAGCCTGTCCATATCTTCGACCGTAAAAGCCGCCGGATGGTGAACGAGCTGGTATTCGATGCCCAGCGCCTCCAGCTTATTTAACGCTTTTTGCTGTGGGTTATCTTCGATTTCTTCCTGCATGATCGCTTCTCCTTTAGAAATGTCAGGGGGACGGAGTTATTGATACATCTATCCGTGACAGCAATTCCGTTCCCCTTATATCCTTGTGTTTTATAGACATTGTTATTGCCAATACTCTGTTAACCATAATTCTATTATAGTCAATGATTGAATTGCCAAGGGGAGCAGACCGGCTGTTTCGTCCGTCTGCTCCCCTTTTTGTTAGGTTTGTACTTACTTGACGTAGTTCACCTGGCCTTTTTTAGCTCTTTCCGCTGTAGTAAACTTGTTTTCAGCGGCCGGGTAGCCTATGATAATTGCGCAGTGAACCGTATTCCCTTCGGTGATGCACGCTTCTCTCAGCAGATCCGAGTTGTTTGCTTCATTTAGTATCCAGCAGGGCGACATGAGAAAACATGATCCCAATCCTAACCCGGTTGCCTCCAGCAGCATGTTTTCAGCGGCTAATGCGGTATTGACCGCGTTGAACGGGGCGCCCGACGGTCCCGAAAGCAGAATCAGCACTGGCGCACCGTACAGAGGCTGATAACCCGGCAGCGAGGCGCGTTCTTTGATAAAGCCCTCGCCGGCCCGCATGAAACTCAATGTCCGGTCATTGATTTTCTGCCGCAGATCACTGTTTTCAATTACTGTAATCTGAAAAGGTCCGGCGTTAGGCGGCCACTGCCCGGCCTCTACTATTTGGGCCAAAATATCAGCAGATACCGGTTTGTCCTGATAGGCCCGGATACTTTTGCGCGTTCTGATCGCTTCTGATATATTCGTACTCATCACCCACTTTCGTTGCTTGTTATTGGGTTATTATACCACTTTAGTAATGTTTGGATTACCGTTCAAGGCAAAGACATGCAAATCAGCGGCAAATGTTTTTCCCATATCCTCTTGCTAATACGCCGAAGCCATGCTAATCTTTTTGCGAAGCGTTATGCAATTTGGCAGGTTGGGTGGAACGAAATGGGAAAGTTCATGCCAAAAGTTAACCGAAATTCATTACTCTTATTGGCCGGTATGGTCTGGTTTATCGTCGGCTTTAATATTATGCGGCTCGGAACCTCTGCCCTTTTGTTAAATTTCACCTCGCCAGTGCTATCGGTGCTAGTCTCTCTTTTGATTTTCGGGCTGTTCTTTAAGTTGGTCTTTCAGAAAATGGTGATTAAACATTGTGATCGCATTAAAAATTATTCCGAGCCTAAAATAATGGTATTTAAGTTTTTTGATAAGAAAAGCTACTTAATTATGGCTTTAATGATCGCCTTAGGAGTGACAATCCGCAGCTCTCATCTTTTAAACCCCTTGTGCCTGGGTATATTTTATAATGGACTAGGCGGCTCTCTCATCAGTTCCGGTATATTGTTCGTAGTACGATATCTGGGGCAATATGCGGGTTAAGCAATGTCGCTTCAACTTCTTCCCTTTTTCCAATATCAGCCTCTAGCACTAGGTTTGGGTGTGACTGGGAACGCGCACCCCCTATCACGCCGGCAGCTATTTTGGGCAGTCATTCCTATCTGTATTTATATCTTTTCAATACTCTCATAGTCCTGAGCGTAAGCCATTTGCTTGGTTCACCTTTTTGTCCGATGGGGATGAGCAACCGGTCGCTATTGAAAGTATTCTCTATTTTCCACCTGCCCTCGTCCTGTTTGGCAAGGACGACGTTTATGGCCTCATTCATGCGGAGGATGGTGTCGGCCATCCGGACATATATTCCCCCACACCCTAACTTGAGTATATCATGTACCTGTCTTAGCTCATATCGGGCCCCAGGCAGACGCGGAAATTTTCGCAGGTCTCCAGCATACGCGCCATACTTTCAAGATGCAAGATAACGGCTAGAGAGCCGCCCGGTATATACAAAAGGGCCCCTATTACAACCGTCACCTGAGATATGTATTGCAGCCGTGTTTTGATATAATCGAGTGGAGGTCGAGCGGATAGGATACTGAATAGAAGGATTGGCTAATTTATGGACAAGACGACCAACCGCAAGATGGTTTCGGCCGCTATAATGGTATCAATTCTGCTGGTGGCCATCGATACGACCATCGTCACTACCGCCATGCCCCACATCGTAAAACAGTTGAGCGGGTTGAAACTGATAAGCTGGGTGTTCGCCATTTACCTGCTGACCACCGCCATAACCACGCCGATTTACGGCAAGCTGGCCGATATGTTGGGTAGAAAACCCGTCTTCCTTTTCGGGATCGTGCTTTTTGTTATCGGTTCTATGCTGTCCGGGGCGGCCCAGTCGATGCTGCAGCTAATCTGCTTCAGGGCCTTTCAGGGAATAGGCGCGGGAGCGGTTATACCGCTGTCCATAACTATTTTTGGCGACATCTACACCGGTGAGGAACGGGGCCGGATGCAGGGCCTGGTCAGCTCGGTATGGGCTTTGGCGGGCCTGCTGGGCCCCCTGGCCGGCGGTTTGTTCGTCGACTATCTCTCCTGGCGCTGGATCTTCTATATCAACATGCCGGTAGGTATCGCCGCCACCATTTTGATCATGAGCTACTTGCACGAACCTCAACCTGAACATGCTAAGAAAGATATAGATTATTGGGGCGCCGCCACGTTTACAATAGCCATGGGCTCGCTTCTCTTCGCACTGATCAGCGGCGGCGAGTCATACGCCTGGAATTCTGCCCCCATCATCTCTTTATTGGCCGTCGCATTCGTGTTCTCAGGTATATTTCTGGCGGTGGAGTCGAAGGCTAAAAACCCCATGCTTCCCCTATCCATTTTTAAAATCCGGGTGATAGCCATATCCAATCTAGTGGGCTTTGTAGCCAGCAGCGTTCTAATCGGGGTAAATGTCTATTTACCGATCTGGATTCAAATATTACAGGGCCAGAGCGCCACCAGTTCGGGACTGGTGCTGATGCCCATGTCCCTGGCCTGGCCGCTGGCATCGACGCTAGCCGGCCGGTACATGTACCGGATCGGCTCTAAATTTACCGTACTCTTGGGCACCGCCCTGATTGCTGCCGGCTCAGCCTGGCTGCTCCTGGTAAACACTGCTTCCCCCTATTGGTTTTTCGTTGGAATTATCATTATCATGGGATTGGGCATGGGGGCCTCCTCTACCCCGCTAATAGTGCTGATCCAGTCAGCAGTCGGATGGAATTTCCGCGGCGTAGCCACCGCCTCGAATTCCTTAACCCGCACTCTGGGGCAGACTGTCGGCATCGCCGTATTGGGAGCCGCTTTTAACAACTCCTTGAACAGCTATGTGCTAAACCACCTACCGAGCGGTTGGCAGGGCGGCGATATCAGCAACGCCTTAATGTCGGCCAGCGCCAATATACCTCCGGGCGTACTGGAACAGCTGCGCAGCGGTATGGCCCATAGCCTTCACCTGGTCTTTATCCTGGTGTTTGCCCTTGCGCTCATAACTGTGCTGGCGAGCGTTACGCTGCCTTCGCACCAAGAAATAATGGCTAAGCAGCAGGCCGATTAATCTTGCTTTCAGAAGTTCTCGCAATTCTTTCCTCCCGGCCAGCCTATAAAAACCTCTGGAATGGCAACAATTATTACCAGTATTACTAGTATCATTGCATGAAAAATTCGCAGCTTGTTCACAAAATATCCACAAACTTGCGCTATTATATTTTTACGAAGCTTGAATTACAGTTTTTTAACCTTTTAAACTATCAGGACAGCGAAAGGATGAGTAATAATGAAGCGCCAAATACCAAGATTGTTGATCGTTGCGATACTCAGTTTCATTCTCGGAGGAAGAATATTGGCCAGTCCGGTTCCCCAGCCCGGCAGCATGAATGCCAGCCAGGTCAACTACAGCACGGCCGGTACGGTAAGCAGTACGGGCGGCGTAGCCGAGATTGTGGAGTCGGTAGGCCCGGCCGTGGCGTATATCGAGGTGACTCACACCTCCAGCACGACCCGTATCCAGCCGGGTTTCTGGGATTGGTATTTTCCACAGCAGCAGCAGGAGCAAAAGGGCACCGGAACCGGCTTTATCATTGACGCCAACGGCTATATTCTAACCAACCAGCACGTGATCGATGGAGCCAGCAAGGTTGCGGTTAAGCTCCAAAATCAAAACCAGTCTTACAGCGCCCGGGTGGTTGGTCAGGACCACGATCTGGATCTGGCTTTGCTTAAAATAGACGCATCCAATCTACCGGTCATTACTCTGGGGGATTCGGACGTCATGCGCATCGGCGACTCCGTAATAGCCATCGGCAACCCCTATGGCCTTGATCACACGGTCACTACCGGTGTCGTATCGGCCAAAGGCAGGCCCATTACCATCAGCGACCGCAGCTACCGGAATCTTATTCAGACCGACGCGGCCATAAATCCCGGCAACAGCGGCGGCCCGCTTATCAACATGCAGGGCCAGGTTATCGCCATCAACACGGCGGTAAGCACCACCGCCCAGGGAATTGGATTTGCCATCCCCATAAACACCGCCAAGAACGTGATCCAGGATCTCCAGGACGACGGCAAGGTCACCAGGGCCTATCTGGGAATAGGTATGACGGAAATCACCAGTGAATCAGCCTCTCAAGTGAACATTGATCCATCAACCCAGGGTGTGATTGTAAATCAGATAGTGGAGGGCAGTCCGGCGGCCAAGGCAGGTTTGAAAGCAGGTGACATATTAACCAGCATCGACGGGGAAACGGTGAGCAGCGCCAGTAAGGTGCAGGAGTATATTCAAAACCTGCCGGTGGGACAGTCAGTTACCATCGGGATTCTACGGGGAGGCCTGCACCTCAATCTCACCGCCACCCTGATGGAAAAGCCTTAAAATTTGTCCAGCTCAAACCAGAATTCCACCCCGCCGGGCAGGTTTTGCACCCCGTACTGGTTTCCGTCCAGTTCCTGTATGGCCCTGACCACTGACAGGCCCAGGCCGGTTCCGCCATAGGAGCGGGTCCGGGCTTTATCCACTTTGTAGAAGCTGATGAAAATCTTATCCAGGGCTTCCTCCGGTATGGGCTGACCGGAATTAAACACGGAAGTGCGGACCTTGCCTTCACGCTCTGCTACGTTCAGCTTGATTAGACCTTTTTCATCCACATGATTCAGGGCGTTGCTCAAGTAGTTGACCAGGACCTGTTCACTCCTTATGAGATCCGCGTTTACCCAGACGTCCGGTTGCTTGTTCACCTGTATCTCAAGGCTCTTTTCCTTTATTATAGGCTCCAGTTTAGTCAAAATGTCGTCAACATAGGCTGAATAATCAAAGGGGCTTTTCTCCAGGGTAAAATAGCCCGACTCTATTTGCGACAGATCCAGCAGTTCCTTGACCAGCTTGTTCATTTTATTCGCTTCATCCACGATCACATCGCAGTAGTACTCTTTATCTTCGGAATCCTCCGTTACCCCCAGTCTCAGCCCTTCGGCATACCCCTGAATCAAAGCGATAGGCGTTTTTAGCTCGTGTGATACGTTGGAGACGAATTCTTTCCGCATCTGATCAATCTTCCGTTCCCGTTCAATGTCAGCCTGCAATTTTTGGTTGGCTGCCTGCAGTTCCGCTATGGACAGGGATAATTGATCGGAAAGAGAATTGATGCTCTTACCCAATTCACCCAATTCATCGGCACTCTCCCGCTCATACTTCTTGCTGAAGTCCAATTTGGCCATATTCTGGGCAATATCTTTGAGCTCCAATATGGGGCTGGTGAACTGGCGGGCCAATAAGAACGCCGCTATGGCACCGAGCAAGAGAGTGAGCAGACCTGTATAGAGGAAAAAGCGGTTGCCGATCGAGGCGCTTTCCTCAATCGCCAGGAGCGGGGTGGAGAGTATCAGGATCTCCTGGTTGTCCAGCATATAGATAAGGTTTAAAAAATCCGTTTGCAGGACCGGATCTTGGGTGACGACAGACAGGCTCCCTCGATTTTGCAGCTCTTTTTTATTATTTACCAGGGCTGCCAAAACCTCATCTTTTTTGGATATCAGATCGAGAACCGTGCGTGAATAGTACTTCAGGTTGTAGGTGCTGTCCAGAATGATTATGGACAGGCCGGAATTGCGTTCCAACCCCTCCAACTCGCGGGAAAGATCGGCCGGTGTTCCTTTATAGGCCCGGTCTATATCCTCCGCTGTTTTGATCAAGAAGCTGGTTTTCTGGTAGCGGTAATAGTCAGAGAGATAAAAGGTGTTCAAGACCCAGGCCAGCCCCACAAAAAAAGCTATCAAGAGACCTATTCCGGTAAAAAGGCGCAGGCGTACTGATTTCACGGCTTGTCCACCTCAAATCGATAGCCGACTCCTCGGACCGTCTGGATGAATTCAGCTTTATCCCCCAGTTTAAGGCGCAGCTTTTTTACGTGGGTGTCAACCGTTCGGGCGTCTCCATAATAGGGAAAATCCCATACCGCGCTTAAAATCTGCTCCCGGCTGATAGCCCGTCCCGGGTTTTCGGCCAGATAAACCAGGAGTTCGAACTCCTTGGGGCTCAAGCTCAGCCGCTGGCCGTTTACCGTTACATAACGGGCGCCTTCGTCGATCTCCAAACCGTCAAAAGACTTCACGGCACTGCCCCTGGTCCGGCGCAGGAGAGCCTGCACCCTGGCCACCAGAACCTGGGGACTGAAGGGCTTGCTGATATATTCATCAACCCCCAGCTCAAAGCCGAACAATTCATCAGCCTCTTCCCCCCGGGCGGTAAGCATAATAATCGGCACCAGGGAGCTTTTTCTAACCTCCCGGCAAACCGCCCATCCGTCGTATTCGGGCATCATCACATCCAGTATGAGGAGGCTGATGGAAGGATCCTCGTCAAACTTTTGCAGGGCTTCGCGCCCGTCAGCCGCCTCCAGGATCTGAAAGCCCTCTTTTTTCAGGAAATCGCTGACCAGCCTGCGCATGCGGGCTTCATCATCGGCTATGAGAATCTTTTTTATCACGGTATCGCGCCTTCCTTCCCGAAATCGCCTTAAACCAGAACCGCTTCCATTATTTATTAAACCCCTTACCATACTAAACAAAAATTGTGTCTATCGTGTGAACATTGTTTTCCAACGGGCAGGCGTTTAACCCCTGTTTCTCTATTCTATTAAACAATGGGTCAGTTCTCAATTTTGCATCCGGACCGCTGTAAATTCATAAATTTTTAACCAAATGTTCACAGGATGTTCACAAAGACGGGGCATAATATAAAGTGAAAAGAGTCAGAAGCGCCCAACTCAGGTATGAAGCCGTCTCAACTTTAAGATAGATGACCCTATCTCCCACAAGCAAAGAACCGGCCAGGACGGCCGGTTCTTTGCTTTGCAGTACTTTACTTTCACTTGTCGCCGGCCTGGTTAAGGTTTAGTAATTAAAAAACGTCTATACCCGAGGCTTTTATGAGGAAAATAGCATTGCGGGTATCGGATACTCCCCTTCGCAATGTATAGTCAAAAGAAATCTGATCGCCAATATATTGCTCCTTAAAATGATAATTACGCACCTGGCCCGCGCTCTCCTTCTCCAACACCTCCAGGTCCAGATCGTGGGTTGAAACCATGCCCGAAGCTCGATTTTCTTTTAAGTGGTGGATTATAGTTTTGGCGGCGGTGTGGCGATCCACCGAATTGGTTCCCTTGAACAGCTCGTCCAGGAGAAAGAAAACCGTATCGCGCTTCACCTGATCAATGATCATTTTCACCCGGAGTATTTCGGCATAGAAGCTGGATATGTTCTTCTGCAGGTTGTCGGCCACCCGCATACAGGTGTACAGGCTCATTATCTGGCAGGAAAACGACCTGGCGCAGACCGGAGCTCCAGTATAGGCCAGAACCAGATTTACTCCTATGGTGCGTAAAAAAGTACTTTTGCCCGACATGTTCGAACCGGTGATCAGAACAATGGGATGCTCTCTGCTAAATTGAATATCATTGAGCACGCAGTCCAGAGTGATCAGAGGATGCCCCACCTGAACGGCGTCGATAATAACCGGTGAAGCAGGGTTTTCGAACGAGGGGAGAACCCAGTCCGGGTGATCGTATTTTAGCAGGGCCAGGCTGGACAAGGCCTCGCATTCCCCCAGGACCTCAAACCATTTCTTAAGATGCCGGCCCGATTTGCATTTCCACTTTTCCAGGGAAACCAGCAACTGCAGATCCCATAATAGAAACAGGTCGATTATAAAATAGAGCATATGGCTGCGATTGGCAATACCGGACGACAGCCGGGATAGGCTTTTGATCTGCTCCGAGGGCAGTTCATGTTGTTCGCCCTGCATTTTTTCCCGCAGGGCCTGTAAAAGAGTCGACTTAAACCGGCGCCTTTCTAGGAGGGCCAAGACCGCTTCCATTTTAACCAAACTGCGGTTGCAATCGTAGACAGCCTTTAAGTTTTTGGAGTTTTTGCGGTTGGCAAACAACAGGGCTGCCTGCAATACCAGCATCAGGATAGGTACCAATACAGGAATAATCTTGGTAATCCCCAAAGCCAGCGTGCCAAGGGTTATTAGAGGCAGAATCCGTATTACTGCCACAAACGCTCCCCTGCGGAACAGGGGCTGGGTGGTGACCGCCCAACTAAGCAAGGCCCTGAATTCTTCTTGACTGGCGTCAACTTTGAGCCCTTCCACTCTCAAGCGGTGTCTGAAACTGATCAAGGGAGCTAATTCAGCGACGGCGGCCTGCCTTGATCTTATTGCAGGGATCTCATCACCCGGAACAAGCAGGGCATCGGCCAGGGCCCTGCGGCCCCAGGGGGTTGCGCCCATATTTATCAATTGATATACCGAGCCCTGACCCAGTATATCAAGGTCGCTGGAGTACGGGTGATCGGGCGGGTTCCAATCGCCGCCGCTATCCTCGAAATCCGTCCATTCCCCGTTTAATCTTTTTACCCCGTCCGCATTGACTCCGGCCAGGAGATCGGCGGTGTTCTTCAGTTCGAGCAGGAAATAGTGCCTTTTATCCAGATATATATAGCCCAGCAAAAGGATGGCCAAGACAGCTCCGCCTATGGCCAGGCGGTCTGATTTGTAAAAGACGATCGACTGGACAAGCGCCAGGGCAATCA
>DHRK01000002.1:0-57697 GCA_002410325.1 Syntrophomonas sp. UBA5314
AGTTGAAATTTGCGGCGAAAAAGCCAGCTTTGCCAGCAAGAAGTACATAGCTTATATGCCCGATACCAACCACCTGTTTAGATGGATGCGGGTTCGTGACGCGATCCACTACTATAGTGAAATGTTTCCCGACTTTGACGCCAACCGCGCGAAAGAACTCTGTGCATTTCTTGGAATCGACGAATCGGAAGAGGTAAAGAAATTGTCCAAGGGAACCACCGAGCGGGTTCTGATAATGCTGACTTTTTCGCGCCAGGCCTGTTTATATTTGCTGGATGAACCGATTGGGGGCATTGATCCTTGGGCTAGAGATAGGATTATAAAGACTATTTTGGCCGGATTGAATGAGGAAAGCGCCATCATCATTTCCACCCATCAGGTTAAGGATGTGGAAACCTTGCTAGATGAAGTATTGTTTTTAAACCAGGGTGAATTGGTCTTTTCGGACAACGCTGAAAACATCCGGGAGGTTCGCGGTCAATCCATAGAAGAATGTTATCTGGAGGTTTTTGCCCATGTTTAAACTGCTAAAATGGGATATTTTAAATTACGTTAAGAAATATTATGAGCTTTATATTGTTTGGGCGGTAGTTTTTGTTATAAAAGCGGTGGTACCCGACGACATACTATACTTGTCGCCGGTTGTAAATGGGATAGCAGCGATTGTGAGCATGTTCTTTTTTATCTATTCTATAGTTTTCCCGGCAGTTGAGACTGTTAACTGGTTGCGGAAGGATTCGTATCAGCTAGAGCTCTCCTTGCCTTTAGAACCGTGGAAAATGCTTTTGAGTAAACTTATTGTTTCCATCAGCATAGTTGTTACAGGAACGTTTCTTACACTACTATTGTGGTCGTTAATGTTTGAACCTAACATGTCTAATATCGTATTATCCAAGGTCTGTTTCAACTTCCTCGCTTATGTCATTCTTATCTCAGTGCTTCTCATCATCGCTATGTTCTCCTATATTTCAGTAAAAAGTTTTAGTTTCACCAGGAACAGGCCGGATATAACATCCGTTTTAAACTTTTTTTAATATGCCTGCTGTTAATGGCCTTTGTATATGTGTTTTTTATTGCAATCGGCGCCTGGTATGTAGATCTCGTTCAGGTTGGCGATAATAAAGGCGGATTTAATATTTCCGCAAACCAAAGCATGAATGGGCTGATAAACGCATTTGGGATAATATACCCGATCGCTATTATCACGGCCGGGTTCTGGGGGAGCTGCCGTTTGTTTAAACACAGGTTCGAAAGGTATTAAAACAGCATGGCCTTAGTGCCTGAATCTCAAGGTTTCGTATCACACGTCATGGGGGCGGCCCCGTACTTCGTGATATAGTGCTCACTCAGTCGCGTTGTACTTTTCCTAAAATGAGTCGAAGAACCGTCCCCTAACTCATCCCCTGTCCAACAATGATAAAGGCTTAAAACCAGGGATTCAACCCGGTTTTAAGCCTTTTGCTCCTCCAACTGCTATTCTGCTTTTGATAGAGAACCGTATTGCAACGGCTACTGATTTTTAGGGTGTCAGCCCCTCACGTTTGAGCAATGCGTCATTAGAAGGCTCCCGGCCCACAAAGGATTTAAAGAGTTCCAGCGGGGGAATAGCGCCTCCGCGGGAAAGCACCTTCTGGCGGAATTCTTCGCCGGTTTGGCGGTTCATTATGCCTTTTTGCTTGAAGACCGTATAAATATCGGCTTCCAATGCCGCCGCCCATTTATAACCATAGTATCCGGCGGCATAACCGCCGTCAAAAATGTGGCTGAATGAAGGGCTGGTCGCGGTTCCGGGGATCGGAGGCAACAGCCTGATATCCTTCAGAACCTGGTTTTCAAAATCATCGGCACTGGTATTTAACGGTTGAGAAATGCTGTGCCAGGCCATATCCAGGACAGAATACTGGAGTTGGCCCAAAAAGCCGGACGCATTGCGAAGAGTGCGGCTTTTCTGGATCTTATTGATCATATCCTCCGGCAAAGCCTCTCCGCTCCGGTAATGCCTGGCGCAGAGTTTTAAAAACTCCTTTTCATAGGCCCAATTCTCCATAAGCGTCGAGGGGACCTCGATGAAATCCCAACGCACGCTTTCGGCGTTGCAGCTGCGATAGTTGACATCGGAAAGCAGGGAATGCAATCCATGGCCAAACTCATGCAAAAAGCAGGTAACATCGTAAAAGGTCAGCAAAGCTGGAGCATCATCGGTTGCCGAGGGAAAATTAAACACCAGGTTGACCTGGGGCCGTATGTTTTCCCCATCGCGCTTTTCCTGGGTTCTGAAGCTTGTCGCCCAACAGCCGTCGCTTTTTCCTGCGCGGCAGAAGTAGTCCAGGTAAATTACGCCCAGGTACTGCTGCTTATCGTCAAACACCTCATAAGCCTGGACATCTTTCTGGTACACCGGGATATCCTTATTGGGAACAAAGCTCAAGCCGTAGAGCTGGTGGGCCAAATCAAATACTGCGGTTTTTACCTGCTCCAGGGGAAAATAGGGACGCAGGGCCTGCTCGTCAAACGCATACCGGTCCTGGATCAATTTATAGTCGTAGTAAGCCAGATCATAGGGCTGCAGTTCTCCGGAAAATCCTTGGTCATTAGCATATTGCTGCAATTCGGTCAGTTCAGTTCGGGCGGCCGGCAGAGACGCCGCCAAAAGGTCGTTTAAGAAATTGGTAACTGTGACGCTGTTTTTAGCCATACGCTCTTCCAGAACATAATTGGCAAAGTTGTCATATCCCATTATATTAGCCCGTTCCAGGCGCAGCCCGGCGATTTTCTCGATTATCTCCCGGTTATCCCTTTCAGGACTCATCCCCATTGATCTGTACATCTTCTGCATTTCCCGGCGCTTATCGCGATTGCCGGCAAAAGTCATAAAATCAGAGTAAGTGGGGTAATCGAGAGTGAAGCACCAGCCTTTCAGGCCCCTATCCTGCGCCGCCTGAAGCGCGGCCTCAACTAAATAATCGGGTAACCCGCTCAATTCCTCTTGCTGCTTGATAAGCAGGTAAAGATCATTGCCGTCAGCTAAAAGATTTTTCGAGAAATTACTGGACAGGGTGGCCAGAGAACTGTCTATTTGCCTTATTCTGGCCTGCTTAGGCGGGTCAAGATTAACTCCGCTGCGCAGAAAGCTTTTGTAGGTGTTTTCAAGCAGATTCTGCTGTTCTTCAGTCAGCAGAGAGCGATCGGCCTGTTTATAGACATAATCAATTTTAGTAAAAAGCGGCTGGTTAAAGTAAATATCATTGCTATGAGAAGCCAGCAGCACTGAAGCATCAGCGGCTACTTTCTGTAAAGCCGGATTAGTTTCAGCGGCGTTTAGCGCGAATAAAACACTGGTAATCCGGTTGACCAGCTCACCGCTTCTTTCCAGGGCCTCAATCGTGTTGGCAAAGGTCGGCTCAGCATCATTATTGATGATCGCATCCAGTTCGTCCTTCTCCAACGATAAGGCGTATTGCAGGGCCGGCATAAAATGCTCCACTTTGATCTGGTCAAAGGGCGGGGTCTGCCCGGGAGTATTATAGCTTTGCAGCAAGGGATTGCTGCTGACCGGGGTTTCAGAAGAACTTGAAGGTGTTGAGTCCTGGCTGGCCATCGCCGTATTGGGTATCATGCACAATGTAAAAAAAGCGATGATGATAAAGGCCAGCCGTCGGTTCACTGCTTTGTTTAGAATTCTTGTCATGCTGTCATCCCCCCAACTTTCATATAAACATTTTCGCTATTTCGAGCCAAATTCTTCACAGTTTTTGGCCGCAGCCGGCTCCGCCCGGGGTTTCAACCCTTGGGATACCGCCCTTTGGCAACAGTTCGTACAATTTTCCGGGCCGGATTTGGCCTGCTGCGCACGCCGAACCAAGTGCGGGACAATGAGTGAGGGGACGGTTCTTCGACTCATTTTCGCAAGAATGGCTCTCTTTGCGCCTTTCCTAAAATGAGTCGAAGAACCGTCCCCTCAGTCATCCCCTAAGCTCTCACGTTCAGATGCTTGATTTTCATGGCTAAAGCTGCGTCGCGCAGCTCCTGCAATTCGGTAATATCGCTGAAAACAACGTTTATCCCTATAGCTCTGCTTTCCTTTTCGTGATTGATCTTTAAAAAGGACGTTGTGACAAAAAGGTATTTGCTTGTTTTCCCGGTGTAGTAATGGCATAATTTGTGATGACTCATGGAAGATTTATAAATCGCATCCAGAATGACCTGGTTGAAATCATCATTTTGGGGATATTGAAAAAAGACTTCGGAAAACTTTTTGTTCAAAATATCATCTTTTTTTATCTCCAGGATGTTGACCGCCGACGGATTAATGGTGCTTATGGTTCCTGTTTTATCAATGGTAAAAACACCATCATGCATGCTCTCGACAATGTGTTCGTAGATTAAAGCACTGTCCAAAATTCGTTCATAAAGCATTCCCGCTACCACTCCTTAGCTTGCATCAATTGATCATTAAAATCCCAACCCCATTTTTATTTCTCACTCACGCATTAGCACTATAGGCGGCATCGTTGAATCCGCCACGCCTCTTCCCACACATCCAATACTAAGGCAACTTTTTATTTTGAAGGGCTGACTTTGGCTCTTTTTCCCGCAGCCGGTGAAAACCAGCATGATAGACATAAGCGCTACCAGCCAGGAGTCATTTTAAGTCTATTTTCGTCTCCTTCAGAACTTCAAACAATACGGCAATTTTTAAAGCACAAATTTTATGTATAATTTAACTATCGTGAATAAAGCGGAAAAATGAAGTACTTGCACCGCAGGGTTTGTCCAGGGTTAAAACTTCCGGCCCCAATAACGGACCGGTGCTTTTTTGCAAATAGGTGTAATTATCAATTAATAATTGAAAGTGGTGGCTTTTGTGCTTATTCAAAGGATTCTTCATAGCTCCCTGGTTTTCCAGCATGTAGTTGAGAACATGCATGACGGTGTCTTGACCATTGATTATTCAGGGATCATCACTATGGTTAACCCAGCCGCCTTAAGCATTCTGGAAATAGAAAAAAATCAGGTTTTAGAAAAGAATTTTTCCAATATCTTTTTCAATTATCCGGAAAACGATGACTTCAACCAGGTCATTCTGGATGCGGTTTATGATGCCTCGTTGAGCCATCACAAAATTTGCGGCTATTATACCGGCAAGCATTTTAAGTCTCTATTTGTGACGACTTCGTTCCTCAAGGTACAAATTGACAATGAGCTTCAATCCATAGGGATTACGGTGCTCTTCAGCGACGTCTCGGAACTCCAGGAACTGCGGGATGCAGCCGTGGCATTTGATAAAATCAGAGCACTTAACCTGCAATTGGAGCGGCTGTCCTACTTGGATGATCTGACCAACCTGCCCAATCGCCGGTTTTTTAATGATGCCTGCCGGCGGGAATGGCACCGGTCGATACGGGAGCAGCGGCATATGGCGCTTATCATGATCGATATAGATTATTTCAAAGAATTGAATGACAGCCAGGGCCACCAGTATGGCGATGCCTGCCTGATCGAAGTAGCCCATACATTGAATGAGGCGCTAAAACGGCCTTACGATCTGGTCACCAGGTACGGGGGAGACGAATTTCTAGCGATTGTACCCAATGCCGACCTGACAGGCGTCCGTGTAATTGCTGAAACCATGCGGCAGAGCATATTGAACTTGAATATAGCAAACACCTGCTCCCCGTTTGGAATATTAACCGTCAGTATCGGAGTTGCCTCCAGCAAGCCCTCCCAGGAGTCCTGCCCGGAAGAATTGTGCAGAACGGCTGACGAAGCCCTGTACCGGGCCAAAGAAAAAGGCCGCAACCAGATATCGGAATGAACAGCTTTTTAAACGGTCGCCCTCCCCGGTCACCTTCCTTGATTTTTAGCCGTACGAGAATTGCCTCACCTATCGTATAGTAAGCTCCAAAACTCTTTTATTAAAGGCAATTTTGTCTGTTTTTTTAAGTAAAAGGGATATCAATGCTGTTTGTGGAAGATTATCGGTATCATTATTTATCAATGCGATGCTTGACAACGAACCGGTACATTGGCCTTAATACCATTTAAGAAAGGATAATGCAAATGCTTGATGTGTCTATCTCCATACAGGAAGGTATACCCAGGATTGACTTGGCGGGAAGGTTTGATGGGTTGGGGGCCCAGCTCTTTGAACAGGAAGTTGAAAGCCGCATTGAAAACGAGACTCAATGGCTAATTGATTTCAGCAATGTCATTTACCTTTCCAGTGCCGGTATTCGTTCCCTGATGAAATACGGAAAAAAGCTGGCCAAAACCAAAGGCAGTCTCATCCTGGTCGGTTTGGGCCGTGAAGTTAAATCCGTGTTGGAAACCACCGGAGTTTTACAGCTATTCGGACAAGCTGACGATGTTGCTCAGGCCCTGGCCTTGATTAAAAAAAAGTCGTTTTCGTTAAATGATGCCCAGAGTTTTACCGCCCTGGGAAGAGAATGCACCTGGCAGATACTATCGCAAAAGGAATGCTGCCTTGACATTTGGAATCCACTTAAAAGTCCTTCTTTACAGGGTTTGCAAGATACTGATCTGATAGCTGCCAGCCTGGAAGATTTGAATGTCGCTTTCGGCATTGGGGGGCTTGGCTTCGATCGTCGGGACGCCTTTGAAGGGCTGGGATCATTTGTCGCCCTGGATAGAATAGTCGGGGTGCTGCCGGCCGATGCCTATAATCAACCTGATTTTATGGTGGTAAAAGCCCCCCGGGAGTCTACCATGTATATTGCCGCCGCCGCCGGCTTTACCGGGCCGCCCTGGGGGAGACTGGATTTGCCGCAAGGTGCGCCGGTTCATCTTCGTGATATCCGGCAGCTGATAATCGGTAAACTGCAGGAGGCGCACGGCCGTACGAACTTAGCGGTGGGTATGATCATCATCGGCCGGCTTGATTCCGAAAGCGGCAGTTATTATCACAATGGTTCCGACCTCTTAGACAACCGGACGCTCAACCGGGAGCTTAACGGGGAACGGGCCGTGCTGCTGATCGGGTTGGCCGCCGGTCAGGGGTGGCAGGCCGATCAGCACCTGACCCTGCTTACCGCCCAGAGCGGCAAAGGGCCCGGTGAAGAGTTCTTCCTGGGAAATGCGCTTTTGTTTGCCGAGCAGCTGGACTGGGAAAAGCTCAAAGCACCCGAGGAAGCCCTGGAGTATTGGTCCAACCTGGAATTGATGCAGGATGTATTCATGGCTGATGAAGACACCACTCTCAGCGAAGGCCGGGTCTGGTTCTTTGTGCCCGGACCCATCCGTTCCGGAGAAGAAAAGCAGCTGCAATTGGAGATTCACGGGGAGATTCCTTTTCCGGAAGAATGGCAGATTATCACCCGGCGCCTTTATGCCGATGCCCGGCGGGTGGTCTTGGAGCCCTTGCACGGGGGATTTTCACCCGGCAAACCGTTCCGGGTGACCTCCTTTGACAAGGCCGGCCGGCGCATGCTGCCCACGGTAATAAAGATTGGTCCGACCTCCCTTATAGAAAAAGAGATTCAGAACCATCAAAAGTACGTACACGGTTATATTTTAAACAACTCCACCACTATTATGGGGCAGACCACCTGCGGGGCTTCCACCGGCATGCGCTACAACTTTGTGGGCATCAGTGGCCCGGGCAGCAATCTCACCTGGCTGACCCATCGCTTCCGGGAGCAACCCGTAGAAAAACTGCTTCCGCTTTTCGATGAAATCTTTACCCACATCTTAAAACCCTGGTACGGCCAACCCCGCTGGGAAGTGATCAAGCCCTATCAGGAGCACAATCCCCTGAATCTGTTTCCCATGATCTGTGCAGCGGCGGAAAGTGAATTGGGCATATCGGTAGAGCAGGAGACTATCGGCTGTCCGGAACTGGGAATTACCCTTCCCAACCCCTATCGTTTTTTAAAATTTGAATACCCCGCCCGGCAATCTTTTTCCCAGCTCTGGTACACCGGCATCAACCACGGCGATTTGAACATGCAAAACATCCTGCTGGATGATCGTGACAATGTCTATATTATTGATTTTTCGGAGACCAAGCCCCGAAATATCGTCTCCGATTTCGCCCGTCTGGAGCCGATCTTCAAATTTGAAATGACCCGCTTGGAAAGCGACGAGGACCTGGTCTCTTTCCTGGAGTTGGAGCAGGCTCTGACCCGGATCAATTCTCTTGATGAAGTACCGCCTTTTGAATACCGGGGGAACGATCCCGAAGTCTACAAAGTCTACCAGATGATCTGCCGGATCAGGAAGTACGCCAAAACCGCAGTCATCTTTGAAACCGATCCCATTCCCTATCTTGTAGCCATGCTGGAATGGGTTTTGCCCATCGTCGTCTTTGTAAATGTTACCCCCTGGGCCAAAAAAGCGGCTGTCTACAGCGCTGCCATGATCGTCGAGCAGATTTTGCGATTGGAGTCCCGGGATTAACAGAGTACTAACTTCAAGGAGGAAGCACTTTTGCGAAAAAGGTTAGGATTAACCGGGCTAATGCTGATTCTGCTTTTCTCTCTGGCCGCCTGCCATTTGGCCGGCGACAACAGCCAATTAGGACAGCTTGACGATATTGCTGATAAACGGGTTGGCGTTGCTACCGGTACCGTCTTTGACGGATTTGTGGCTAACAAGTATCCGCAGGCCCAAATTTTGAGGTACTCTGGAACCCCGGATATGATAATAGCCCTAAAAACGGACAAGGTTGATGCGGTTGTGCTCGATTACATATCCGCCGGTGTTCTTACTAATGACCACCATGACCTGGCAATTTTAAGTGACGATGTGCTGCCCATGCAATTCGGGATCGGCTTCAATAAAAACAATCCCTCCCTGCGGGAAGAATTTAATGGTTTTTTAAAAGAAGCCAGGTCAAATGGCGTATATGATGAAACATATCAGCGCTGGTTTGAAAATGATCCCGAAAACGCAGTAATGCCGGATATAAAGAACCATAAAGCGGGCAAAAAGGTGCTACTGGGGGTGTCAGTGGCCGACCTGCCTTATGTAGCGGTCATGAACGGCAAATATGTGGGCTTCGATATTGAAATAATCCAGAAATTTGCGGCCTGGAAGGGCTATCATCTGGAAATAGTATCGATGGATTTTGGAGCCCTTATCGCCGCCCTTTCCTCGGGTAAGGTTGATATGATTGCCGACGGAATATCTATTACCGAGGAAAGAAGCAAACAGATTGCTTTTTCCGATTCCTATCTGGAGGGAAAGAGTGCTGTTATCTGCTTGAAGAAGAATCTGCCCGGATACGAGGATCAGTCTGCCCAGGGAGCAGTATCATTAGGGCAAAAAATAGCAGGTAGTTTCCACAGCAACCTGATAGTTGAAGACCGTTATCTACTCATTGTCGAAGGCCTCAAAGTCACGGCAATGATATCGGTGTTATCGGTTATCCTGGGCACACTTCTGGGCGCCCTGATCTGTTTTATGCGCATGTCCAAAAGCCGGGTCGCAAGCCTTATCGCCCGGGTCTACATCTCTATTTTGCGGGGCACCCCGGTCCTGGTCCTGCTCATGCTTATCTTCTACGTGGTTTTCGCCTCGGTAAACATCGACCCGCTTATAGTGGCAGTTATTGCCTTCGGGATGAATTTTGGGGCTTATGTATCGGAGATGTTCCGCACCTCCATCGAAAGCGTTGCCCCGGGTCAAAGAGAAGCCGGTATTGCCGGCGGTTTTACCCCCCTGCAAACCTTTGCCTACATCATCCTGCCCCAGGCGGCAAGGCAGGTCCTGCCGGTATACAAGGGCGAGTTTATCTCCCTGGTGAAGATGACTTCAATTGTCGGTTATATAGCCGTGCAAGACTTGACCAAGGCCAGTGATATTATCCGCAGCCGCACCTTTGACGCCTTCTTCCCGCTGGTCCTGGTGGCGGTGCTTTATTTCAGCATATCCTGGCTGCTGGCCCTTTCCCTGGATTATATCGGGTTTAGAACCGACCCTAAGAGAAAGCGCCGTTTGAGCAAAGCCGGCGCCTGAACAATGACAGGTGTTTAGTTATTCACTGGCTTCAACTGCTATTTTCAGCTCCACGACCAGCATAGTGATATCGTCGGCCTGCTCCGCTTCGCCGGCAAAAGCCTCTACATCTTTCTTGATGCCCGCCAGAAGATCTATATTGCCTGGAAGATGCTTCATAGTGTTCAGGACGGCAAGGAGCCTCTGATCCGAATACAATTCCTGGGCTTCGTTCATGGCTTCGGTAACTCCATCGGTGTAGCAAAAGAGCCGATCACCTTTATTAAGCTGTATTTCCTGGGCAAAGAAGCTGGTGTCCTCCATTCCGGCAAGCACCAGAGCCCGTTTGACCGGCAGCCATTCGTAGTCCTGGCCCGCCCTCTGCAGTAAGGGCGGATTATGCCCGGCATTGGCATAGCTGACCAGTCCGTTAGGTATATCGAGGACAGCGATAAACGCGGTCACAAACATATTCGATTCATTGTTTTCACAGAGGGAATTATTCGATCTATACAGGGCCTCATCGACCGGCAGCCCGGCCAGCAGGTTGTTTTTAATTATAGTTTTGGCAATCATCATAAACAGGGCGGCGGGAATACCTTTGCCAGATACGTCAGCCATCACAAAGGCCAGGTGGTTTTCATCAATAAGAAAGAAGTCATAAAAATCTCCCCCCACTTCCTTGGCGGTGTGCATTTCGGCGTAGATGTCAAACTCGGGACGGTCGGGAAAAGCCGGGAAGATATTGGGAACCATGTCATTTTGGATCTGGGCCGCCACCTCCAGTTCGCTGCTTATGCGCTCCCGGGCGGCGGTTTCCGCAGCCAGATTGGCCATGTATTTTTTAAGTTCGACGGTCATATTGTTGAATGAATTGGCCAGTTCCTCAATTTCGTCTCCGGTCTTCACATCAACCGCCAGATCAAAATCCCCTGCACTGACCTTGGCCACCCTTTCGGTCAGATCGGCCAGTGGGTTGGTGATACGCCTCGATAAAACCAGGCTGAAAAAGACGACCAACAGTACGGAAGCGATGGATACAACCACAAAGAGTATTATTACGGTTAAAATATCTCTATCCACTTTTTCAACCGCTTTAGAGGCCAGAGTGATAATATTGGTTTTACTTTGCAAGGCGGGGGCTATGGCTTCGTTGACTTCCATCACTGCGGCAATACTCCAGGGCAGGTTTTGCAACGGTTGATAGGCCAATAATACTTCTTTGCCGTTATAGACAAAGCGTTCGACTCCGGATTGGCGGTCGACCATTTTCTGCGCAACCGCTTTTAGACTGGCATTGTCACTGGTCAGGAAGTTTTCCCGCACAATCTTGCCCTCGACTCTTTGCACGGTTGGGGAAATGATCATATCGCCTTTTTCGTTTAAAACCAGAGCATACCCGGTTTCCCCGATTTTAGCTTCGATGATAATCTCATTTAAAGTGGTTAAAAGCGATCCGATACCTACAACTCCTTTGATGTTTCCCCGGGCATCATAAAAAGGTTGGGCGCAGGTAATGGCCAGCCCCCGTCCCATGGCGTCATCAAATACATCGGTCCAAACCAGACTGTTGTTCTCCCGGGCCAGTTTATACCAGCCGCGCTGCCTGGGATCCAGCGTTTGCAGTTTGTCATCCGAGTCTTTATCGACCTTTATTACAAAACCGCTTTCCGTTCCTATATAGGTTGAAAACACGTCGACATCGTTTTCGGGAATAGTTGCCAGTATGTTGTCGATGTTGGCCGCCAAAGCTACCTCGCCGGCCAGGGCTGCCTTGTCGCTGCCCTCCGCGTAAAGAAGCTGGGGAGTAATTTTCCCTTTATTGCTGGAACTGGGCGGTTTGACACCGGCGGGAACATACCGGGAAGGGTTGGAATATATCTCGGTGGCCTGCATGGACATCAATTGAACGTATTTCTGCAGCTTGGTCAGTTTTTCATCGCTAATCCTGGCTTTGTTTTGAGCGGTGGCTGTCAACTGTGCAACAGCCTGCTTTTCCAGAGCTGACTGGCTGTCGTCGGCCGCGCTTTGCCCCAGGGCGCCGCTGGTGCTATTAATGCTGTTGCGCATATTGGTCATACTAAAAACAACTACCATGCTCATTAAAAACAATGATATCAAGGATAAGGATAGGATTACAGTAATCATTTTTTGCCTGATGCTGCGCTTTTTATCCATTACCTGTACCTGCCTATATAATTTAATATAGCCGGAAAGTCTCCGGCAAGCCGCAGCTCCTCAGGGTTTAGGGGAATCGCCAGCGGGTTATGCATAACTATGTATTCCCCCGGCCGGCAAAGAGGCTGCAAACCGGCAAAGAAAAAGCCCAGCTGCAAAAGCGCCTCAAAAGCCCATCCGCAGGCGCTGTCCAGGATGCTCAGATATAGATTCAGCGAGTAGCCCGGTTGTTTGCGCAGGGGAGCCAAGATCGAATTTACCGCCAGGGGAAAATCCTTCCCAACGTGATCGACAAATACGGTACATGCCCGGTGTATGGTATCCATCTCTACTTCAATATTGCTGGTTTCCTGCCGGGCATCAGTCTGCTCGGCGCTTTCGGCCAGGCGGTATTCAGCTCCAATTCGGTTGTAGATCCGCCTGACAAAATCCCGGTGGGCTTCAGGAACAAAAAAAGTTCCGCAGCTGCTTTTGCCAATATTTTTTACGGCAATGGCTAAAGACTGCTTGAGGTTTTTACCATTGTCACCGTTATGCAGGAGTATTTTATTATCAAACCTCGAAAACTCGAACCCGCAAGGGATAAAGTCCATCTTATGAAACTGGGCCTGGGCTTTGGCACTGACCGTAGAAAAATGGGTATGATACGCTGTAAGCTTGGGTTTATGATTTTCAAGCATGGCTAGTAAATACCGGATCAAGGGGAGGCCGATATTCAGACGGCGGTATTGACGTTTTATGATGTACATGCCGATTTCGGCTATGTCCTGGAAATGCCCTTCAAAGGAAGCACCTATAATAGCGGCAATTTCTCCATTGGCCGCCTCAGCCACAACAAAGATCAAGGAACCTGCCCGGCATCGTCCCGCAATATAGGCCGGATCATAGACTTGCCGGTTTAAATAAGTTCTTCCATATTCATCTTCAAAGCATTCGATAACTCCAGCGGCATCCTCTTCCCTGAAGGGACGGATTATAAAGCGCCGCCCTACCGTTGCCGCTTTTTCTTCCACCATCATATCCATATTAACCGCCTTATATTTCGGCTATTACATTATTAAAGCCGTCTTTATATTCATAAGAGAGTGATTTTACTTTTTTACGCACCAAAAACAAACCCAGCCCCCCAATATCACGTTCCTCCAGACTCTGTCCAGTGTCCGGTTCAGCGGCCTCCAGGGGGTTAAAGGCCCGGGCGTTGTCACGAATGGCCAAGGTAATCAGATCATCCTGAACGGTCAAAGATATCTCAATAATTTCTGTTTTCTGAGAGTTGCTGCCATGATTGATGATATTGGTTACCAGCTCTTCAAGAATAAGCTGAATGGCAAAAAGCTTGTTGGGCAGTATTTCATTTTGTTCACAAAAATCCTCAATTTCAAGGTTCACAGCTTGAAAATCAAAGCCGCCGGCTGTTTCTTTATAGCGGTAACTTGTCACGGTGATTCATCTCCTTACGAACCGGGCAGGCGCTTATAAGCCTGTCAGCCCGGCTCTTTAAGTGGCTGTTGATCACTCCTTAAACAGCTCCTATTCGATATTCATTATCCCGGCAAAACCGGTGACCTCAAAAATCTCCTTTACCGAGTTATTGGCACCGGTTACCTTCATTTCGCCCCCTTGTGCCCTGACCCTTTTTTGAGCGGTCAAGAACACCCGAAGCCCGGCACTGCTAATATAATCCAGCTCTGCGAGATTAAAAATCAGATTGGGACTGCCTCCGGCAAAGACAATATCAAGTTCAGTGGATAACATGGTGGAGGTTACAGTGTCCAATCGGCCTGAAAGGGTCAGGGTAACCGTGTTTTCAGTAGTATTTTTAGTGATATTCATGTTTTTTTCCTCCCGCTATATTTTTTTAAAGATTTACTGTTTTTTAATAGTCAGAGAGATACAATTTAAATCATCCGCTCGCTGGTATTCCACATTTTCCGACATACCGGCAATAATGCTGAGTCCGATCTCATCGGGCGCGTTCCCGGGCTCCAGGGGATTGAATGCTGCTCCGGCGCTTTCCATTACCAGTTCCAGACGGTCCTGTTTTTCCGAATAGGCCAGGGTCAATGCAACCTGGCAAAGCCGCAAATCATACAAAGCAATTAGTTCCTCAACCAGCAAGATCGCATTGCGCCTCATCTTCCTGGGCAGTACATGTTTTTCGCAAAACGCTTCGATTTCAGCGTTCATAGCATATAAATCGTAATCCGGGTTTTCAATCTTGAATGAAAAACTTCTGATTCTATTAATAAAAGCCCGGGTCTTTTCTTTTTGCGGGTTGTCGAAAATTTGCTCCGGCGTCCCTTCCTCATAAATAAGCCCTTCGTCCATGTAGAAGATCCGGTTGGATACATCCCGGGCAAAATCCATCTCATGAGTAACTATGGCCATCGTCATGCCCTCTTTGGCCAAGCGGCGAATTACCGCCAGCACCTCGCTCACCATGGTGGGGTCCAGAGCCGAGGTCGGCTCGTCAAAGAGGATTATCTCCGGTTCCATGGCCAGGCAGCGGGCTATAGCCACCCTTTGTTTCTGTCCGCCCGATAATTCATCGGGGAAGCTGTCCCGTTTGTCCGAAAGACCCACTATTTTTAAAAGTTCAGCTGCTTTGACCTCAGCTTCCGCTTTACTTTTCCCCCGCAGCTTTATAGGTCCCAGGGTCAGATTGTCCATAACCGACAGGTGAGCGTAGAGATTGAAGGACTGGAACACCATGCCCATCTTCTGCCTGAGCTTCGGAACATCTGCATTCTTGGCCAGTATATCATTTCCGTCAATAACTATACTCCCCCCGCTGGGGCTTTCCAGCAGGTTTAAACAGCGCAGGAAGGTGCTCTTGCCCGTACCGGAGGGTCCGATAATGGAAATAACCTCCCCTTGCTTGATCTCTGCGTTGATATCGCTTAAAACCGTGAGCTCCCCGAATTTCTTGCTTAAATGCCGCACCGAAATCATTATAGCACCTTCTTTCTCTTGCGTTTGGGATCGGTTTTTCGTTCAATCCCTTCCAACATTAAAAGCAGCAGCCAGGAGATCAAGAAATACAATACAGCTACCATGAGCAGCGGGAAAAAAGCGTCAAAGGTACGGCTGCGAATAATATCGCTGGCCTTGGTCAAATCCTGAACCGCTATATAGCCCACAATGGAAGTCATTTTGGCCAGCGATATAAGCTCCCCTTTGTACACCGGCAGGACCTGCTTGACGGCCTGGGGAAGCACTATGTAAAAAAAGGTCTGAAAGCCGGTGAAGCCGCCTGCAATACCGGCTTCGGCCTGGCCCTTATCAACGCTTGAGATGGCCGCTCTAAACATTTCCGAAGCATAAGCGGCAAAATTCAGGGCAAAAGCAATTACCGCCACCAGAATCGGGTTAATGTTCACCGAAGCAAACACCACATAGAAGATAAACATCAAAAGCACTAAAACCGGGGTTCCCCTTAAAAGCGCGATATAGCCCTGGGCAAAGCGTTTTAAAACCCGGCGCCGGGACATCCTCATAAAACAGACCAGGGCGCCCAGCAGGGTCCCCAGGATGCAGGACAAAAAGGTGATGAGCAGGGTAACCTTTAGCCCGTCAATTATGAGCAGGTAGCGGTTCTCCAGGATGATGTTGTTGTAGAAGCTGCGGCTGATACTCCCGAATAAGGGCTCCCCGAAAGCGCTCTGGCCGGTTTCGGAAGCGGGGAGCGCACTTCCACTGCCGGTCCGGACCAATATAACCACCTTCTGCTTATAATAAGGGATGGTAAAATTGACCGATTTTTGGCGTTCTTCCGTGATACTCATCATCGATATGACGACATCGGCCTTACCCGATTGCAGCGCCGGGATCAATGCGGAAAACTTCGCATCATAAAATTCAACCGGACGGCCCAATTGGACAGCGAGCCTTTGGGCAAGTTCGCTGTCCAAACCGGCTACCCGGCCGCTGGCATCCTTAAAACAAAAGGGCTCCCGGGTTGGATCAACCGCCACCCGCAACGGTTTCCCGGCTTGAGGAACCTCCAGCCGGGCCGGCTCGTAAGGCGTAAAATCCTCCTTGAGCCAGCGACGCTCCATATCCTCCAGCGTCCCACTGGCAGTCAGTTCATCTAATATCGCATTCAGCTGCTCCAAAAGCTGAACATTTCCTTTTTGGACGGCAATGGCGGTATCATCCAGTTGAAGCACATCGGGTAATAGCTTCAGATCCCGGTTATTTTTAGCTACATTCCAGGCCGTAGGGTAGGAAGTTACCACTGCCTCTACATGCCCGGCTTTTAAAGCCGTTACCGCGTCCATGGTGCTGTCATAAGACTGCACCGTTGCCGATCCGAATTGTTCCCGGACCAGTTGTTCGTTGATCGATCCGGTCATAACGCCCACCTTGGACTTGTTCAAATCGATGGAAAGCTGATCATGAGGTGTTACAGCCTCCGTTCGGGTTGCGGCCAGGCCTAAACCGGATAGAGTGCCCCATAATATCAAAACGGCCCAAAATAAAGCTAAAGCTTTCCTCATCGTGTTTCTCTCCACAACTCTTGTCTCCACTCCATTAATTCTACAAAGGAAAGCAACTACCTTTTATAAGCTTAAAAACTCTATATTTTATATCGTCTATTGAGTCAAATGGGTACTCCCTTTTTTCCTTTATTTTAACCTGCGCAATGGCCGTTCTTTAGATAAGTCTGGGCCGTTCTTCGAACGGCCGTTTTTGTACATGTTACACTTTTTGCCCGCCCAGTCATAAGCCTCCCGGTCCAGGTCAAAAGACCAGTTACTCGTCCATATTTCTAGTCCTATTTTCTTAAATTATCGCATTTTATCTGTTAATTTAGGAAATAGGTCTTGATTTTTTTGAAATAACCATATATATTAAGTAATACCAATGATGGTATTTTTTTCAGCCGTCGTCTGAGCATTTACCCGGCGGCTGTCGTCCACCTTTGAACAGCCCGGCTAGAAAGGATGGTAGCGGCTATGAAAACAGTTCTGGTGGTTGATGACGCGCTTTTTATGAGACACAGTATCAAACTGGCTTTGGAAAAAAACGGTTTTCGGGTGGTTGGGGACGCCGCCAATGGCCTGGAGGCAGCAGATAAATATGCCGAGCTTCATCCCGACCTGGTTACCATGGATATTACCATGCCGGATGTGGATGGTATCGAAGGAGTTAAGCTGATCAAGCAGATCGACCCGGAGGCCAAAATAATTATGATATCGGCCATGGGCTACGAAAGCTTCGTGATGGATGCCATAGTGGCCGGCGCAGCCGGATTCCTGGTAAAACCCTTTAAAGAGGAAAAAATTGTCGAGGTGCTAAAGGCGATATAGATTTTGAACTAAAGAAGTTTCCTTTCTCAGTTTTCGTATTTCGGGTTCCTATTTTTCTGAGGGAGAGATACAGTATGGAGTCTTTGCTCGATATATTCATTTTAGAAAACTCGCAACTGATTGAACATTTGGAGCAGACTGTTCTTAGCACCGAAAAATGCCAGGGTATTGATGGTGCGGTTGATGAGGTTTTTCGGATTATGCACACTATTAAAGGCTCCGCATCCATGATGAGGTATGAAAACATTGCTTCTCTGGCCCATTCGATTGAAGATCTCTTCTCCCATATCCGGGCCAACGGTCCGGGCCAATTTGATAATTCCAGGATCTGCGATCTGGTTTTAAGCAGCATCGATTTTCTGAAGAACGAAATCAGCAAGCTGGAAAACGAGCAGGCGGCTGATGGCGACAGTTTCCCCTATATTCAGCTCATCGATGAATACTTGAACCAGCTCCAGACCAGTGAAGTTGAACCGGCCGGCATTGACAGCATTTCTGCTCCGGGCGGCCCCCGCCTGGAGGAAAACGAATCCCCTGCCCCATCGTCTCAGCGCTCCCCCCGCTACCGGGCTCTGCTTTTCTTCTCTCCCGGCTGTGAGATGGAGAACCTCAGGGCCTTTGGCATCGTCCACCGGCTCAAAGACCTGGTGGCTATTGAGGATTATATTCCGCCAGATATAGCGGAAAACAGTTCGAGCAGCGAATTTATAAAACAAAACGGCTTCGATCTGGTCTTTTCCAGCCCGCGCGCTCTCGAAGAGTTGAGAAACCTCTTCCTCAAAGATCCCTTCGTTGATTCACTGGAACTGGGGATTTTGGAAGAAGATTCCCCCGCTAAGGCCTGGGCTCCCAACCAAGAGCCGCTCGTCGCGCAGGTCGATGAGAAAAGTTCGGGCACAGGATGCCAGGAAGCAGCAGCCGGCAGCGCCGGGCACCTGCTTAACAACCGCAGCAATCACATCAGTGTAAACGTTCACAAACTGGATTTATTGATGGATATGGTGGGGGAACTGGTCATCAGCCAGGCCATGATCAGCCTCAATCCGGATATGAGCCTGGCCGCTCAATTGGACGGCTTTCAAAAGGCTTCCCGCCAGCACAGCAAGATAATCAACGAATTGCAGGATATCGTCATGTCCATCCGCATGGTTCCGCTTGATATGACCTTTCAGAAGATGCACCGGATCGTGCGTGATATGAGCAAGAAGCTGGGTAAAAATGTAGTCCTGGAGATTAGCGGCGAGGACACGGAAGTGGATAAGAACATCATCGACCACCTGTCCGACCCGCTTATGCACCTGATTCGCAATGCCATTGATCACGGCATCGAGAGCCCGTCCGAAAGGGCCCGCCTGGGCAAGCCGGCAGCTGCCCGGGTGCGCCTGGAAGCGAAAAATGAAAGCGGCGATGTCTATATTCTGGTCAGCGACGACGGGGCCGGCCTGGACCGGGACAAAATCCTGACCCGCGCCCGGGAGCGCGGCTTAATCAGTCAGGAGGAGCGGGAGTTAAGTGATGCGGAAATCCATTCCTGTATTCTGCTGCCCGGTTTTTCAACCTGTGAAGAGGTGAGCGAATTCTCAGGCCGGGGCGTGGGAATGGATGTAGTGGCCAGCAACATTGAAGGAGTGGGAGGGGCGGTTACGGTGAGCAGCACTCCCGGCCAGGGAACTACCATATCTCTCAAGATCCCCCTGACCCTGGCTATCATCAACGGCATGCAGGTCAGGGTCGGTCAATCCATCTATATAATCCCCATCACTTCGATCAAAGAATCTTTAAAAATCCGGGCAGAAAACATTCTCCACGATCCGGAGGGCCGTGAGTTGATTATGCTCCGGGGACAGTGCTACCCGGTAATCCGCCTTTATCAACATTTCAGGGTCAAAAGCGATCTAAAAGACCTTACCGAAGGGATAATAATATTCGTGGAACACGATTCCCACAGCGTCTGCCTCTTCGTTGACGCCCTGCTGGGAGAACAACAAATAGTCGTCAAGGCCCTGCCCCGTTACCTGGGCAAAATTAAAGGAATCGGCGGATGCACTCTGCTGGGGACCGGTCAGGCCAGTCTTATTCTAGATGTTGCCGGGCTGATTGACCAGACCGCCTGAAACGTTCCGGGAGGCCAATTTCACAATAGAAACGGTTTTGCATATGAAAGGGGTTTTCAAGATGGCTGATGCTAAAAGCGAAAGGGTTCTGGAGGAGGATACCCAGAAGGGGAAGTTCCTGACCTTTCTGGTGGGGAGAGAGGAATACGGGATTGAAATAAAATATGTGACCGAGATCATCGGAGGGATTCACACCATTACCGAAGTTCCCGAGGTCCCTGCTTATGTAAAAGGTATTATCAACCTGAGAGGCAAGATCATCCCGGTGGTGGACGTGAACCTGCGTTTTAATAAAGAAGCCCGGCCTTACGATGACCGCACCTGCATTATCGTCATCGATATCTACGATCTATCGGTGGGGCTTATTGTGGATCACGTCGCCGAAGTGGTGGCTATGGCGGATGAGGAAATCGCCCCGCCTCCCGACGCCCGGTCCGGTTTTCGCAACAATTATATCAAAGGTATCGGCAAAGTCGGGCAGGCGGTAAAACTGATCCTGGACTGCCAGCGCCTGCTCGGCCACGAAGATTTCGGCATGCATCAGATTGCCTGAGTTTATTATAGAGCGGACTGTAATAGATGGGACTCGGAAGCGGTTAAAGGTATAGGAGGTTGAATAAAATGGCGGCAAAAACAACAAAAAGCACCGATCAGCAAAGCGCTGGGAAACCGGCGGCCTTACACGAAATCGAACGAGTATGCCGGGCAATTCAAGAGGGGCGATTATCAACCCGGGCCGACCTTAAAAAGGCTTCGGAGGCGGATAAATCCATCCTGGAAAATGTAAATGAGATGCTGGACGCCATCTTGATTCCTATGCAGACGGCTTCCACCTCCATTTATAAAATCTCCCAGGGGATAATACCGCCCAAGATCAAAGAAGCCTATCCCGGTGATCTGGAGCGGGTTAAAGACAATATCAACGCCTGTATCGATGGGCTGGCCGGTTTAAACGAGATCTGCCGGGTTTTAAAGCGATTTGCGGTCAACGACCATACTCCCATAGTCGAAGTCAATTGCCCGGGAATATTTGCTGAAACAGCCGAAGCCGCCAATGCGGTCAGAGAAAGGCTCTTGTCTATCGCTGACATGAATCACAGTATTGCGGTCGGGGATCTGAAGACCCTGGAAGAGCTTAAAACCATAGGTAAACGCTCCGAACAGGATGAAATGATACCTTCATATATTGCTATGATCGAAAATATCGAGAGGATGCTGGATGACGCCCATAAACTGGAAAGGGCCGCCGTTGACGGCCATCTGGAATACCGCATCGATACCTCCTCCCACCAGGGCAAGTTCCGGGCGGTGCTGGAGGGCGTAAACCATACTCTGGACGCGGTCACCCGGCCTATCGCCGAAGCGGCTCAGGTGCTGGTGGAGATGGAACAGGGCAACCTGGGAGTGCTGGTCCAGGGGGATTACCAGGGGGACCACGCCCTGATCAAAAACGCTTTAAACGGAACCATCGAGTCTCTGAAAGGATATGTAAGCGAAATAGATCGCGTTTTGTCGGCCATGGCCGCGGGCGACCTGGATCTTCAGATAAGCCGGAACTTCCGGGGCGATTTTACCGCTATCAGGGATTCCCTGCAATGCATCGTCGCTTCTTTAAATGAAACCCTGCGCGATATAAACACGGCTGCCGAGCAGGTTTCGGACGGCTCGGTGCAGGTGGCCCGTTCCAGCCAGGCTCTGGCCCAGGGCGCCGCCGAGCAATCCAGCTCGGTCGAGGAATTGACCAGTTCCATAACCCAAATTGCGGCTCAAACCAACCAGAACGCCGCCAATGCCGCCCAGGCCAACGAACTGGCCTTGAGCGCCCGCACCAACGCCGAAGACGGCAACAAGCAGATGAAGCATATGGTGGAAGCCATGGAGGCTATCAACGAATCCTCCAACAGCATTTCCAAGATCATTAAGGTGATTGACGAAATCGCCTTCCAAACCAACATCCTGGCCTTAAACGCCGCGGTTGAGGCGGCCCGGGCCGGCCAGCACGGGAAAGGCTTTGCGGTGGTCGCCGAAGAAGTCAGGAACCTGGCCGCCCGGAGCGCCAGCGCCGCCCGCGAGACCACGGAAATGATCGAAGGTTCCATAAAGAAAACCGAAGCCGGAACCCGGATAGCCCACGAAACCGCTCAGGCTCTGGGCCAGATTGTAGAGAGCGTAAGCTGGGTAGCCAGCCTGGTGGGCGATATAGCGGATGCCTCCGGCGAACAGGCGGTCGGCATATCACAGATAGATCAGGGTTTGGAGCAGATATCCCAGGTGGTTCAGGCCAATGCCGCCACAGCCGAGGAAAGCGCCGCGGCCAGCGAAGAGCTGTCCTCCCAGGCTGAATTGCTCAAAGCCCGGGTGGGCAAGTTTAACCTGCAGCGTCAGGTTCAAAATCACTACGCTATGGACTTCGGTCCCGATGTGATGGCCGTTTTAAAGGAACTGGCCCAGAAGCAGGATCTGCTGCAGATACTGGGTATGATAGGCCTTGAGCAAGGATCAAACGGGGCGTCAGGGGTTAAATACAGTTCGCCCGGCCCGGCTTCACTGAGCGACCAGGATTTCGGCAAGTACTGAAGACAGCGGGTGGCTTTATGACGGCTTTAACCGACACCGAGTTCCATGTTCTGGCCGAATATGCGCATGATTATTTCGGCCTCAACTTAAAAGAGAAGCGGCATCTGATTGAGAACCGCCTTAATAGCCTGTTGCTCAAACGGGGCCTATCCAGTTTCTCGGCCCTCTATCAAATCCTGATCAAAGACGCCAACAGCGATCTGGTATCGGAAGTGGCTGACCGGCTCTCAACCAACCACACCTATTTTATGCGCGAAAGCCGGCATTTTGATTTCTTCCGCGAGCAGGTTCTGCCCGAACTCAAGGCCCGGGCTAAAAACCGGGATCTGCGCATCTGGAGCGCCGGCTGCAGCAGCGGCCAGGAAGCCTACACCCTGGCCATGATCATATCCGACTTTTTTGCCGGCCAAAAAGGTGCCTGGGACACCAGGATTCTGGCCACTGATATATCGTCCCGGTCTCTGGCCCAGGCCCGGGAGGCCTGGTACGGCACTGAAGACCTCGACCGGCTCCCGGCTGCCTGGCGAAAGGTCTATTTTACCCGGCCTGAGCAGGGAAAAAGCCGGGTGCTGGACAGCTTAAAAAATGAGGTAATATTCCGCCGCTTCAATCTACTGGAAGAGCATTTTCCCTTCGCGCAAAAGTTCCAGGTAATCTTCTGCCGCAATGTAATGATCTACTTTGACACCGAGACCAAGCGCCAATTGGTGAAACGCTTTTACGAGCACACGGCTCCGGGCGGATACCTGTTCATCGGGCAGTCGGAGTCGCTCAACTGGGAGAACATCGGCTACCAATATGTGATCCCCTCGGTATACCGAAGGGATTAAACAACTGGTTTTAAATCCACCTACCCGTTTCCAGCAAATGGCTGCGGTTTAAGCCTCTGCTGAACGAGATAACTAATAGGACTTGAAGAGCACTTCCTCACCGTATTTTTTGTACCAAGGGGGCCTTTTGTTTTGAAACCCAAACGTATTTTGGTCAAGGTTACACGTGAAGCCAGACGCAAACCTGCTCATGGTTCTTTGTGCGGCCTTTCATCCCGTCCCTCACCTTCGTTTTCCTCCCTTGAGCCTGAAGGCCTGCTGGCGGGGTTGTTTCCTCCCCTGATTATGAACAGCCCCCATGCTACCTCTATTTCCACCCTGGGTGAGGGTCGATACATTGAAGTAAACGATGCCTGGCTGGAAACGACCGGCTGCCAGCGCCACCATGTTATCGGCCAGAAAGCCGGACAGCTAAAGGTTGATGACGGGCTGGATAAAGCAATAGCCAGCATTAGAGATATAAGGGGAACCATCAGCGGTCCGTTTTCCCTGCTGGATCGTTATGAAAGCTGCCGTATTGATGAAGGGGGATATTTTCAGGTTGTCTGGTGGATGCCGGCGGTTCTCTATAACCGTCAGGACTCTTCAGCCTATATTATTAACACCGGCATAAATATCACCCGGCAGAAAAAAACCGAGGACTGCCTGCGGGCGAGGAAGGCCTACCTGCACAGTATTCTGGAAAGCGTCAATGGAATCATCTTCACCTTTGACGCCGCAGGCCATTTCATCTTTGTCTCCCAGGGCTGTACTGAAATCCTGGGGCACAATCCCGATGAAGTGATAACCCATCACGTTAGCCATTACCTTCATCCCGATGATTTAAAGCGGGTTTCCGGAGTTGTCAACCAGATGATCGCAACCGGAAATCCGGTTAAAGACGTAGAATACCGGGTACGGCATGAAGACGGCTACTGGCTTTGGAATTCGGCCAGCCTGTCAGTGGCCAAAGATGAATTGGGGGAAACCCTCTTTTATGTGGGTATGGCCACTGACATAAGCAAACGCAAGCAAATGGAAGAAGCCCTGCAGCTGTCGGAAAAGACCCTTGCCAAAACCTTCTATTTAAATCCCGATCCCATGAGTATAACCACCCTGGGCGAAGGGGTTTACGTGGACGTCAACCAGGCATTTCTGGATATATCCGGCTTTACGCGCGATGAAGTGATCGGGCGGACCTTTTTTGAATTGAACATCTGGGAAAGCCCCGGGGAGCGTGACCGGATCATTCAAGATATACGCGCTAAAAATTTCAATCTCCTGGATGAAGAAGTGAAGCTACGTATAAAGTCCGGGGAGATCAGAACCTTTCTTTTTCCCTGCACCCTTATAGACATTGGCGAAACCGATCATCTCCTCACCGTGTGCCGGGATATAAGCGAGCGCAAACGCTTTGAGGAAGCCCTGCGTTCATCGGAAGACAAATTCGCCAAGGCCTTTTATTCCAGTCCCACTCCCATGTGCATCGCTACCCTGAAGGAAGGCCGTTTTACCGCGGTAAATAAAAGCTTCTGCAAGCTTTTGGACTATTCCCCCTCCGAACTCCTGGGCAAGACCTCGGCCGAGCTTAAAATATTGGTGGGACCTTACGCCAGGGGGGTGATAAAAACCAGGCTTCTCAATAAGGAATCCATACAAAGTACGGAAATGTGGTTTCGAGGCAAGAACGGCAGCCTGCGCCTGGGTTCATATCGGGCTGAAACCATCGAGATCGACGGTGAAGTCTGCCTGCTGAGCATCGTGAGCGACATCACCGACCAGAAACAGGCCGAAGCGCAGATCAAGTACTTGAGCTATCATGATAAATTGACCGGTTTGTACAGCCGGGCCTTTTTCGAGGAAGAATTGAACCGCCTGGACGCCGGTCAGGCCCTGCCTCTGAGCCTGATTATAGGTGATGTAAACGGCCTGAAATTGATCAACGACGCCCTCGGGCATCGGGAAGGAGACAAGATTTTAACCGCTGTAGCCGAATTGCTAAAGCAATTCTGCCGCAACGAAGACATTATTGCTCGCTGGGGCGGAGACGAATTTATCATTTTACTCCCCTGCTGTTCAAGCCAAAACGCGGAGAAAATTGTAGAGAGGATAAAAAAAGCCAATCACTTGATCGACGCCCTGCCCATCCAGATAAGCATGTCCCTGGGAGTAGCCACTAAAAATGATCCCGGCCAGAATATCCGGGAACTCCTCAAGGAAGCCGAGGATAAGATGTACCGCCATAAACTCTTGGAAGCCCGCAGTACCCGCAATCATTTCCTGTGCTCGCTGGAAAACACCCTCTGGTCCAGGAGCCATGAAACCAAAGAGCACTGTGAGCGCATGCAGTGCCTGGCCAGAAGGATCGGCCTCATCGTCAAGCTTCCGGAAAGCGAGCTGGACAGCCTGAAGCTGCTGGCCGCCCTGCATGATATAGGCAAGATAGCCATACCCAACAGCATCCTTGAAAAACCGGGGAGTTTAACCGCTGATGAATGGGAAACGATAAAGAAGCACCCCGAAATTGGATACCGGATCGCACTCAGTTCCCCGGAAATGTCGCCCATCGCCCTGGCCATTCTTCACCATCACGAGCGATGGGACGGCTCGGGTTACCCCCTGGGCCTTAAAGGCGAGGATATACCTTTCCTCTCCCGCATCATCTCCATAGTCGACGCTTATGATGTCATGGTCCACGGGCGGCCCTATCAAGAAGCCGTGAGTCCACGGGAAGCCTGGAAGGAAATACGCCGCTGCGCGGGCAGCCAGTTTGACCCCCACCTGGTCGACAGCCTGGCTGAACTTATGGAAGAATCTCCAACCCGCTTTTTGGCGCTAGAATTCTTTATTTAAACTGAGCCTGCAGGAACTGCCTGATGGCCTGGTTGGTTTCGGCTTTCTTCTCCAGCATGGGGTGATGACCCGAACCGTTTATCATATGTAAAGCTGAATGCTTGATATTTTCATCCAGATACTGAGATGCTTTGAGGGGCGTCATTTTATCTTTGTCGCCCACCAGGATTAAAACAGGAACGCCGATTTCTCCCAGACGCCCTGAAACATCGAAGTTGTTGCAGGCGTTAAAATCGATAAAAAGCTGCTGCTGAGAAGCCTGGGCCATCCGCTCCAGCTCCGCTTGAACCAATTCGGCCGGGGCTTCAGGTCCATAGGCTATTTTCAAAAATCCGGTGTCAAAGGTTCCCTTAGCCAGCTGTTCCAGCATCTGCGGATTGACCGGCATACGAGCTCCCGCTCCGATCAATACCAGGCCATCCACCCTATCCGGATAGTTCAATGCGGTCTGCAGGACAATGATAGCGCCCATGGAATGCCCCACCAGAATAAGCGGGCGCGGCATAGCGCTCTGTTTGATGAAATCAACCAGGGTATCGGCGTAAGCCGCCGCCGATTCCAAAGCGCTTCCCGAAGAGGCTCCGTGGCCCGGTAAATCCAGGGCGGCAACCAGCCATCCCTCCATGCCCTCCTCCAACTGACCGGCCCATTTCTGATGGGTGCCCCCCGCCCCGTGCACAAAAACCAGGCTGCCTTGAGCCGCAGACGGAGCGGCTGCGGTTTGGAAAAATACCCGGCCGTTTTTGAGTTCCGCATATGCCATTATTAAATCCCCCTTCATATTCTCCCCTTGTGGGGAAACTCTATCGCCTGTTAAAAGCTTCCACCCTTATTCGTATTCTACTATAAAATGGTCAGGACCCGGAAAAATCTATTCATCATCTATTCCCTGGCCAGCTTATCCAGTAAAAAACCGATATCATCCGGCAGAGGGGTTTCAAACTCCAGCCATTGGCCGGTGCGGGGCTGAATTAAGCGCAGCCGGGACGCGTGTAGAGCCTGCCGCTTTATGAAGCCGGAGGCCCTTCCGTAAAGGGCGTCTCCGTAGAGAGGACAGCCCAGGTGGCTCAGGTGCACCCTTATCTGGTGGGTGCGGCCGGTGGCCAGGGTCAAGGATAGCACCGAGCCGCCGTTCAGGCGCTGCAAAACCGTATAATAGGTGACAGCCGGCTTGCCTGCCTCATCCACCGACCGGCGGGCGCTGTGGTCCGGATCGAGATGGGCGATGGGCAGGTCGATGCAGCCCGACTCCCGGGGCGGCCCCCCTTCCACCACCGCCAGGTAGGTGCGCCTCAAAAGGCCCTTTTTCATCTGGCCGAAAACGGCCTGATGGGCGTACTGGCTCTTGCCGATCAATATCAAGCCCGAGGTATCCTTGTCCAGGCGGTTGATAGGGCGAAACCGGCCGGAGAATCCCTGCCCCAGCCAGTGGGAGGACACCCCGTTGGCCAGGGTGGGCTCCCGGGAGTTCCTGCCCCGGGGTATTACAGCCAGACCCGGGGGTTTATTCAAAAGCAGAAGATCGGCGTCTTCATAGACAATGTCCAGAGGCATCGGAACCGGTTCTATCGGGTTTGGTTCCGGTATGGCAATATCCACTGAAACCAGGTCCCCGGACTGCAGGCGGTAATCGGTCCGGGTGATCCGGCCGTTGACCCGGATGCGCCGCTCTTGTTTTAAGCGGGTTAAAAGAGCGCGGGATATCCCCAGGCGATATTTTAAAACATCCCGGAGAAAAACGCAGGAGTCGCCATCCTGAACCCGATAGTGAAGTTCTTGCTCGTCCATAATCCCGTTATTTCCTTCAACGATTTGGAGATGTCACTAAGCTCATTATACTCTCTTTTGGCACCTTCGTTTCTCGCCCACATTGACTAATAAAGCCCAACGTACTATATTGATAATAGTCTGAACGGAAAGGATACGCCAGTGCGCAATTAAGCAACGCCAATCCAATTGATCATGTGGATGTTGCTGCCCGGTTTTCGGGGAGCCCTGGTGTTTGGGCTTTAAAATGGCCGGTTCGGACTTGCTGAAGAGTTTAATGATAATAGGGTGATTCTCGCCCTTGTTTAATATTTTAGGAATCCGGCAGCGGCATCCATACCCAAGGAGTGGTTTGGATGCTTTTATTATGGGCTGATAATTTGTCACAGAGTTTTGCCGGCCACGATATTTTTGGCGGGGTCAGTTTTGAGATTCAAGCCGGAGAAAAGCTGGCCATAGTAGGACCCAACGGCATAGGTAAGACCTCTTTGTTAAAAATAATGGCCGGGCGGGATGAACCGGCCGGCGGGTCTCTTAAGTACCTGAGACCGGTCAGCGCCGGTATGACCGTACAGGACCTCGGGGTACGGAAGGAGGGCCGCCTGATTGAATATCTACAGGAGATTGCCCCCGATGCTTTCAGCTCCGACCTGGGAGCAGCTATGAAAAAGTTTAACTTTACCGGGCGGGAAGACGATCGTATAGCTTCCTTGAGCGGGGGTGAAAAGACCCGCCTGCAGCTGGCCGGAATATACCTCAGCGGGGCTGAACTGCTGCTGCTGGATGAGCCGACCAACCACCTGGACCAGGAGAACCTGCACTGGTTGGAAGAGTTCATCAGCGGTTCCCCCCATACGGTGGTTATCGTCTCCCATGACCGCTGTTTCCTGGATCGCACGGTCAGCCGGATTCTTGAACTGCGCCGGGATGGAATGACTTCCTACCCCGGCAACTACACCTATTATTACCAGGCCCGGCTGGAGAAACGCGCCCGAGACGAAAAGACTTATTGGGACCAGGAGAAACAGGCCCGGAAGCTTCAAGAAGCCATCGCGGAGAAAAAGGCCTGGGCAGGCCAGGGCCATGATCAGGCGGCTGGCAAGGCCCGGGAAACCGGCATAAAGTGCGCTAAAGTCCACTACCGCTCCAAAGCCCAAAAAATGGAGCGGCAGGTCAAGAATAATATCAAACGCCTGGAGCGCCTGCAAGAAGAGCGCCTGGCCCGACCGCCCCGGGAAAGGGACATAAACCTTTCCTTCACCGGGGGCCGGCGGGCTGCCTCCAGCCTATTACGGGCCGATGGCATTGCCAAATCCTATGGGTCGAAAACCCTTTTTGCCGGCAGCCGTTTCAGCCTGCAATACGGAGAAAAGGCTGGCCTGGTGGGAGCCAACGGCTCCGGGAAAACCACTTTGCTGCGCATTCTGGCGGGTTCCGAGCACCTGGACCAAGGGTCTCTCTGGCTGTCGCCCTCCCTGCGGATAGGCTATCTGGAGCAGGAAATAAGTACTCTTAACGGAAGCCGGAGCCTGCTGGAAGAAGTAGTCGCGGTCTGCCCCGACCGGGGGCGGGTGCGCCAGCTGCTGGCCGATTTGCTGCTGGCCGGGGACACGGTTTTCAAGCCCTGCGCAGTGCTCAGCATGGGTGAACGGGTGCGGGTGGCCCTGGCCAGGCTGCTTCTCTCTCCCTACGATCTGCTGCTGCTGGATGAGCCCACCAACTACCTGGATCTGCCCAGCCGGGAGAAGCTGGAGCAGGCCCTGCAGGCTTTCGGCGGAAGCCTTATTATCGTGTCCCATGATCGCTGGTTGATGGATCAGGTCACCACCAGCACCTGGCATATCGCTGCCAACCAGATACAGGTCTATCCGGGGCCCTGGTCAGAATACCGGGCATCCCGCCAGAACAAGCATCTTGAAGCGGATGGGGGGGCATTCGACCGCCTGGAGTTGGAGTTTCGTAAAGCCCGTTTGCTCAGCGAACTATCCACTTTGGACCGGGTTAAAAATGAAGCCGAGTACCTTCGCCTGGAAAAGGAATTCCAGGATACCGTGCAAAAGCTGAGGAATTGATTACTGCAGGTCAATATACGGTTAAAGCTTAAAGGCCGCTCTTTGAAATCGAAGGCGGCCTTTTAACCGTCTGAAACCCGGGTATTCAGTACGGTTTTCTATTGTTAAGCTTCCATTTGAAACCAACCTGTATTGAGCCTATAGACAGACCAATACGCCCTGGCTGACGATTATTGATCAGCTTCCCGATTGCCAATGCACTTTTGGATATCAATCATTGATACGTCGGGTTGGGCGAAATAAATGCAGATATCCTTGTATTTTTCCATCCATTCCATCCAACGGCCTTCATACAATTCGGCGGCCATCCAATCGGGCCGCTGCCTGGAGCCGGCCTGGATAAGCGCTTTGATGGAGTTTATAACGATGTCCCCGACCACACTGCACCCCTGGTCCCCGCTGGTCATCTGATTGACCAGTTTGTTGAAACCGGGACCAATATTCACGCCTTTTAAATGATCTATATTCTGCCATCCGGCCAGACATATCTCATGGGGTACCTTGACCGCTTCCACTTCAAGCTCGGTAATGGAGAAGGAAAATACGTTCAGTACCAACCGGGAGCGGATTTTGTGAAGGTCGTCTTCCCATATCCCGGCCACTTCAAATCCTACATCGCGAACGCTTTCCACCCTGTACAATTCCTGTTTATAAAACATTGGCGCTCCCCTCCCTGTATTATTTGGATTGAATGAGTTTGGGGACGGTTCTTCAACTCATTCTAGCCAAAGGTTTCATAACATCTCGGCTGTGCGAAAATGAGTTGAAGAACCGTCCCCAAACCCGTTTAGATTAATAGTCGAAGGCTTCGACGGGGATGGCGATTGCCGAATCATCGCCGTCTTTGACTATCTTGGCCACGGTTTCAACCTGGGGAACCACATTCATCAGGTAATAGCGCGCGGCTGCTACCTTGCCGGCATAGAAGTTGTAGTCATAGTGCTCCGGCCCTACGGATCGGGCTTTATCGTTGGCCAAGAGCGCCTGCTCCAGGAGCAAGCGCCCGCTGTAGAGCTGGGAGGTGGCGGTCAAAATACGGCGCGCGTACAGGGGCATCATGGAGAACTTCTTGGCTGCAAAATAGCCGGCCATGGCCTTTTGAATATCTCCGTACGCCTTCAGCGCCTCTCCTAAATTGGCGAATTCCTTGGCGAAGTCAGGGTGGTTTTTATGGGCCTCATAGAAATCTCTCATTTCCTGCATAAAAGCGGCAAAAGCGGCGCCTTTCTTCAAACCCCATTTACGCCCTACTAAATCCATGGATTGAATAAAGTTGGTGCCTTCCCAGATGGAGTATATTTTTACGTCACGGGCGATCTGGGCCACCGGGTATTCTTCACAGTATCCATAACCGCCGTAAACCTGAATTGCCTCTCCAATCAGCCACCAGGCTTCATCAGAGGGGAAGGCTTTGCATAAAGGAGTGGTGATTTCGATCAATTCATTGGCCCGGGCGCGTTTTTCCGGATCCGGATCGTGATGGCGCACGTCAAAGGCAAAATAGGTCTTGTACATCATGGCCCGCATGGCTTCCACATGGGCTTTTCCCATCAGCAGGGTGCGTTTGATGTCTTCGTGGTTGATGATGGCGGTGCGCCCGGCCTTGGGATTGGTAAGGAGCCTTCCCTGAATTCTCTCTTTGGCATAGTCGCGGGCGTTGTAGTAGGCGTTGGCCAGGCAGGCCAGGGCTGAATGCCCGGTTTCCATACGGGCCATGTTCATCATCTGGAACATCTGGCCCATGCCCTCCCCGACCCCCTCATTTTCCAGCGGGTTCTTTCCCAACAGCCAGCCGCGGCAGTTGTTGTTCTCGCCCATGGCCAGAGCCGCGGTGCAGGAGCCATGCTGTCCCAGTTTATGCTCTACCCCGGTGGTGATGACATCGTTGTCTTCGAAGCTGCCGTCTTGGTTAACCCAGTATTTCGGCACTACGAATAGTGATATGCCGGAGGTTCCGGGCCTGGCCCCTTCCACCCGGGCCAGGTAAAGGTGAACGATATTGTCGGTAAAGTCATTATCTCCCCCGGTGATGAATATTTTACTGCCTTTGATTTTAAATATGCGCGGGTCGTCGGTAGGATAAGCCTTGGATAGAATGTCGCCCACATCGGAACCGGCGGTGGCTTCAGTCAGACACATGGTTCCGGTCCAGGTGCCGTCCATCATTTTGGGAAGGAACATGGTCTTCACTTCTTCCGAGCCAAAGCTCTGGATGAGTCCGGCCGCTCCGCTGGTCAAAATGATATAGGGTCCGAAGGTCGGGTTGGCGGCGCAGAACATTTCCCATACCATGGTGTGTAAGATATGAGGCAAAACCATGGCGTCTTCCGATTCGTCAATATTGCTGGTCCCCCAGCCTTCAGCCTGTAGCTGTTTAAAGAGCGGGCCGAAGGAGGCCGGCAGGGTGACCTTGCCGTTTTCCAGCTTGACCGGATTCAGGTCTCCCTCTTCGTTGGTGGGTTCAATAACCTCTTTACACATTTTAAGAATGGGAGCTAAAACCGATTTGATATCATCCTTGGAATAGTAATCGGCAAACTGGGGATAAGAAAAGATCTGTTCGGTAGGAAGCCATTCCTGCACGATGAATTCGAAGTCTCTTATATTTTGATAGGCAAAATTCGATGACATGACTGGACTCCTTTCAGTTAAGAGAAGACTCCCCGCTAAAAAGCATAACCAGGAAGCCTTCTGCTTGGCATCATTTAAAAATTATCGGGTGCTTTTTTAAAAAAGATTGCGCCTGGGAGATTTACACCTCCCAGACTATAAAATATATTAAAGAAATAATATAAAGGGGTTCTAATTTTAGACTGTTTTACAGACTAGACGTCTCTGGTCCAGATAACAGCCATCGCCGGTCCGCCGCCTACGCAGGTGGAGGCGCCGCCAACGGTGGCTCCGATTCTTTCCATTTCATGAATGAGGCTGACCTGGAGACGCGCACCGGTGCAGCCCACCGGGTGGCCCAGAGCGATGCCGGAACCGTTGTGATTGATGTTGCCTTGAGTGTTCAGGTCGCCGGCATTCATTTCAATGCCAAACTCATCTTTTATTACCTTGCCGACACCGATAAACTGGGCCGCAAAGGCTTCGTTGATCTCCCAGTAATCAACCTGGTCATAGTTTAATCCAGCTTGCTTCAGGGCCTTGGGAATGGCATAAGCCGGGCCGATACCCATATAGACGGGATCTACGCCATAAGAGCAGATGCTGAGCAATTTAGCTAAAGGTTTGACCCCCAATTCTTTGGCTTTTTGAGCGGTCATCAGTACCATTGCGGCAGAGCCGTCGTTGAGACCGGAAGCATTGGCGGCGGTGGTCACGCCGTCTTTATTGAAGGCCGGCGGCAGTTTACCCATGGTTTCCAGGCTGGCGCCGGGAATAAAGTGCTCGTCTTTATTAAAGAATGTGGAGCCCTTTCTAGTCTTGATTTCTACCGGCACATATTCCCGGTCAAAAATACCACCATTAACAGCGGCAGCAGCCCGGGTATGACTGATCAGAGCCAGTTGATCGCATTCTTCCCTGCTGATGCCATATTTCTTGGCAATATTATCGGCAGTACCGCCCATGTGGCTTTTTGCCAGTCCGCAAACCAGTCCGTCTGACAGCATGGGATCCTGACATTTGGTATCAGCCATTCTGGCTCCCCAGCGCATGGCAGGTAATAAATAAGGTACACCTGACATGCTCTCGGTCCCTATTACCAGAGCGATATCGTTCTTGCCCATGGCTAAACCCATGGCGGCAATCTCAGTAGCCCGCATACTGGCAGCGCAGTTCTGGCTTACCATGGAGGCTGAGCTTTCAAAAGTCATGCCGAGTCCCATAGCTATAGCACGGGGGGGCAGGGAACCGTTGCCATGATGCATGCACATACCCAGAACCAGTTCATCGATTTGAGATGCCTCAATACCTGCTCTTTTAATAGCTTCGGCACCTGTTATCTTAGACAGGTCATTGACTTTAAAATCTTTCAGACTGCCTGCGTATTTACCGATCGGTGTTCTGCACGCACTTACCATTACGACTTCATTGAGTTCTGCCATTATATATACCTCCTCATAATCAGGCTGATTTTATTGGGTTATAAGTTCTCGTGTGCTACAATGATTTTATCTAATGTCTTGCCCATTTATCGGGCCTGCTCCAGTCTACCGGCTACTTGCCTGTAAACTGGGGTTTTCTCTTTTCAACAAAGGCCCGGGTCCCTTCTTTCTGATCTTCGCTTGCTACACAGAGCCCAAAGAAATTGGATTCTATGCGCAGGCCGCTGTCCAAATCTCCCTGCAGCCCCTGCCCGATGGCCAGCTTGGCGTAGGCAACCGACAGCGGAGCGTTGCCCATGATTTTTTTAGCCAGCTTCCTGGCTTGATCCAGCAATTCAGCAGCCGGATAAACATGATTGACCAGCCCAATCCGGTAGGCTTCGCTGGCATCAATGACGGCCGCGGTAAAAGTCAGTTCTTTGGCCCGCCCTTCACCGATCAGCCGCGGCAGCCGCTGGGTTCCGCCATAGCCGGGGATGACCCCCAGGCTCACTTCGGGCAGCCCAAATACGGCATGGTCAGAAGCCAGGCGAATATCGCAGGCCATGGCCAGTTCGCAGCCACCGCCCAGGGCAAACCCGTTGACGGCTGCTATAACCGGTTTTTCCAAGACGTCCAGCTTGCGGAAGGTCTGCTCGCCTTGATCACAATAAAAGCGAGCCTCGGCCGGGGATAAACCCTGGAAGCCTAAAATGTCCGCCCCGGCTACAAAAGCCTTATCCCCTGAGCCGGTGATAATCAAGACCTTGATCTCATCGTCGTCTTTTATTTCGTCTATGGCTTTACCTATTTCCTGGACTGTTTTGAGGTTCAAGGCATTCATGGCTTTAGGCCGGTTGATAGTGAGAATGCCTATGGGGCCCTCTTTTTCCAGAATTAAATTTTCATACTGCATAAATTTGACACCTCTTCTAATGCAATAAAGCGCTTATTTGTTGTAATCAAAAAATCCCTTTTTAGTTTTCATACCCAGCCAGCCGGCTCTGACCAACTGTTTAAGCGGAGGAGCGGGGCGGTATTTGGGATCGCCGGTTTCTTCGAACAGGGTGTTGCAGACCTCTAAAGCTATATCAATTCCAACCAGATCTCCAAGCGCCAAAGGGCCCATCGGCCATCCTGCGCCCAATTTCATGGCGGTGTCAATGTCGGCAGCCGAAGCCAGTCCCTCATAAAAAATGAAAGCCGCTTCATTAAGCCCCGGGATGAGGATGCGGTTAACCACAAAACCAGGTCCTTCTTTAACCTGAATAGGCTTTTTGCCGATCTCCTTGGACAAAGCAAATACGGTTTCAACGGTTTCCTGCGAGGTTTGAGCCGCGGCTATCACTTCAATCAGTTTCATAACCTGAGCCGGGTTGAAGAAATGCATCCCCACCACTTTGTCAGGCTTCTTATAAGCGGTGGCTATTTCGGTAATGGACAGGGCGGAAGTATTGGTCGCAACTATGATTTCGTCTTTTATAATGCTCGATAATTTGCTGTAGACGTCTTTTTTAATCGGCATCTTTTCCAGGACTGTTTCAATTACAAAATCCGCCTCAGCGATATCTTCCAATTTGGCAGTGCCGGTAATCTTCAGCCCTTCGGCGGTGCCCGCCGGAGCCTGTCCCTTTTCTTCAGCTTTGGCTACGCCCTTTTTAACCCCGGCAATACATCTGTCCACGATTTCCTGGGCAATGTCGTAAACGATCACTTCTTTGCCGGCCGTGGCCAGTGCCCAAACTATGCCGGTGCCCATAGTGCCAGCACCTAATACAGCGATTTTCTTGATTTCCATGAAAATTATCCCCCTTAAAACTTCAAATATAGATGTTCATTATTCAATAAGCGACCCGGATCTTATAAACCACCTCCTTGTTTTTGGATTGAGTATTTATTGGGTATGATAATGCTTCCGGTTGCCATGCCCCCAGCGGGAACTTGACGGCAGGCTTACTACACCTTTGCCGCCGCCTCGGAAATTTTATGGGCAGGTCTCCAGATTTTCATTTTTTCAGCTTCCCGGATCAGCTCATCTCTGAATGCCGGATGAGCAATACTGATGAGCTGCTCGGCCCTATCCCAGATGGAACGGGCTTTCAAATTGACTTTTCCATACTCGGTTACCACCCAGTGCACCAGAGTGCGGGGCACGGTTACCGTGGCTCCGGTAGTCAGCAGAGGCCGAATCCTGGATTGAAGGTTGCCTTCCTTATCTTTATAGGTTGATTCAAAAGCCAGGAAGCTCTTGCCGTTTTTAGATTCATAGGCCCCGATGACAAAGTCGAGCTGGCCCCCGGTCCCCGATATCTGCCGCAGACCCTTCGATTCCGAACAAATCTGAGACAATAAATCGATTTCTAAAATGTTATTAATGGAAATAAAATTATCATTCAGGCGAATTCTAGAGGGGTCGTTGACATAGTCGACCGGACAGGAAGCCAGGACGGGATTGTCATTCATAAAATCATAGGTATTCTTGCTGCCCAGGGCAAAAGTGTAGGTGGATTTAAAGCGATCAACGGCTTTCATTTTGTTGGTTATCTTCCCCGCCTCGTACATGGCTACGAAGGAGTCGCAAAACATTTCGCTCTGAATCCCCAAGTCCTTTAGTTCGGATTCGGCCAGCATCATTCCAATCGTATTGGGCATGGAACCGATTCCCAATTGCAGGCAGGCCCCGTCGCTTATTTCTTCTACGATTAATTCAGCGATCTGTCGCTCGGCGGGGGTCGGTTCCTTGCTGTCCGGCAGCGTGAATATAGGAGTCTGCGAGCCTTCAATGATGAAATCTACGTCACTGATATGTATACATTCTTGAAAACCGCCCAGACAGCGCGGAATATTGGGGTTCACTTCCACAACCCGGATTTTTGAGGCATGAGCAAAAGAATAATTATGTGAATTGGCTACGCCAAAATTAAAATATCCCGCTACGTCCATGGGCGCCACCTGGGCGCACCAAAAATCGGGCTGCCGGTGTTTGAAGGAATCCCAGAATCCAACGTAATTGGCTTCATGGTAACTAAATGGATTGTGCACACAGAGGCCTTTGTCAGATAAGGCACGATCCATAGCCGTAAAATACCAGCTTCCATATTGGAAAGTTTTTTGTCCCGGATCTTTTAATATAACCTCCGGAACAGGCGGAACGCCGCCCGTAGCTCTCACCTCAATACCTGCTAAACCGTCTTCTCCCGCTCGGGCACCCAGAGCCCGGTCAAAGTCAACCGGCTTGGTGGCGAATTGACCGTATTCGACGATCATCCCCGGCCTGACAAAACTGGCAGCCCTTTCGGCGGAAACCAGCTTTGATTTATACTCCTCTTGATAGGTCCCCAAAACCATTCCTCCTTTCTCACTCTTCGCACGACCATTATTATTTGCAAAGAGCATGCCAATCCCGTTTTATGGGGATTTATGAGATTTGGTGCGCTTATTTTTGTGTCCTTTTGGTAACAAACCATTGGAAAGCTAAAAGGAAGTGGTCATTTTTGAAGCCTCACAGCAAGGTTTTACTGGCTTTCGCAAAATGAATCATCATTGTAACATGATGATTCATTTTGGTCAGAATTCATTCATTGGATTATGAGACATCTTAACTAAAGCAGCTTTGTGAAAAAAAATAATCTGTATAGTAAATATTGGCCTGAAAAGCAGCCCTCTAAAAAGCCCCGCGGCAGGTTTATATGCGCGGGGCGTATAACAATAGGATTTGCATATTCCATCCGTTCACTAAATGTTTTGCGCCATAGTTGTGTCTTTGGTCAAATATTTCATGCCTATCCTCCCCATGTTTTATTTTCACTTTAGTCAATTACATATTGGGTTCACATTGTTTCCGTTTTAACAAGTCATGTTTTTTCATCTTGCGGTATAATTGAGTCCGGTTAATACCCAGCATTTCCGACGCCCTATTGCGGTTCCAGCCTACCGCCCCCAGGACCTTGAGGAGCTGCTCTTTTTCCGCATTATGAATAGCCGCTTCAAGCCCCTGGCTCTGATTCACCTGCCTGGTTTCTAGTTCGGCGGCAAATTCGGGGGGCAAATGCTCCAGACGAATTATGCCATTTCCGGCAATCAGGCAGGCTCTCTGTATAACATTTCTCAATTCCCTCACATTGCCCGGCCATTGATACCTGGAAAACAGGTCCAGTACGCTGCTGTCTACTCTAATTACATTGGTTCCCAATTCGCTGTTGCTATTGTCAATCAGATGATCGCAGATAAGCGGGATATCATCAATGCGATCGCGCAGAGGCGGTATCCTCAATTGAAACGCGTTTATTCTATAATACAGGTCTTCTCGAAACCGTTTTTCTTTGATCAGCTCGCCCAAATCGGCACTGGTGGCGCTCAACACTCTGACGTCGATATAAGACAGGTCGGTTCCTCCGACATGGTCGATTTCCCCTTCCTGAAGGACCCGCAGTAATTTGGCCTGGATATGATAGGGAAGTTCATTGATTTCATCTAAAAAGATGGTTCCTCCGTTGGCCAGCTCAAACTTCCCTGGCTTTCCTCCCTTTCGGGCTCCGGAAAAGGCTCCTTCCTCGTAGCCAAACAGCTCCGATTCCACCAGATTCTCGGGTATGCTGGCGCAATTCACCCGGATAAAGGGGCGGTCCCTTCGGGGGCTGGCCTGATGAATGGCATGGGCAAACAGCTCTTTGCCGGTCCCGGTTTCTCCCAGAATAAGCACCGGAGTCCGGGCCTTGACCATAGGCTCGGCGCTCTGTTTAGTAGCCATGATGGCCTGACTGGCTCCAATGATAGTATCAAAGGAATATTTAGCCCCGGATAGTTTGCGCAGCTGGTTTTTGTAGTACTGCAGTTCACGTCCCATACTTCCGACCCGCGCCGCAAATTTGCGAGCTTCATCTAAATAACGAAAGACGCAGACGGCCACCGCGCCGACAACCTCCCCTTCGGCGACGATTGGATAACGGCAAACGAAAACCGTCTCCGCCCCGGCCTGCCAGAGGTCGATATAGATGGGCTTTCCTGTGTTAATTACTTCCATCATCCGGCTGTCCGGGAATACGTCCAGCACATATTTACCGACCACGCATTCTTTGGGCAATCCGGCAACTTCAGCATAATTATCGGTATAGACAACTATGCGGCCTGTTTCGTCAACTACCAGAGCCCCATCAAATCCATTGAGGACCGTGTCCAGGGTCTTAAAATCAATGTAAGATCTGGCCTGTAGTTTCATTTTTTCTACCCCCCTTATCTTCCACCTTTCTTTAAAGCAATTTGTATGCCAAGCATTTAAACCCCCATTTTCAGGGCAAACGGCAGATTAATGCGCATCATTTTTGTAACATTACTTTTATGGCAAAAAGAAAAAACTTGCTTTTGATATACACAAAAACAAGTTTTCATTTCATGCTGCGGAATCGTTACACCGTGTTACAAAAATGTAACTATAGCAGACCGTGCTTTTTCATCTTCCGGTACAACTGGGTGCGATTAACCCCCAGTACCTGCGCCGCTTTATTACGATTCCCGGCCACCTGGTTCAGCACTTTTTGAATCTGTTCCTTTTCCGCTTTGAGAACTATTGATTCCAGATTTTCATCAGGCCAGGTATCCGAAGCAAGCATCGTTGCAAACCCGGGGGGGAGATGATCTACGCGGATACTTCCGGAACCGGCCACCAGGCAGCATCTCTGAATGACATTTCTCAGCTCGCGAACATTTCCCGGCCAGTGATGTCCGGAGAAAGCCTCCAGCACTTCCCCGGAGACCGCCTCGACGGAAGTGCCCAGTTCACAATTGCTAAAATTGATAAAGTGTTCGCAGAGCAGCGGAATATCTTCCCTTCTATCCCTCAACGGAGGAACCATGAGCTGAAAGGCGCCGATTCTATAGTACAGATCTTCGCGAAAGCGCTTTTCTCTGATCAACTGCGTGAGGTCGGCGCTGGTGGCGCTCAACACCCTTACGTCTACATAGGACAGTTCCGTGCCGCCCACGTGATCTACTTCGCCTTCCTGCAATACCCTCAAAAGCTTGGCCTGGACCCCGTAGGGCAGTTCATTTATTTCATCCAAAAAAATGGTTCCACCGTTGGCTAATTCAAACTTGCCCGGTTTGCCCCCTTTTCGGGCCCCCGAAAAAGCGCCTTCTTCATACCCGAACAGTTCGGATTCAACCAGGTTTTCCGGTATGCTGGCGCAGTTTACCCTGATGAAAGGCCGGTCCCGCCTCGGCCCGGCCTGGTGTACGGCATGGGCGAACAGTTCTTTCCCGGTGCCGGTTTCACCCAGGATCAATACCGGGGTCGGGGCTTTGACCATGTGCAGGGCACTGTTTTTGGCTGTAAGGATCGCCCCGCTGTTGCCCAGAATTGTATCAAAGGAATATCGGGCTCCCGACAACTTCAGTAATTGGGATTTATAGTATTTTAATTCCTGGTTCATATTGGATACCCATTGGGCGAAACGTTTGGCTTCATCCAAATAGCGAAAAACACTTAGACCTATCGCCCCGATGATCTTGCCTTCTGAAGTTATGGGATAGCGGGAAACAAAAACCGTTTCATAGCCTGTATTCCACAAATCAATATAGATTGGCCGGCCGGTATTGATTACCTCCAGCAATTTGCTATTAGGGAATACCTCCAGAACATACTTTCCCAGTAATTCTTGCTTTGGCTTATGAACCGCGTTCGCATAATTTTCAGTGCACACGACTATATTGCCCTTGGCGTCTATTACCAGAGCTCCATCAAATCCGCCCAGAACAGTGTCCAAGGCTTGTAAAATCTCTACGGAAAGCGATTCCAGTTTCATCTGCGCACCTCGTTGCCCAGCATCCCTTATTAGCTTATTATAACGAAAACAGGAGCTTCTTTTAAAAGAGTACTTTAAATCCGTGGAGAATCGCCATGCAGGACCATGAAACGTTTGCAGGCTTTAAACAGAAGATGATCGATGATAATGAGAAGCAATATGCCAAGAGGCAACGTGACAGACCGTGAGAGGGGGGGGCCCTTGTCACGCCCTATTCTGAAATACATATATAAAAAGACGGTAATGGTTTTATCAGGTAGCTATTTTACCATTACCGCCGAATATTTAGGACCTTTTGCAGGTAGCGCCATATATTTAATGCTTAGAACTTGCCGTGTCTGCCCACGCCGGCCGTAAACTTGGAAGCGCCTTTAACCGTCTCGCCGCTTACCATGACGATTTCATATCCTTTTAGAAACTCTTGTTCCATGGCATCCTGGAAATTCATATTAAAACCTTCATAAACAGCCTGCCGGTCACTGAGCATACATTGACGCGGGAAGGCAGCTATTTGTTCAGCCAGCTTTTCGGCTTCTGACCGAGCAGTGCCCGGTTCCACCACCCGGTTGGCAAGTCCTATTTGCAGGGCCTCATCAGCATTAACCGGCCGACCCGTCAGGATCAAATCCATGGCCCGGCTCAGGCCGATCAAACGCGGCAAACGCTGAGTGCCGCCGTCAATCAAAGGAACCCCGAATCTGCGGCAGAATACCCCGAATATGGCATCCTTCTCCATCACACGCAGATCACACCATAAAGCCAGTTCCATCCCACCAGCTACCGCATAGCCTGAAACAGCCGCAATAACCGGTTTGGAAAGCTGCATCCGTGAGGGCCCCATCGGTCCGTCTTTGGTCATGTCTTTATCCATCCTATTGGCAGGACCATCAGGATCACCGACATGAACGGCATCTTTTAAATCAGCTCCAGCGCAAAAGGTTCCTCCGGTGCCGTATAGTACGGCCACCGCATAATTGGGATCGTTATCGAAAGCACGGAAAGCGTCTGCCATCTGATCGGCTGTTTTGCGATTGACGCAGTTTTTAATTTCCGGCCGGTTAATGATTACTGTGTAGACAGCTCCTTTGGTTTCAACCAGTACTTCACTCATAATTAACTGCTCCTCTCTAGAAAAGGCCTGACACGACTACTATCTGGTTTTGTAAACGTTCAGAGGATCAACTTTGGTGCGTAATACAGTCAATTCTTCCCCGGTAATCCAATCAGCCTCTCTGGCCCTTGACACATCCAGGTTAAACCCGGTGTTGTCCAGAATCTGTTCGATGGTAACCCCGGGATAGTATTCATCAAGATAGGCTTCTTTGGTTTTCTCATCAAACTTCATTATTCCCAGATTGGTAATGATAGCGGCAGGGCCTCCGGTAAGTCCCAGCGTTTCCCTGGGAACCCAGGGGCGTTCGCCTTTGGTGTTATCCGGAGCCACCCAACCCGGAGTCGTTACATAATCCACTTGATTGACAAAAGTACGTTTGCTCTGAGCGCAGACTATAAACGTATGCGCACAATAACATCCAATATCCACGGCGCCGCCGCTGCCTGCAATCCGGAATTTAGGATTATCGATGGGCCCGATCTGGGTAGTGTTAATATTTCCATATTTGTCAACCTGCGCTGCCCCCAGAAAACCGATTTCGACCCGGCCGCGTTTAGGGCCGGATAAGGCAAAACCGTTGTCAAGCTGCGCAGAACACCCGTAACTTATGCGTCCGCCAAAGAGCGAAAAAGGTATTTCTGCTATTATAGCGTCGAATGACCCATTTTCAATGATGCTTTTTAGCCCGCTGCACCACAGATGTTTGGCTACCTGCGACGCTAAAACCGGAAGGCCTATTCCAATTAAGGCCTGTTTGCTATCAAAAGGCTTCAGTTGCCTGGCAGCATAGATGACCATTTTTTCCTGAGCTGAAATCTGTAAATTTTCAGACATTGTTATGCCCCCCTTTTAACCTAATTGTTCAATGCTGGTGCGTGGCTTGAATCCATAAGGCTCCACCGCTTTAAGCTGCATCATTTTGGCGGCTCCGATTTTTTCGAGGTACGCATTATTATCGGGGAGGCTATAGATCCATTCGTCAGACCATTTTGCCAGGTCCTCTTCAGTTCGGGCGGATTTCTGATAGGTAAACAGGGCTTCCATATCCATATCATAATAACCGGGTAACGCCGTGGGGTGCGCCCCCCATGGAACGTGAACGATCATATCTACTTGAGTGGTGGGAATGTTATTGCGATTGGGGTCTCTCCTTAAATAAGATTCGGGTACGATTTCTTCGGCCGTGATAATTACCTTGTCGGCGGCAAAAGCTGCATAAACATCCAGGCCCTGCGTTCCTTCAATTCGCACCGTTCCTTCATTGCCGACTTTGCCCACATGAATAATGGCCACATTGGGTCTCAGGGCGGGAACCAGAACTACCGTTTCATGCTCTGGGGAGAAGGGATTTTCAGTAAAGATGTATTTCTTGGCGCCTATTCTCTCCGGTTCGCGGGCCAGGGCTCTTAATTGCTCACTAAAATCATAGTTGGGATTAATAATATCCGACCCTATGCAGTAAGGAGACGCTACATACGGAAGGCCCAGCGCCGGTGCCATAAGCTGCAGCTGGCAATCGACGTGGCCAAACTCATCAACTACCAGTTCATTCTTAGCTAAAGCGCGATGCAGGCAGGGAGCTTTGCCAAAAACGCCCAGGTGAGTATAACAACCTCTGATTCCTTTAATGCAGCCCGCCCCTACTAAAAAATCTTCAACCGAGAGAAACGATAAAGTGATAAGGTTTTTCTTCTGCTGTCTTGCCAGTTCGCGCATAGCGGCTACCGGACGTCGACCGTCAACGATACCCCCGAAAAAAACGATATCACCATCCTGAATGATGGATACCGCATCTTTTAAGCTGACCATTTTATTCGCTGCCATTTTATATACCTCCTTGCCTAGCCAAATAATTAATCGTTGAGTTCCGGCTCAGTGATCCCAGCCAGGTATTTAGCAATATCCTTTTTGCTTTTTAAGTTATAAAATCTATGAAGTGCGATATCTTCCATAACAGGAGAACCCCCGCCATGAACTCCGGCCACTAACAAAGCTGAACCTATTTCTCCGGTAAGAATATCACTGGCCAGATGGTAAGCCCGGTAATGATTTTCCTCGGAAACCCCCTGACGCCGCTTGGTATATTTTCTGATAAAGTCGCCCACCACCGGGCTGTTGTATTCTTTGGAAAGCGGCAATGTGGCGGGAAGCCCTCCGGCAATACTGCATAAGATATCGTATTCATGGTAAATGTTGTGGCCAGCATGCCTCCTTCCTACATTGGCATAAATGATATTGGGTATCTGGGTTCCCGAAGGAGCCTTGGCGGACTTAACACTGGCGGCAATGCCTGAGGCATATACCAGTTCAGCAACACTGATCAGGTCCGCCAGTTTCTCCCTCGTGTGGCTCGACTTTTCCACCCCGTTATAGTCGGCCAAAAGAGCCGTGGTTCCCATCATCACATCTCCTACGCCCGGTTTGCAGCCGCAATAACTATGCCGGTGGAACAGGGCAAAAAGCATGGCCAGTTCGCTTCCGAACTCGGTTTCACCATTTAAGAAAATTCTATCGTTGGGAACAAATACGTTATCAAATACGGTGAAGCTCTCGATATCGCCGAAATCGTTGTAGGGCGCTTCCATACCGGGCTCTCTCTTCACTGAAAAAGCGTCTCGGGCGATCAAGTACACACCCTCGGTGTCTGCCGGAATGGCAAAAGCCACAGCGTAATCCTTTTCATCTTTGGCCAAAGCCCGGGTGGGAATAACGATGAGTTCGTCCGCGTAAGGCGCCATAGTATTGTGCAGTTTGGCGCCCCTTACCACTATGCCGTCCGCCCTTCGATCCACTACGTGCAAATACATATCCGGATCCGGCTGTTCAGCGGGCCGCAAGCTCCGGTCGCCTTTGGCGTCCGTTTGGGCGGCAGCACCGACCAGATCATGATCCTGAAAGTAGGCAAGATACTTAAGCCAGCGCTGGTGATAGTTGGTACCGTATTTGATATCCGCGTTTTTAGTTGCCACTGATAGACCGTTCATTACGTCAGCACCCATGCAACGCTGAATACATCCACCTATTCGCCCGCATAGAGCTCTGGTCATCTCCTGTTTGGCCAGCAGATCCTCTACTGATTGATGAATGTGACAAAAGCGGTTAATCTCTTTCCCGGTTACGTGGGAGATGGTTTTCAACCACTTTCCATACTCCGGATCATTGGCCAAATCAAACGTCATTTGGATGGCCTGGCTGGCATGAAGCACTTTAGGATGATCCCGTCCGATCACCTCGCCATCCAAATAAATGTTTTTTCTCATGGCAGACAACTTTTTTAGATACTCCTGAGATGTACGCATTTTTTAAAACCTCTCCTTCTTGCATCCCGGCAGTAGTCTCTGCGAGCACCTCCTTTTTTGCCGGACCAATACTTCTGGCATACTGACCTATAATTTTGCAAAGAGTATGCCAACCTACGGTTTTGAAACTTGGATAGTCCTGGTTCGGTATGCCAATCCCATTACAACGGCCTTTATTGTTATTGCAACGCCTGCGCCAGGCTTTTTCAGGCAGCGAATAGAGTTTAATATTTTGTGCCATCTTGACATATTCATGACTTCTTGACATGTTTTCTTGTCAATATGGCATGGTTTTGCGTCTAAAGCTGATTGACATTCATGGAAGCAAGTGTTATAAACGAATAAACAGTGCTGCCCGAGGTGCAAAATGACAGATGAATATCGTAGAATAAGAAAAAAATGGATGGATATGCACCAAGACCCCGAATTACGGCATACCCTTTCCCCGGATATCAGGGATGCCTGGGAGCGCAGTTATCAACACGATATCGATTATATGCTGAAAGCCAATCCCTATATTTTGGAAGCCTCTGAGTTAAAAAGCATGCAGGAAAACTCGGCCTGGCTGATCAATATATCTCTTCCGATCATGCAAAAACTATCTCAATTTGTTGCCGGTACCGGCTTCGTGGTTGCGCTGTGCAATTCGGATTTGTGCAATTTAAAGGTGGTCGGTGATGAGGACGCTTTGGAATGGGCCTATAAGGCCCATCTTATGGAAGGTTCTCTGTGGAAAGAGTCTCTGGTCGGAACCAACGCCGGCTCTCTGGCTTTAAATCTGGGGAAGCCTGTATCAACCTATGCCTATGATCATTTTTGCCTCTTCTCCATTTCTTCGGCCGCTTCCAGCGCCCCTATTTTTTATGAGAATGATATAGTTGGAACGCTCAGCATGGTAGCTCCCTTTGCCAATGTCAATAACCATACCCTGGGCATGGTAGTGGCCGCCCGGGATAATATAGAATCGACCATGACCTTAAAGAGTATATCCGAATACAATCAGATCATTATGGAATCGATGTCCGAAGGAGTGCTGGTTCTGGACAACAGCGGGCGGATCACTTACGCCAATAAGAATTGCGGCAGAATCTTAGAACAAGATGTAGCCGCGTTGATTGGGAACAATATATATACCTTATTGGGTAATATGGAACAAAACCGCGACTTTATAAACAGCTTTACCCGCCGGATCGACATGATCGATGAATCTGTCATTCTATCCATTGGCTCCAAAAGGATTACCTGTAATATAACCTGTACCCCGTTAAAAAACTCAGAGTTTGACGGAAACAATGGCGACGTAATCATCATCCGGGAGAATTATCGTATAAAACGCCTGGTTGGCAACACAATCGGCAATGCCAAAATGACCTTTGATGATATTATCGGACAGAGTACGGGCTTTAAAGAAACCGTACGCAACACCAAAGTAGCCGCCCGCTCCGATTCAAATGTACTATTACTTGGTGAGAGCGGAACTGGAAAAGACATATTGGCCCAGGCGATGCATAATGAAAGTTCGAGGCGGATGCATCCCTTTGTCGCTATTAACTGTGCCGCTTTGCCCCGGGAATTAATAGCCAGCGAATTATTCGGTTATGCCGAGGGAGCCTTTACAGGAGCAAAGAAAGGCGGGAATATCGGTAAATTTGAACTGGCTGACCAGGGAACCATTTTCCTTGATGAAATCGGCGATATGCCGCTCGATTTGCAGGCTTCCTTATTGCGGGTCCTGGAAGAAAAAAGTATACGCCGGCTGGGAGCCAATAAATTAAATCCCATTAACACCAGAATCATTGCCGCTACCAATAAAAACATAGAGGCAGCTATCGAGAGAAATACTTTCCGTCGTGACTTATTCTACCGCTTAGGCGTGATACGGATAAACGTTCCGCCTTTACGGGAACGGAAAGATGACATCATTTTCTTAACCCAGCATTTTACTGCGGCGATATGTAAAAGATTAAACATAGAAAATAAAATCTTTGACAACGAAGTGTTTGAAGCTTTAAGCGAGTACCCATGGCCGGGCAATGTTAGAGAGCTTCAGAACTTACTCGAAGCAGTTATTCAGCTATGTCCTGATAAACTGATAACCTATGATTTTGTAAAAAGCTATTTGTCCTTTTCAAATAATGATTCAAATTCCGCCTCTACGCCTCAACCAGCGCCAACCGTCAACGAAAATTTGAAACTTACTGATCTTGAGAAAGATACCATATTAGCTTGTCTTGGAAAAAACAATAATAATAAAAGCAAAACAGCCAAGGAACTCGGCATGTCACTGAGAACTCTATATAGACGTCTGGAGAAATACGGTATTTATTGACGAAGCCCTTTATTATTTAATTGTTATTTATAAAACCTTATATTTAAATTAGTATTTAAGCAGGTATTTTAACCATATTTTCGAAATCCTTCCTCGGTGAAGATTATGACATTGAAGGAGTTGATTCCCATTACCGAACATACACTTCTAACACCTGAAGAAGCCGCTCAAATACTAAAAATATCCAGATATACTGTATATAAGCTTATAGAACGGGGGGAAATTCCTGCCCGCCGTCTAGGAAATAGAAAAATCAGGATTGATTATGATTCGCTGATGCAGTACCTACAAGGCACTCCCATTAATTCAAATTCTTCTGAATCTAACAACATTAACATTGAAAAGAATGGCTTTAATTACGTAGGCAGCCACGATTTATCAATGGAGCTTCTTACCGACTTTTTAAATTACGGTCCTTCTGTAAAACTCCAGACTCACTTCAAAGGAAGCATGGAGGGCTTACTTGCTCTATTTCGCAGAGAAGCGCAGTTTACTGGTATTCACTTATGGGACGAAGAGTCTCAAGAGTATAATCTTCCATTCATCAAACATATGCTTCCAGCGGAATACTTTATCGTCGTCAATCTTGTTCAAAGAGTTCAGGGCTGTATTGTAGCTTCTGGAAACCCGCTCAATATCCATTCTTGGGAAGATATCACCAAGAAAGGTCTTCGCTTTGTGAACCGGCAAAGAGGTTCAGGTACCCGCTTGAGGTTTGATCAATTTTTGTTCGGTAATAAAATACCCGCCAAGCAAATTCAGGGTTATAACCATGAAGAAAACACCCATATCGGAGTTGCCTATAAAATTGCCAATAAAGAGGCCGACTTTGGCATTGGCATTCAGCTTGCCGCTCAAAGGCTGGGGTTGGATTTTATTCCTCTATTCAAAGAAAGGTTTGATCTCGTAATACTCAAAGAGTCTGAAGATACGAAGGAATGGCAGCAGATATTAAAAGTTCTCAATTCAGCCGCTTTTCGAAGGGCCATTGAACAGCAGGCCGGATATGACACATCCTTGACTGGAACTATCGTTTATAATAATTGACTCAACCTTCGCGTATGTTCACCAACTACGTCTATAGTGTCCATGTCCAGGAGATTGAGCAGCATAATCCGGTTGCGCAGCCGTTCCCCGCGGCGCAGGTTAAGTCTCTATATTCATTATCATAAAGCAAATCCAACCGCTTCATGCACTGGTACTATATGGAGACAATAAAACTCTTTTGCGCCTCTTGTGATTTTTCGCACTTGCCTGGTAAAATAAGTATTAACTAAAATGTAATAAAAATTCATTTCCTGAAGCCTAAAATTGACTTTACCTTTTTACGTTCTTAATCTTATGGAGGAATAAGCAATGACTCAACTACTTTCTAACATTGTTTTAATCCTGGGTGGAATGAATAATATAAGCTGCGAAAACCAGCTTATAAATGAATTGTTGCAAATTGATGGCATTCAAATGGTTGAGCCCAACTTTATAATGTCCCTAATCATAATTACCTATTTGGCAGCCAAAATACATCCCTCTAGAATTATAGATGTAATAGAATCACTGGGCTATAATGTTAGATCATGCTTAGATGAGTCTAAATCGCGTTCGAAATATACTCATTGTTCATAGCCTGGTCTCATTCGGAGAATCAATTGCCCTTCGTTATTATTAATGATTGGGGACCGGACTCATCCCTTGCCTCCCAGAATAATACAAAACTGCGTTTAATCATTTGAGTAAAATAATTACCATCCCTAAGCATCATTCAAATTGCCCGCTATTTACCGTTTAAGCCCAATCTCATTTTTTTATGAATCTCACCAACGAATCATTAAATTGATGAAAATCAGTTTGACATTGACGTTACGTCAAGGTGTATAGTTTGATTGTCAGGAGGCCAGAGCGTGGAGTATTCAATCCAAAAACTGAGTCAAATGGCGGGCGTCAGCAGCCGCACCCTGCGTTATTATGACGAAATAGGCCTCCTTAAGCCGGCCGGGATCAATTCGTCAGGATACCGGGTGTACGGAAAATACGAATTGGACCGGCTGCAGCAAATCCTGTTTTACCGGGAGTTGGGGTTAAGCCTTGATGGCATTCGGGAAATCGTTGCCGCCCCTGATTTTGACGGGAATAAGGCTCTAAAAGAACACCAGGCCAGGCTTCTTGAAAAAAGACAGCGCCTCGACCTCCTGATCGCCAATGTTGAAAAGACCATCGCCGCCAGTGAAGGGAGAATTGCCATGCAGGACAATGAAAAGTTTGAAGGCTTTAAGCAGAAGATGATTGACGATAACGAAAAGAAATACGGCCAAGAAGCCAGGGCCAAATACGGGGATGAAAAGGTGGATCTGGCCAACCGGAAGATTAAAGGAATGAGCAAGGAGCAGTATGCTGAACTGGAAAGCTTAAGCAACAGCTTGAACGATACCCTCAAAGCGGCTCTGGCCGAAGGTGATCCGGGCGGGGAGCTCGGTCAAAAAGCGGCACGACTGCACCGGCAATGGCTGAGCTATTTCTGGGACGACTACAGCCCCGAGGCCCATGCCGGGCTGGCCCGGATGTATGTAGCCGATGAACGCTTTTCCGAGTACTATGACCAAATTCAGGCTGGAGCAGCCGAATTTTTAAGGGATGCCATATTGATCTACACGGGTATGAAGAAGTAGACCTAGGGGCAAGGGGACGGACAATGACAAGAACGTCCCCTGTCACCTGTAAAAGTTCTAAGGCTAAACTGCTGGCCCGTGCTTTTAGTTCATTTATCACCGTCTTTAAGTTGGGCCACATAATTGTAGGGGTATTTATTTTCAAGGGCAATGAATAGCGCCAGGCATACAACATGTACCAGCATCAGGTAGTAGATATTCCATCCGCCGTTAAAGAAGAGAATTTCCTTATTCCAAAGAATGGCATCGCCAGAAAAATAGATGATGAAAGGGAACAGCTTCCAATACCATTTTTTCAATATGCAAATGAAAAAAACGCTTACGAGAGACAAGGCCATGTTATAAAAAACCGAAAAAACTCCGGCGTCCCTATAAAGGTTTTCAAACCAGCCGACGATTGCATATTGCATGCCGGAAAGCAGGAGAAAGCTTTCCGGAAGCTTTAATATAACCAATAAACCGAACCAGAACGTAATATATCTCAGGATACCGCCCCGCTTGCTTTTTAACTGGCCGAACCATAGCTTCACCAAAAAGCAATAAAGGATAATTACAACGCTGGTCATCCAGGTTTCCCACCAATTATGCCGATAGATTCCAAGATTTATAAAGAAAATATCCACAAGCGTAAAGATGGCGCTTATTAATACTATCCAGCGCCCACGCAGCGAGTAAGCGGCTACGAGCAGAGCGGTCGCCGGCCATAAGGTAGTATTGGTTATGATATGCCCCAAAATGCTTTCCGCATAATAATCCATATAAATTCCGGGCATATAAGAATAGCTGTTTAGAAAGAGCATTACAATCATTTCACCGATGAAAGTACTCATGATAGCAAACAAAAAAAATAATATGAATTCATAATAATTCTTTTTCTTATATAGAACGAAAACCGCCAGTCCAAGGCCGATAACCGCCAGTGCGCCATACCAATAGATACTTGCCATATCCTTCACCTCAATTGCTGCGTTATAAAAGCTATTGATACTATTCTTGCCCTTTGCACGTACCTTCATAAAAATATTTACCCGTAAAGCCACGCTAAAAGTATTGAGGCGTCTGCCATGGCAAACGCCTCAATAACCCTTAACATCGGTGAGCTTCTTTTCCCCGCAGGGCTGTTAACGCCCGGCTAACAGCTCCCCTTATAGGGGCTGTTTTTTCTGGCCGGAAAAGGAACTATAGTATCTATGGTAATTCCTTTTTCTTCGATAAGCCGGCTTATTATCCCCCGGTCCTTATCCAATACTATTAGCGAAATTCCGCAGCAGGTGCTTACCGAGCGAGGGGTTGGAGAGATGGTATATTTAATGCCCAACTCCTTTAATTCCTTGCTCAGCCGCAGGCCTTCGTTGTGATTGGGGAAAGTGATATAGATTTTTTCATCCGGTCTTCCCAAGCCAACGCCTACTTTCCAAGCATTTCTAAAAAGGCTTCCACCCTGGTTCTCAACTGTTCATAGTCGCTTTCGCTATAATCGGTTTCGATGTGCAGGAAGGGTATCCCGCTGTTTTTCATCTCCTGTTTAACCAGGTAGCTCTCACTGGAATAGAGGTTGCAGAACTGCAGACTGACATCAATAACTCCGTCTATCTTATATTCCTGGGCCAGCCGCTTTATGTCTTCAATCCGGCCGGGATTGGGCGTGAAGCAGGCGCAGTTGGTCTTCATATAGCGGATGGCCATGGCTCTGACCATCTCTTCCAGGGTCTCTCCTCCCTCATCAACCAGGTTTTCGAAGTAGCGGGTTCCGGTGCAGGATTCTTCAACCACTACGGCCGCTCCGCTTGATTCAATAATATGGTGCAGCTTCCAGTTGGGTATGGCCATAGGAGTTCCCGAAATCATTATGCGCAGAGCGCCCTTGGGAAACACCCCCTCTTGATTCTTGATGCGCTCCTCCAACTCGTCGCTCAATTGATCGGTCATCGTAGCATTGCGGGCCGGATCATCATAGAACGCTATCTGAGTAACCAGCAGGGCATCCTTGCCGCTTATGGGAACCGGATCCGCTTTGCGGGTGGCATAAAGCCGCTGCAGAGCCTTTCTCTTGTTATTGATCAGCTTGATGCTGTCTTTCAAATCCTGGGGGCTTATTTGGTTTCCCGTACAATCCTCGACCACTTTAATGAAGCTCATGATCTCTTCGTAAAAAGCGTCAACATCCTTTTCCCGTTTCATCTGGGGCACGTCGATTACATGCACCGGCACCTCGCCGGATAGGATCTCCCAGGCTTTTTTCTTTCCGTCGCAGGTGGTCTCTCCCACATACATGTCCGGGATACGGAAAAAAGGACAGGTCCTGTCCAGGCGGGCGCCCACCGAAGCCTTGATCAAGGGACAGGTATTGGCGGGCAGCACCTTTTCCCCTCCAGCCACCCAGAACTGAGAACCGCCACACAAGCCCGCGGCAATGCCTCCGGCCGCGAATATAATTTCATCGGGAACATACACGCAAAAGGTTCCAAATACCTTTCCCCCGTTCTTTTGGTGCTCGATCAGCTCAGCCGGTCTGACTCCGTGTATTTCAGCTACGACAAAATTAAAGAAGTCCATACCTTGCGGGCGGCCTTCCTGTGAAAGGTAAACCTCCCCAAAGGCTTCCGGCAGCGCCTCACACAACAGGTCATGCTTTTCCAAATCCATTCCCAGACTTTCCCACATCTCGCGATAATCGGCCATTATTCTTCCTCCCTTACCGGTGCAATTATGATAAATAGCACCATTAACCAACAACCTTAGTGCCTGCCTCGGTTAGTTCCATAAATATATAACTATTTATTATATATTCGCTAACTTATTGGCATATCTATAATTCGCCCGGATGTGCATCAATTCCTACCGGACAGAGCAGAAAATTCTTTCCACTTCAATCTATTTTCCGGACAAAATTCGCACTGGCCTTTCCCTTTTCCGGTAACATATAGTAAATTGATTCAAGAACGAGAACTTGGTTTCCGATGAGTTATAATGCAATTAGCTAGTACGAGGAAGGAGAGATGAAGCTATGGAACACAAATGCCCCACATGCGGACACAAAATGGCCAAACGCACTACCAACACCGACTTTTTCTCTTCCGTGGCCATCTTTTTCCCCAAAGAGGTGCACCTGGATCAGACCGTAACCTGGGAATGCCAAAATCCAGAGTGCGAGGACTATAAAATCGAGAAAAGCGTACACGAACTGGTTTCGAAAGAAAAGAAGCATTAGTTTATTGACGAGCATCCCCCTGTCTGGTATATAATGGTTAAAGAACATATGTTCTATATAATTATATATGGAGGGATGCCGGTGTGTTAAGTGCTTGCGGTTTGGTTTGTGATGAATGTGAGTTTTTTGGCGAATCATGCGGAGGGTGCCCCGAGGTGAAAGGAAAGCCCTTTTGGGTTAAGGAAATGGAGCTAGAAAGCTGCTCCCTGTACGACTGCTGTGTGCAGCAAAAGGAGTTCGCCCATTGCGGGCATTGTTCCGCTCTTCCCTGTTCAATGTTTCTGGAGTACAAAGATCCCAACGCCACCGATGAAGAACATGCCCGCAGCCTGGAAATCAGAATAGCCCGCTTGCGGGCCGGAGTATGAACTGCCAATGGGGAACCTTGTGAATTCAAGGCTCCCCATGATTATGCGGGGGATTATTTCCTCTGCTTTGAACCACTTTTTTCACACCCTGCCAGTTGGAGATTTATCTAAAACGCAAAATTTCCTGGACAAAAACCATGCCGGACCCGGCCCTTTGGTGTTTTTTGATCACGGGTTCATTATTATATACTTTTATTAACCTGAGTGAGAACGGATGTGAAATTGTGCAGTTGGCTGAAGTCGTTGAAGTTTTTTACCGGAATCGCGATCCGGAGAGGGCCGCCGCCATGGCCGCCTATATGAAAGACCGGTTTCCCTACCTGGGCATCGGCAAACCGGTGCGGGCCAAACTCCAGAGCAGTTTTTTCAAGGAATCCCGGCGCTCCCCAACGATTGATTGGGACCTGATCAGCCGTCTCTGGGCCCTCCCGGAACGCGAGTTTCAATACCTGGCGCTCGACTATCTGCTGTCCCTGAAGCAGCACCTGGGAATTGACGACCTGGATAAGCTTAAAACGCTGGTGCTCCGCAAGTCCTGGTGGGATACGGTTGACCTGCTGGCCAGTCATGCAGTCGGCAGCCTCTGCCTGAGGCACCCCTCGCTAATCCGCACCCACATATTGGAGTGGGCCGGCAGTGACAACATCTGGCTGGCCAGGACAGCAATTCTCTTTCAATTGAAATACAAGGAAATAACTGATACCCAGGTGTTGGAGCAGGTTATTGACCTGAACTTGAACAGCCGGGAATTCTTTATCAACAAAGCCATCGGCTGGGCCCTGCGGGAGTACTCCAAAAGCAACCCGGAATGGGTTCGCAATTACCTGGCCGGTCACCGGCTTCAACCCCTCAGCGTGAGGGAAGCGAGTAAATACCTGTAAATATCCGGCCATATTAGTCCAGATCCCTTAATGAACTCTACAGGTTATAGTTAAATTAGCAGGAAAAAAATACACCCCCGTCGAATTAAAGAGGCTACTCGGAGCACTGCTTTCACCTGTTATTTGAAGCCGTTTGCAGGCTTCAAACCGGGAGGCGATGGCGTCGCCGTTCCCAATCAGGTCTTGTGACCAATCATACAAGGAGGTAATGAAACATGACTTTAAAGAAAGCGTGGATTCCCCGTGTTAGTCTGGCGGTAGTAATGCTGGTTTTGCTGAGCGCCCTTCCGGCCCAGGCCACCATAATCGACATGTACATCGGCCAGCGCGAGATGTACATAGACACCTATGACACTGTAGCCCTGGATGCCGCTCCTTATATAAAGGGCAGCCGCACCATGGTTCCTTTGAGCGCCATCGCCCTGGCGTTTGGAGCCGAGGTTTCCGCCTACCAAACCGAAAGCGGCCTGCAGGCCCGTATCGGATACCGCAACTGTGATCTTTTCCTGCTCGTAGGTGACCGAGGCGCCCATTTCGTCAACGAATTTGGCAATGATGTCGTGGAGACCATGGATGTAGCCCCTGAGATTCGGAACAACCGGATGATGGTTCCTATCGGAGTAATTGCCATGGGATTCGGAGCCAATGTATCTTGGGATCCCTACCTCCAGCTTATTTCTATCGAAAATTAAGCGGAAAATAAAATTCTAAGGCAGACCCAAGGAGGCAGGCTATGGACATTGAATACCAGTTAGGCGGCCCCGAATTACTGGATAGAACTGCGCTCTTATGGGAGAAATTGCGCGAATTCCACGCCGAGCTAGACCTGCGCTGGGCAGCCCTGACCCGCAGGCGCGTCTGGGAAGAGCGCCGGGCTGATTTGCTGGCCAAGGCCCAGTCCGGACAAATGCTGGTTGAACTGGCCGTATATCAAGACATACCCATAGCCTACTGCATCGCCACCATTGACGGCAAACAAAGGGGCGAGATAGACTCCCTGTATGTAAGCGAAGACTGGCGGGGCCGGGGTATAGGCAGATGCCTGCTGATGAAGTCCCTGGACTGGCTGAAAAGCGAGGGCACTAGCATCCAACAGCTGGCAGTACGGGAAGGTAATGAAAAAGCGCTGACTTTTTATCAGCGCTGTGGATTTGCACCCTTGATGCGTATCCTGGTACACCGTCCCGAGTAAAGTTTTTTATCAGTCATATACCTTTCGATAATTGCCGCTGTTCTTAAACATACTGCCATGCACCCATTACAATCACGTATTATCCACTCGCTTTGCATTAAATTATGACTTGGAATATTGCTGCTGATTGTTAGAGGCAGGTTTAGTTCCTTCGCCATCAAGGAGTATTTGGAGAAAGATAATGACAGAAAGTGCCCTTTGTCAGGGAATGAAATATTGCAGGCTGGGCTCCATGTCGGGGCCTTCAATATGCAGCATTATATAGCTGGCCATTTTCCCTCGGCGGGGCCGGGAGGCGCTGCCCGGGTTTAGCATCCACATGCCGGCCACCTGCTCACAGCAGGCAACGTGGGTATGACCAAATATAACGGCATCCACGCCCAGTTCCTGACCGCGGTAAAAAAGGGGGTTGAGGCTGCCCTTGACCCCGAACTGGTGGCCGTGAACTATGTAAAAACGCTTTCCGGCCAGTTCAATTACCTTTTCCCCGTCCCCGGTGGTCCGGCCGTCGCAATTCCCCAGGACGGCGTCGCTTTTTATGCCCAGATGGTGAGCCAGACGCCGGGAATCGCTCAAGAAATCGCCGGCAAAAAACAAGTGCTCCGGTTTATCTTTGATTAGCTGCTTTTTAAGGGCCTCGATGCGTCCGTGCGTGTCGGCCGCAACTGCTATTTTCATCTGCTGCGCCTCCGTTTGACTGCTGAAAGCTCATTAAACAAAACCCCTTATCAGGGGCAAAGCCTTTTTTAGAGCCTGGCCGCGGTGGCTGATCCGGTTCTTTTCTTCCGCGCCGAGCTCGGCAAAAGTCTGTTGGCAGCCGTCGGGTATAAACAGCGGGTCGTATCCAAAACCGGCCGACCCCTTAGCATCAAGGGTTATTGAACCGGGGCATTCCCCTTCCACTACCTGAACCTTCCCCTGGGGATCAGCAAGGGCTATTACGCAGACAAACCGGGCCGCCCTCTGGTCCGGGGCAATTTCTCTAAGCATAGCCACCAGTTTTTCATTGTTCATCCGGTCATCGGCCCGGGGTCCGGCGAAACGGGCCGAATAGACCCCAGGCTGGCCGTTCAACGCGTTGACCTCCAACCCCGAGTCATCGGCCAGACAAATATAACCGCTGGCCCGGGCTGTGGATAGCGCCTTCTTTCTGGCGTTTTCGCTAAAGGTGGCTCCGTCTTCGACCACTTCCGGCAACTCCGGAACATCGTCCAGGGTCAGCACTTCAATGTCCAGCCCCTCCAGCATGGCGGCCAGTTCCTGTTTCTTATGCTGGTTGCGGGTGGCCAGAAGCAGCTTTTTAGCCATGGCCCAAAACCCCTTTAACGGCTTCTTTCTGGAGCTGCACCAGTTCCATAATTCCCTGGCGGGCCATCCTGATAAGAATGGCGTGTTCCTCATCAGTAAAGGGCCGCCCTTCAGCCGTACCCTGGATTTCTACAAAGCTGCCCCGTCCGGTCATTACCACGTTCATATCCACTTCCGCCCGGGAGTCTTCCACGTATTCCAGGTCGAGCAGGGGAACATCGCCGACTATGCCGACGCTGATGGCCGCTACATGGTCTAAAATAGGGAGTTCGGCTATAGCCCCCCGTTCCCTCAGCTTTTCCAGGGCCAGGTACAGGGCCACAAAGCTTCCGGTAATAGAGGCGGTGCGGGTGCCCCCGTCGGCCTGGATGACGTCGCAGTCGATCCATATAGTACGCTCTCCCAGGGCCTTGAAGTCCACCACCGCCCGCAGCGACCTTCCTATAAGACGTTGGATTTCGGAGGTGCGCCCGCTGATGCGTCCCCGGGCGGCTTCCCGGGAGGTTCTGGTGTTGGTGGATCCGGGCAGCAGTGAATATTCGGCGGTAACCCAGCCGGTGCCGCTCCCTTTGAGAAAAGGAGGAACCTTTTCTTCCACCATAGCGGTGCAGATAACCCTGGTATCCCCTGCCTCGATCAAAACAGAGCCGTCCGGGTGTTTAATAAAGCCGGGTATAATCTTAACCGGCCTCATCTGATCGTTTTGCCTGTCATTGGGTCGCGTCATAAAGCGCCTCCTTTATATATTTACTACTTTTAATAAAGATTGTTCCCATTAGTCTGCAACATCTAAAAGCCCATGCTTATCTGGCTGTCCCGCTCATTTCCCGCCCTAGTACAATGTTCCGTATATTGTGTTCATAAG
>DHRK01000002.1:57862-77325 GCA_002410325.1 Syntrophomonas sp. UBA5314
AAATCTGCCCAAATTATGGGCACTAATATACGGAATGTTGTACTAGTACACAGCAGCCGATAGCTCCGTTGAACTCCGGGTCCTCCAGGGCAATCACCGGGGTTTGCAGATCCCGGGCCGCTATTTGCCGCAGGGCCGGGCTTTGGGCCCCGCCTCCGGCCATGATATAAACCGGGCTGGGCAGTTTCTTGAGCAGCGGCGCGATGCGCCGGTACAGGGCGTAATTCACCCCGGCTCCCAGTTGGGCGGTGCTGTATCCCTCTATGACCCGGGCAATAATTTCGGTCTCAGCAAATATGGCACAGGTTGCATTCAACTCGATAGACACATCTGCGTAAGAAGCCAGTTCCTCCAGGCTGATGCCGAGCACCGTGGCCATGTTTTCCAGATACCGTCCCGAGCCGGCCGCACAGCGATCGTTGGTCAGGAAATCGACCGGTTTTCCGCCCCGCACCTGGATTACCTTGGTATCCTGGCCGCCGATGTCCAGCAGGGTAAAATCCCGCTCTGAACTTTGATAGACCGCACCGGCCGCATGGGCCTGGATCTCCGGAATATTACGGGCGCCCTCCACCCTTACGCTGGTTTTGCCGTATCCGGTCGCGATAAGCAAGGTTTCGGGCAGGCCCAGGCCGGGCATATTGATGTGCAGGCCGCCCTCCACCATTTTCCCGTATTCGCGGTAAAAACTTATGGTATCAAAAGACTGGCGCTGCAAAACACCCGTCTCGGCCATTTCAACGATTTTAACCCGGCGGGAGCCCAAATCTATTCCCAGCATGTCCAACGCCTCCCTTTAAGACTGCGGCCGGCGCAGCAGTTCGACGAAAGCCTCCAGGCGCATCCGGCTGCGGGCGTCCAGTTTGCCCGGCTTGTCGCCCTCCAGGGTGAGAAACGGGTAGGGCAGTTTTTCCCGGTAAATCATGTCCTCAATCTGCCGGTAGCAAAAGGTCTGGGTATAGTGGAGAATCCCGTCCACCTGACGCTGCTTAAGCTCTCCCTCTATATCCTGCAGCCGGGCGAAGGCGCCATAGGGATAGGTGTATTTTAGATACTGCTCCACTATGTCGTCGCATAAATAAGGCATGGAGAACTGCCTCTGCACTTCATTGTACACCACCCGGGCGCCCATTTTCTCCAATTCCTGATAGAAGTCGGTGAATATGGGCGGCACTCCAATATAGGCCAGTCGCACCGCAGCGGGATCCGGTTTGCGCTCGCGCACTTCGGATAAAAGGGAGCTCAGCTGCTTTTTATATTGAAGCGGATCACTCATAAAATCACTGGATGATACCAGGTAGAGGTGGTTTTCATAACCGCTGGCCTGGTTTTCCCGCCAGGTGAGCAGGTCCAGCTCCCGGCACATTACCCGAATCCCATCCAGTTCCCTCTTTACCTGGTTTACCTGCTCCAGACTTACCTGAAAATGGTCCATCAATTTGCAGATCTGGGCTTTTAACGCATCGGGATCCCGGTCAAAGGGATAGGCAAAAGGAATTACGGCGGTGTTTTTCATCTGCAGGGTCTCCATCAAAGCCTGGGTGTTGCTACAGTCACCTTCCATTACGGCGATAACCGCTTCCATAGGATGGGCCAGGGCCGTGGAGTAGAGGCCTTTGATCCAGCCGCAGGTATTGCGCGGATAACCGGCCTCCTCCGCTTTCTCCACCAAAGCTGCCGCCTGCTCCGAAGCGATAAATATGTTGTTTAAATCCACCGGTATTTTCCCCGCGGCAAAAATGATTTCCACTGGAATGCTGGTGGTAAAGCCGATTTTGCTCATAGTCTGTTCCTAAACCAAGTCTATCCTGGACACTTCTTTTATGATATCGCCAATAAGCTGCTTGCCGACTTTGAAAAAGGATTCGTTCTGGCCGCTGACATAAAATTCGTGGCATCCATCCCGCCTGGTGCTGGTACTTAACAAGTCCCGGCCGGCCAGCAGGCTCTGGACTTCGTCGATGGTTTCGTCCGACGGGTCTACCAGGTTGACAGCCGGTCCCACAAAATCACGAATGGCTTCAGACAGAAATGGATAGTGGGTACAGCCTAAAATCAAGGTGTCGATGCCTTCTTCCATCAGCGGGCCTACATATTCGTTAACGGCTTCCCTGACTGCCGGCCCGTTCAACTGCCCGCTCTCTACCAGGGGGACCAATTGGGGGCAGGCCTGTTCGAAAACCTGAAGCCCGGAACCTATAGATTGCACAGCCCTGGTATAGGCCCGGCTGTTTACGGTAGGCTGGGTGGCTATTACCCCAATGCGGCCGTTCCGGCTGGTTTTGGACGCTGCCCGGGCTCCCGCTTTTACCACTCCCAGCAGGGGAAGGGTGCAAACCTTTTCCAAACTGGGCAGGGTCACCGATGAGTGGGTGCCGCAGGCAACAATAACCGCTTTAACATTGCGGCTCAACAGATAAGCCAGGATTTGCCGGGCATAGCCAAAAAGCTGCGCTTCGCTTTTATTTCCGTAAGGAACGTGCGCCGTGTCGCCAAAGTAAATAAAGCTTTCCCCGGGCAGTTTATCCAAAAGCGATCTGACTACTGTCAAACCTCCAACTCCGGAATCAAAAATGCCGATCGGGTTCTTTTTATCCAAACTTAACACCTCGATACAATAAAAAAATAAGCCGCCCGCCCCCTTTTATACGGGGCCGGACCGCCTGCCGGGTTGCTGCATTCCTTGTAAATCGCTGCTCAGGCATATCCCTTTAGGCATAATCAGACGATCATTAAATAATTTATCACTTTTCTCTTCTTTATTCTATATTATGATCCGGAAATGTATGTTTTGTTATCATCTTCTCAAAAAAAGTGCGCCGCCTAAAAGCCTTTTAAAACCTTATACCTTGTAATCCGGTTTTACCGGTTTGGATAAATCCATTTGTCCCAGGGTCTGAACCTTTTGTCCTTCCACCATAAACGCCACTCCCTTGATGCTGGGGAATTGACCCAGCGTGTTGGCTATGGCATAGACCAGCATTTTTTCTTCCTGCGCGGATAGACTCTTTATATCTGAACTGAAGTCAACCAGGCAGATCTGCTGATCGGCTTTGAGATTCACGTCCAAAAGCCTGGTACCGGCGGGAAAAACCGCCCCGTGCTTCTCAGCTTGCGGGCCTTTGAGCAGTTCTTCCAGAACTTTGCGGGCCATAGCCTGGGTTTTTTCAACCTGCCTTTCTTCAGCCACCAGCTTTTTAGTGCCGGTGTCTACAAAATATAATTGCACCTTAACGGTTTCCGCCACTGTATTCTGCTGTTGCGGGGCAGCCTGGGCATTACCCTGCCCGGCTTCCTGCACTTTAGTTTGAGAGCCCGGTTTCAGCAAATCCTGCCAGGACTTAAGGTTCTGGTTGTCTGACGAGGAGCAGCCGCTGATCAAACAGACGGCCAGCAAAACGACAGCAAGGACGCACATGAACGTTCTGGTCACTATCCACCCCTCCCTTCTTTTGTAGTAATCTACGATCGGGCTGGGACAAATATGCCTCCCGCAGAAAAAAAAGCAGGCACCGTATTTCAGGCGCCCTTATGAAGGAGGAGTTATTAAAAAACAAACCTGCAAATCCGGTTCGTTCTTCGTCCTATACTAAAGACTATCAAAACAATGGCCTTGTGTCAAATTTCACATCAATTTGTCAATGATTTTAGGCCATTTGTCTCCTTTCTTCAACAATTGACTTCTTTTCTGTGCGGACTATATTAATTAAGTTGTCTCTGTTCAGATCATCCACCGAATATAGGACCCCGCCTGCCTTTTCGGCAATCTTTTCCAGGTATTGCTTGTTGGATTCAACCCCGATGCATATAAAGCGGATTTTGCTGTCGCGAAGCTTGGAAGCGGCCTCCAGGCCGTCCGCCTTGGCATCAAAGGTCCACAAGGGGGTATTGGGTATACCATCGGTTATCAATACCATCAGAGGATTGCGCACCCGGTTGTTCTTGATCAGGTTGAAAGCGGTCATCAGACCGTCCGCCAGCGGAGTCAGGCCGGCCGGGCTGATCTTGGCCAAGCCCTTGTGCAGGATGTGCTGGTTGTGGGTGAAGGGTACCACCACTTCACTGCTTCTCTCCTGAAAGGTAACCACCGCTACTTTCTCTTTACCGGTCAGCAAAAGGTGCTCGGCCAGGTAGCAGGCCGCCTGCCTTTTATCGCCGGCCATACTGCCGCTGGCATCAATGACCAGGCAGATGTCTATGGGGACATAGGTTTTCTTATCATAGTAGTGCAAATCATCTTTAGTGATGGTGAAATGGTTGTCACCGCGTAAAAAACTGTTCTTTTTAGCCTGTATAATCGTCTCCGGCACAGCCAGATCACCCGACCAGTTTTTATCCGGGTTGTTTATCGTCTTATTGCGGTTGGTGAATTCGACGGTGGAGGCCTTCTGTTCCAGACGCCCAATGCGCTTGAAGCGGCCCGCCCCCCCAGTGGGGGTCTTGCGCATATTGCGGCGGATCTCGGTTTCCAGTTCCACCTGGTGGTTGATGATATATTCTTTGAACTGCAGGCCCTTTTTGGTCAAAACCCGGCCCATCAATCCGTCTTTCATCAAGCCCAGTTCTTCCAACTGTTCGACGTAATGCTCAACTTCGCCCCATTTCTTTTTCTGTTGATCTACGCCGCGGCGTTTAAAAATATTCGTCGAGTAGTTTTCCATGAACTCCTGTATCTCTTCAACCCCGCCGAATTTTTCGGCCAGCTTCATGATCAACTGGTTTACATTCTCCTGATCCGGGAGCTGCCTGGCATTCTGTCCTTTTAACTTCATCCAGGGCAGCTTGATATAGCCCCCGAAGCTCTCTTCTTCCTGCTTCTGGTTGCCATGGTTGATGTTTCTGACCTTGGCCAGCTTGACTTCGCTGGCCCGTATTACCATCTCAACCGTCTCGGCGATAACGTAAACCAGGTAATATTCTTCTCGTTTCAGGCGAGCCAGGATGTGCACGTGATCAACGCCTTCGTCCTCACCGGTAAAAGGCTTAACCACGTTTTGGTAGAGATCATAGAGCAGTCCTTTGCCCAGGTTGGTGGTTATGGTTATCTTGTTGGCATACTCGATGACCATTTTGAAGCGTTCATCTTCCGCATACTGGAGTTGGGGATCCTTTTCCAGAAAATACTGATCCATCCCCCAGAATATAGCTCTTGCAACATCTCGGGGATCGATTTCTCCCGGCTTATGATATACGTCAATATGGACCACCTGGTCCAGGTCTACATAATCGAGGTACGTCTTTCCGGCATCCCGGTTGGTATACACCTTAATTTGGCCTTTAACTCGCTTTTCCGGCATACGGGCGTGCACGCGCCGGCTTACAACCGTGCTCTCCCCCAACCTGACGCCTTGGTTCTGGCCAAAATACAGATTTAAATAATTCCCTACCGAACTGGCCTTATCGACATTGGTGCTTTCGGTGTACATAAGACCACCCCCAGTGGTTAGAAATTAAACCTCTTTGGGCGTCAAACTCTTTTCCGTATTGATCAATTCTCCCCGAGCCATGTCCTTAAGCGGACGGGCGGTTTGCTGGAAATAATCCGGTTCTGCTTCGTCTTTCTTGTTGGTTTTACGCCCTTTGAAATTAAGTATACCATCTTTTTGTCCGCGCGACTCTACATCATTGATCATTCGGATCAAAGTATCTCCATCGACACGATGCTTCAATACCAGCGGCATCATACTGGTTACATCATTGACCATTACTTTGTCGCGGTTTTTGATAACACTGAAAAGGACCGCCCCCTGCTGCATGGCCTCGATAGCGCGAATACTTTCCAGGTTGTTCTTGATATAAAGGCGGGCAATAAAGTTTCGCAAGAAATCCGGCAGTTCAGTCTTTTCATAAACTGCGCTCCAATCGATAATTCTCTTGCGGTACTGGTCGTTGTTCAAGTCGTCGGCTTCGCTGGTTTTATCTCTGCCTCTTAATTTATTGGTATGCGAATTCTCCCTCAGGATGTGCGAAAGTATATCCACCGAGTCGGGCCGGCCCATATAGCAGACCATGTCAAAACGGTCCGAGAGCTGACGCCTGATTTCTTCCAGCGGACCAGGGTCTTCGTCCGGATTGGAGGCCGCCCATACCGATACGCTTACGGTTATATCGACAGTGGGCAGACCGGCTTCTTCGATCTGGATATGTCCGGGTTTATTTCCCATCACATCCAGCAGGATATCCGTAATTTCAGGTGAAGTGTCCGCCAAACGGTTTATCTCATCGATAAATATGATGCCCCGATGGGCCTGGGGTATCAGACCGGGCAGGAGCCTGGCTTCCGGGTGATTGGGATCGGTCAATCGGCTGAGGTCGATGCTTCCGGCAACAGTTCCGACCTTGGCGCTGTGCGATATCTCCAAAAAAGGCATAGGGATCTCTTCGGTGCCAAGAACTGCGATTTCTTCGTCGCTCAAATGCCTGTGATGGGGACAATGGGGATCATTGGGATCACAATTGTAAATACAGTTCTTGATTCTGGTTATTCTGGGCAAGATTCCGCGCGATGCCCTCATAATGGTAGTTTTGCCGGTTCCTCTTAAGCCCTCCGCATGAACGTGTAAAGGTTCACCGACATAGGATGATACGATGGACATAAGAACTAAATCAAACAGGGCCTGATTACCCTCATAACGTTCGAGCTTGCTAAACGGTATCATGAAAACCACTCCATTCTACCAAGCCAGAAACTTCGAAGAAGTTTCCACTACGGTCCGTCCATAAACGGTATGAACATTTACTCTTCGCTCCTTCGAATTTTTTTCCATAAATCCGCACGAATTGAATCCGATGAGAAACCGCCAACCCCCTCTCAAAATCTAAATGTCGCCACGATACTCTTCTTTAACTATAAATCATTTTGTGATTTTTTTCTCTATACTTGTTGCGATTGGTTGTTTAAGGAGGTTAGTTTGCACGAGCTTGTTATTAATGTAACGTATTAATACTCCGCTTTCGAAACAAACGGAGTTTTGGGCTTCATAGCTTATAAAAGGGGCTTTATTTCACTAAAAAACCATGGTTAACACAACATAATAGCATGCTGTTACAATATCAATAAAAAGAATGTACTGCACTTTTTGGCGTCTGCACTGCACTAATACATTCCTGAATAGCACTAGTACCAGGTTCCGTATATTGTTTATGTAAGCTGGAGCAGATTTTTTTGAGGTACAAGGCGAAGAAGCGAGTAATACACAGAATTAGACTTAACAGAGCACTAGGTTATACCCATCTTCTCCCGCAGCAGTTTGGCCCGGGAACGGCTCAAAATAATATTCTTGTCACTGTTGGCCAGGTGCAAAAGATAAGAACCCTCGCCGAAATTGATTATTTCCCTGATAAAGTTCAAATTTACAATAAAAGCCTGGTGCGCCCTGAAAAAGATGCTGTTGTCAAGCCGGGCTTCCAGCTCGTTTAAGGTATAGTTGCTTAAAAAACCCTGCTGGGGGGTGGATATATATACTTTCTTGGCCTGGCTTTCGCAGTAGATGATTTCATCCTGGTTCAAAAGGGTTATCTTGCCCTTTTCCCGAACCGGCAGCCTGGTTGAGTAGACTTCCTGCCCGCGGTACTTTTCCAGGAGAAAATCGATTCTTTCCTTGACCTTTTCCCTGATGCTCTCTTCCAGGATGTCTTTGTGGCCGATTTGCTTTTTGGCTCTCTCAATGGTTTTTTCAATGCGGTTTTGCTCAATGGGCTTTACTATGTAGTCGAGGGCGCCTAGTTCGAAGGCCTCCACGGCCATGTCCTTCTTGACCGTGACAAAGGCGAAAAGGGGTGGGTCTTTTAGGTTTTTGAGCTTGGAGGCCGTTTCCATGCCTCCCATTTCCGGCATGGTAATATCCAGGAACATGAGATCCACCTTCTTCTCCTGGCAGAGAAGCAGGGCCTCCAGCCCATGGACCGCCTCGCCAACAATATGCATATCCTTTATCTGCTCAAGAACATAACGAAGAACTATGCGTTCCCGTTCATCATCGTCAACGATTAGCACCCTGAGTGACACGATGAATCATTCCTCTTCTATATCATCCCTGTAATACCCATCCTGTTTTCTACTATATCGGTTTTTGAGCCTTAAAACAACTCGAAAATGCCCAATTTCCCGATAAAAACGGAATAATCCGCAGAAAAAAGGGGCGCTCGCTTCCCGGAGTTAGCCCTGACCTTTGTACGATTAAAGCTTATAAATGTGAGGCTTTTATCTTATAAAATCCGTGACTCATTGGGCAGGACATACGTATGATTAAACAACAGGCTTTTAAACTGGCAGCCGGTTTGCTAAGCTATTGCACAAAGGAGGATGCGTATGCGTTACGAAGGAATGGTTTACCGCCCCCCCAGCGAGGCCAACAGCCTGCTCATTCAGGCAACCATAGGCTGCCCCCACAACCGCTGTACCTTTTGCAGCATGTACAAAGGCACCCGGTTCCGCATTAGAAGCGTGGAGGATATCAAGGAAGACTTGAGGACGGCCCGGAAATACTATGGAGAATACATCGATACCATCTTTTTTCCTGACGGGAATACGATATACATGAAGACCGGGCAGCTTGTGGAGATATTCAACTACGCTCATGAAGTTTTTTCCCATTTAGAAAGAATAACGGTTTATGGTTCGGCCCGCTTTGTAAATCTCAAAAGCCTGGAAGACCTCAAACTATTAAAATCCGCGGGTTTGAAACGGATCCACATGGGGATGGAAAGCGGGGACGACCTGGTCCTGGAGAGGATCAAGAAAGGCGTGTCTTCAGAAGCCATTATTGAGGCGGGACGTAAATTAAAAGAAGCCGGCATCGAGACCAGCGAGTACTACCTGGTAGGGGCCGGGGGCAAAGAACTGAGCCGCCAGCACGCTCTGGAAAGTGCCCGGGTGCTAAGCGCCTTCAGCCCGGATTTTATACGTCTGCGTACCCTTATCCCTCAGCCCGGAACGCCGTTATACGAAGAATATAAGTCGGGCGCTTTTCAACTGCTCTCTCCCCACGAAGCCCTGCAGGAGATACGATTGCTGGTCGAAAATCTTAATTGTGAAGGCTCCAGGGTCTTAAGCGATCACGTATCCAATTACTGCAACGTCACCGGCAAGCTGCCCGATGATAAGGACTTGATGCTCAAGGCTATAGATCAGTGTTTGCAGATAGACGAGTCCAAGTTCAGACCGCCGAGCATAGGAAGATTGTAAGATGTAATCCCTTTGGCAAAAAAGCGGGCGCCGGCCCGCTTTTTAATAACCCTTTAGATTATATTCCCGGGGGGACGATATAGATTTCTTCCCCTTTAAACTCAAAATACTCGCTGAGCTTCCAGTATACGCCCCGGCTCAACCTGGTATCGGCGTCCCAGCGGAAGTCGATATAGGGTACATCACCTTTGAGGGTGAGCTTTTTGGCACAATCCAGGGGCATCTCCTGCAGATCGTGGAACACCAGTTTAACCTTGCCGTCTTCTTCGACAATACCGGAAGCATAAAACGGTACGTCTTCGACAACGACCGGATTCACATCGGTGCCCAATCTAATTAAATAAGAGCCGTCGGCTTCTTTGTGCAAATTGGATGCCAGAACATTCACTATATTGCGCCGGAACATTTCGGCCGGGCCAAAATACCATTTACCGTTCTTTTTGATCCTGATTTCCTGTCCTTCGCTCACTGGCGTTCCCCTCCGAACCCGTTTTTTAAGAGACTGTTTTTATTATACACATTTCATAGCTTAAAAGAATCGGGGGAACCAGTCAAGCTGAGCCCGGTCGAAAACGATCTGCGTCCAGTACCCCTCTGATTCGACCTGGCGTTCTCACTAATACGTTCTATTTCCCGGTCCTGAAGTTCCCGGTTGCCCATTTTTAAACCGGCCAGCGAAAAGCCGTGCTTGAAGGCCAGGCTGCGCATGTACTCCATGGCTTCCAGAGAAAGTTGAGAGCCTATGCTATAATCCTGCCAGTCGGCCTCCATAGCCAGCATTATGGTTTCAGACAGACAGGCCAGGGCCATACCCTCCCGGTAGCCCAGATTTTGCCCGAATGACACCGGGTCGGGAAGCTTCACCAGGCCTCCCTCCAAAATCAGTACATCCTTCCTCTGTTCAAGGACCTCCGGTGACACATCAGCCGGTCTGGCCACATCGCAGACCACCGCCCCGGCTTTTAAATGCTCGGGATAGATCAAATAGTCGGCTGAATTGCTGGCTGATACTATCAAGTCGCAGAGATGCAATATATCCCCGGTGCCCATGGCCATGGAAAGAGGCGTTTCCAGGTTCAAGCCCCGGCATATCTGTTCCATGACTTCCCACGATACTCTCTCCCCTTGCTCCAGGGCGCCCGCAAGATCCTGCGCCCAGTCTTTGTCAAGGTTCTTCAGGTTGAGCAAGGCCCTGATTAGCCAGCCGCTCATACCCCGCCGGTTGCCTTCTTTTCTTCTGCGATTGGCCCGGCTTAAGATATCTTCTCCCAGCTGCTTCAAACGCCGCTGGCTGGTCAAAGGCGCCCGGGGGTTGCCCAGGAGGGTAATCCGGCTTACTTCTTCGGCCAGCAACATGGAACAGGCCCGGCCGATGGAACCGGTGGCTCCAACCACCGCCGCCCGGGCCTGGTCAAGGTCTATATTCATTTTTTGCGCGCTCTGGTAAAGGGCTTCCAGGGCCATAACCGTGGTGAGGCTGTTTCCGCTGGTAACCGCTATCCCCCGGCCCAGCACGTCGCGGCCTCCCCTGGTTACCACCGAGGTAAGAGCCCCCAGCCCGACCACCTGAGCGCCCAGGTCCCGGGCCATATCAACCGCCTGTAGGATGGTGTCAACCACCTCGGTCCGAGGTTTGGACATGATCTCCCTGCCGCCGTAGGGCACGCCGATAAGCCACCCTTCCACCGCGTGCCCCTGCCGGGAACGGATGGCCGGCATGTGGCAGCAGACCGCCGGTTCGGGCATGGACGCCTGCCACTCTAAGAGCCGGTAAAGCTCATCCCTTTCAAAGCGGCTGAAGGAAGGATTGTTGGCGATAATGTCTTCCGGACCGGGATAGTGAATGATAAAGGCAAAGCGCCCTTTTATCTCTTCGCCAGGAGCCAGGGTTGACGATCGGTTGGCCCGCCTTTGGGGACGGTAATCGGTAAAACGGTCAGGGCGGGCCTCATCTCCTATGACAAACCGGTACAGCAGGCTGTAGTCGCGGTAATTCAGGATTTTACACAGGTCGTCCAGGGCCTGGAGCAGGTAATCTATCTCTTCGTATTCAATCAAAAGGGAGGGCTCAAAACGCAGGGTCATTGAATTATTGAGAAAGGGCGCCAGCCGGATATGGTAGACGTTGAGCAGAAAGCCGCACAACAGCGCGGTAAAGCCCCCGGCTTCGCACATATAGGCCATGTCATAGGAATCACTGTCCTGGGGGGAATGAAACTCCACCCCCACAATGAGCCCGCGCCCCCGCACCTCTTTGATGACTTCGGGATAAAGACCCGCCAATTCACTGAGCCTTTTAATCAGGTAGGCTCCTTTTTCATTGACCTGTTTTATGAGGGCCTGATCATCGGCCAGCAGATAGTCAATCACCGCGCAGCCCACCGCGCAGGTCAGATTATTGTTGGCAAAGGTTGAGCTGTGCAGGTGGCCGAAGTCGTCGTTCCAAACCCCGGGAGTGCTGATGCATACCCCCAGGGGAACCAGCCCTCCCCCCAGGGCTTTGGCCAGAACCATGATGTCAGGCTCGATCCGCTCAACCTGGCTGGCAAACAACTGCCCGCTTCGACCCAAACCGGTTTGAATTTCATCGAGAATTAACAGGACGTTGTAACGGTAGCAGATCTCCCGGACTGCGGTTAAATAACCGGGGCGGGCTGAAATAATTCCCCCTTCACCCTGGATGGGCTCCACGATAAAGGCGGCTACCTGGCCTTGATTTTGTGAAAGAAAAGCCTCCAGAGCCGCCGGGTCGTTGTAAGGTACTTTGCAGAAACCGGGGGCCGGGGCCCTGAACGGCTCCTGGTACGAGGACTTGCCGGTTGCGGAAAGAGCGCCCAGGGTTTTGCCGTGGAAGCTGTTATGGGTGGAAAGAATAATTTCCTTACCGGTAGCGGAACGGGCCAGTTTAATGGCTGCTTCAACCGCCTCCGTCCCGCTCTGGCAAAAGGTGCAATAGCAGAGTTCTCCAGGCGTGATGTCAGCCAGTTTAGATGCCAGCCGCAAAGCCTCGGCGGGCAGCGAAGGCTGCACCAGGCTGGGCAGAGCGAGATCCCGCACTCTTTCCAGAGCCTGCCAGACAAATTCCGGATTGTAGCCAAACGGAATGGCTCCATACTGAGAAATAAAATCCAAATAGGACTTGCCGTTTTTATCGGTAAGACAGCTTCCCTGACCCCGGGCATATATTTTATCCAAGTGAAAAGCGGTTAGTATTTTCTCTAGAGTAGGGTTAAGAAGATCCCTGCGTAGCTCGGCCAAAAAGATTCCTCCTTTGTGCACTATTTTGTGCAATTCCCCTCAACAAATTCATTGTAGTGAAATTTTCCCAACTGTCAAATGTTTGCCCACGATACGATTACATACAATCGCCTGATCTGGGAAATAGTAACTAAAGAGCGGCTGACGGGAAAGGAGGTTAGGCAATGGATAACGAAGAAGTAAAACAGGAGACCAATTATGAACTGGGTTCTTTTCATTTTCTCAGATCAGGATGGTGGGTGCTGCACGTCATCGCGATAGCAGCCGTTTTCTACCTGGGCTACCTGTTTGGAGGCATGCTGTTCAGATAATTTACTCCATACGCCAAGTGTACTAATACCCCGGTATATATTGCGCTTATGCATATGCCGGGGTATGCTTTTTGCACGAGCCTCTAACAATGCCACACTTTTTATATATTTTTCTTATAAAAGTGCAACAGCAATTTACTAAAATATATATTGAATACATACGGTCTGGAGTGATGTATGCTTATGTCGGATTCAAACACCACGGATAAAGATTTGCCGGAAAAGCCGTCCGGCGAAATAAACGGCGATAAACTGGACGACAGCCACATCCAGGAGGTGTTGCTCAGCAAGCAGATAAAGGCCCGGAGCAAACGTAGAAAGTACATAACCCTGGGCGTTATTATTCTGGTGGCAGCCTCGGCCGGCTTTGGTTGGTATAAATATTTCGGCGCTAAAAAAGACACCGGCTTTCTCACTATGACGGTCAGCAAAGGAACCGTGACGGATGACATTCAGTGTACCGGAACCCTGGAACCGGTCAGGAAGTCCCAGATGGGGTTTAAAAGCGATGAGGCCATTACCGCTATTAATGTTAAACCCGGTGATCATGTAACAGCAGGCCAAATTCTGGCCCAGCAGGACGCCACAACCCTGGAAGCCGCCATGCGCCAGGCCCAGAGCCAATTGACTCAGGACGAAATAAGCGTAGAAAACCTGACCCTTACCTATGAAGCCGCCGCCCGGACCCTGGCCCAGCAGCAGGAGCTGTTCAATGCGGGCGCGGTTTCCCGTTCGGACTACGATAAAGCCAGCGACGCCTATAAAAAAGCCGGGTTGGATTTGAATTCCGCCCGGGCGCGTTTAATAAACGATCAGGCCAAAGTCGACCAGGCCCGCTCCGACCTGGAGGGAGCCACCCTGGTAGCCCCGTTCGACGGTATTATCGGGGCGGTAAACGCCCAGGTCGGGCAGATCATAGGCTTAAACTCCAGCAGCAATAATTTGCTCACAGTCATGAGCGAGGACCTGCAGATGAGCGCCCTGGTCAATGAAGCCGACATCGGCCGCATCCAGATCGGCCAAAACGTGGAATTTACCACCAGCGCCAATGGCGATAAATTATTCACCGGCAAAGTGGATACGATTACCCCGGAAGCCAAAACGGTCAGCAACGTGCAGTACTATCCGGTGGTAGTTACCTGTGACGACCCCCAACGGCAGCTCAAGCCCGGCATGTCAGTTTCCGCCAAGATCGTCCTGGCCCGCAAGAGCGACGTGCTGACGGTCCCCATGATGGCGGTGAGCTATGCCCAAACCTACAGCAAAAGCCAAGCCGGCGCTTCTAATACCTCAACCGGGCCAAGCAGCCCGGCTTCTGCCACCCGGAACGCGGTTCGTTCATCGAACAGCCCGGCAGCGGCCGGCGCGGCCGGAAATGACTCTACAGCGTCTAGAAAAGCCATTGTACTGGTGCTCCAAAACAATCAAGTCGTGCCCCGGGATGTGGTCCTGGGGCTCAATGACGGTCAAAATTACGAGGTCATCAGCGGCCTCAATGAAGGAGAGCAGATCATTATCGGCTCATCTTCCTCCAGCGGCAGTAGCGGCAGCCAGGCCACCGGGTCCGCTTCCGGCAGTTCGCAAAACCGCAATGGCCCGGGAAGCGGAGGAATGGGCAATGTGCGGGTAATGCGCTAGTAGCCAGGCAGGACCTCGTTCAAAGGGGGAGCGATCGTGAAAAGAACCCTTATCGAATTGAACAATATCAGCAAGACCTATCTTTCGACATCAACGCCGGTCCACGCTTTACGTTCGATATCCTTAAGCATAGCCAAAGGGGAAATGATAGCCGTTATGGGTCCTTCCGGCTCGGGTAAATCAACCCTGATGAATATCCTGGGCTGCCTGGACGTACCCGACCAGGGCCAGTACCGTTTTGCCGGGCAGGATGTAATGGCCCTGGATAAAGACCAGCTGGCCCACCTGCGCAACAAGCTGGTAGGTTTCGTATTTCAGAATTTCAACCTGTTGGGCCGGGCTACGGCTCTGGAAAACGTATGCCTGCCCATGATCTACGCCGGGGTGTCCGCCCCGGAGCGAGAGAGGACGGGGCGAGAAGCCCTGGCCATGGTCGGTTTGGCCGGACGGGAACACCATTTCCCTACGCAATTGTCGGGCGGACAGCAACAGCGCGTGGCTATTGCCCGGGCCCTGGTAAATAAACCGGGTCTCTTGCTGGCCGACGAGCCGACCGGAGCCCTGGATACCAAGACCAGTGCCGAGATCATGAGTCTCCTCCAGGAGCTGCATGGCGGCAACGGTTTATCGGTAGTCATAGTCACCCACGAACCGGAAGTGGCCAATTACTGTCAGCGCATCATCCGTTTAATTGACGGAGTGATCGTAAGCGACGAACTCATACCGGAAGCCTCCCAATTAAAAGGGATGGGGATACACTAATCGCAAGGCGGGATAAATATGGAATTGAGATCCACCCTGCAGATGGCCTGGCGCAGTCTGCTGGTCAACAAGATGCGCTCTCTGCTCACCATGCTGGGGGTAATCATCGGAGTCGCTTCGGTAATCGCCATGGTTGCTTTGAGCCAGGGGGCCACAACCGGTATTACCGAAAGGATCTCCAGCATGGGGTCCAACCTTTTGACTATCAGCGGCGGAGGCGGGTTTGGACCGGTAAGGGGGGCTAATCCGGCGCAGCTTACTATGGAAGACGTCGAAGCTATAAAGAGCCTGCCCCTGGTAAAATACGTCGCTCCCGAGGCCAGTCTCAACAACGCCACGATTGCCGTGGGCAGCAGCACCTGGACAGCCAATGTGGACGGGACTACCCCGGAGTTGATGGCTATAAAAAACTGGCCCACCGAGCAGGGCGATTTTTTCGATGATTATGACCTGGAACTGCGCGCCCCGGTCGCCGTGCTGGGTCAGACGGTGGTAAGTAATCTGTTTCCCGGGATGACGTCTCCGGTAGGTCAGGTTATTCGCATCAACGGGCTGGACTTTAACGTAATAGGGGTTCTTTCTACCCGGGGGGCGGCCGGTATGGGGCAGGACCAGGATAATATGATTTACATACCTTTGACCACCGCTCAACAGCGCCTTTTAGGAAGCACCAGCGTGCGCATGATCAATGTGCAGGCCACCAGCCAGGAAGCCCTCACCACTTTAAAGGACTATATTACCACCCTGCTCCGGCAGCGCCACCGCCTGGCGGCAACCGCCGAAGACGACTTCCGCATCCAGGACATGGCCGAGGTATTATCGACGGTTGAAGACACCACCCGGATGTTGACCTTTTTGCTGGGGGGTATAGCGGCGGTTTCCCTTTTGGTGGGGGGCATAGGCATTATGAACATTATGCTGGTTTCGGTTACCGAGCGCACCAGGGAAATCGGGGTCCGTATGGCTATTGGAGCAACCACCGGCGACATTTTAACCCAGTTCCTGATCGAAGCTCTGCTCCTCAGCTTGATGGGCGGGGCGATAGGAGTGCTGTTAGGCTGGGGAATCGCCGCTTCACTGAGTGTTGCAGCCGGATTCACGGTAAAATTATCGCCCTGGCTGGTGGCTCTGGCCCTGGGCTTTTCCATGGCGGTCGGCTTGTTTTTTGGGTATTATCCGGCTCGAAAAGCGGCCAATTCCAATCCCATAGACGCCCTGCGTTTTGAATAGAATCTACCATTTACGGACAGGCAGGAGGTTTGAAAGAAATGCGAAGCATCTTTGTCGTGGACGACGAGGAAAACATCAGGTATATAATAAAAGAATACCTGGCCCGGGAGGGTTTCCATATTGAAACCTTCGCTTCTGCCGAAGAGGTCAGCGAAAGGCTGCAATCCGGTTTTCCGGATATGTTTATCCTGGATATCATGCTGCCCGGCAAAGACGGCCTGGAATTTTGCAAGGACATCAGGACCCGCAGCGGCCTGCCGGTAATATTTATTTCCGCCCGGGGAGACGAAATAGATCGCATTTTAGGGCTGGAACTGGGAGGCGACGACTATCTTACCAAGCCCTTCAGCCCGCGGGAATTGGTGGCCCGGGTGCGCTCTATCTTCCGCCGTTCCGCCCAACCCATGCTCCCGGAGGAGACCCTGGAATTAGGCAATCTCAGGATCAATCCCAACGACCGCCATATCAGCGTGCAGGGGCGCGAGGTAATGCTGACCCCCAAAGAGTATGAACTGCTGCTTTTACTGGCATCCCAGCCGCAGCGCACCTTTACCCGCCAGGAACTGCTGGACCGGGTATGGGGATGCGACTACGTGGGGGGCGCCCGGGCCGTTGATGACCTGGTAAAAAGGCTGCGCAAAAAAATGAGGGAAAGCGGGTCGGACAGGAATGTCAGAACCATCTGGGGATACGGGTACCGCTTTGAAGATTAACTATAAAGGCATTACCGGTAAAATATTGTTGAGCTACCTGCTGGTGGTCATATGCAGCACCGCTATCACCACCCTGTCTTTTCATTCCATACTGTACGACGACCTGGAAAGAAGGACCCGGGAAGCCCTCTCCCGGCAGGGCTTTGCTATCGCCTTTGCCCTGTCGCACGAAAAAAGTCCCGCCAAATCGTACAGCCTGACCGCTAAACCCTATGTCTTTTTCTCCTACCATTCCATTGAAAGCCAGTACGTGATCCTGGACAGTGAAGAAAACGTGCTGTACAGCAGCCTGCCGGAATTATTCCCGGCAGGAAAAAAGCTGCCCGAGCTGCCAGCCAGTCAATACCTCAAATTTGTCGGCCGGGACGGTAAAGCCGACCACCCCGGAGCTGACCTCCTGGCCGTTCGAGTGCCTATCGGAGCTCCGGAAGAAAATTTGGGTTCGGTAATCACTTTCGCGGAAGTTACCGCCTTGGAGTCTCTGAACCGGGCTATTTTGCTGCTCCTGTTAAAAAGCACCCTGATCGCTCTGATTATCGCTCTGCCGCTCGCTTTATTGCTGGGCCGCTATCTGGTCAAGCCCTTGCAGTCCCTGCAGGACTATGCCCGTTCCATTGCCCGGCGCCGTTTTGACGTGCGCCTGGATCTTAAGTCAGATGACGAACTGGCGGATCTGGCCGATACCTTCAATGATATGGCCTATCAACTGGAGCGTTATGACACCAGCATGCGCCGCTTTTTCCAGAGCACCTCGCATGAGATAAAGACCCCCCTGATGAGCATCCAGGGATTTGCCGAAGGCATCCGGGACGGGGTGTTTTCAGGTCAGCAGGCCGATCATGCCCTTGAAACCATATCCCGTGAATGCCAGCGTTTAAAAGGCCTCCTGGACGAAATGATCAATCTCACCCGCCAGGAGAGAGCGGGAGAAAGCCGCTATCTGGAACCATGCGATATCGGGCAGATAGCTCAGGAAGCGGTTGAAACCATGCAGGGCTACGCCGTGGAAAAAAAGGTGCAGGTAACGACAGACATTCCCGCCGAACTTAAAGTAGTCGGCGACCCGGAAAAGTTGCGCCGCTTATTCGGCAACCTGCTGAACAACGCCATCCGCCATGCCAGCAGCCGGGTTTCCATCCAGGGCCGATCCGCTCCCGACAGCCGGAGCGCCATATTGATCAGCATTCAGGATGATGGAAAAGGCTTTAGCGAGCAGGACCTGGAGCACGCCTTTGATTACTTGTATAAGGGAGCCGACGGAAGCACCGGACTGGGTTTATCCATTGCCCGCCTCATTGTCGACGAGCTAAACGGCGCGATCAGCCTCCGCAACGCCGAAGACGGCGGCGGGCTGGTGGAGATCGTATTTACCTATTGAACAAGCAGAAGGCGGGTCAGCGGGGACGGTTCGAAAGCACTGTCCTCTATAGTTCAGGCAAATAACAGCAACAGGAACATGACACAGGCGAAAATGGCCACGATCTCGTTTTTGGAAATTCGGAGTGTGTACTGGCAGTCATTGCCCCCACTTGATTCAAGCTGTTCTTGTATCTCATCCGTGCGCTGCAGGGAGTTGGCTATATAGTTTACCAGAATATCGGACAGCTCTTTCAGTTTGCTCTTAATCCCCAGCTGCTTGTTTTTAAAAATTTGACCGGCCTGTTCAAAAATGTCGCCTTTAAACTGACCTACCGTCCTGCTCAGTTCATTCACAATAAACATGACCATATTCAGGTATCTTGAAACCGGAATACCCACCCTGTTTAAGGGCCCGAAGACTTTATCAAACATATCCATGATCGCTTCCAGGGAGCTGGTGAAAAAATACAGGTTGCCGATGTACCAGATAAAGAATAGCTTGGTCATTTTTAAAAGAGCCGCATTGAAATTAAGATCATAGGCCGGTCCGGAAAAGAGTCTGCTCAAAGCCAGGGACAGCAATATTCCAAAAAGATAAGGAATCAATATGATGATCCCAAAGGAAAGCAGGTTTTTTAATATAAAGCGAAGATCGCTTTTTAAAAAAAACGTTACGGCCAGCAGGTATATTGAGAAATAAACCAGATCCAGCCCGTTTTGGCAGAAGGCTGCGGCGACCGCCAGAAGTATGGCCAGAATCAGCTTTATTCCCGCATCAATTTCCGTATTCCGGTTATTTAATTCGGCGGAATATGCCTGCACCAAATCCACATCCCTATTCGAGTACAACATTCGGTATATTCGCGCCCATAATTTGGGCAGCTTTTTCCGAATTCTGCGTTGTCGTCAATCGCAATACGTATTACTCATTTGACGCCCACTGACGGGCTAATGCGGCGATGCCAGGACGGCATGGAGCCGCCCTCCGCCTTGTACTTCAAAAAA
>DHRK01000002.1:77456-83169 GCA_002410325.1 Syntrophomonas sp. UBA5314
AATATACCGAACGTTGTACTAGCGGATGAATTTTGATAAAATACCCCTCTTTTTTATCTCTTTAACCGTCAATTCACTGATCGTTCCGGTTATTAAACCGGTTATAACGGCTGAAATCAGCAATATGGGAAGATAGTATAAGACTACGGTCTCTCTCAAAATCACCGAGGCGACGATCAGCTGGGCGGCATTATGAGTTATCGCCCCGATGATGCTGATCCCCTTGACGCTGAATAACCCGGCCGTTTTTTTATAAACCAGCCACATGACCAGGGCGCTTAAAAGCCCCCCGGACAGGCTGAAGGGCAAGGCCGTTATGCCTTTGCTCAGAACCCCGACAACCAGGCAGCGGAGAATTACAATGGTCAAAACGTCCTTTAAGTCCAAAAAGGCTATGGCGATAATGGTGATGATATTGGCCAAGCCGAGTTTGACCCCGGGTATCGGAATCGGAACCGGAATAATCAATTCCAGGAGGGAAATCAGGATCGCGTTACAAATTAGGATTATGATGATCGCTTCGCGTTTTTTCTTATTCACGTCTTCACCCTGCTAATAAGAAAAAGTGTCAATTTGCTCATTATCACCCACTATGGTGATGACGACTTTGGACGGAATACAAACCGCCTTTGCGCCGGGTCTCTCTAACCAGCCGGTTTTTACACAGGTTTGATTGGGACAGTCAGAGCTAAGGAACCTGATCCGGCCTTTTTCAGCCAGGATAACCTGCTTTACCGGTTCGTCAATATTTATCGATTCTGACGCCTGAAGATCACTTAAATTGATCTCTTTTATTAAATGACCATCCTGGGTTATAAGCGCCTTAAGCTGCTGCCCGGAAGCGGCCCGATAATTATTCCAGACCAAAAAGAGCACGGCTATGGCCACGATACCGACAATTAGTATGATATCACCCGTTTTGAATGTACGTGTATTCATGAGTCGCATCCTCTAGGCGGAACTTGCCTTTTAGGCCGGGCGTTACATAGATTTTCTTGTCATTGGTAATAAAAATGGCTTCCGCCCGGCCATAATTTTTGACCATCTCCATTCCCCGATCAAGGCCTAAAACGATGACCTTGGCCAACCCGTCAGCGTCGGTTGAAGATGAAGCGATAATAGTAACGCTCATCAAGCCGCTGTCCATAGGATACCCGGTCCCGGGATCAAAAATATGACAGTAGCGTTGGCCGTCTTTTATAAAATAACGCTGATAATCGCCGGAAGTGACGACCGCTTTATCGACCACCTCAACAACTCCGACGATGTCGCTGTTCTCCCCCCGGGGATTTTGGATGCCAACCGTCCAGGGGCTTCCATCGGGTTTGCTTCCCAGTGCGGCGACATTACCGCCCAGATTTATGAAAGCTGAAGTTATCCCGTTGCTTTTATATATATCAATCGCCCGATCTCCTATATATCCTTTGGCAATTCCGCCCAGATCGACCATCTGGCCTTTCTTTAACAAGCTGGCCGAACCGTTTTTTTCATCAATCAGGACATCCCGGTAGTTGACCAGGGAAACAAGTTCTTGCACGGCATCGGCGGATGGCACCCGGGGATTGTCGGTTCCGATGCCCCAGGCCTTAACCAGCGGGGCCACCGTTATGTCAAAGGCAGCCCCACCGCTTAAATCCGAAATTCTACGGGCCTCTCTCAATATGCTGATGGTTTCCGGGTTTAATTCAACATATCCCAGACCTGCGTTGTTATTTAGTTTATTGATATCTCCGCCCGGGCTGTTAATCGTCCACAGGGCGTCCCGTTCTTTTATTTGGGCCCATACTTCATCGGAGGCTTTTTGCGCATTGGCTCCATATACTTGCTGTTCAATGATGGTCCCCAATGCAAAATCGGTGGACTTAACCGGTTTTGACTGTACAGTATTACAGGCGCTGGAAAAGACCGGCAGACTCAAAAGCACCAGCGCCCAAATTACTTTTTTCATGTTGCAGTTCCCCGTGTTTAGATAATATCAGCCTTTTCTTTTGGCAATAATTAAACCGCTTCTACCAATTCCACAGGGGGAATCTGGTAGGTTTTAAGCACCTTGGTCGGGCACTTCTCAATGCAAACCGGATGGTCACACTTCTCTATGCAGATACTGGAATCGACCACCGCCAGATTATTCTGCATCTTAATCGCCTCATAAGGGCACTGCTTGACGCAGATGCCGCAGCCGATGCAGCCCACCTTACAGATCTTGCGCACCACCGCCCCCTTATCCAGCGAATTGCATAAAACCGCCACATGCGCCTCGGGGGAAATCATGGTGATTACGTTCTTGGGGCAGGCCGTGGCGCATTTGCCGCAGCCGGTGCATTTTTCCTTATCCACCTCGGGCAGTCCCTTTTCATTGATATGAAGGGCATCGAAAACACACTGCCTGACACAGCTTCCCAGGCCTATGCAGCCGTATTCACACTCTTTGGGCCCGGCCTGCAGCAGGCTGGCCGCCAGGCAGTCCTCTATCCCCGCATAATCATACTTGCTGTTGCCCACCGCCGGCTGCCAACATTTGATAAAAGCATAGCGGGGTTCAATTTCAGCCGCCGCCTTCCCGGTTAATTTAGCCACCTGCTCGGCCACCGCCTTTTTCCCGGGAATACACAGGCTGGGCGAAACGTCTTTATCGAGCACCACCGCCTCCGCGTAGGCCTGGCACCCGGCATAGCCGCAGGCCCCGCACTGCCCCTTGGGCAGGATGTCTTCCACCACATGAATCAAGGGGTTCATTTCCACGGCCAGCTTTTTATTGGCATAGGCCAGGACCAGGCCGAAGAACAGCCCCACCAAAGCCAGAATGGCGATAATCGTAATCATACTATTCATTTCAGCTCACGTCCTTCCCTACAGGGTGATCATTCCGGAAAATCCGAAAAACGCTAAAGCCAGGCATCCGGCCACAATAAAGGCGATTCCCAAACCATCCAGTGATTTGGGCACATCCGCCAGTCTCAATTTCTCTCTACAGCTGGCCATCAGCACGATGGCCATGGCAAAGCCCACCCCGGAGCCGACCGCATTGACCAGGCTTTTCATAAAGGAGAAGTGCGATTCGACATTGATTAAAGGGACCCCCAGGACCACGCAGTTGGTGGCGATCAGCAGGAGGTATATGCCCCACATCTTATGCAAATTGGGGGTATATTTTTTGACGATCATTTCCAGCAGCTGCACGAAGCTGGCGATCAATAGGACAAATACGATGGTGGTCAGGAAGGTTACATTAAATGGCACCAGGATGTAGTTGTAGACCAGCCAGGCAAACATGGAGCTTAAGGTGATGACAGCCGTAACCGCCATGCCCATTCCCCCGGAGGCGCTTAAGTTTTTGGAGACGCCGAAGAAGATGCACAGACCCAGGAATCGGGTCAGGACAAAGTTGTTGACCACTACCGCACCCATGAAAAGGAGCAGATATTCGTTCATATGGTTTCACCCCTCTCTGCCCGGGCTTTTTCGATACGCTCGCTCAGGATTTTAAAGGCCGCTACCAGGTAGCCTATGAGGATGAAGGCGCCGGGGGCCAGGATCATGATCAGGGCCGGCTGGTAGCCGCTCCACATGACCTGGTAGCCTAAGAGGGTTCCGTTGCCCAGCACTTCCCTGATGGCTCCGATGAGCAGCATGGCCAGGGTAAAGCCGCAGCCCATGCCCAGGCCGTCGACAAAGGAGCGCAGGGGCGGGTTTTTGGAGGCAAAGACCTCGGCCCGGGCCAGTATGATGGCAAATACCACTACCAGGGAAAGGTATATGCCCAGCTCTTTGTAGAGCAGGGGGGCAAAGGCCTTTAACAGTAGTTCGGCCAGGGTGACAATGGTGGCAATGGAGGTAATGTATATGGGCACGCGCACTTTGGGATTGACCAGATGGCGCACGATGGAGACCACCAGGTTGTTGGTGGATATGACAAAGGCCACGGTAAGTCCCATGGCTAGAGCGTTGACCACCGAAGTGGTGACCGCCAGGGCGGGACAGAGGCTTAAGGCCAGTACAAAGATGGGATTTTCCAGGACCAGTCCCTTGGAGAAGATGTCCCATAATCCTTTCATCCTAGTTGCCTCCTTTCGTAAGCTCACTTGATTCATCGACCGCCTGTTTTACCGCCAGGGTGACTGCCCGGGAGGTGATGGTCGCCCCGCTGATGGCCTGAATGTCTTCTTTGTTGCCGGCATCTTTGGTGACTTTGAGTTGGGTCGAAGTTTTGCCGGTAAATTGTTCGTAAAACGGGGGTTTGGCCGCTTTGTCGCCCAGGCCCGGAGTTTCTTTGGATTCGGTAATGGTGTATTTTAGTACCTGGTTATCCGGGCTTACCGCCACCAGCAGTTTGATGGTGCCGCCATACCCCTTGCTTTCGGAAGGAATGACGTAGGCGATAACTTGGCCGTCTTTGCTGGCCTGATACCAGCCGCTTTTACCTTCGATGGGGGTGTATTGATCGGCTTCGGTTACCAGGCTTTTTAGGGCCAGGGTATTTAATTCGGCCTGTTTTTGTTTAGCAATATCATCGGTCAAAAAATAGACCGTGGCGATGATGATTCCTGATATGATACAGGCTCCGGCCAGGTTGAAGGCGATCTTTAATAGGCTGTCATTTTTCTCATGATGTTCTATATGCTCGGTCATCGGCTCATCTCACTTCCTTCCATACAGCGCAGGCTGGATATAGCGGTCGATTAAGGGGGTGACACAGTTCATTAACAGGATGGAGTAGCATACGCCTTCGGGATAACCCCCGACCAGCCTGATCAGGACGGTTAGGGCCCCGGCCCCGGCTGCAAATATCAGCTTGCCTTTGCGGGTGATGGGCGTGGTAACCATGTCGGTCGCCATGAAGAAGGCGCCTATGATGAGGCCGCCGGCCATCATATGAAAGAGCGGGTCACCGGACCCCCATCCCTGAGGGCCGAAGAGCCAGGTGAGTATGCCCACGGTGGCTATCATGGTCACCGGTACGACCCAGTCGATATAGCGTTTGTAGATTAAGAACAGGCCGCCCAGGGCCAGTAGAATCACTGAGGTCTCGCCGATAGAGCCGTTTCTGAATCCGACGAATAAGGCCTTATAGAGTTCGCTGTTGCTTCCGAAGGTTTGGATGAGCGCTTCGTAGCCCTGCATTTTTAAGATGTTCAGGGGGGTGGCGCTGGTGGTGGTATCGACCACCGTTTGCATCGTAGTCCAGGTGGTCATTAAGACCGGCCAGGAGACCATCAAGGCCGCTCGGCCGATATGGGCCGGGTTGAAGATGTTGTAGCCTAAGCCCCCGAAGGCGTGTTTGGCTACCACGATGGCGATGAAGGAGCCCACGATCGGAATAAATAGGGGCACCGCCGGGGGCAGGCACATGGCCAGGAGCAGGCCGCATAGGAAGGCGCTGCCGTCTTTTACGGTGATCGGCTTTTTCATGAATTTCTGGGTGGCGGCTTCGAAGATTACCGCGGACAGGGCCCCGGCCAGCAGGGTTTTAAAGGCCGGCAGGCCAAAGTGGTAGACGGCGAAGAGTACCGCCGGCAGCAGGGTCAGGTTTACCGTCCACATGATCTTGGGAATCGAGGTGTCGGCAAACATATGCGGTGAGGAGGAGACCACCATTTTATGGACTGGCTTTGCTTCCTGCTCAGGCTTTTCACGTTTTTCTTTTACCTGCTTTTCAGCCTTTTCCGGTTTTTCGGTTTTTTCTTTTACTTCTATTTCTTTGTCAGGTTTTTCC
>DHRK01000002.1:83310-91146 GCA_002410325.1 Syntrophomonas sp. UBA5314
CCTGATCATGGTTTTCTCTTTCCGGGCTCATTTATTTACCTCCCTTTGGGGCTGCCATTTTCTTGGAGTAGCGGATGTAGTGAACGATTCGGCGCTTGGCCGGGCATACGAAGGCGCAGCAGCCGCATTCCATGCAGTCCAGCAAGTGGTATTCGTTCAGGGCTTCTTCTACAAAGGACCTTTCGCCGAGGATACTGAGCATGCTCGGATTCAGGCCCATGGGGCAGGCGTCCAGGCATTGTCCGCAGCGGATGCAGGGGGCTTCCGGGCCGTCGTTGATATCCTCATGGGTAAAAGCCAGGATGCCGTTGGCGCCTTTTATGATGGGAACTTCAGGGGTGTATTGGGTGACTCCCATGAAGGGCCCGCCCATGATCAGCTTTTCCGGGGGGGTTTTGAAGCCGCCGCTCTGGGCAATGGCTTCGGCAAAGCTGGTGCCGATTCTCAGCTTGAGGTTTTTGGGTTCGGCTATGGCACTGCCGCTGACGGTTACGATCCTTTCGATCAGGGGAAGGCCGTTCCTGACCGCGTCGCAGACCGCCATGGCGGTTCCCACATTCTGCACCACTACCCCGACGCTCAGGGGCAGTTTGCCGGAGGGCACTTCCCGGTTGGTCAAGGTCCTTATGAGGGTTTTCTCCGCCCCTTGCGGGTAGCGGGTGGGCACCGCCATCACTTTGACGCCTGTGCCGGCCAGGGCTTCGCCCATGGCTTTTACCGCGTTCATTTTATTGTCTTCGATCCCCAGGGCTACGTTTTCTACCCCGAGGACTTTTTTTAATATCAATATGCCGGTGGCGACCCGTTCGGAGTATTCTAACATCATCCGGTGATCGGAGGTTAGAAAGGGTTCGCATTCCGCTCCATTGATGATGAGGGTGTCAATCGGATTGTCGGCCGGCGGGGATAATTTTACGTAGGTCGGGAAGGTCGCCCCGCCCAGGCCGACGATGCCGGCGTTTTTTATGATTGCCAGGATTTCCGCTTTATCCAGGCTTTTCCAATCCCGTTCGGTGGGTAGGCCTTCTGCCCATTCGTCCAGGCCGTCGCTTTCAATGACAATAGCCGGATTTTTGCCCAGGGTCGGGTGCGGGTGATCCGCTACCTCTAATACCTTGCCGGAGATGGTGGCATGGAGGTGGCTGGATACCGGAGCTTGGCCTTCGGCGATTAGCTGACCTTTTTTTACCAGATCCCCTTTTTTCACCAGGGGAACGGCAGGCGCCCCGATATGTTGACTGACCGGGAGAATTACCCTGCCGGGCAGGGCATTGCTTTCGATCGGTTTCCCTTCGGTCGGTGTTTTGTGGGTATCGGGATGGATACCCCACTTGTTTTTGCCAAGCATCTGTATCTCTCCTTACTTGGTTATTTTAGGGTTCCGATTTAATAAACCCAAGCCTTTTTATTGCTTGATTTAAACGGGCAAAAGCTTCTTTAAAGGGGGGGCCTTCCATTCCCAAGGGCCAGTAGGCCTGAAACCGGCCTTTCTCAATCCCCATACTCTCCAGATAGCTGTGTAAGGCCCGGTGTTTTTTCTGATCGTATTCAAATTCACTTCCATAGGGGCAGTCTTTGCCGTTGCAACCCGCTACCATAATTCCATCGGCACCATTGGCAAAGCTTTGCCGTACATACAAGGGATCTATTTTACCGCTGCATTTTACCTTTTCCATCCGCAGTTCGGCCGGATATGCCAGCTGGTTTAAACTCGCCAGCTCCCCTGCGGCATATGTACACCAGTGGCAGGCAAAAACTATGATTTTGGGTTTAAGGCCTTGGTTTTCTGCAGTCATGTGTATCCACCTCAGTTGTTTCAGAATTTATAGGAAAATAATGTTTGCTATATGGCCCCAGTTTATTTATCTCTTCAATGAGTAAAGTAAAAGCCTCAATAAAATTGTAAGCACCTTGGTCTGAGAGCCAGACTGCCTGGTATCTCTCCTTTTCAACGCCCAAATGTCTCAGATATTCTTTAATTTGCTGGTGATCCTTTGGGCTGTATATACAGTCATTATCCAGCAGGCAACCGTTGTCGCCGCTACAACCCGAGACTAACAACACTCCGTCAGCACTATTTTGAAAGGTTTGATATATGAATTGGGGATCCATGTGACCTAGACAGGGAGTCTTGATTATTCTGACACGGGCTGGGTGTTCCAGATGTTTTAAGCAGACCAGAACGGTTTCTGAATAAATACACCAATTGCATGCTAAGACGATTATTTTAGGGTTAAAGCCTTGGATTTCTATAGACATAGTGCATCTACCTCCGCTATGAGCTGATCTATATATCCCTTGAAAGTTTACGGCTGCACTGCGACAGACAGATAAACAAGTTCCACATCCCTGAGTCAGACTTTATCCGGTCTACCTGGCTGTCAGGCCTTGAGCCTGATCTTAAGTGATAATAATTGAATTAGATTATTACTTACTCAATGCAACTTAAGGTTGCACGTTCTAATTCCTTAATCAGGTCATTATAATCTGATTTTCTGTCAACATTAAAATAGATTATATCCTCTGCTTCCAACTGAAATTCCTCAAGCATTTTTATAATGGCATCCTTTATTTCTTCCTTACCTTCAGAACCTAAAAACATTCTCATTTGGCGCACCTCCATTATCAAATTCGCGGTTGTTTCCTTCAACAATATGTTATAAGCAATTTTCGTGCCAAGTTTTAATCATTGTTTATACTGGATTTAAAACAGCCTTTCATACCCACAAGATGCAATGAGCTTTTTTACCCAAAACGTTTACGGAGCAGTTTATAATATCTATTATTATCTAAGACTACAAACCGGGCTTTTATATCTGCTTTGGTAATACGTATTAAATCATCCTTACGAAGCTGCATATACTCACGACCATCAATAAAAAAGCTGCTGAAAGGCTCTTTATCTTTACAAATGATCTCCAATGTATGATTCATATCTAACATCAGAGTATTGGGTGAGTTGATACGCGAGCACAAAGATTGGACCAGGATATTGTTAAGGCCTGGTTCCATGATAGCCCCTCCAGCCGATAACGAATAACCCGTTGACCCTGTTGCTGTAGCAGCTATTACACCATCTCCCTCATATTCGCATAGATTTTGACCGTCAATTCTTAAAAGCTGATGAGTCATATGAAGACAATTTGATCTAACTACTAAATCATTGAGTGCATATCCACAATCAGTCTCCTTTTCCTTACTGACTAATGTTATTTGGATTATTGAGCGCTCCTCGATAAAATAAGTTTTTGTGATAATTTTAGATAGATACTTAGAAAAATCGTTGACATCCACGGTACTCAAAAATCCAACCGTTCCAAAATTAACACACAAAAAAGGCACTTGCAGGTGCCCATATTTCTGAAAACTATACAACACTGTCCCATCTCCGCCGAGAATTATAATCAGATCTGTTTCATCCGCATAGTTCACTTCATTTTCAAGCCAAGTAGAAATCCCTAATTTTGTAAAACAAGCAACAAGATTGAGGCTAAAAATACCGGCTTGATCCTTTTTATGATTTATAATGATTCCCACGTTTTTAAGCATGAATGTGCTCTCCTCAAAAGTTAATACAAAAATATAAAGCAAAATTCATGCCAAACACTTTTAGCAAATCCCAGGGGTAATCTGTAATTGTATCTTATGAGACAATAAAGATGGGTCACCATTGTTTTATTTGGAGCGGAGGGTGAAGAATATCGTATAGTTATTTTATAAACGAAACAATTAAATTAAACAGCTGCAAAGCATTCCGAATAACTTATCTCCTATCATATATTGTATTTTCTCATTTTTCTATAAAGGCTGCTTCTGGAAATCTTCAATAATTCTGCAACCTTGCTTCTATTATTTGATTCCTTGTCGAGATAGTATTCAATTAACTGTCGTTCCTTTTCCTCGTCTTCCTGGAGCATGGACTTTTTCCATTTAGGAATGCTAGCAGCCAAGGTTGCTTCTTGAATATGTTCCGGAATTAGATCCAGCGTTAATATATCACCTTTACAAAGGTTAATGGCCCTTTCGATAATGTTATTTAATTCCCGTATGTTCCCGGGCCAGTCATAATTGATCAAACAGTCAAATACCTCAGGTTTAACGTGATTAATGGTCTTTCCGAGTCTATTGCCCAGGAACTGTACAAACCTCTCTACTAATAATGGAATATCTCCTTTTCTTTCTCTTAAAGCGGGGAGATAAATAGAAATAACGTTCAATCTAAAATACAGGTCCTGACGAAAAGCGTCTTTTTCAATCTGTTGTATCAAATCCCGGTTTGTCGCAGCAATAATACGGACATTGACAGGAATAAATTGTCTTCCACTTAGCCTAATAATACTCCGTTCTTCGAGTACTCTAAGCAATGAAGCCTGTAAATCCATTGGCATTTCGGCAACTTCATCAAGAAAAATAGTTCCTTGATCAGCCAATTCAAATTTACCTGGATTTCCACCCTTCTTGGCCCCGGTAAAAGCACCTTCTTCATAACCAAATAATTCACTGGCAATCAATTCCCTGGGGATAGCAGCACAATTAATTCCAAAAAACGGTTCGTTTTTCCTTGGACTTGAATTATGAATGGCTTGTGCAAATAGATCTTTTCCTACACCACTTTCTCCGGTTAATAATATATTTGATGAAGTTTCAGCTGCCATTTTAGCCTGATCAATTGCTTTTAAAAAAATGCTGCTTTCACCTACTAAGTCTTCAAAAGATGACTTAGCCTTGGCGCCAGCCACTTTATTTACTACAGTATTTAGTCTATGAAATACTAAAACTGCTCCATTTGTTTCATCATTGTCCAATTGATCCTCATATGGCGTACAATTAATGATATATCTTTGTTTTTTGCCATTCGTTTTGATCGTTGTATGCTCTGCCAAAAACCTCTTTTTGAATTGTATTGTTTTATTTATATATTCTTCACATAACCCCCCTATCTCACTGATATGTCTGCCAATCCAAAGGGAGCTATCATCCGGTGCCAATTCAAGCAATTTACAGGCTTGAATGTTTATTGTAGTGATGATTTGATTGCGGTCAATAGAAATCAGTCCCTCAGACATGGCATTCATAATAGCCTGTTTGCTCAAATTTGATAATTTTAATTCTTTATTCAATTTGTGTGCAATACGGTTGATTCTCTTTAGTTCTATTTGACGTTCAATTGCCCTTGCAGACGATGCTGCCATACCTAAGGTATGAGCATTGCTATTTTCATAAGAACCAGTAAGGTCGATAACCCCGATAATATTGCCTTTCCGATCATGAAAAGGAGCGGCTGAACAGGTTGCCAAGCAATTGTGTTTGCAAAAATGCTCATACCCGTAAACTTGCACTGGTTTGTCCAACTTTAATGCTAAGCCTATAGCGTTGGTACCCATAACTTCTTCTGACCATTTAGAGCCCTCAGTAAAATTGGTATAAGATATATATTCAATATCCGATGCATTGCCAACTCGTTTAAGTATATATCCGTCCGCGTCTACAAAAACTACTCCAAAACCAGCTCCTTTGGTAATATAATGAAGCGTATTAAGAGTAGGCATCACAACATCCAATATTTTTTTATTATCATTTAATCTCTTCTTAAAAGATAATTCATCTAATATTTCCATATTCGTGCGTTTCATTTGGTCAATTCCATAGTTTTTACTCCTAGCCCAGGAGTCCATCACGTCTTGACTAATATTAATACCTTCAAAATCCTTTTCAATATGGACCTTTTCCCATATTTCCCGCATCTTTTTGGCGGACGCAATTGTATTCATTTTAAACCCCCCTAAGACTTCTCTATATGGTAAACGTTAACAGAAATATGTCGAAAAATCATCATATAAGTAATCGAAAAAGGACACTTTTTGAAAGTTAAATAATGGTTAAAATCAATGGACGTAACATAAGAAGTTTATTTATCCCCGGTTATTAGGTGGGAGTCCGATTAAGATAAATGATTCTTTATAGAACTCCCACCTAAAAACATTGTTGTTATCAAATTTAGGATTAGATCGATTCTACAATGAAAGCGACGCCAGGCCCTCCACTCGCACACAACGAGGCACAGCCATAACGTACGCCACGACGTTTCATTTCATTAATCAAAGTAATGATCAGACGACAACCAGTTGCTCCAACCGGATGCCCGAGAGAGATTCCGGAGCCCACACCATTTAGTATTTCCAGATCTATTTTAAGTTCCCTATTTACACCTAGAACCTGGGCGGCAAAAGCTTCATTAAATTCCCAATAGTCAATATCACTCTGCTGCATACCCGCGTACTTTAATGCCTTACGCACAGCTGGAACAACACCCATTCCCATTATCTTAGGATCGACGCCCCCCGATGCTGAAGAAATCACACGAACTAAAGGTTTTATATCAAGTTCCTTGGCTTTATCGGCAGACATCATGATCATAGCAGAAGCGGCGTCATTAAGGCCGGAAGCGTTCCCCGCAGTTACGGTACCGCCTTTTTTGAAAGCCGGTTTGAGTTGAGCAAGAGATTCGATAGTTGTATCGGCTTTAACGTGTTCATCGGTATCAAAAATCCGTATACCCTTCCTGGTTTTGATTTCTACCGGAATAATTTCATCTTTGAACCAGCCATTTTCAATCGCTTTACTCGCTCTTTGATGGCTTAGATATGCATACTCATCCTGCTCTTCTCTGCTAATGTTATACATTTCAGCAATATTCTCAGCAGTAACGCCCATATGATATCCATTCCAAGGGCATATCAAGCCGCTAGTCATCATCGAATCCAGGATTTGCTCTCCATGCCCTAAACGATATCCACTCCGCGCTTTGTTAAGAACGTAAGGCGCATTAGTCATGCTCTCAGTTCCAATAACAGCACCAACTTCAACCTTGCCCAACATAATTTCATGGGTAAGAATTTCGGCAGCTCTCATTGAAGCAGGACACTGTTGGTGTACTGTTGCAGCATACGATTCGACTTTACAGCCCGAATTTAAAGAAATTAGCCGGGCAATGTTTCCCGGTACTCCCGCCTGACAAGTATGTCCCGCCACAATTGACTCAATTATCTCCGGTCCAATTCCTGCTTTATCTAAGGCTCCCTTAAAAGCTATCATCCCAATATCAATAGCTCCCAGGTCCTTCATGGATCCGAAAAAATCTCCAATTGGCGTTCTTGCTCCGCTTACAATTACGACTTCTTTCATAATTTATACTCCTTTCGTTTTGTAGATTAAACTGTATCAAGTGCAACATCTGTGCCATTTAATATTTAATGTTTTGAAAAATAGAAAAATACAACGTTGGCTAGGTCCGTGAATCGTAAAGAAGCTTATTAATATAAAAAATCCGAGTATGATTTTCACCTCAGAATTAACCACTTTTGATATAATGACGTTACAAATGGGACAGTTGTGTCTTATCCCCACTGTCCCATTTGCATCATAACTATTTAAATGTTATTTTAAGGAATAGTTTTCAATAATACCCTTTAAATGCCTAACCTGAACAACTTAAAAAGCTCAAACATCATTTCTCATTTAATAATAAACAGAAGGAGACCACCACTTTGCCTTTGCATTGTATTCGACACTTCTTTGATAAAGGCTATAGCTACAATAAATTTATTACCACAGATAAGGGGTTAGGGAGTAGTTTTGAGAGGAAGTGCGTTTAATGTCAATTTTAACAATGCTTTTAATGATAGTCGGGTTTTTGGGATTATTTACTGTCATAGCCTTGGTTTCCGCCAATAATAATCTTAAACTCGAATTCAGTGATCGCACAATTGAAATATTAGTCGTCCTCTCTTTTGCCTTGTGTATGATAGGATTTGCATTGGATTTAATATGGTCTAG
>DHRK01000026.1 GCA_002410325.1 Syntrophomonas sp. UBA5314
AGGAACTCTACATTTCTCTGGGGCTCAAACCGCCTCCATCGTTATGATGGTTCGGGAATCCAGGGTGTTACAAAAGCTGCTTTAAAGTGTTTATACTGTATAATCGGTTAGGAGAATGTGCCTTGAAAAAGATATTTATTATTTTCGTGCTGCTGGCCTCGGCTTTTTCCTTCGCCTCGTCCTATAAACAAACCGACAGCGGGGAATTGGAAAAGATGAAAAGCTTTGAAGATGAAAGAGCCACCTGAGCGTGTCGATCCTCCGGGCTATTATGCAGAACCATAGCTACTGCTTCGGAACGCCGGCCAGCGAAACGGCTTATATTGGCGAACCGGTTTATGCAGGTTATAGCTGCTCCATGGTTTCGGTAGTGGACCTGCTGGGATTGCTGCGGGAATCATTCGGCGTCGGCCAGCTCCGCGTTCCTGCCGGCCGTTTCCTGCGCCGGGCCCGAAACGACGACCTGGTCATCCTGGATGATATCGGCGCGGAAAAACCCTCCGACTGGGTTGAGGAGCAACTCTATGTTCTGATCGATGTACGCTACCGGATGCTGCGCAGCACCATTTTCACTACCAACTGCACCATGAAGCAGCTGGAGGGTCAGATCGGCAGCCGGCCGGTATCACGGATTATGGAAATGTGTGAGGGGGTCAAGGTGGGCGGGGAGGACTGGAGGAAGCGGGGTATTAAATGACCGGCTCAATAGTTGAAGCCTGCCAAATTCTAGCAGGCTTGGTATAATATCAATAGAGTTTTAATTATTGGGGGAATACAATTTGTATTCGATCTATTGTGATGAGAGTTGTCACTTGATTAATGATCACCAGCAGTCCATGATGCTGGGGTCGATCTGGTGCCCTACGGACCAGGTCAGGGAATTTAATAAACAGATACGCGACCTTCAAAAAAGCTTTCATTTAAAGAATGATTTTGAAATCAAATGGACGAAAGTCTCCCCCGGCAGAGTTGATTTTTATTTAGCGGTAATAGATTTTTTCTTTGACTGCCCCCATTTGCATTTCCGGGGCCTGGTTATCCCCGATAAATCCAAACTAAAGCATGATTATTTTAAGCAGGACCATGATACCTGGTACTACAAAATGTATTATGAGATGCTCAAAGCTGTTATCGATACGGATCAGCAATATAGGATTTACCTGGATATCAAGGATACCAACAGCTCCACCAAAGTAGCCGAACTGCATGAAGTTTTATGCAATAAATTTCATGATTTCGATGGCCGCGTCATACAAAGGATTCAGCAAATAAGGTCCCATGAGGTTGCCCTGCTGCAACTCACCGACCTCATCATGGGTGCGATCAATTATCTCCACAGGAATTTAAGCTCCAGTCCGGCCAAGCTGGCCTTGGTCAGTAGAATACAACAACGATCCGGGTTGTCTTTGCAGGCAACAACCTCATTATTAGAAAGCAAGGTCAATTTATTAATCTGGCAAGCTTCGGAGGTAATCTAATGTCTAAACCAGAATGGCTGCCGGGGTTGATAGAGTTAGATGAATATGGAGGAAATTGGCGGGAATATATAGAGGTTGTTTATCAGTGCTTTGTTGAGCAATTTGTGGATAATCAACCATTATATAAGGGTATGACAGTAGCCTTTAAAAGGCATCCTGAAGAGGACAACAAGGTTTATACTTTCGGGCATTGTACATCATCGGACGAAAAAATTATTGCAGACCGGGTACCCGATTTAAGGCGTTGTGAACGAATACGATGGATAAGGCCTATAATTGAGAACTGCCATGATCCAGCCATCAAAATATGGAAAAATAAGCGAAAAAGAGAAACAAGAGTCCTGTTCTGGCTGGAAGAAATGGATTTCGTGGTCATATTGACGGAGCGTAAAGGCTATTATATCCTCTGGACTACATACATGACAGACCGGCCGCATACCAGAGAAAAATTTAGAAAAGAATACGAGGCCTATATTTCCAGAAATAGCTGAAGCCGCTCAAACTAATGAACGGCTTCGTTACTCCTTCTACACATGGCAGATGAGCTGTTAATAGTATATGATATAACGCAAAAAATGTACATACTATTTTTTACTTATTTTATCATATATTACTATTTATTATTCATATTTGTCTTTAAAGAAGTAAAACCCGATATTCTAGAATATTTGGGAGTAATGTAATGGAAAATCAAACCAACATCCTGTGGCGTTATATTGATCTTTACAAACTAAAAGATCTAATAGAAAAGGACGCCTTATATTTTTGTAGACTTGATAAACTACCTGATATACGGGAGGGCTATAGATCTATGCCAAGTAAAGCCCGCGATCATCAGTTATTGAATCTCATGCAGATCCCAGACATTTCAATTACTATTGATGAAATAGAAGAACGCGCAAAAACCTATAACTTCGTGAATTGTTGGCACCGAAGTCCCTGTCAGTCTCAAGAAATGTGGCAAAATTACCCGAAAGCCGAAGTGGTGATTAAAACAACAGTTGATTCATTAAAGAATAGCCTTAAGTTTGAGTCAACTATCGATTATTTCAAAAGGACGTATCCTCCCCGTAAATCTGTAAATGAAGTTCTCAAGGAAATTCAATTTGGTAATGTTACATATATCAATAGTGATAAAGACTTTTCTAATCCCGCTTTTACCTTAAGTTGTTTTCATAAAGAAAAAAATGAATTTGAATATGAGAATGAATTCCGCGTTTGTGTGCAAGCTTGGAGTTGGGATACTGACGATGAGGGAAAACCAAAGCCACTTGAATATGTTTATATTCCGGTAAAGTTAGATTTGTTGATTCATGAAATTTTTATGAAGCCTTCATCGAGTAATAAGAAAAGCAACGAAGTTGACTCCATATTGAAAACTAAAGGATTGCCAATGAGGGTAGTAAATTAAGACCCCCCCCGGGGCAAGCCCCTGCGCACTGGGCTGATGCCCGCGCTCCGGGACTTTCCCTCTCCCGCTCCGGGCCATGTCATCCGCTGCATTACGCTCCGCAGCTATGCGCGGCGCCCCATTCCGTTCCGGACTTGGTGCCCGCCCGCTCCTCCGGCCTTCGCTTCGCTACGTCCGGACCAGCTCCCCGGTGGTAGCCGGGTACGTTGGAACTGATGGAGCACCGGTGCGCCCCGGCGCACAACGCGCGCCGGGTCCGCACCTCTCCCGCTCCAGGCCCAGGCGCCGGGCCTTTCGAAACCATTATCTTTCGCGGACCTAGAAAACCCGGATTGCCCTCTGGGACTTGGCGCCGATCTGCTTTGCATATCTGCGCTTACCCTGCAGGCACTCCCGTCTGCAGCCATTATTATGCTTATTTTGGATTAGCGGCCCGGCGGCCTGCACCTTCTGCTCGGTGCCCGGGGCATCATGGCGGCTGCGCTTGCGCTCCGCCACCATCGTGCCCTCGATGGCGGCCTTTCCTATGCCAGCGGGAGCCTATGGCGCGATCCGGGAGGGGCGGCCGTATTATCCCTGTGACCCGGGGGATAAAACGGCCTGGGCGTTCGCTTCCCTGGGCGGGATCCGCGGGAACCTGTTCCGCTACGCTGCACACGTTCCCGGCCGAAGGCGGGGGCCGGGACGATGCCGGTCAACATAGGAATTATGTAAACCGAAAAGTCTCCCTAAAGGCAGGGTCCGGGTGGGCTCGGCGAATGTAGAGGCTGTGTTGAAACTAAAGTTTCAACACAGCCTCATTCATCTTTAATGCTTATAAAAATCAGAGCTTTAGGCAGCTTCTTCAACT
>DHRK01000016.1:0-29723 GCA_002410325.1 Syntrophomonas sp. UBA5314
CAGTATTACTCATTCCTCCGCCTCCCCCTGCGAAAATTTTTCTCGGCGGATAAACTAAACTTTTAGGTGTTACAGACTACTAAGACTTAACTATCCCGCCAATCCGGCGAAAGAAATTTCTTATGCCTCCGGCGCGCGCGCCCAGGCTTTCTATTTGTTTTTGATCGTCACTGAGCAGCCGTTCGGCGATGGTATTAATATTGCTTGACGCCGCAGTTTTAGGGAATAAAGTTATAAAAGGCTGCTGACGGCGAATTCCTTCACCCACCAGCGGCTCGTCGACAATGTGGCCCAGGGGAGTAATACTGAGCTCCAGGAACTTCTGGCAGACCAGTTTAAATTTCTCGGCCACCATTATTCCTTCACTGTTGCTGGCCACCCGGTTTACGACCAGATATAGATTGATGGCTCCGGACTTTCGGGCAATGCTCTTTACAATGCCATACGCATCGGTAATGGCGGTCGGTTCAGGGGTGGTTATGACCAGCACTTCGTTGGCCGCCAGGACAAAAGTTATAACGTTTTTCGATATGCCGGCCCCGGTGTCTATAATCATATAGTCATATTGACCGTCCAATTTTCCGAGTTCGGCGATAATTCTCCTCAGCTCTTCACTTTCCAGGTTGGCCAGTTCATTGATCCCCGAGCCCCCCGGAATGATCTTTAAGCCATACGGACCGCTTATCGTTATATCCTTAAGGCTTTTTTTGCCCAGAATTAAGTGATGGAGATTGTACTGCGGCACTAGGCCCAGCATGATATCAAGATTGGCCAGGCCGAGATCGGCGTCCATTAATACCACCTTTTTTCCCCGGGCGCAAAGGTTTAAGGCCAGGTTCAAGGCCAGGGTGCTCTTGCCCACTCCCCCTTTGCCGCTGGTAATCACTAATACCCGGGTTTTACGCATTTCATAGCGGAGATCTTCTTCGATCTGCTGTTTAATGCCCAGGGCCATTTCTCTCAGCTTTTCGGCCTGGTCTTTCATTCTGCTTCATCCTTTCTGAGAAGCATTTTAGCCAGCTCCCAAGTATCCGGGACGATAATGTCATCCGGAACATTCTGGCCATTGGTTATGTAGGCAATCGGTTTTTTTACCTCGCAGACCAGATTGAGGAGTTGCCCATAAGTACGGGTTTCGTCCAACTTGGTCAGGAGTATTTTATCTATACCTATGGGGCTAAATTTCTGATGAATATTTATCAGTTCAGAACTGGGCGTGGTAAGGCTCATCACCAGAATGACCTCCTGGGGCCTCACCAGGGATACGCACTGATGAAGCTCTTCCAGGTGTTCATAATTATAGGGGCTGCGCCCCGCGGTATCCACGAAAATATAATCATTATAAGAAAAGTGGTCAACCGCCTCCCGCAGCTCATGTGGGGTATAGGCGACGCTTATCGCTATGTCCATTATTTCAGCAAAGGTCCTCAACTGTTCCACCGCTGCTATACGATAGGTATCCAGGGTAACCAGGGCCACGTTTTTATGCTCTACAAAAGTCATGTTGGCAGCCAGTTTGGCAATAGTCGTGGTCTTTCCCACGCCGGTCGGCCCCACCAGGAATACCAGACGCCCCTTGCGCTCTTCGTCCGCCAATGGTTTTATGGGAGGAAAGCAATCCTGAATACAATGCAGGCATACCTCCAGAGCCCAGGCCGGATCGTAGTTTTCGTCGCGGGGAAGCCGGGCTTCAACCTGAGTGGCTATTTTAACTGCAATGTCCTTATCGACGTTGTTTTCCACCAGGATGTGAAAAAAGCGTTGAACCGGGTCAGATATCCCTTTTAACACTTCCACTTCAAACATCTTTGATTTGATCTCGGCAATGATCTGCTTGAGCTTCTGAAGTTCCTCCATAAGCTGTGAGTCTTCTAGATTGCTGGGCTGGGGAGCCGCAGCCGCCTGCTCCACCTGCCCCTGCTGCAGCAGCAGGGGCAGCATATCCCGTATCCGGTCCATGTTGACCCTTAAGGTATCATCTATGGCCACTGTGACCTCCACCTGGGGGTGGCTGAAAAACCCTCTAATACCCTGCTTCTTAACATGTCGGGTATGCAGGATAATGGCGTCATTACCCATTTCCTGTTTGGCCTTGCGCATGGCCTCCTGATAATCGCGCCCTACAAAACTCTTTACCTTCATGCCGACACCATCCCAATTACTTCTACATTGGCACTGGAATCTATCTCGTTATAAGACAAAACCACCAGATTGGATATAAAGCGATCTACCAAGCGCTTAAAGTAAATGCGCAGGACCGGGGCGCAAAGCACAATCGGGGTGATGCCTTTTCTGGTTAAATCTTCATAATGGTACATCAATTTATCGATCACGTGTTGGGCTACTTCGGGATCAAGGGCCAAATAGGAGCCGTAATCGCTCTGTTGAACCGAATCGCGCAGCCGCTCTTCCAAACTCGGATCCAGGGTCAAGACCGTTATCTTGCCGCAGTCACCGGTGTACTGTTTGGAGATCTGGCGGCGCAAAGCCTGCCTCACATACTCGGTCAGAACATCAGTGTCCTTGGTGATCCGGGCATAGTCGGCCATAGTCTCCAGAATGGTAAGCATATCCCGGATTGATATCTGCTCGCGTAAAAGATTGGACAAGATCCTTTGCGCATCCCCCAAACTGAGGAGATCCGGTATCAGCTCTTCGATTACCGCCGGGTTCTGTTCTTTCATAAAGCTGAATATGTTCTGCACTTCCTGGCGGCCTAAAAGCTCATGGGCATGGGCTTTGATAACCGAGGTCAGGTGGGTGGCCAGTACGGAAGGCGGGTCTACTATGGTATAGGATTTGGCTTCCGCGTCTTCTTTGTGTCGCGTGCTAACCCACCGTGCCGGGAGATTGAAGGCCGGTTCCTGAGTGTCTATACCGGGAAGTTCGGTGTCGTTTTCGATATCCGGGCCTATGGCCAGATAATGGTCCAGAATAAGCTCACCCGAGGCGATTTCAATACCCTTGATCTTGATTAAATAGGAATTGGGCTTTAACTGCATATTGTCGCGAATGCGAATGGGAGGCACGATGAAGCCCATATCCACCGCACACTGCCGCCTGATCATTACGATGCGTTCCAGCAGATCACCGCCCTGATCAGTGTCAACCAGGGGAATGAGGCCGTACCCCAATTCCATTTCCATCTTCTCTACTTGCAGGAGTTCCACTACATTTTCCGGCTTTTTGATCTGCTCGGCCTCCTGGATCTCTTCGCCGGGAGCTTCCTCAACAAATTCCTTGACTGTACGGCGCATGATAAAAAACAGTATGCCGAACAGGGCGGCCAGGGAATACATGGGCAGCATAGGCATACCAACCGTTCCCAAACCAGCCAGGACAATGGCGGCGATGGCCAAAGCCCGAGGATGACCGAAGAGCTGGTTTCCCAATTCGGTTCCCAGGCTGTCCTTGGAGGCGCTCCTGGTTACTACTATGCCGGTGGCGGTTGATATGAGCAAAGCCGGGATCTGGGTAACCAAACCGTCGCCCACCGTCAAAATGGTATATATTTGGGCAGCCTGGCTCAAATCCAAACCCCGCTGAATCATCCCGATGATAAAACCGCCGGTAATGTTGATGATAACGATGACAATTCCGGCTATGGCATCACCCTTGACAAATTTGCTGGCACCATCCATAGACCCGTAGAAATCAGCTTCCCTCTGGATGTTCTCCCGCCTCTGACGGGCGTCGTCTTCGTTTATCAATCCGGCATTGAGATCGGCGTCTATAGCCATCTGTTTACCAGGCATGGCATCCAGAGTGAAGCGGGCGGCAACTTCCGAGACTCTCTCCGCCCCCTTGGTAATAACGATAAATTGAATAACTATCAGGATAAGAAAAATAACCAGCCCTACAACCGTATTGCCTCCTACCACAAATTGTCCGAAGGCCTGTATAACCTCTCCTGCTGCGCCGTTTAGCAGGATCAGGCGGGTGGAGGCCACGTTAAGCGACAGGCGAAATAAGGTCATGATCAATAGCAGGGAAGGAAATACTGAGAAATCCAGCGGGTTGTTGTTAAACATAGAAACCAGCAGGATTACCAGGGCGAAGCTTATATTAAAGGTCAGCAGGATGTCGAGCAGGGATGTGGGCAGCGGAATGATCATCATCATTACAATAGTGATCACCACTACGGCAACCAGCACATCGCTGTATCGGCGAATGCTGCCCAATATACCGCCTGTCTCTCCCATCTTTCATCCTCCTTGAGAATTATAGGGCAATCTTTTTTTGCCGGTAAACGAAGGCCAGAACCTCGGCCACTGCCTGGTAGAGCTCCTCCGGCACCACGTCTCCAATATCGATGCTTGAGTAAAGGGTCCGGGCCAGGGGCGGATTCTCAACCAGGGCCACCCGGTTCAGAACGGCTATTTCTCTAATTCGCAAGGCCATGTAATCCTGGCCTTTGGCCACAACCACCGGCGCAGTCATGCGGGGCGCATCATAGCGAAGGGCCACCGCAAAATGAGTGGGGTTGGTTATGACAACATCAGCCCGGGGAACTTCCGACATCATACGGCGCATGGCCATTTCCCTCTGGATCTGTTTCTGCCGGGATCTTATCAGGGGATCCCCTTCATTCTGTTTCCATTCCTGTTTGATCTCGTATTTACTCATCTTTAATGACTTTTCGTAATCAAACCACTGGAAAATATAATCCACGATTCCGATAATAACATAAATGATTCCAACTTTGAGGGCAATTTCAAAAACCAGGTCACCGAAAACTACCATACTGGCCCCCAGTTCCATATCAATAAAGCGGGGAAATACCGCGTAATTATCCTTGATAACGGTGTATACCACATAGCCGGCTACGAACACTTTAGCCAGGGATTTAATAAGTTCCACCAGCGCCCGCCGGGAAAAAATACGTTTAAATCCTTCCACCGGGTTGATGCGATTGAAATTGGGAGTGAGTGATTCAGTGGAAAAAACAAATCCCACTTGCAAATAGCTTACCAGCAGGGCAGTGACGAAAGTAGCGCCCAGAACCGGAAAGCATACCCGCCCTAAAAGCTGCATGACTTCCAAAAACATATAGTAGGTATAGGCCTGGGTGAGGCTTTGAGTGCCCCGTTGCAGCAGGTATAGCTGGGTAAAGCCCTTGATCTGGCTCACTATATAGGGAAACGAGAACAACAGGGCCATTGAACCGGCCAGGAGAATTATCGCCGCGCTCAGATCGGCGCTCTTAAATACCTGGCCCTTTTTGCGCGCCTCTTCCCGCCTTCTGGGTGTTGCTTTCTCGGTTTTTTCACCGGTATCCCCATCGGCCAAAAGCTGCAGGTCAAATATAAACCATTTTAGCGGATCGTCCATAGCTACCTCCCCATGGTCATCAGGAAATAGTCCAGGGATAAAAACAACTGGGTGAATAATACATTAAAAACCCATAGAAAAATGGGAACCATTATCAGCAGCAGCAACAGCCCCAGAATAATTTTGACCGGCATGCCCACCACAAACACATTCATCTGGGGAACGGTTCGGGCAATAAATCCCATCGCTATATCACCGGTCAAAACTGCGATGACTATGGGAGCTGCGATTTTTATAGCAATGACAAACATGGCTACGGTCATACGGGTAATCTCGTCCATGAAGGCCTGGCCCAAGCTTAAGCCCAGCACGGGAACATATTTATAGCTGTCCACCAGCCCCTGCAGCAGAAAATGATGGCCGTTCATAGCCAGATAGACCAGCAGGGCCAGGGTCTGGGATAGGTTGCCCATCAAGGGAATCTGCGTACCTGACTGGGGGTCTATTACGTTTACGATGGCAAAGCCCATCTGCATGTCCATAAGCTGCCCGGCCAGCTGTATGCCGGATAAAACCATATAAGCGACAAAGCCAATCGCATAACCGATCAACAATTCCAGGACCAGGGCCCATACAAAAAGTAATGGCGTCCCGGTTTCCGTAGGAAATTGGGCGGGCACAAAAAAAGCCATGGTGGCAGACAAAACCACAACCAGGAAGACTTTAAAGCGGACCGGAATCTGACGGCTGCTGAATATGGGCGCCGCAATGAACAATCCCGATAAGCGGGCCAGTATTAAAAAGAATGGCTCCAGTGCAAAGGGCATTTACGTTCCTCTCTTTTTACTATCCCAGGCTTAACAAACGCGGGATAGAGGTAATAAGATTAGAAGTAAAACTGGTCATTATATTTAACATCCATGGTCCAAAAAAAATGATCACCAGAAATACAACCACGATCTTGGGCACATAGGAAAGGGTCATTTCCTGCAACTGCGTGGTTGCCTGTAAAATGCTTATAAAAAGCCCGGTTACCAGTGCCGCTCCCAATATCGGAGCTGAAACCAGAAGCACTGTCCAGAGGGCCTGATTGCCGATACTAAGGACTGCATTCTCAAACATAGCTTAACTCCCTTCACTTAAAGCTGAGCATCAAGGATTGAATGACCAGATTCCAACCATCTACCAGAACAAACAAAAGGATCTTGAAGGGCAGCGATATACTCATGGGCGGCAGCATCATCATACCCATGGACATAAGAGCGCTGGCCACTACCATATCAATAATCAGGAAGGGAATAAACAGGATAAACCCGATCTGAAAAGCGGTTTTTAGCTCGCTTATGATAAAAGAAGGGATCAAAACATAATTGGGGATATCGTCAAAATTACGCGGCCTTTCCATATTGGCCAGGCGCACAAACAAAGCCAGATCCTTTTCATGGGTCTGTTTAAACATAAAGGTTCGCAAGGGCTTCATACCCTCGGTAAAGGCGGTATCGGTGGTTATTTCTCCACGCAAATAGGGCTGTAACGCATTGGTGTTGACTTCGCCCAGGGTGGGAGCCATGATGAAAAAGGTGAGAAAAAGGGCCAAACCAATCAAAACCTGGTTGGGGGGCATTTGCTGGGTGGCCAGTGAGCTCCGTAAAAAGCTCAATACAACCACGATCCGGGTAAATGAGGTCATCGTAATGAGCAGGGCGGGAGCCAGAGTCAACAGCGTAAGGGTGATGATAAGCTGCAATACTCCCGGGCCGTTTTGGGCACCGGGGCTTCCAATCTGCAGGTTTACATTGGGAAGCGGAAGTGGCTCTGCTGCTGCGGGAAGGCTTACCGCCACCGTCAACATAAGAGTAAGTAGGATTAATAAAACCGCGATTCGGGTTTTATTGAGCTCATTCTTGGTCTGCATTGCTCCTCCCTTTTTTGCCCGGTACGCCTTCACCAGGCAGAGATATGCTCCTCATCCGCTTTATCTGCTCCTCCATAAGCTGGTGAAATTCCTCTTTTTGGGGGGCCGGAGCCCGCCTGCGATCCACAAAGTCCGACAAGGTCTTTATCCATGGATTGGGCTCATCCTGGTTGAAGCCCTCCAGGGCCTGCTGGCTGATCTCTTTCATAAGCTGGGGATTGTCAATTTCAAACAGGCAGGTAATATTGTGATCGGTTACTCCCAGGGCATACAGCCTCTGACCGACTTCACATAAGACTATCCCCCGGTTCTGTCCCAGCATAACTTCGTCAACCACATGCAGCCAGTTCCCCTGCAAGCGGCGTCTGGCCTGGCGGTTAAACACTCTGATGACGGTCCAGGCCGCTGCAACTATCAGCCCCAGCACTACGATAATCTTTATCCCTTCCCACCACAGGTTGGTGCTTGGGACGGCCGGGGCCTGGGTCTTGTCATATTCCTGGTTAAAGCTCTGCATATCTTCTACAGCACTGACCGGCCAGGCCAGAATCTGTACAAGCAGCACCGCGAGCAACATAGCCAAGGCGTATTTTTTAGCCTGACTGAACATTTATTTACACATCCTAACCGAAGGGCTTTAGGCCAGGGCTTTGCTTACGGCTTCCAAGACCCTCTCGGGCTGGAACGGTTTCACTATGAAGTCTTTGGCGCCGGCTTGTATGGCGTCTATAACCATGGCCTGTTGTCCCATAGCACTGCACATAATAATCCTGGCGCTGGCATCTATGGCTTTGATCTCCTTTACGGCACTGATGCCGTCCATCTCCGGCATGGTTATATCCATGGTCACCAGATCGGGCCGCAGGTCCTTGAACTTTTCTACCGCCGTGGCTCCATTTTCAGCTTCACCTACGACCTCATATCCGTTTTTACTCAGGATGTCTTTTATCATCATCCTCATAAAAGCCGCATCGTCAACAACCAGCACAGTCTTACCCATGATTAGCCTCCTTCTAAAATTATTGCAGTCTGCTCACTCTGTCCATGGGACTAATAATCGTGGTTATTCTAATACCATAATTTTCGTCAATAACCACAACTTCTCCTTTAGCGATAAGCTTTCCATTCACTAAAAGATCAACCGGTTCTCCTGCCATTTTGTCCAGCTGAATGATTGAACCCTGCTGGAGTTCCAAAATCTCTTTAATGGTTTTCCGCGCTTTACCGAGCTCTACCGACACATCCAGAGGCACATCCATGATCAGTCCGATATTTTGCGGCACGGTGGGAGCCATCCCAGCGCTTACCGGTGCAAATTGAACCGGTTGCACTGCATATTGCTGGTCTTTTCTTATTGACACAGATGGAGCCTGGGTAGCCCATGCATCCGCTGCCGGGGCATAGACTGATTCCACTGGTGAAGCCGGCGCGGCTGCCATTGGAGCCGGTGCTGGCGGGGGGGGAGCCGCTGCCTGCGGTTGCATTGGGGGTGGAGCCGGGGTTGGAGGCACGGCCGCGGCCGGTTTCGGAGCGCTTGGAACGGCTGGCTCCAGGATGCTCTCCAGATCGATTTCCGGCTCTGAATTACCCATAGCCATGGCGATCATGTCGCGAACCGCTTCAACCGGTATGATCTGCATACATTCGCTGTTTACCAGTCCCTCAATCTCCATTTTAAATTTTACGCAAATGATCTCGTCATAACTGGTAGGAATTTTCATGAGTTCCTTCTCCAGTTCCGAGATATTTACTATGGGGGGAGCAATATCAATGCGCTGGTTGAACATAGAACTCAGGCTGGTTGTGGCCGAGCCCACCATCTGGTTCATCGCTTCGCCCACCGCGCTCAGCATTATATCATCCGCCAGGTCCGCTGCGGCTTGTCCGTCTCCGCCCATCATTAAATCGGCTATTACTCCAGCATCATTTTCTTTGATGACCAGGATATTGGAGCCGGTTAAACCCTGACGATATTGAACTTCAACAACTACATAGGGCATTTCGTAGCTTTCGGCCAATGTATGGCGTTCGCTCACAATAACTTCCGGGGTGGTAATGGAAACCTTTTTACGCAGCAAAGTTGACAGGGTGGTCGCTGCCGTCCCCATTGATATATTACCTATCTCGCCCAGGGTATCCTTCTCAAAATCATTGATCAAGGCAGCCGACGCATCGTTGCTGCTGGCTGGACTGTCCCCCCGTAACAGGGCATCTATTTCTTCCTGGGAAAGAATGCCGTCATTCATCTTCATTTCCCTCCTTTATCACCTGGGATATCTGGACTGCGGTTTTATTTTCATGGGTTCCCGGTTTACCCATAAACTTGGTGGTATTTCCGATAACCACCGGCAGGTCATCCTGAATCTTTTTATCTAAAATAACAACATCACCAGCGTTCAAATCCAGCAAATCTCCGACCGTCAAGCTGGTGCCACCCAAAAGCACCCTGATCGGTAGCTGGGCATTCTCCAGCCGGGCCTGAATGATGCTCATATTTTCAGGGGTTGGCTTCCGATGGGTCGATGAATAATAGTAGTGAACGCTGAGTTTGTCAAGAATTGGCTCCAAGACCAGAAACGGTATACAGATGTTGATCATGCCCATTACATCACCCATTTTACTCTCCATGGACACGATCATCATGATCTCACTGGGCGACACCAGTTGAGTGAATTGGGGATTGCTCTCCACTCTTTCCAACTGCGGCTCCAGTTCAATGATACTCCCCCAGGGCTCCTGGAGGTATGAAAGCATGCGCTGGCTAAGCTTTTCCATAACGGTCTGCTCAATTTCAGTCAAGGCCCGCAGCTTGTTCAGGGTGTATCCAGGCCCTCCCAGCAAACGGTCCAGGAAGGCAAAACCCAGTTTGGGATTGATCTCCATGATCCCGCTCCCCTCCAGGGGGAATACGGAAAAGATGTTGAGTATGGTGGGATTGGGAATGGATCGAATAAACTCCTCGTAAGTCAACTGCTCCACCGACAGGATATCCACCTGCACCGGGGCCCTCAGCTGAGCAGACAGAAAGGTCGCCAAAGCCCTGGCATAGCTCTCATAGATAACCTGCAGAGTATGCAGCTGATCCTTGGAAAACTTGTTGGGCCGACGAAAATCATATACCTTGATTTTCTTTTTCTTTTCTTCCTGCTTCAGTTCATCGGCATCTACCGACCCGCTGTTTAAAGCCTGGAGCAGCGCATCGATTTCGCTCTGGGATAATACGTCTCCCATTCCTATCCTCCCTTAAGAGCTATTGCACGATCAAGTCCTCAAAGTAAACATTTAGCACAATATTCTTTCCCAGGGTGGTATTGAGGTCTTTTTTGATCTCTTCCCGAAGGTTGTTGCGATTGCGCGGATCCAAGTCCGCAACCGTCTTGGAAGAAATGATGGTTAAAATCCTGTCTCTGATAACCGCTTTATACTTGGTGACTTCCTCAATATTCTTCTTGTCTGAATCGGATATGGTAAGCGATATTTTAGCCTTCATAAACCTGGTCCCGCTTACATCCCCAATGTTGGTGGTAAACTCGCCCACCTCAAAGGGAGTCCCCAAGGTGGCCGATTTGCCCTCCTCCTTGGCTGCCTCCTTGGGCAGCAGGGGAGAAATGGTGCTGCGCAATACGAAATAAGAAGCCCCCAGGGTAATGACAAATACCAGCACTCCTATCAGGATAATTTTGATGGTGTCAAATTTCGAGCCCTTTTCTTTTTCTACCTTGGTTTCTTCATCTGCCATAGAGGCCCTTCAACCCCTCTCACGGTTTTAGGTTGCTGTAATATTGTTTCCTGAACTTTATTATATCGGCAAAAATGCTTTTAGTGGACTCTTTTACCACAAATTTCTTACCGGTTGTCAAAGTAATTACCGTATCCGGGGTTTCTTCAATGTGTTCGATTAGATCGACATTTATTGCCATCTTCTCTCCATTAAGCCGGGTAACACCTATCATCTCCTCACCTCTCATTTCCCCGGGGGTTTTAAACCCCCGGGGGAATGCCGTTAACGTTTAAGGTTGGCCAACTCCTGAAGCATTTCATCGGAGGTGGTTATAATTCTTGAATTGGCGGTAAATCCGCGTTCGACAATGATCATCTGGGTAAGCTCCTCAGACAAATCAACATTGGACATCTCCAGGCTGCTGGGCAGAATAGCCCCCATGCCCCCGGAACTGGGAGCGCCGACCATGGCGTCGCCGGAATTGGTCGAGGTAACAAACTGATTGCTCCCTACCTGCTGCAGACCGGACGGATTGCGGAAATTGGCCAGGGCCACCCGGGCCAGGCTCTTTAACTGGCCATTGTCATACTGGCCGCTGATCACTCCATCCGAGCCGACCGAGAGGCTCTGCAAAGAGCCGGTGGGCAAGCCGTTCTGGGTTTCAACCTGCACCGTGGAATCGGTATTATACTGCAGTAACGCCTTTAGATCAACCGTAATGCTGACCGGGTCAGCCCCCGCTGAGCTGCGATCGATGACAAAAGACATACTGACCGCGTTTTCGCCTGGTGTTGATATATCGGTTATTAATTTACCGTTGGAATCAAAATGAATCCCCGTGTATCTTATGACATCTGATCCGGCCGCTGGAGTGGCTCCCTGGGGTTCAACAACTTCAATGCTCCCTTCAATGGTCCCATCCCCGTCAGCGTCGCCAAACTGAGGGTCGGCTGAAACATCGCAATTCCAGCTATAGGAAGGTGGAGTTGCGGCAGGGTCATCTACTGTTCTGAAGAATCTGAAATAGAGAACTTCCTTATTTCCCAGTGAGTCATAATATTCTTTAGTGATTGTCTCTGATGTACCATCAGCAGGTACATCTGCGGCAATATCCCAGGTCGTTAAATCATTGGCCTCAGTCTTGGAATCCAAATTGCCAGTGACGCCCATTGTCGAAGTAGCCTTGGGAGCCATCAGGTTGTAGGCTGCTATATTTACCCCGGTTACTTTGGATACGCTGGCGTCGATATTGCCTTCGGAGTCTGCCAGCCAGCCCTGCACGATACCGCCTTCAGAAGTGACTAAATTGCCCAGTTTGTCAAAGCTGAAAGATCCAGACCGGGTGTAAGATGTTTCTCCATTGGTCTTGACTACAAAGTATCCGTTGCCGTCGATGGCCATATCGGTCAAGCGGCTGCTGGCCTGGGCGGGGGCGCCGGTATGTATCTGGTCGACGCTGGAAACCGCCATGCCCATGCCCACTCCCATCGGGTTGGTCCCGCCGGTGCTGTCGGTAGGGGCTGCCCCTCCGCGCATGGCCTGGTACAACGTGTCCTGAAATACCACCCGGCTCCTTTTAAAACCGGGCGTATTGACATTGGCCATGTTGTTGCCTATTACGTCCATGGCCATCTGCATGTTCTTCAATCCACTAACACCTGAAAACATGGAACGCATCATGTCCCATCAACCTCCTAATTCATCGGTGGGATGCAGCAGTCGTTTTGCACCCCGGAGCCTCCTCCCAGAGGTCCGGCTCCTAAACTATTACAGCACTGTCAATATTGGTGAAGACATTTTCCCGCAGGCTGTTTCCATCCACCGCCGTCACAACCGTGTTGTTTTTTACGCTCACCACCAGGGCCAAATCATTCCCGTTCATCAGGATCAGCGAATCCCGCGCTCCCTTTTCCCGGGCCTGGGACACCGCTTGATTGAGCTTGCTCAGGTCCTCGGCGCTTAAAGAGATATTACGCGCTTGCAGCCTCTCCTGAGCATGCCTGGAAAAGCGCAGTTCAGGGGCCATCTTCTGTTCGAGGATGTTTTGAAAGCTGGCCTGGCCGGTCTTGGGCTGGCTTTGCGCAGCCTTGGCTTTATTGGTTTGGATGGGTTGAATCGGCTGCTGCGAAAATACTATTCTTTGATCCATTTGCTTCACCTGCCTGTTATGCCTCGGTCACTGTATCGGTATCTGTATCCGTATCGGTATCTGTATCCGGATCGCTGTCTGTTTCCGGATCGGTTTCGGAACTGCCCTGAAGCAGCGCTAGAATCTGCGCTAAAATAGTAGCTTCAGCATCTTTTGCGGATGCACCGATACCTACAATACTGCTTTGCTCGATTTCTTCGCCATTGATGTAATAGGCGGCCGTACCGTCGCTGATATTAACCGAGGTTATAACCCCGCTCAGATACTGGTCATCGTCACCAGTTGCGTTGGGATTTTCGTATACAACCGTGCGCCCGATCATGCTTCCTGCCTGCTGGAATAGCATATTGGGCAAAATGTTGCTGCTAATGGTTGTGGTCAGTGCTTCGAAGCTTTTATTAAGGTTCTGCATCTGCTCTAGCGAACTAAAAGAGGCCATCTGAGCAATCTGCTCGGTAGAATCTGTGGGATTTAAGGGATCCTGATTCTGCAGCTGCGTGCATAAAAGCTTCAAAAAAGCTTCTTTACTTATTTCTCCAGTACTGCTTGATTTGGATGAAGAACTGGATGTTGACGAGCTTGCTGGTTCTCCGCTGTAAACCATTCCGGTTGTCGAATCTACGTACACTTTCTCACCTCCTAAACCAAGAAGTTATATCCGTCACTGGTTTCACTGCCCTCATATCCGCTGGCCTGAGCCGGGTTAAGGAACTGGCTGGCGGTTTCCATTATTTCACCTTCGGAATCTGAAAAACTGATAAATGTCCCCCCCCGGGACTGTTGCCACAGGTCCTGCCTCCCTCCCGGGTCGCTCATCATTCCTCCGCTGTCAAGCTGCACGTTTACTTCGGTCCGATCCACTTTTATGCCCTGGGCTTCCAGGGTCAGGCGCAGGGTCTGCATATTCTGTTCCAAAACATTTTTAACCTGCTGGCTGCTGGTGGAAAAATGGGCAGTAACCGTTCCAGCCTCATCAACCGCAATTTTGATGGTCATCTTACCCATGAAATCCGGTTTCAGATGCAGAGTCATTTCGGAACTGTTATCCTTGATCATGACCTCAGCCTTTTTTACCACCTGGTCCATCAGATTCTGGGGATCAAACGCCGCCTGGCTGTTTTGAAGACTGGGCGGAACATCGCGCACCTGCATTTTGGGAATCGCCGCTTCAAGCTGCTGCAGTACCGGTGAACTCGGAGTGTCTGCTTCTCCTTCAGCTGAAGACTGTGGTTGACCTTCCGACGGATGGCTGTCTTTGGCCGGACCAAGCACCGCAACCCGCTGACTTTCAAATTCAGCCAGTTTTTTGCCTGAAGCGCTGCCCGCCTCCCCTTCGGTTTTCTTCATGGCCTTTTCATCCATGACCTGTCCCTCTAGCTCACTTGCTTCCCGACCGGCTCCCAGTTTGCCTGAGGTCTTGACTTGCCCGTCGGCAGAGGCCGCTTCTCCGGCAGCATTCATTTTTACGGCTGAAGCTTGGGCGCTTTCATCATTTACGACCAATACGGTCGCTTTGGGTTCACCCGGCTGAGTAGCGGGGCTGTCAGTTTTCCCCATATTGGCTGTTTCCATGGTCTGACTGACCAGTTGGGATACTTCCGGGTTGCTTTTGGATGACAGCTGGCCCTCCGGATTGGTTGGAGCGTTTGCAACAGCGCCGGCTTCCCCTGCCGGAATCCCCTGCTGCAATAAGTTATTATCAACCTTGACCAGCCCTATAAACGGCATAGCCATAACCTGAGCAGCAACCGCGCTGGTCGAACTACTGGTCTGATCACCGGTCGGAGTGCCGCTATCGCCTGCCTTTTCGGTATTTTGATTTTCGCCGGGCTTGGTTTCAGAAGGCTGCTCCTTCACCTGATCAACCTGGCTTTCCCGAATTTTGTCGCCGGTATCAGCCTTCACCGGCTCTGACTTTTCCCGGGTCCCGCTTTCACGTGGCGGGTTGTCCCTTGGTACCTGGCAGGCCTTCTTCAACTGTTTTTCAAAACTGCTCCCGGTCGGGTAAGAATCCCTGGCACTTTTGCTCCTTGGACTGGACAAAACCAGGCCTGGTTCCACGGGTGATGCCGTGGCTGCCAACATTGTTGCCTGAACACCGTTCAATTCCATCTCACCCCCTTTCAGAAAAGTAATGTATGATGAAGCTACCCCCCACTTGGAGCGGTAACCAACATCTCACGACTGATTTGAACTGCTTTATCACGGTCCATATTCTGCAGAATTGAGGCTGCGGCATCGGCATTCATCTCTTGCAGGATGCCTATGGTGTCTTTACTCTCAAGACGCGCCAGAATTTCAGCGGCATCCTTGCTGCTCATTTCCGCAAAATATTTGGCCATGTCTTTGTAGGAAGCTTTTTTCGCCCCCGACTGCCCCCTGGCGTCATCCAGTTCTTTATTCAATTTGGCCACTTCTGCTTCTAGCTGAGTTTGGGGACTGGCTGCCAATTGCTGCTTTACTTTGGCCAGTTCTTGCTGCACGGCTTGCAGTTCCTGTTCCTTCTGGGCCAATCCCTTTTTTAATGTATCGTTTTCTTGAGCAAGTTTCTCCAGTTCAGTTTGCGGGGCGGCAGTCTGCTCTTTAACCTTGACTAAATTTTTCACCACCGGAACCTTTTGCAGGAGTGAAGGATCCCGATACAGGTTGAACGCTATGACAGCCACGCCCAGAACCAGTAATATCACTAGAATTAAACCCGAACGGGATTTTTTCTTTTCACTCAACAGTTGTCCTCCTCGTTTTAATAATGGTTAAAGATAATTCTCCCCGGAGGCTTCATCGCTCTGCTCTTCTGCCACGTTTTTACGGTAATGGGTGCTGATGGCCACCTCGTCTATAACCTTTTGCTCCTCCAGGCTCAATTCATGCCGATATTCCTGCCATTCCTTTTCCCGCAGACGCTCCAGCGACTGGCTTTCTTTTTTCCTCTCCAAAAGCATCGTGCGGGCATTCTCCACCCGCTCCTCAGCTCTGGCCAGGCGCACTTGCATCTGCCTGACCTGTTTGTGCAACACCGGCAGGTATTCCCGGTGCATCAAAGCCTCTTGCGACATGGGCTGGGCCAAGCCCAGTTCTCGAACCCGATCCTCCAGACGGACCAGTTTGTTGTTTAGCTGAACCAGTTGTTCTTCCACGCGTTCCTTTTCGGCCATGCAGGCCTGCAGTTCTTCTCTGGCCACCTGCTCACGCCGCAGGCTGACATTTAGACTGGTCTGAAGACGGAATTTAAATGCTTTCATGGCTTACACCTCATCTACGCAGGGCGTCTTCCAATCTCAACAGGGTGTCGTTAAAATCAGCTTCTTCGTAAACATTCTGCTTCAAGAAATCGTGGCATTTGTCTATCAGCATAAGTGCTTCATCAATTCGCGCATTGGAGCCCTTTTTGTAGGCTCCGATGTCAATAAGATCCCTGGCTTCCTCATAGGTGGAGAGAATCTGACGAAAGCGCTTCGCCTGTTCCATGTGTTCAGGGCTGGAAATATCGATCATCACCCGGCTGATACTGTGGCCTATGTCGATGGCCGGATACATATTGCGGGTAGCCAGGGCGCGGCTCAATATCAAATGGCCGTCAACGATACCGCGAACCGCGTCGGTAATGGGTTCGTTCATATCATCGCCTTCTACCAGCACCGTATAGAGGCCGGTTATACTCCCCTTTTCGGCGGTGCCCGCCCGCTCCAGCAGCCGGGGCAAAAGGGCGAATACGGAAGGTGTAAACCCCCTGGTGGCTGGCGGTTCGCCTATAGCCAGTCCCACTTCTCGCTGGGCCAGGGCAAAACGGGTCAATGAGTCCATCAAAAACAAAACATCCAGTCCCTGGTCGCGAAAGTATTCAGCAATGCTGGTGGCAACAAAAGCTCCCCGAAGCCTGATCAGGGCAGGCTGATCCGAGGTAGCCACTATTACCACCGATCTCTCAAGACCCGCATCCCCCAGGTCGCGCTCCAGGAATTCGCGAACCTCGCGTCCTCTCTCTCCAATCAGGGCAATCACATTAATATCTGCGTTGGTGTTGCGGGCAATCATTCCAATAAGGGTGCTCTTGCCTACCCCGCTGCCGGCAAAAAAGCCCATGCGCTGGCCCCGGCCTATGGTGGTTAATCCATCAATAGCTCTTACCCCCACCGATAGGACTTCCGCTATGCGGGTTCTTTTCAAGGGGTTGGGGGGCTGGTTCATAACCGGATAGTTTATCTCCGAATTAATTCGTCCTTTTCCATCCAGGGGCTGACCCAGTCCATCAAGCACCCGCCCCCGCAGCTCCATGCCTACTTTAACCCGCATGGTAGTTCCTGTGGCCAGCAGTTCGCTGCCCGGTCCAATACCTTCCAGTTCTCCCAGGGGCATTAAAAGGATGCGGTTGTTTCTAAAACCAACTACCTCCGAAGGAACCAGCTGGCGATCACTGGTTTGGATATAGCACAATTCTCCCAGGCTCAGGCGAGGTCCGGTAGCTTCCATAGTCAGTCCGATAACCTGTGATATCTTGCCCTTTAGCTGGCAGGTCTGCACCTTTTCAATGGTGTCTATCAGACTGCCCAACTCAAATGTTTTCGCTGAAGTCATCGGCAATCACATCCTGTAAGGCTTGTTCCACTTTGGCAATACGGGTGTCCAGCTGTGCGTCAACCACGCCCTGATCGCTCTCTATCACACACCCGCCTATTCCTACCCGGGCGTCAGCCACCAGAGCGTTGGCCAGATCCTGTTTTTCCATCTCCGACATTTCCTCTCTGGCCAGGCTGTCCAGAGCCGGTTCAATTTCCTCGGGATTTACATAAACCCGGAAATTGCCAGGTTGATCCAATAAATTTATAGCTTCCCGAATTACACTGATAATAATTTGGGGATTGGTGTTTACCTCGGTACTGATAACCCGTTTTGCCACCGCAATAGCTAGACGAGCCATATCAGCCGTGCTTGACTCCAGCAATTTTACTTTGGTGCGCCGGGCTTCTTCAAGAATCTGCCGGCACTGTTCCATGGCCATCTGCCGGTCGGCTTCGATTTCCTGGTGGGCTTCCCGGAGCCCGTTCTCATAGCCTTCCTTTTGAGCTTGGATTCTTATTTCTTCAGCTTCCTTTTGCGCCTGGGTTCTCAAAACCTCGGCATCTTCCCGGGCATCGTCCAAAATGCTTCTGGCATCCTGGGCGGCCTTTTCCATCAGGTCCTTGACCATAGCCTCAGTTTCCATAACAATATTGGCCATCTCGTCTCTTATGCGCTCCGGATCAGGGCCCAAATCAGGGAGTGGATCGGCTTGGGGCATAACATCGAGCACAACCACCCGGGGGGGCGGACTGATTATAAGGGGCTCGGCCATGGTCAGATCAAACCTTTTTATAACCTTAGACAATAATCTCATCTCCTCCACCCCGGGCCACTACTATCTCTCCGGTTTCTTCCAAACGACGGATAATGTTTACAATTCTCTGCTGGGCCTCTTCAACATCACGCAGTCGGACCGGGCCCATAAATTGAATGTCATCTTGAAGCATTTCCGAAGCCCGGCTGGACATGTTGCCGAATACCTTTTGGGTAACCTCACTGCTGGCGCCTTTCAAGGCCAGGGCCAGGTCGTGGGATTCAACCTCGCGCAAAACGCGTTGCACGGAGCGGTCATCTATCATGACAATGTCTTCGAAAACAAACATCAATTTCTTGATCTGTTCGGCCAGTTCCGGATCCTGAACCTCCATGGCCTCCATAATGGTTTTTTCAGTGCTCCGGTCCACCCGGTTCAAGATATCCACCACCGATTTGACGCCGCCGGCTATACTCATTTCCTGCGGAGCCAGTGAAGAGAGCTTCCTTTCCAGTACTCGCTCCACTTCCTTGATCACATCGGGGGAGGTTGTATCCATGAGAGCAATTCTTTTGGCAACATCCGACTGCCGGTCAGGAGGCAGGGCGGATAGTATCAAAGAAGCCTTTTCAGCCTCCAGATAAGCCAGAATCAGGGCGATAGTCTGGGGATGTTCCGACTGAATGAAATTCAATAGCTGCGACGGCTCGGTCTTGCGCATAAAATCGAAAGGCCGTACCTGCAGGGAAGCAGATATCCGGGACAAAATTTCTACGGTCTTGTCCGCTCCGTAGGCTTTTTCCAACACCTCTTTGGCGTAGTTGATGCCTCCCTGGCTTATGTATTGCTGGGCCAGACACATCTCAAAGAATTCCCGGTTAAGAGAGTCCAGCTTCTCCGTCGACACCTGGCGAACGCTGGCTATTTCAAGGGTAAGTTGTTCAACTTCCTCTTCACTCATAAACTGAAATATCCGGGCTGATTTTTCCGGTCCCAAGGCTATGAGAAAGTTGGCCGCCTTTTGCCGTCCCGTAAGAGGTTTTTTAGTTGTCGACAAATCCTCACCCCTAATCTTCAGCCAACCAGGTCTTCAGGACATGAGCAGCGCTTTCCGGCTCACTATCCACCAGCTTGTCTATTTCTTCTTTTATCTTCATCTTTTCGCGTTCCTCGGGTGTCAAAGTCATATCGAATATATCCTCAATCCTCAACTCTTCATCAACTTCAGCTTCAAAGGGAACCGGTTCTTCCGCCACCTCTTTGGCGGCCTTTTTCTTGGATAACAACCAGAGCACAGCGATGACCGTCAAGGCCAGCAAGACCATAAAGAGAGGAACCAGCTTGGAATCCAGTATCTTATTCAACCATTCCATGCCGGTCGAGGTTTCCGGTTCTGCCTCGGGTGCAAAATCCATAAAGGCAACCGAGATGCTGTCCTTCAACGCCACTTTTTGACCTTCTTGATTGTTTTCGATAAGTCCACAGGCGGTGGCTACCATACTGCGGATTTTATCAGTTTTTTCAACATCGGTGGCCCCCAGATTGACATCTTTGATCGCCTTATTGTTGACAATAATCGAAACTGTGAAGTGATCGTATTTCACATCACCCTGGGCATACTTGGTTTCGGTCTCGGTTTTACTCACTTCATAATTGGTCGTTTTGCTGCTTTTTTCAGTGGAGGAAGCTCCCCCGGTGGTGGTTTCAGTGTAAATCGGGACATTGGTGTCGGTCCCCGGAGTCCCGCTGGGGCCCGTGGAGCTGATTCCCGATTCCTTGGTAGTGCTTTCGCTTCTTACGTGCGAACCGTCTTCGTCGTTATAATATCGTTCCGCTTTTTCCTGTTTAGCATCAAAATTCAGTTCAGCGTTGACTCTTACCACAGCGTTGTCAGGCCCCAGGGTCTTATCAAGCATGCTCTGAATGGCCTGTTGTTTTTCTCTTTCAAACTCCTTTTTCATCAGCATCTGCTTTTGGACTTGTTCCGTGGAGCCCAGTTCTTCGGTAGGCAGATTGTCAGATAATAGAGTCCCATTTTGGTCAACTATAGCGACATTTTCTTTGGATAGCCCGTTCACGCTGTTGGCTATCAGGTTGACTATGGCCTGTACTTCTTTGGCAGTCAGGGTTTGACCATTTTTTATATTGACTACCACTGAAGCTTTGGCCTTTTCTTCCTTTTCGGAAAATAGGGTGGATTCAGGTATGGCCAGGTTAACTTTGGCCGCCTTGACCTTGTCCAGTCCCTGGATGGTTCTGGCCAGTTCACCCTGTAAAGCCATTTGATACTTCACCTTTTTGTCTGACTCGGTTTCCCCGAAATTGGTGGTTTGAAACAGCTCAAAACCCGATTCGCTCTGAGGCAGGTTGTCACCGGCCAGCTTGAGCCGGGTTGAATTCTTTTGTTCGGAAGGTACCAGGATGGTAGTGCCCTCTTGTCCTTCCTGAAGCTGGTATTTTATCTTGTATTCATCTAACTTGGTGGTAACCTGGGAGGCGGTTTTGGCGTCCAGCTCTGAATAGAGGACCTCGTAGGTGGCAGCAGTGCCCGAGGAGAGAATCACTATGGCCGCGACCACTAAAAGCGCAGCCCCAGCAAACAATACCTTTTGGTTTAAGCTCAGCTTGTTCCAAGCCTCAAGTATGGTGCTGCCCCATTGCTTGAGCCTTTCCATAAAAGTCGCCATTATCAATCCTCACATTGCAAATTACATTTGAATGCGCATAATTTCCTGGAATGCCTCAACTATTTTGTCTCTAACTTGGATGGTAAGCTGTAAAGCCAGATTTGCCTTTTCGTATGCCAGCATGGTGTTGTGTATGTAGCTTTCTTGTCCCATGGCAGTGAGAGCAGCGCTGGCCTGGGCGTCATTTTGAAGCGTTTGCACCTCCTCCAGGGCCCGGCTCAGATAATCACTGAAGGATAAATCCTGCCCGGTTTCCGTGGCAAGTCCTGCGCCGCCAGTCGAGTCCAGGCTTGCGCTGTTTTTCACTCCGGAAAGCAAAGCTTCCGCCTTCATTCAACAACCCCTCCTATTTGCCAATTTCCAAGGCTTTTAAGGCCATGGCCTTGATGCCGTCGATAACCTGAGCATTTGCCTGGTAGGATCTGGTGCTGGAGACCAAATTGATCATTTCCTCCACGACATTGACATTGGGATAACTGACATAGCCCTCGGCATCGGCATCGGGATGACTTGGTTCATAAACCCTGCGTAAAGGGGCTTCGGCATCACTCAACGACCTTATTTCCTTCACCCGCACCCCGCCTGCAATGTTCATCTTTTCCCCCAGCAGGGCGGCAAAAGGAGACGGAGTTGGCTTTTTGGCTTCGAAAACCACCACTTGGCGGCGATAGGGACCTGCACCGTCGGCTGTTCTGGTACTTTCCGCATTGGCCAGGTTACTGGAGATGGTATCCATACGCAGGCGCTGGGCGGTCAGTCCAGAGGCACTTATATCCAAGGCGTCAAGAAAACCCATATTCCGTTAACTCCTTCCCGTAATGGCCAAACGCAGCAGTTTTATTTCATGGGACATGCTTTGCGCCAAAGTATCATAGTAAAGTTCATTTTTGGTCCTTTTGGCCATCTCAACATCAATGTCGACATTGTTCCCATCATTTCTGTAACTTTCATCATTTACCCGGATGAGCTCCGGCTGCAAATCCTGCCAGCTGCTTACCCCTCCGATCTGAATATGACGGGGATTGCTAATACTAAGTTTACCATGATTTGTTTGACTATCCAGGACTTTTTTTAGTTTTTCTTCGAAAATTAATTCGCGGCGTTTAAAGTTTGGGGTATCTTCATTGGCGATATTGTCGGCAATGATTGTGTCTCGATCAGAAGCGACATCCATCGCTCTATTTAATAAAGGTATGGTGGAAGAAGAGAAAATCTTTTCCAGCAAAGGGATCACCCCCAAACAGGTATTTACCTTATTTTATATAACACTTCATACTTCTACTAATAATTCCATAATTCCTTCTTCAATCACGCTAATTTCCAACATTTTTATAGATTTTCAGGAGAAAAAGAAAAGGCTAACCAAAATTGGTTAACCCGTTTCCTAGAATGAATTTCCATATAATTCTTTGGATAATAGTACCTTTAGCGGCGTAATTCGTCAAACAAAAATTCGTTTAGGACCTTGATGTAAGTCCCTTTCATCCCCAGAGATCTCGACTCTATGACCCCGGCGCTTTCGAATTTACGCAGGGCGCTGACTATGACTGAGCGGGTTATCCCTACTTTGTCGGCGATACGGCTGGCAACCAGCAGGCCTTCCGTCCCACTTAACTCGTTGATGATGTGTTCGATGGCTTCCCGCTCGGAATAGGATAGGGTGGCGAGGGCAATCTGCACCGACGCCTTTTTCCTCGCCTCCTCTTCTATGCGTTCAGCCCGCATGCGCATTATCTCATTCGCCACCACAATGGCTCCGTATTCGGCAAGAACGATATCCTCTTCCGTAAACGGCTCACTTTCGCGAAGCAGGATTAGGGTCCCAATTCGGCGCGCGCCTCCAAAAACTGGCGTGACCGACCAGAGCCGGTCGGCACAGCTGCACATTACGTTGGTGGGATTGAATATGCAGCGCCGGCCTTCCTCCACCCGTATGTTGTTTCTGGTTTCATGCATGTTCAACAATTCCCGGTTGAAACTTTCCGGGAACCTCTCGGCGTGGCTGACCAGTTCCTTGATTCCCGTGCATTGAACGCTGGGTATAAAAGCATAGCCGCCGATCTGCCCGCGGCGTCCTACGATAAAAACGGCACATTCCAAGGTATCAGCCAAAACCTGAGCCATTTCGTAAAAGTCAACCGGATTTCCTCCTATCTTTTGGAGGATGCGATTAATAGCCCGGGATTTTTCTAATAAAGTTCTTGGCATTCTTCATTCCCCCCTGCTGTTTATAAAATATAGCGGCTCAAATCTTCATCGTCGACTATTTTCTGCAGGCGCTCCTTGACGTAGTCGCCTTCTATCAGCACTTCCTGCCCGGCCAGATACGGAGCATCAAATAAAAGATCCTCCAGAACTTTCTCCATGATCGTATGCAGACGCCGGGCGCCAATATTTTCCGTCCTGGTATTTACTTCATAGGCAATTTCTGCCACGTAATCAATCGCTTCTTCTGTAAAGCATATGTTTACTCCCTCGCTCTGTAACAGCGCTGTATACTGCTTTATCAAGGAGTTGCGAGGTTCGGTCAGTATCCTTCGCAGATCAGCTCTGGTCAAGCCCTCCAATTCAACTCTGATGGGAAATCTTCCCTGCAGCTCCGGTATCAAATCAGACGGTTTATTGATGTGAAAAGCCCCGGCGGCAATAAAAAGAATGTAGTCGGTTTTGACCGGGCCATATTTGGTCACAACGGTAGAACCTTCAACGATGGGCAGGATATCTCTCTGCACGCCGCCTCTTGATACATCCGGTCCGTAGTCGTTTCCTTTGCCCGCAATTTTATCGATCTCATCCAAGAAAACAATCCCGTCTTCTTCAACCCGCTGAATGGATTCCCGGTATACCTCATCCATATCGATCAAGCGCTGCGCTTCTTCATAGGTGAGGAGCTTCCTGGCTTCTTCAACCGTCATTCTGCGTTTTTTCTTCTTCTTGGGCATCAAGTTGCCGAACATATCCTGCAGGTTGATACCCATTTCCTCAACTCCGGAACCTGAAAATACTTCCATGAAAGGAGTGGAGCCTCTTTCTTCGACGTCTACTTCGATGATTTCGTTTTCCAGTTCCTGCCTCAGCAGCTTGTTGCGCAGTATTTCCCGCTGCTCAAGGACTTCGCGATTTTTACGTTCGAATTCCTCTTCGCTTTCCTCCTTCTCCGCTCCCTGACCCAACAGATATTCCAGCGGGTTTTTAGGACTCCGGGATTTTTTCGCCGGCAGGGGCATCATGTAGTCAAGAATCCGTTCTTGAGCCAGTTCCCGTCCTTTCGCTTCCATTTCTTCAAATTTATCTTGTTTGACCGCTCTAATGGCAGTCTCCAACAGGTCTCTGATCATCGATTCCACATCGCGGCCCACATAACCTACTTCGGTGAATTTACTGGCCTCAACTTTTATAAAAGGGGCCTTGACCAGCCGGGCCAGACGCCTTGCTATCTCGGTCTTCCCGATGCCGGTTGAGCCTATCATGATGATGTTTTTAGGATAGATCTCTTCCCTCATTTCCGCCGGCAGTTGCTTTCTCCGGTACCGGTTGCGCAAAGCTATGGCTACCGCCTTCTTGGCCACCTTTTGTCCCACAATATGTTTATCGAGTTCTTCTACAATTTCTCTGGGAGTTAGACTGGGCAATCATTAAACACCTCCATTGTTCGGCAGCACTCTGTTTAACGGAGTACTATTCGATCCATTCCAAGGTTATTTGGTCATTGGTGTAGATGCAGATGTCGGACGCTATTTTTAGAGCTTCCTCAGCGATTTCTCTGGCGTTTAGATCGCTGTGCTGGTATAAAGCCCGGGCCGCGGCCAGGGCATAAGCCCCGCCTGAACCGATGGCGGTGATCCCATCCTCGGCATCGATCAGTTCACCATTACCGGAAATAACCAACATTTTTTCCCGATCAGCTACAATGAGCAAGGCCTCAAGGCGCCTCAACACCCTGTCCGAGCGCCAGTCACGGGCCAGATCCACTGCCGCCCGGGTCAGGTTGCCATTGACCTGTTTAAGCTTTTCTTCAAATTTAGCAAACAGGGTAAAGGCATCTGCCACCGAACCGGCAAAACCGGCTATTACCTGACCTTCATATAAACGGCGGACTTTTTTGGCGTTTTGCTTCATTATAGTATTCTGTCCAAAGGTGACCTGGCCGTCTCCGGCTATCGCAGTCAGGCCGCCTTTGCGAACGGCTACTATGGTTGTGGCTTCAAACATAGACTACCTCCGTGGATGATGTTCTTCATGGATAATTTTTATCTCATCTCTGCTCAAGTGCGTATAAACCTGAGTGGTAGACAGCTTAACGTGACCCAGCAATTCCTGAACCGAACGCAGATCGGCACCAGCCCCCAGCAAATGAGTGGCAAAAGAGTGGCGCAGGGTGTGGGGGCTGACCTTCTGGTGCATGGCCAGCATTTCAACGTATTTGTTCATAATATTGCGTATACTGCGGGCGCTCAACCTTTTACCCGATTTGTTCAAAAACAAAGCGGAAGATTTTTCTTCATTCTTGCGCTGTAAAAAAGGACGGCCGTTCTCTAGGTAATCATTAAGGGCCTCTCTTGCTACCTTGCCCAGAGGCACTATCCTTTCTTTGCTGCCCTTGCCCAAGACCCTTACGTAGAGTTCAGTCAGATCGATATCTATCATATCGAGCCCCACCAGTTCACTAACCCGCAAACCCGAAGAATACAGGGTCTCCAATATGGCGCGATCGCGCTTGCCGCTGGGTGTCAAAATATCCGGAGCCTGCATGAGCAGGTGGACTTCCTGGGGATAGAGAAATTGCGGCAACCGTTTATCCTGTTTAGGAGTGGATACCGCAGCTATGGGATTGCTGGCCAGGACGTTTTCCCGGCACAAATAGCGCACAAAGGACCTTAAGGCGGCCAGCTTGCGGGCCATGGTAGCCCTGCTCCAACCTTTTTGCTGCATATGAACCAGGTATTCCCGGGCGGTAAAATGGTTAATGTACTCTACACCCAAATCTTCCAAAGCCAGCTGATTTTTACCAACTAAAAAAGCAAAAAACTGACTCAAATCAGTTTCATAGCTGAGTAGTGTTAAACTGGCAGCGCTTTTTTCTATGCGCAGGTAGTCGAGAAACCCTTGCAGGTGTAGATACAGCATAAATAGGCCTTTCCCACAAATTTCTAAGCAAAATGCTAGCATACTGCCTAGAAAAATTCAATCATTTTTACAACAATTCTGAAAATTTATTCATGTCGTGTAAGGCCCGTTCCGCATAAGCCTGGTAGCGTTTTCGCTTATCCTTAATATTCGCTTCCAGGGTGGGAAGCAGTCCGAAGTTGGCGTTGATGGGCTGGAAATGGCCATCCCGGGCCCCGGTTATAAATCTTAGCAAGGCGCCGCTCATGGTAGTGGGAGGTGGAGCGACCGGTTCCTGACCATGCCAGTAACGATAGGCGTTTATTCCGGCTATTAAGCCGGTGGCAGCCGATTCCATATAACCTTCCACCCCGGTTATCTGCCCGGCAAAGAATACCCGGAGGTCCCTATGCCATTGCAGAGTGGGCAGGAGCAAGCGAGGGCTGTTAATGAAGGTATTGCGGTGGATTGACCCGTAACGAACGAATTCCGCATTTTCCAAACCCGGAATAAGGCGGAATACCCGGTCCTGCTCACCCCAGCGCAGACGGGTCTGGAATCCCACCAGGCCGTAAATTCTTCCCGCTATATCTTCCTGCCGGAGCTGAACTACGGCATAAGGCCTGGCCAAATGGGGTTCTTCCTCCAGGCCCACCGGGCGAAGGGGTCCGAATCGCATGGTATCGGGTCCGGAGCGGGCCAGTACTTCAACCGGCATGCAGGCTTGGAAAAAGGGCAAGTCGATACTGTGACCCTCTTTAATATCGGCATTGAGGAGTTCTTCATAAAAGCGTTCATATTCCGCCTGACTCATAGGACAATTAAGATAGTCGGCCGTTCCCTTTCCGTACCGGGAGGCCCGGTATATGATATGATAGTCAAGACTTTCGGCCAGGACACTTGGCGCAATGGCATCAAAAAAGTGCAGGCTGTCTTCGCCGTTAAGCCTTTGCAGGTCCTGGCTCAAAGCATCCGAAGTAAGGGGTCCGGTTGCTACTATGGTCACTCCAGTGCCGGGAAGCGCCTTGGCTTCCTCGCGGATTATTGTAATATTGGGATCTCGGGAAATTATAGCGGTAACCGCCCGGGCAAATTGCTTTCGATCAACCGCCAGGGCGGATCCCGCCGGAACTCTGGTTTCGGCCGCACACTTCAAGAGCAGTGAACCCAGGACCTGCATTTCCTGCTTAAGAAGGCCCTGGGCGGTATTAGCCAGCTCGGATTTTAAAGAATTGCTGCAAACCAGTTCGGCCAGGTCACCGCTTTGGTGGGCCGGGGTATTCTTGTAAGGCCGCATTTCCCACAGGCGAACCGGGATACCACGGCGGGCCAGATAATAAGCCGCTTCACAGCCGGCCAATCCGCCGCCTAATATATCTACCGCATTCACTCTAGACCCTCGCCTTTTGTTTGCTGGGACAATCGGCGTTGACACAGACCTTTTCCGTCTCTTTCATGCGATTCAGCTTCTCCACCAGGGGTTCGCCGCAATGCGGGCAGGTTTCGCCGGTCGGTTTGTTCCAGGAACGGAATTCGCAGTTGGGAAAGTTACTGCACCCGTAAAAGGTCCTTCCTTTCCTGCTTCTTAAAGCTACCACCGCACCCTGGCAGCGGGGGCATTTGATGCCGATATCCTGATTAACCGACTCGGTATGGCGGCAGTTGGGAAAACCCGAACAGGCCAGGAATTTTCCGAAACGGCCATGTTTGATTAAAAGCGGCTGTCCGCACTCCGGACAGGGTTTACCCGCTTCTTCATCTTTTATCTGCACCCTTTCCACATTCACCCGGGCCCTTTCCAGGTCCTCGCTGAAAGGACCATAGAATTCTCGGATAACATGCGTCCATTCCATATCGCCCTCTTCGATACGATCCAGGCCTTCTTCCATCTTGGCGGTAAACTCAACATCCATAATGCTCGAAAAGTTCTCCTTGAGCAGCTCCACCACAATAACTCCCAATTCGGTGGGAACAAATTGTTTGTTGCGACGCTCCACATAGTTGCGTTTTAGAATAGTATCAATGATGGGAGCATAAGTACTGGGCCGGCCTATGTTCTTCTCTTCCAAAAGTTTCACCAGGCTGGCTTCGGTTAAACGGGGTGGGGGCTGGGTAAAATGCTGTTCAGGTTTGAGTTCCTGCAAGAATACGTCCTGTCCCGATTTTAGATCGGGAATAGGATTCTTTACTTCATCTTCATCTCCGTCGTTGTAAACCTTTCTATACCCCGGAAACTTTAACTGGGATGAACTGGCCCGCAGTTGATAGCTGCCGGCTTTTATTTCTACGCTTAAAGTATCGTAAACAGCCGGGGCCATCTGGCTGGAGACAAAGCGATCCCAGATCAGTTTATACAGGCGGTACTGGTCGCGCGACAGAAAAGACTTAACGCTTTCCGGGGTCCGGGTCACCGAGGTGGGGCGAATGGCTTCGTGGGCATCCTGAGCCCCTTTGCGGCTTTTGTATTCATTAGGAGAATCCGGTGCATACTGAGCGCCAAAGTGTGCATTGATGTAATGCAGCGCCTCCTCCTGGGCGACTGTCGATACACGAGTCGAGTCGGTCCGCAAATAAGTGATAAGGCCAACCGTTCCTTCTTTGCCCATTTCCAATCCTTCATATAATTCCTGGGCCACCTTCATGGTACGCCGTGAAAAAAAGTTCAGCCGGCGGGCCGCTTCCTGCTGAAGGGTGCTGGTTGTAAAGGGGGGGCTGGCCTTTTTGCGTTTTTCCTTTTTCTCTACTTTAGCTACTTTAAAACCGGCCTTCTCCAGTTCCTTACATATGCCGGTCATTTGCGCCTGATCTTTGATCTCCAGTTTTTCATCCTCTAAGCCGTATAGTTTGGCGTTAAACAGGTTATGGCCGGCATCGGCCAGTACAGTTTCCAGGGTCCAGTATTCTTCAGGGACAAAGCGATTAATTTCTTCCTCCCTTTCCACAATAAGGCGCACCGCAACCGATTGAACACGGCCGCCGCTCAAACCTTTGCGCACCTTGCTCCACAACAGCGGACTCAAGTTATAACCCACCAGACGGTCGAGAACCCGGCGAGCCTGCTGGGCGTTAACCCTCTTTTTATCAATCGGCCGGGAGTGCTTTATAGCATGCTTGACAGCGTCTTTGGTAATTTCGTGAAATTCGATGCGGCATGCGCTGTTCTCCGGTATACGCATGGCGTTTTGAAGATGCCAGGCAATAGCCTCGCCTTCGCGGTCCGGGTCGGTGGCCAGCAAAACCCGATCAACTTTCTGTGATTCTTCCTTTATTTCTTTTAACAATTCACCCTTTCCCCGAATGGTTATATACTGGGGAGCGAAATTGTCATCTATATCGATTCCCAATTTACTTTTCGGCAGGTCCTTTATGTGACCCACAGAAGCTTTTACTTTATAGCCCTTGCCTAAAAATTTACTCAGGGTTTTGGCTTTGGCCGCCGATTCCACGATAAGGAGCGTTCCCCCTGCCAAACATATCACCTCTTCTTTTTGTTGTACTGGTACTCTGTTAACCCTAAATCTTGTATTACTCGTCGGTTAAATTTTCGCATGACTGCGTTG
>DHRK01000016.1:29816-33184 GCA_002410325.1 Syntrophomonas sp. UBA5314
CGTCAATCGCAATACGTCCAGTATTACTCATTCCTCTGACGCCCATGGACGGGCTAATGCGGCAGTGCCAGGACGGCAAGGAGCCGCCGCCTTGTCCTGCAAAAATTTCCCTCGACGATTTATACAAGATTTAGGGTTAACAGAGTACCAATCTATTATAATCGCCTGGGCCCGTTTTTTTTAGAGCCAGGGTCGGTGATTGAATATAGCTTCGATGAATTATTTTAACTCAAGTTGTAGGGTGTATTAAAGCCTTACATAATAATTACCCGGCAGGCATTTAATTAGACCATACAACTCCAATTTTATTAGCAAAGTGCTGGCTAGTCCATTATTCATGGAACTGGCAGTCAAAATATCATTCATGTGTGTTGCCTCATAACTTATATATTTTAATATCTCTTCCTCATATCTGTCCAGCATAAGCAGCACCTGTTGCTCTTCAAGCCTTCTGCCAGGCAGCGGCGTTATATATTCTTCCAGGATATCTTGTACTGAACTCACCAGTTTGGCGCCCTGCTTGATCAGGTTGTTGGTCCCCCGGCTGGTTTCACTGCTGACCGGGCCGGGTACGGCAAAGACGTCTCTTCCCTGTTCCAGGGCAAAATCGGCAGTTATTAAAGCGCCGCTCTTCTGCCTGGCTTCTACAATCACCACCCCGTGGGACAAGCCGGATATAATCCGGTTGCGGCGTGGGAAATGATGAGCTTCGGGAGGCCTTCCGGGAATAAACTCGCTCACGATGGCACCCTGCTCTTGAATCCTTTCGTACAACCTTCGGTTTTCCGGCGGATAAACTACATCCACCCCGCTGCCCATAACTGCAACTGTCGCCCCTTGGCCGTCAACGGCTCCCTGGTGGGCTTCCGAATCAATTCCCCGGGCCAGGCCGCTTACCACCACAACCCCTTCCGCTGCCAGATCCCGGGCCAGTTCGCGGGCAACTTTTCTGCCGTACGGGCTGGCCCGGCGTGAGCCTACCACAGCCAGGCCCAACTGCTGCAAGGCTTCGAGTCGCCCACGATAAAATAGGACATACGGAGCCTGGTCAATGACCTTTAGCATAGACGGATAATCATCGTCATCGATAGTAACGATATCAAAGTACCCCTTCATCAGCTGCTCTTCATAGTCTCCTGCGGACTCCGCAGTTCCTCCTGGGACCCGGCTTTTTAGTTCGGGCAGTAACTTCAGCCATTCGTCTCTACCCGCTTGCCAGGCATCTTGGAAACTGCCATAGATCCTCTTTAACTTTATAAGGGACTGTGAACCGATTCCATTAACAGCATAAAGCTTGATCAAGCTGTTTTTTTCAATTATGTCCATTAACCTGCTCCTTCGATTCGGTATCTAAGCCATAGTTATCACAAATCGACGGCCTGAGCAATAGTATAAAAGAATTTTTTAACTTTATTGTTAAATATATCTTCCTGGATTTAATTTCCGTTCTAACAAAAGGTCTGCCCGGGAAAAATAGAAAAAGTCTGAACTTAAGAAAAAGCGGAAGGAGTGATAAAATTATGTTCTCACCCGGATTTATGGATTACAAAAACTCCATCGGCAGAAAATTATTCGACCAGGATAAGGTTGATCCAGGTTCTTTCAGCTTTATGGAAAGCGGATGGTGGGCTCTGCATGCCGCAGCCATAACCGGCCTTTTTATCCTGGGTCATTCTATGGGCAAAAGATCCCATCATCAGCATTAGGCGAGCTTTACTATGCGTGTTTTTAGCTCAGAGCCGCTTTATTCATTAAGAAACCGTTTGAAGAAATCGCTTTTCGGTGAAAAGCTAGAAGACCTGGATTATCAAGAAGGTTGGATGTCTGATGAAGACGGGGCGCTTCCCACTGAGCCAGTCGATAATCGTGAGCCCCATCGCTGACAATTGTGCGGATATGCCTGTTCGGGCATATCCGCATCTTATCTATTGCGCCTTGAATACTCCATAGTACTCCCGGCCCCAGAAATCATAAGCCTTGACTCCAATTGCACCGCCCCTCTGTCCGGATAAGGTAAAGCCTATCTCAGTGGTCAGAGGACCGTTGAAATTGTGTTTTTCTCTTATCACCTGCAAATCCGACACAAAACTGCCTGGCTCATGGTCCAAATCCAGTGCCCAATAGGAAAAGGCATAGACCCCCGGCAATCCTTCCACCTGGCAATCGTTCAAGCTTACATTATAGCGTTTGAGATCTCCCCGGTAGGGACTGGCCTCAACTTTTAAGCCCAACAAAGCGCGTCTTTCACCGACGGGTTGGTATATGGCGAAAGGGCGGGCGCTCTGCTGGATCAATCGGTGCGCAGCTGTATGGAGGGCAATGGGACTGTTGTCGCAGGCTATCCACTGGCGTCCGCTTTTTTCACAGGCATCGGCTAAAGTTCCTGATCCTCCATAGAAATCAGCCGCCAGCCCGCCCGGATTAGAGGCCGCCTCAAGTATGCGCGATATTAAAGCCAGAGGTTTCTGAGTGGGGAATTTGAGGTTTTCATGAGCAGTAGGACTCAGAATCTTATTGATGTCAGTCCACCAATCCTGCATGATGGCACCTTCATCCTTTAACTTATACCGGTCCCCCTTCACCCGGGTAAGGCCTCTCTCCCTGGTGCCGGGCGTGTAAGGACGGTACTGGGGGTTAAATGTATAATCGCCGCCTTTGGCATACCACAGAATTACATCATGTTTGCGATGAAAATGCCGTTTGGCCCCGCTGCCGCCTCCATAACACCAGACAATTTCATTGATCAGCTGGTCTGGTGAAAACAGCTCATCCAATATGATCTTAATATAATGGCAGATATGCCAATCCAGATGAATGAAAATGCTGCCGTTTTCGCCCAGGAGTCTCTTCATGGGAACCAGGCGATGATACATGTGTTCAAGGTATGATGACATTCCGTTTTCCCAATTGTCGTTAAAAACCTTGCGTTCGAAAGCATACCCGGCTTTTTTGTCCTTTATTTCAATACGGGACGAATAGTGGCTTTCACTTAAATAGGGGGGATCGATATAGATCAAGTCGATTTTGCCTTCATAGCCTTCTTGGAAGAGCATTTCCATGGCCGCCAGGTTATCTCCGCAGATTAAACGGCCCGGGAAATCAATATCCCGCTGGCAGGGTGATATGGCAAAAAGGTCGTCACTGCTTATGATGGGACGAGGAAAAACCTTCTCAACTTCCCAGGTGACATTGCCACTAACAGGCGGTTCACCGCGTTTCCAGCACAATTTCACGTCCCTGCCGTCCCCCATCCCCTCAATCCCCCTTTGCTCTAATTTTAACACAACGAGCGGAACGGGTTGGGATCATAAAAAGCTCTCCGGGTCTGGGCAGGGGAGCTTTACTAGTTAGTTCCCCATGAAAAACTC
>DHRK01000048.1:0-12922 GCA_002410325.1 Syntrophomonas sp. UBA5314
CTGTTTTATCAAGATCCTTGGGCTCCCTTTCGAGAACCCCGCTCGCCAGACTGTTTCGTCTAGCGCGCATTGACTATCCTATCACCCTTTGGTCAGTTAGTCAACACGTTAATTTTTTCCAGACCCTTTCAGGTCTTCGGCGCTTAATTCCGGCTTGATTGTAGCCTTGAGTTCTTCAATCTCACCAGTATTTGGCGAACTTCGTCGCCCGGCGCGCAATAGTAATCTTAACATGCCCCTTAACTTGTGTCAAGATATTTTGCCCTATAAATCGGGAAAAATATGAGCGCATTACGCTAAAATAGCCGGTCCCTGTATATTTATTCCAGCCAGGGACCCGTAACCGCTCATTTGTCCGTTTTTACCTGCCTATTATTGGCATTTACCCTGCTATTTACCCTTGCGGATTCTTTCTATTCTTATGGCGCAGTCGGGGCAGACCATTTCACAGATCATGCAGGCAATGCAGCTGTCTTCGTCTTTCGGCTTTACCGTAGGAGTTCCGTATACCCCCAGATCATCCGACCAGATCAGAACGTCATTGGGGCATTTCTCTTTACACAGACCGCATCCCTTGCAATAGGCCGGGAAGATATAAAAGTTGGCTTTCTCCATAGGGGTATCAATTGATTGAAGCTCTTTTTGCATTTAAACTGCCACCCCTTCCTGAAGGGCTTTTTCCCCTAATTCTTTTCCTATCTGCAGTGCGCGGTAGTTGAGCTCGCGCAGCTCCGGATTCTTTTCAAATTTATAGGCCAGTTTGTGATCCAGGGCCTCTTTGGCCGCTGCAAACGGCACTATATTGGAGAGTCCGATGACCGCTCCCATAATAATGATGTTAAACACCCGGGGATGGAGTTCCTGGTTGGCTGTCTCCAGGGCAGGAATTCCTACTATCTTTTTGGCTTCTTTGGGCAGGTCCTCTTCCGGAACCTTGAAGCCCGAATCATATACGAATATGGTATTGCTGTCGGAATATATGGTGGTTCTTTCCACCGCCCGCTCGCTCAAGGCCACCACGATGTCGGCCTTGAAAAATTTGGGAGCGCCGATGCGCTTATCACTAACCTGAATAAAGGCGATAGATACGCCGCCCCTCTGTTCCAGGCCAAAGTTGGGAATATATATGGTCTGCTTATTTTGATTGTAGGCTGCTTCAGCTAGAATTTCAGCTACCGATTGAACTCCCTGCCCGCCTTCTCCGGCCAGCGCTACTCTAATCAGCGACATTGGTTTTATCCCCCTTCCCAAAAGGACTCTTTATTTCCCCTACCGGGAAGTACTTTTCCATATCATCCTCCAAGAAGTGCCAGGTCTGCTGGGCATTGGTCCGCCAGTTGGTCGGACAGGTGGACAACACCTCAACAAAGGAAAAGCCATTGCCCTCCAGTTGGTTGCGCAGAGCGTTGCGGATAAAGCGCTTTAACTGCTTGTATTTGGATACGGTGGCCCGGGCTACATAGGCGCTATCCGGTGTGATGGCGGATATGAACTCCGGGCCTTTGGTGGGATAACCGGTAAGCTCGGGGTCGCGCCCGTAGGGTGTAGTCTCGGTTTTTTGACCGGGCAGGGTAGTCGGAGCCATCTGTCCGCCGGTCATTCCATAGTTGGTGTTGTTGACCAGGATAAGGGTCAGTTTTTCATTGCGGACCGCCGCATTGACCAGGTGCTGGGACCCTATCGAGTATCCTCCCCCGTCACCCATGTATCCCACGGTTACCAGTTCCGGCCGGCTCCGCTTAATACCGACCATAACCGGGGTGGTGCGGCCGTGATGGGTCTGGGTGCTGTCACAGGCGAAAAAGTTCCAGGATAAAAGAGAGCAGCCGATGTCGCAGCCGAATATCGTTTTGTCCTGAATGCCCAGTTCATCTATATTTTCCCCCAAGGCCTTGAGCACGATGCCGTGTCCGCAGCCGGGACAGAACTTGTGCGGTTTAGTTGGTAAATACCATGATTTCGGTGTTACTGGTGCAACCACTTTTGTGCTCCTCCCTTCTAAAGAACGCTTTTCACCTTATTAATAATGTCATTATCTATAATACCGACTCCCGGTTTAAAAAGCGTCTCAATTTTTATGGTCTCTCCATATATCTCCTGCCTGGTCAGCCTTTCAAGCTGTCCATAAGCTGATTCTGCCACCAGAAGTTTTTTAGCTCCGCTCCTGGCGATGGCATCCCTCAACGCCTGCTGAGGGAATGGTCTCAAGGTTATAGGCCGGAAATAGCTGGCCTTTATTCCCTGAGCCCGCAGGGCTTTTACAGCATCATCGGCCGCCCGGGAAACCACTCCATGGGACAGGATTATAATATCGGCATCCTCGCATTCACCCTCCGTCCACTCTACTATGGACGGGCTCAAGGCTTCGTACTCCGCCGCGTGTTTCAATACAACTTCATAGAGCTCTTCTTCCAGGCTGTAAATATTGCACAGATGAGCCGGCTCTCGATCAACGCCGATCTCTCCCCCCAGACCGATAAGTGGATAGGGAGCAACCATTTCAATGCCTTTATCTATAGGATCATACATTTCCATGGGCTCTCTCATTTTAGCCTGATAGCCGTCCCCCAGTACGAAAGTGGGAAAACGGTGCTTCCAGGCCACATTGAAGGCCTTGATAGTGTAGTCGTATATCTCCTGATGGGTGGCAGTTGAATAGACAATTCGCATCCCTTCACCGTTGCCCCCAAAGGTGGTAAGGGTTACCTCCTGCTGAGAATAGACCACGGTGCCTGAAGAAGGGCCGCCCCGCTGCTGAATAACCGCCACCAGCGGCAGCCGCATCGCTTCAGCCATTCCAAAGGGCTCCTGCATGAGCACATTGCCGGGCCCAGCTGTAGCGGTAAAGGCCTTTTTGCCGCTTTGCACAGCGCCGCAAACCGTGAAGCCGGCTGATATTTCGTCTTCGGTCTGCAGAAATTCCCGATTGTATTTGGGCGCCATCCGCGTCCAATAATGCATGACTTCATTCTGTGGTGTGATAGGATATCCGAACATGACTTCCGCTCCGGCAGCCAGAGCGGCCCAGGCAACAGTTTCATTGCCGGTTATAAAAGCCTTTTTTGCGTCACCAATGACTTTATCCATGCTTATTACTCCTCCCGATGAAAATCCCGGATGATAATTTTACCATATTGCACTGGGCATGTAGCGATGAATGTATTTTATCGGTATCTCACATTCTCCCGGTATAATAGCCTTGGCAAGCTTCTGGTCCACTGCCGCATATATGACTTCCATGCCCAATTGGCGTACTGTGTCGCGGATCATCCGGTTTCCCTGGCAGATGATTTCTAGGGTGGTCTCATCTCCCAGATGAGTGTTGGCTATAATACCGTCGACTCGACCCAGACCTTGCAGATAATCAACCACTCGTTCGGGTGAATTGGTCATAGGCCGGGTGTAATTAACTACCGCTAATACTTTCAGCTCCGGTGACTCGTCAGCTCCTTCTACCAGGTTTAAGGTTCTGGCCCCATGTACACCATACCCGATATCCATAATGATGTCTCCCTCATGGCGAAGGACCCATCTGGCTTTCGGATTCAACATGGCTCCGGTCTCCCCCAGTCCGAAGGAATCCTGCCGGGAAAAGCCGATTACCTTCAAGCCCTTACTCTCCAGAAACTCTTTTAAGGGCCTCAAGGTATAAAAGGGCTCTACCGTATCAAGATCGGCCAGCGTAACCTGATGTCCTGCTGCTTTGAGTTCCAGTGCCCGATTAATCGCGATTTCACTTTTTCCGCTCGCATATTCGCCAATAAATGCTTCAACTACTCTTGTGGAATTGATAGAAAAACAACACCTCCTACAGTCTCGCCAACAGTCGATTGAATTTAGTATACTTCAGCCCCAATTGTGCGTCAATAATATTATTCCAACAAATAAATGTTACTCATATTTCCTAAAATATGTTGAACAATACCTTCACAAGATGTTAATAGCTTTTTCCCGTTTATTCATATCTTTTCTTTCGTCTTAATTATTAATCCGTGTAATAAAAAAAAGACCATATCTGGCCTTGTCAGACCGACAACAAATGCATCACAGGCACAACGCCATCAGCTTGAGTCTTATTCGAACCAAGTCTGTTATAAGGCTGTTAATCCCTGTGAGTACCTTTATTGTACGCTCTATAGTTTCCTGTTACTTGATCAGTATTTGAAAGCATATCAACATCAGAATTCCGGGTATTCCCAGAAAACCGGAAATTAATACGGTCACTACATTAATAGGAAGCGCAAAAGAAAAATAACCGCCGATGAAATTCACTGCCACCAGCAGAATTAATCCCAGGACCGAATTTAATAAAAGCTTCCACAATAATTTAATAGGTTTTAAAAAAACCTGCGAAGCGAAGTAAATGACTAGAAGCAAAACCAGAATGCCTAGAATAATGGTGAAGTATTGCATGGCTTTCTACCTGCCTTCGGCTTTTATGTAGCGGGAGCCTGACCCTGATGTGATTTTATGGCCTTGACCAGGAAATCAAACCTTTCCTCGGCAGCTTTCATGGAATAGATCGCATAATCGATCATATCGGGATCTTCAACCCGGGCAAACAGGTTTTGCGCCTCAATAAGGGCTTGATGCGCCTCTTCAACCATTTGCTCTTCCGAGAAGGGCTTCGCTTCCAGCGTTTCGGCCGGCTCATCCACCGGTTTAATCAGACTGCTGACTTTAATGATCAAAGATTTAAAATTCATACTCCACCCCCTGCATATATTCAAGCCTACTTGAAATATATGTTTGAGATGGAAATTTTATGCTATAATTCTCGTCTTCCTTCTATGGCCCGGCGCAGGGTAATTTCATCAGTAAATTCGATGTCTCCACCCACCGGCAGGCCATGGGCTAAACGGGTTATTTTTATTCCTTTGGCCTGTATGATGGCCGCCAGGTAGCGGGCCATAATTTCACCGTCTATGTCGGGATTGAGGGCCATGATGACCTCTTTAAACTCCCCGCCGGAGAGATAGGTCTCCAGCGCCTGACCGTCCAGCTCTTCCAGTCCGCTGCCTTCAAGCAGGCTGGAAGGTTTGTTTAAAACAAAATAGCGCCCTCTAAACCCGCTCTTTTCAATGGCGATTACATTGCTGCTTTCTTCGACTATACAGAGGATTTGGTTGTCCCGGTCGTGATCCTGGCATATTACACAGGGATCAAACTCGGTCAGGAAGCCGCACTGGGAGCAGGGTTTTATCTTTTGCTGAACTTCCACAATCGCCCGGGCCAACTGGCGGGCTTCTTCGGCCGGCAGGCGGAGGATGTAAAGAGCCAGGCGTTGTGCTGTCTTTGGCCCGATGCTGGGCAGCTTCGCCAGGTGATCGATCAAATTTTCCAGAGGCCTGGCCAGCCTCATAAGCATATCTTCCTTTCAGAAAAACGGTTTATAGGCCGGGAATATTGAATCCCCCGGTGATCTTGCTCATTTCCGATGAAACCATGTCCTGGCTCTGGCGAATAGCTTCGTTGACCGCTGTTAAGACCAGGTCTTCCAGCATCTCCACGTCCTCCGGATCGACTGCTTCAGGCCGGATCTTGATGCTGAGCAGTTCTTGCTTGCCGTTTACTTTTACAGTCACCGCGCCTCCACCCGATGATACCTCAACTTCCCGGGTTTTTAGTTCTTCCTGCATCTGGGTAATCCGTTCCTGAACTTTTTTAGCTTCCTTCATCATTTTACTCATTGAGGCTCCCGCCCCGGGGTTGAACTTCATTTAACGTGCCTCCTTATTCGATAATCTCGACGATATCTTCGCCAAATAATTCTTTCGCTTTTCGGACGATGATATCATTATGCTGTTCTTCGTCTAAGAAAATCAACTCCAGCTTTACTTCCCTTTTGAGAATCTGCTTTAGTACGTTCTCTACGATATCACGGTTTCCTTTTTCCTCCAAGCGTTCTTTATGAAATTTGTAGCCTTTGCGAAAACCTACATATAATATATCTTCCCGCAGGCCGAGCAGTTTACCCTGGGACAGCAGGGCATGGGTCGGAATCTTTTGTTCCTTGACCCCGGCCAGCAGGTAGGTCCAGAGTTGGTCTTTCCCCTGCTCTCTTTCTTTTTTATCCGGTCCCGGGCGGGGTGACCGGGATGTCTGAACCGGTTTTTCTTCCGCCGGTTTGGCCTTTTGGAAATGAAACAGGTTGGCCATTTGTAAGAAAGCGATCTCCAAAAGGATTTTGTTGCCTTCACTGAACCGCAGGCGGTCGGCAGCCTCCATCATGATGCGCAGGGCCTCAATCAACTGGCTGGTTTTAACCTGCTTTTTCTGTTCCTCCAGGTAAACCAGGGCCTCCTGGCTGGCTATCTGCAGGCCGGCCTGTTTGCCCAACTGGGAAAAAAGGAGCAGATCGCGCAAATAATAGCCGGCTTCCCGGGCTATTTGCCCGGCCTCTTTTCCCTGCATCAAGGCCTGGTTTAGCTTTTCCACCAGGACGCCGGCATCACCCTTCAGGGCGGCGTCCACCAATTCCGCTAGAAATAAGTCGTCGACTAGCCCCAGCGTGTCAATTACATCTTGTTTGCTTATCCGGCCGCCCCGGTAGGCCTGGACCTGGTCCAGTATACTCAAGGCGTCTCGCAGCCCTCCGTTGGCCCGCCGGGCGATCAGACCCCCGGCTGCTTCCTCCAGCTCAATACCCTGGCTGCCGGCAACCTGCTGCAGGCGCTCGGCTATTTCTTCGGTGGTTAAACGCCTGAAGTTAAAAGACTGGCAGCGTGATCGAATGGTGGCTGGAATCTTCTGCAATTCGGTAGTGGCAAGTATGAAGACCACTGCTGGCGGGGGTTCTTCAATAGTTTTGAGCAGGGCGTTAAATGCTTCGGTGGTGAGCATATGAACCTCGTCGATGATGTACACTTTGGTCTTGCCCTGAGCTGGAGCAATGCGGACTTTTTCCCGCAGATCTCTTATTTCATCGATCCCCCGGTTGGAGGCGGCGTCAATTTCGATCACATCCATGAAGCTACCCTGGTTTATATCGCGGCAGGAAGAGCACTGGTTGCAGGGTTCACCGGCCGCCGGCTGTTCACAATTCAGCGCTTTGGCAATAATTTTGGCCATGCTGGTTTTGCCGGTTCCCCGGGGTCCGGAAAAAAGGTAGGCATGGGCAATTTTATTGTCAGTCACTGCGTTTTGGAGCGCTTTGACGATACTCTCCTGTCCTACTACTTCTTCAAAGGTTCGCGGACGCCAGGCCCGGTATAGCGCGAGGTAAGCCATTTATCATAACCCCCCTTGACTGGCTGTTGAATCGATAGGCTGTCAGCCTGGTTTAGTATTCGGCAAATAGTGCCGATATTTCCTGCAATAATTAAGATAAAAGGACGGCCCTCCCCTTTTTCCAGAAGGTCACGTCCCTTTTTCAGTACCTAGTACTCTGTTAATAATAAATAATTGCCGTGCACCTGGCTTCGAGAATACCTTCCGGGCGTTACTTAAACAGTTAGCTCCATCCAGGCTGCCCCGCGGCACACGGGATTGATTCCTTAGTGCTGCTTCCTTCCGGACCTGACACGGTTCAGAATGTCCCATTGCGCGGGACCCGAATTTCAACGCCACTTATTCAAGCCAGACCCCACAAGATAGACCCTCAGCTCAGGAATTCGACCCTGCTGTAGCGGGTTGCAGGTTACAGGGCACCGCTAATTCCCCATCTAGCACGGCAAAACTTATATCTGGTTGCATTAGTCAGTATATTGTACAATCTTTTTTCTTCCTTGGCAAGCGCCCGGAAATGACTTTCATCCCTAATACTACCAGGGTTTAATCCTTTTTGCTGCTGGGAATTTTTTGCTTTTTACGCAGTGGATATAAACTGCTGAGATCAGCTTGTCGAAGCAGCCTGGCCTATGTCAAAATAGGAGCAGGAATATCAAGATGGAGGTTTGCATAGTGCAGATCAGCAGGCTTTGCCCGAGCTGTTTCAGTGAAAAGACCTCAGACGAAACCTGCCCCTATTGCGGATGGAGGAATGGCACCCAGCCCAATTCTCCATTTTATCTGCCTGTTCAGACCATTCTTCGGGGTAAATACCTCCTGGGCAGGGTGCTGGGACAGGGCGGTTTTGGAGTTACCTATCTGGGCTGGGATCTGGATTTAGGAATTAAACTGGCCATCAAAGAATACCTGCCCCGCGAATTTGCCGGACGCAGTACCGGAGATATGACTATTACGCCTTATTCCGGCGAAGCCCGCAACTACTTTGCCAAGGGGCTGGAAAAGTTCCTTGACGAGGCCAAAACCCTGGCCCGCTTGGAAGGCCACCCCAATATCGTGTCAGTACGTGATTTTTTTAGAGAAAACGGCACCGCCTACCTGGTGATGAACTACCTGGAAGGCATGACCCTTAAAGACTATCTCAACCGAAGAGGCACCGCCCTCGATTTCGCCAGCGCCTTCCAAATCCTATCTCCGGTTATGGAAGGCCTCAAGCAAGTTCATGCTTACGGCATTCTACACCGTGACATCAGCCCCGATAACATCTTCATCACCGATACCGGCATCGTCAAAATACTGGATTTTGGAGCCGCCCGCCAGGCATTGGGCGAGCAGAGTAAAAGCCTTTCGGTTATTTTAAAACCGGGCTACGCTCCTGAGGAACAATACCGCAGCAAGGGGCGTCAAGGCCCCTGGACCGATGTTTATGCGGTGGCCGCCACTATGTATCTGATGCTGTGCGGTAAAACTCCTCCGGAGCCACTGGATCGAATGAGTGGAGAACCTATATATACGCCCTCCCAGCTGGGCGTGTTTATTTCCCCCGCCGGTGAGGCCGCCTTAATGAAGGGGCTGGCTGTAAAGGCCGAGCACCGCTTTCAGACCATAGCCGAATTTCAACAGGCTTTGTACGCCGGGTTGACTCAAAGTGCTGCACCGGTATCTTACCCGGCACCGCAACCGGTGCAGGTTGAGCCCCAACCATCAAAACCATTGCTTTCGATTTCCCAGGTTTTTTCTGCCCCTCAGCCAAAAATTCAATCGGCCGCACCGGTTGAAAGGCAACATTTGCCGCCCACTCCTCAAGCAGGCGTTGTCCTCGGTAACAGAAATATAATTCTATTCGCTGCGGCCGGAATTATTTGTGTTTTCCTTATTATAATCGGCGTATACTATTATCAGTCTGAAGAACCGTCCAACCCCAATCAGGCCAGTGTTGCCACTAATTCTATTTCTTCTAACACTTCCAACCAGTTCCCAGCCTCTGGTCCGGAAAAAGTTATTAAAGACTTTTACGACAGTGTCGCGAAGAAAGATTCCCAGGCTCTTAATCCACTTCTAAGCGGAGAGGCTGTGGGGCAATGGACGGATTTCCAGTTCACCTCATCAGATTACAGCCTGTCGTACCGTATAACTGATATACAGAGTGTTACTTCCAACCAGGTAAGGATCACGGCTGAGGTGCAATTGACCTTTGATGACCAGACCAAACATCATTTCCGAGACGTCTGGTTGGTTGAAAATAAGAATGGTCGTTGGACGATCGTGTCACTATTAGGTGAAACCGAACTGTAATTCATTCCAATCAAGATCCAATTTCTTATTTATCCTCTCTCTAGCCTTTTAGTCACAGGTCAGCTCTTCATTTATAAAATAAAAGTAGGCTTTATATCCCAGGATTGCGCCCGGGGTTCAGTTTATTACAACCTCGGATACACTGTCGCCAAATTGATATTAAAGAAGGAATTTGATGAAAACGAGGCGAATTTAACCAGCACTTGATATATTGACGGTATATCTTCAAGTACCCTTAAATTTTAAGCTCTTTTCAAGAGGAGCCTGAAAACCTCGTAGCTGCAGGAGGGAGGTGCAATGTCATTTCGCCAGGGCGGTCCCAAGACATCGGTCCTGGCGCATCCCGATAGGTTGGCACTGACTATTCGTAGGAATCCGTCTTCTGGGAGTGATCTTCATTTTCGGTCTATTTAAAAAAAATAATCCCCCATCTGCTGAAAAGTCGTCTCAAACAGTCTATGCCCAGGTAAATGGCAGGCTGAATATTATTCCGGGAAGCGCGCAAAACATAGGCTCCCGCGAGGAGCAGCAGGATGCTTTTCTTTTTTCCGATATGGAAAATCGAGAGCTCGTTGCTCGCGTCGGTATTGTAGCCGTTTTGGCGGATGGAATGGGCGGCCTCATGATGGGCCGCGAAAGCAGCGACCTGGCCGTTCGCACCTTTTTAGTGGAATACTGTAGTAAAACTACCGAAGAAACCATTAACGACGAATTGTTACGAGCCGCCCAGGTTGCCAATGCAGCCGTTTTCGATATGGCTAGCCGCGCCAACCTAGCCTGGAATACTGGCACTACTCTAGTAGCTGCGGTAGTTGATCTTGACGAACTCTTTTGGATTTCCATCGGCGACAGCCGGATTTACCTGTTCCGCGAAGGAACTTTAAAGCAGCTCAACTGCGATCACAACTATGGCAATGAACTGCAGTCCCAGGTGGAGCAGGGCGCTATCAGTCAGGAAGAAGCCGACAACCATCCCGAGAGGCACGCATTGACTTCCTACATAGGTATGGACTATTTGAGGGAAGTAGACTATAGCGAGCAGGCCCTGCCTCTAAAGGCCGGGGATCGAATCTTACTATGCAGTGACGGCTTGCATGGTGTCCTCAGTGAGGAAGAAATGCTAAAAGCCCTTTCTTTACCCGCACCGGAGGCTGCGGAACTTCTTTTGAACTTGACATTGTTAAAAAACCACCCCTATCAAGACAATGTCACTATAGCCATTCTTGCTTGTGAACTGGCTTCTTAAATTCAAAAAAAGGAGAATCTAATATGAGAAAAAGAACCCTATTGACCAATATTATGCTCTTGCTTTTTTTCCTGGTTCAGTTCTCGTGCCCGGCTCCCGCTACGGCTGATGAAGCCGGAGGCAACATTCAAAATTATACCAAGAGCATTGTTCGCATTGTCACCTTTGATGACCGGGGCAACCCCATAGCATTGGGAACCGGTTTCGCGATTGGCGCCAGTGAACCGATCAAATTTGTGGTCACCAACTACCATGTTGTTGCACCCAACCTCTATGGGGTCTGCATTTTCCGCTCCGCTGACGACCTGCTGCCCGCAGATGTATTCCAGGTTCTGCCGAACTCCGATGTGGCCATCCTGCAGCTGCGCCAGCCCCTTTATCAGATACCGCCACTGGCTATAGGCGATCAGAATATGGTTCAGGCCGGACAGGACATCTATACTCTCGGTTTCCCGGGCGGAGACGTTGCTGACTGGCTGACTTCCTACGCCAAGGACGTTACCATAACCAAGGGTGTTATAAGCAAAAAATCCACCTGGAACGGAACCAACGTGTACCAGATCGACGCTCCGATTAACCCCGGTAACTCGGGTGGTCCTTTGATTGATAAAAACGGAAACGTTATCGGCATCAATACCTTTAAAATGAGAAATAAAGACAACATCAACGGCTCGGTGTTTATCGATTATATGACCGACGTCATGGACAGCCGCGGAATTCCTCTGAAAAAAGCTGATGCCGGCAGTGGCCAGTCTCAGCAGCTGGGCACGGGACAGGGTTCGACCGGTACAGCCGCCGGTGGGGCGGGTGGTCCCACGGATTCTGCCGGCGGCGGCAGCGCTCCTGGAACCAGTGCCACCACAGCCGTCCCCACTTCCAGCAAAGCTGCTTCCAATAATATGCCTTTATACCTGGGCATCGGTGGAGTCGCCGCACTGGCTATCATCGTAGCGGTTGTGGTAATGGCCAGCAAGAAGAAGGCCGCCCCGGTAGCTGCAGGTCCGGCCGTAGCCCCGGTTCCTCCGGTTCAAAACTTTACTCCGCCGACTGCGGCAGCCGCTCCGGTTACCACTCCGATGCCGAAGACCCAGGCCAAATCTAAAGCGTCCCTTAAAGGAGTCTCCGGTCAGTTCGCCGGACAGGAAGTCGATTTCAGCACGGGTTCGGTTACCATCGGTCGCGATCCGCGCCTTTGCCAGGTGGTTTTCCCGCAGTCCGAAACCGATGTCAGCCGCAAGCATTGTACGCTTCGTTACGATGAAGCAAGCAATACCTTTACCCTGGAAGACTTCTCTTCCAACGGAACCTTCCTGTCCTCCAACCAGAAGTTGGAGCAGGGTAAACCGGTAACCTTGAAACCCGGTGATCGTTTCTACGTGTCCGATCCCAAACATGTCTTTGAGGTTAAGGTAGGTTAATTGCTATGAAATTTGATGCAGCCGGCATTTCCAAGGTTGGCGGTAAAAAAGTGAATGAAGACAGTTACGCCATTTTCAGCCAGCCTCCCTGGGGTTGCTTTGCGGTGGCTGATGGCCTGGGAGGACACGGGGCAGGAGATGTAGCCTCCCAGGCTGCTATTCACGCCATCGAATCGCTCTTTAAAAGTCGTCCCGGAATGAGCGACGAACTTTTAAGTTCATACATTAATGGGGCCCAGGGTGAAGTTGTTCGCTTGCAGAAAAGCAATCCCAAGTATAGGGCCATGCGGACAACGGTAATACTTTTGGTTAGCGACGGGCAGCAGGCGCGTTGGGCCCATGTGGGAGACTCCCGCCTCTATTTTTTTAGAAACGGGATTCTGTCAGATTACACCTTGGATCAGAGTGTTCCGCAAGCCCTGGTGCGCGCGGGAGAGATAAGCTATGAACAGATCCGCTTTCACGAAGACCGCAACCGCCTGTTACAGGCGCTGGGCAGTGAAAACCCGCCCCGCGTCGAACTGGCCGCAAAAACGGTGGCGGTAAGCAGGGGTGATGCCTTTTTATTGTGCAGCGACGGGTTCTGGGAATGGGTGCTGGAGGACGAGATGCAGCAAGATCTGCACAAAGCAGGTTCCTCCAGCAAATGGTTGGAACGTATGCACCAACGTCTGCTTAAAGCAGCCAAGCCAGGAAACGATAATTATTCAGCTGTGGCGGTCATGATATCTTGATC
>DHRK01000048.1:13180-14413 GCA_002410325.1 Syntrophomonas sp. UBA5314
ATAGAATTAGGGTTGACAGAGTACTAGATGGGAGGGCAAATGATGCAACTTACCAGGTGTGACAACGGGCACTATTATGATGCCTCCAAACACAGTTCCTGCCCCCATTGCGGTGTGCAGAACCTGGACATTGATTTTCAAAAGACGGTGGCCAAACGGCCCAGCGACGCAGGGGGACGCCCGGCCGAGGCGGCCGGTGGTGGGGAAGGCAAAACCGTAGGCATGTTCCACAAAAAAATGGGGATTGATCCGGTGGTAGGGTGGCTGGTCTGTGTAGTCGGCCCGGATCGCGGCAAGGATTTTCGCATCCACAGCGAACGCAATTTCATCGGTCGTTCAGAGAAAATGGATATCGCGATAACCGGTGATGAGAGCGTCTCCCGCGATAATCATGCCATAGTCAGCTATAATCCGAAGCAGAACATCTTCCGGATCTATCCCGGTGAGTCGCGGGGGCTGGCCTATTTAAACGATGAAGAAGTGATAACCCCCTTGGAACTGAAAGCCTTCGATGTTATTGAACTGGGACAGAGCAAGCTGGTCTTTGTTCCCTTCTGCGGTGACAAGTTTGTTTGGACCCCGGAAGAAACCTCTTCCGAGGAAAAGAGAGAGGATTAAACAAAATATATCAATAAGCTAGCTTGGTTCGAAAACGGGGAGTTGAGATGCTCCCCGCTTATTTCCCCAATCATTCCGTTGGTTATATAGCCCTGCGATTCTTAAAAAACAGATGAAGGGAGTCATGAATATGAGAAAGGCATCTTCGTTTTCGTTGTTGGCCGTACTGCTTGCCGCCGCACTTTTAGTGCCCTTATGCATCATTCCCGCAGCTCCCATCCAGGCCGCATCATCAATAGAGATCGTGGTCTATGGAACTACCTTGTATAGCGATGTTCCTCCCATGATTGTCGGTGGCCGCACTTTCGTCCCCATGAGCCCCATTTTTACCGCTCTAGGCGCTCAGGTTTCCTGGGATCCGGTTTATCAAGAGGTATGGGGCCGGCGCGATACTGACGTTATAGTATTACAGATAGGCAACCGCCTCGCAAGCGTAAACGACATAGTTGAAGAGATGGACGTGGCTCCTTTTATTTACTCCGGGAGGACCATGGTTCCGGCCGCCTTTATCGCTATGGCCCTGGGCGAAGAAGTAAGCTGGGACGGCGTTAACCGCATCGTTTATATTGGCCCGTCAGGCGATTCTTCTGCTATCTTTACCGAGCAGGAAGCAAT
>DHRK01000048.1:14796-17335 GCA_002410325.1 Syntrophomonas sp. UBA5314
CGCTATATTATCCTTTTTCAACATCTTGGCCAGCAATACGTTTACCAATGAAGCGTTGTCGCTTCCGGCGACGATATCGGGGGTAATCTTTACGCTGCCGCTTGATATCAGCTTCATCAATTCAATCATGGCTACGCTGTCCGGGCCGATGGCTTCCCTGGTCCGCTGGTAGGCTTCGGCGGTGGCTTTTCCTATGGCCAGGATCTTTTCGGCTTCACCTACCCCTTCCAGTTTGACCCGGCTGGAATTTCCCTCGGCAATGGTGATCGTTTTGATCTTATCCTGTTCGGCCACCTTAACGCCCACTTCAGCCGCAACGATTTCGCCTTGTTTATTGGCCTGGGCCCGGGTACGTTCCATGTCGATGCGTTTGACTTCGGCTTCCCTCTGCTGAGCGTACATATCCTGCTGCTGGGCGGCAATGACCTTGTTGGTCTGCGTTTCCATAAGGTCCTCCGGGATCTGAATCTGGCAGATAAGCACGCTCAAGACCTCAACATGGTATTTCTCCAATTCCTGCCGCACTCTTTCCAAGGCTTTTTCTTGCTGTTCATGGCGGTCCTGTAAGAATTTCATCGCCTCGGTTGATGATGCCTGGTTCCGGAAACTGCTGTCAATCAGCGGATGAATGACGTTCATGACCAGGTTGTCAATGCTGCCTATCCGGGCCACCATGTAGGGGGCCTGCTCTGGTTGAACCCTTATGACGACTTTGACTCCCACTTTTATAATAAAGCCGTCTTTGGAGGTGACGTTCAAGGGATTAAAGGCATTGGCGGCGGCTTCATCGTCCCAGTCTATGGTGATGTTGGTGGTCTTTACAATGATCGGTATATGGGCCCGCTTGTTGATATAGTAGGTTCCCGGGCCCACTACATCCAGTTGGATGCCGCGAAATCCCTTTTCTACTACATAGGATTCCATCCTTTCCCCGCTCAGATCGGGGTCTCCCACCGCAGCGCTCCGGCCGGGTCTCTTGCCCACGTTGGAAATGACTACGGCCACTTCCCCCTGGTTGACCACCGCCGCAGCATCGAGGTCCACCGAAAACATATATGGGTTTATATAATAGGTGCCTGGTGGCAGAACATCCAACTGGGGACCTCTTTGCCCCTTGCTCTCCAGGAAAGCCGCCCCCTTCTGATAGCTGTCATGACCGGCAACCGAATCGGCTATCAGTTCGTTGGCCGGCAGGGGTTCACCGTCGCGAGCGGTAACCAAACCAACACTTCCCGAGTCGATTACCACCGCTGGGAATTGGGCAACCTGGAACATCCTCTGGTTGATGCGATATTTACCCGGCAAAAGTATATCCAGCTGCGGCCCTTTTTGGCCGCCGTTGCGCAAAAAGCTGGTTCCATCCTGGTAGTTATTATGTCCGCCCACCGACCTGGCCAAAAGGCGTCCCGCATCTATCGGTTGACCGTCGGTGGCCGTAACCACACCCACAAAACCTTGCGGTATGCTGGTGATCGGCTCCAGAGTCACTTTAAAGAGCTTGGTATTGATACGATAGGTTCCCGGAGGTATATAATCGGTTTGGGGGCCCTTCTGTCCTTCATTTTGCAGGAATACCTCCCCATGCTGATAAAAGTTGTGGCCGGGGACGGAGCGCCCAAATATATTGCCGGCCGGAATCGGTTCACCGTCATTCGCTTCGACAATGCCTATGGCATTCTCTGGAATATTCAAAGCCGGCACCAGGGTTATCTTGAACAGGCAAGTATTTATCCGGTAGGTCCCGGGCGGAATGTAATCGACCTGGGGTCCTTTTTGCCCCCCGTTTCGCAAAAAAGCTTCCGCATCCTGATAGTAGTTATGACCTTGAACGGATCGTCCAAAGATCCGGCCCGCTTCCAGCGGGGCACCGTCAATAGCCTCTGCCAAGCCTATGACATCCTCTTGAATGACGATAAAGTTTTGTTTGCTTACAGAATATAGGAAGGGAAAAAATATGTGGATACCCGGTCCGATAGTTCGCGCCTGTACACCTACTTCGCCTTTTTGAGCAATAACCCGGTCGCGGGGAAGCTCCCGCCCGATATATTTTCTTTCCACCACACCGAGCTGGGTTCCACCTATGACCACGATGAAGTTGGAGAGCCAGATCAACAATACCAGCAACACGAAACCCAGGAAATAAATTGCGAGATAAATCAGACTCATTATTAAACCTCCCCTACAGGTGCAGGAACTTATAGACATTAATGATTATCAAGCGACTGCGGCTACTGCCCCCTTTTTTACTTCATTCCGCTCAAATCCCCAGGAAAATGTTAAATTTCTAGTACTCTGTTAACTCTAATTCTTGTATAAATCGTCGAGGAAAATTTTTGTAGGACAAGGCGGGCGGCTCCTTGCCGTCCTGGCACCGCCGCATTAGCCCGTCCTTGGGCGTCAAGGAATGAGTAATACTGGCCGTATTGTGATTGACGACAACGCAGGCATGCGAAAATTTAACCGACGAGTAATGCAAGAATTAGAGTTAACAGAGTACTAGTTAAATATTACCGCAAAAACCACATTATTGGACAGCCCC
>DHRK01000048.1:17594-23598 GCA_002410325.1 Syntrophomonas sp. UBA5314
TTCTTTACCAGTTGCTTTATATTATTTGCTTTTTTCGTACCGATCGCGGTATTTTCGAATATAAGCCGATTGTTTTAAACAATCTTACGCATTCTTTGCCATTCTCTTAGATTCACTCCCTGAAGGCCGGCCGTTTAATCAAGAATAACTTATCATTCTATATCTTTCACCAAAAGCACCGGACAATTTACGGTGTGGCTTATGCGATGGCTGACACTTCCTAGAAAAAATTCACTGATAGCACCCTTGCCCCTGCTGCCCATCACTATCAAATTACATCCCTGGGCGGCCTTTTCGGCAATTACCTGGGCCGGACTTCCCCATACCAGTTCATACCGGTGGGTATCCGCGTCTGCTCCGAGCATGGATTTAACGGTCTGTAGAATCTCTTCCCCATTTCTCTGCCATTCGGCAATCATAGTGTCACTCAGCGTTGGAAGCATGGCTCCGCCCATGCTGTAGGATGCCAGGGCCGATAGATCGATCACGTGCAGGAACTGGATACGCCCGCCAAACTTCTCAGCAATGGCCGCACCGGCCTGGACAGCGTTATAGGAGTAGTCAGACCCGTCAACGGGAATCAGAATATTCTTGAACATTTCCCCACCCCCCGCTTGAAATACAGGCCTAAAACCTGCTAAAAAGGTTTAATGGTCCTGCTTACTTTCATTATATATTACATGAACCTCATTTTAGCCTGCGGTCCTTATTATTTAAAGCCGAGTGGTCCTGACCGGTGTAGTAGTTATACCAGGCAGAGCTCTGATACAGGTCCCAGTTGGGGGGCGGTAATACCCGGTTATCCAATTCGGATTCTTGCCTATATGCTTTAAGCGCCGCGTAGGCCTTTACCCAGAGGCATTTCCTTTCCCCGGGATAGATCTCACACCAGCCGTTGAAGCTCCCTCCACAAGGGCCGTTGCGCTGTTTCTTGGGGCACCCCGACATGGGGCAGATATAAGCCAAATCGAACAGGGCACAATCCCCGCAGTCTTTACAGTCGTTTCCTATCACTTTGAGCATATGTTCAATCCCATACTTCCGGGGATCTTTTTTGCTGTAGAGACGCTGCATTAAAGGGAACAACTTTTTATCCGGAGTGAAAAACAGGTGGTGCATGAAACGCATCAGGCGCTGATTGAATCCTACCGGCAGTTCCGGGGCAAGTTGGGCACGATTCACCGGCTCGCCGGTATTTAAACCGATTTGTTCATCACGGTGATAGTAATAAAATCCGTTGTCCTGAGGATATTCGAATTCTGGTAGAAAATTAACCCAGTCAGCGCTGAATTCTTCCCCTTTTTCAATAATATACCGGACCTGCTCATATTTAATATTGTGGCCTCCCAGGTGTACTCCATCAAAGCCCATGCCCTTCATAAAGGCGTACATTTTAGCGGCCCTGAGCAGCCGGGCCTGAAGTCCTTTATCTTCAGCGGTCCTTTCCCGGTCCAGATCATTCAGCAGGCGGTCGGTTACCACGCATCCCGGCAGCTGGTTGGCGTTCATCATCTTGCCCGCTCCATAGGGCAGAATGTAAATATTCCCTACTACCGGCATATCCGGTCTATAATCTTTGACAAATTGTAATACTTCATGAAACTTTCGGGCGTCATAACCGAGCTGGGTTACGACAAACCTGGCGCCCGCATCGATCTTCTTCTTCAATTTATAATATTGCGCCATTAGTTCGGCTTCAGTTGCCTTAAAGGGCGACACCACCGCCCCGGCCCAAAAATCGCCGGGCTTATGGGTGGTTCTTTGGGCATCACTGCCAGGCAGTCCCTGGTTCATACCGGAAGCCAGCTCCAATACATGAACCGGGTCCAGATCAAAAACCGGCTGCGGGCGGCCTTTGAATCCGCTGGCCGGATAGTCTCCGGTCATTACCAGAAGGTTTCGGACCCCGGCCCTATCCATAGCGTATAATTCTGATTCGATCTGGTTGCGGTTTTTATCTTTGCAGGTGAAATGAACCAGCGGCTCAATGCCCAGCTTTAATATTTCCATCCCCAGGTAGGCTGCCGACATGGCCGGCCTTCCACCCGGATTATCGGTGAGGGTCAAGGCGTGTACCCATCCATCCCGGGCGGCTTGTTCGGCGGCTTTGATGACTTCTTCCTGGGCTTTTTCACGGGCCCCCCGGCCGGGAACCAGTTCCCAGGTAACGGAGAAGCTGTTTTTATCCCGCAGTGATTCCTTAAACTTGTTGATAATGAAAGTCTCCTCCCCCCGGCCGCTCTACTTCAACTGGCCAATTAAAGCCCTTTTCTCAATACTAGCCATTCCTGCTATGCGCATGAATGGCTGATTATGGGCCTTTTTTTAGTCTAATCTAGATTATATCATAATATCCCGGAGTGTTTGGAATTACAAGCCTAACGCTCATATAGCGGCGCTAAACGCCTATTATCGAGAAATCCTTCCTCCGGATTTGGTTTGCCCCGGGCCGCTTTTTCGCAGGTTCCGTCGAAAAATACTGCCGAACAGTGCTTCCTGCTCTTCCCAGGTCAGCGGGGTGTTGTGCAGGACGGCACCCACTCGCAGCTGGTAGTCCGGGATCCGGTTATCCGACTCTTGGTCCAGCCATATCAGCGGAGAATCGGAGTACTTTGCCATCATTTCTACGATATTCACCCCGACTGCTTCCAGGGAGTAAGTGCGCCGGTCCGGCTTCCGGCAGATCTTTATCTCCCCCTGAAAGTTGCATTTCTTACAGCCGATACAATGGCCGCTGCTCAATACATAGCCGGCCAGCCTCCTGGCCAGAGAATACAGCGTATTCAGCAGCAACCGGGGCATAAATGATTCCGTAAATGTCCAATTCATGTAAGCTTGGCCCGTCTCCGGCCTCACCGGGAAATCCCGCAGGTACAGCTTGTAGTAGAGAACCAGGGCATAGGCATAGTGAGCTGATAAGGTTCGGTAGGTCGGCGAATAGGGCGGGCAGCCCCCATTGAATCGATATGAATTACATCCTGACTGGCAGGCCTGGAGGGTCTTTTCATAATCGCAGGGAAGGAGGTCAGCTGTAAGGTTAAAGATATTCGCTTCCAGGGGATAGACCTTCTCCTGGGAGCCGGACGTGTAATAGAAGGCCCTCTTTTTGTGAATCATTGGATGCATTAAAGCGCTCCTTGCTTGGCTTTATCCATTCACTTCTCTTATAGATAATTTTAACCGGATTTAAACCCGGCAGAGCTATTATTATTGAAGGTTTACTAAGACCGTTGCCCTTCTTATGAAATAAAAGGAGCTTATAAAAGCATCAGTCGATACTTGTATAAGCTCACCGGTTTGTTAAGCCGTAACTCTATAGCAATAATTAGTGATCTACCGCTACCATGACACTGGTAGCTTTAACTACCGCATATACTTCCTTTCCGGGAGCTAAACCCAATGCTTCTGCCGATGTTTTAGTAATAATAGAAACCAGTTCAACTCCGCCGGGCAATTCAATAACAACCTCGGTATTGACAGCGCCGATTGAAATATTTTTCACGACGCCTTTCAATTGGTTTCTGGCACTGATCTTCATAAATCATCCTCCCCACTTATAATTTTCCTTATATCACAATAATATCACATCAACAAATATGATTTCGACTAGGGAACTTCGTCTATCCCGCCCCTCACTTGCTTTTCCCAAGAACCTCGACGGAGGGGAATTAAACCCGAATGAAGCGGTAAAAATATACCAAAAGCTTGAGGAGTTGTTTATGAGCAATCAAGTAATTGTATGGTCCATCCTGATCTTGCCCTGGTTCAGCCTCTTTTTATTAAAGAAAGATGAGATCCGGCGCTTTATGCCCCTGGCCCTTTTTACCATGGTGGTCACTTCTATCGTCATGGAGGCTGGAATACGCCTGAATTTATGGCAAATTCGAGAGACGACCTTCCCTCTGAATCAAACCCTGTCCTATATTTACGGACTGGCTCCGGTGGTAGCCATCTGGGTTTTCAAGTATACCTATGGCCGCTTCTGGCGCTATATGGCTGTCGACGCCGTATTCAACCTCGGCTTTGCCTTTCTTTTTACCCCCTGGCTGGCCAACCGGGGGATAAAAGATCTTTATACCAGCCGGTGGAGTTTATTCCTCATCGTCACTGCCCTGTCGCTTCTGTTGTATCTGTATCAGATGTGGCAGGAAAACGCCTGGGCCGAACGCAAGGCCCCAGCTTATGAACTGCAGCCGGCTCAAAAACAACTGCCCCGCAGGGACGAAGAAAACGAAGAAGAAAAATAGCTTACATTGCCGCCCGGTATAAATTAATGGTGTCCTCCAAGGTGGGTTTGCGAGGATTATTGAAACCAACGATGTCTTTTATGGCATTTTGTGACAGCTCTTCTATATCTTCAGGACTTACGCCAATTTCTTTTAAGCCACTTGGAATGCCCAGGTTAGAGGCCAGATCGGTAATAGCTCCGGCAATAACTTCTACCCCTTGGGCCTTGCCGGCCGCCTTTTTGTGCAGGGCCTGACACATCCTGCTTATGCGTTCGTCAGGAATGGCGGGAGCGTTGAATTCCAAAATATGGGGAAGTAAAACGGCCATATTATTTCCGTGAGTTGTTGCGCCATAGAATCCTCCTATTTGGTGGGCCATCGCATGACCGAAACCTAAACCGGCTGTATTAAAAGCGGTGGCCGCCATAATACTGGCAAACATCATTTTCTCCCGGGCTTCCAGGTCGTTGCCGTTGTCATAGGCCCGGGGAAGGTATTGAACAACCATCTCCAAAGCCCCCAGAGCAAGTGCGTCACTTATTGGGGAGGCTTCAATGGACACATAGGCTTCCATCGCGTGGGAGGCTACATCCATACCTGAACCGGCAGTTACGTCCCGGGGCAGGGAGGTCATAAAAAGGGGGTCATTCACGGATATATAGGGGGTCATCATCGGGGAAGAAATGGTCATCTTGACCTTCCTCGTTTCATCGGTGATGACTGCGGACATGGTTATTTCAGCGCCTGATCCGGCGGTTGTATTGATGGCTACCTGGGGAATAGGCAGTTTGGTGACCTTATTCCACCCCTCGTAATCGATAATGGAACCCTCGTTTGTAGCAACTGTGGCTATGGCTTTGGCGCAATCATGATTGGTTCCACCGCCAATGGAAATAACGAAATTGTAGTCTTTTTGAATATCCATTACACTCTGGTCGCAATAGCCCAGGCCATCCTCCACAAAAGAGACGGTGGGGTTAGGGTGCTTTACCCCATCGAATATATCATAAGTTATAAAAAGGCTTTTTAAGATCTTTTCAACATTTTCAACATAGCCCAGTTTAATCATGTTGTGATCGGTTACTATTAACGCCTTGCTGAGCTTCCAGGACAACAGCTCATTGGCAAGCTCCTTAACAACCCCCATCCCGATCAGGTTGGTTTTTGGCATCCAAACATTGTGGTTGTTTTCCAAACAGCCGACCTCCGATGTCAATTTTGAAAATAGTATATACGCTGACTCATATTTAATACAGTTTGGGTGCATCATTCATAAAAAATAAAAGTGACCGTCGGAGGTAAGCCGATGAGGATATTTTGGGTATGGGGGTATTCTCGCCTTTGCCTGGCCCAGCAGATCAGGGCTTCCTGTCCATTGACAGCCATATGAACTGTATTCTGACGCCTTCTTTTAGCCTTGGGTTAAATATCAATTCCGGGAAGCCAGTGCTTAATCAGGTTGCGCAATTGCTGGGAATTGAATGGTTTACTCAAGTAATCATCCATTCCTGCGGCCGCACATAGTTCGCGGTCTTTTTCTAAAGAACATGCGGTCATAGCCACGATGGGAATGTGGCCGTCCTGTTCCAGTTCGGCGGCCCGAATAGCCCGGGCCGCTGTAAATCCATCCATTACCGGCATATGGCAGTCCATCAGTATCAGGGCATAGTTTTCTTTAATAGCTGCCTTTACCGCTTCTTCGCCGTTGCGGACCTGATCTACGGTAATTCCCAGCTTGTTTAACTGGAGGTGAACCACTTTTCTACAAACCGGGT
>DHRK01000071.1 GCA_002410325.1 Syntrophomonas sp. UBA5314
CAACTCTAATTATTGTATTACTCGTCGGTTAAATTTTCGCATAACTGCGTTGTCGTCAATCGCAATCCGCCCAGTATTACTCATTCCTCCGCCTTGTCCTACAAAAATTTTCCTCGACGATTTATACAAGAATTAGAGTTAACAGAGTACTAGTAGCCGGGAAGTGTTTGTTGTAAAAGGTCGGTGCAAACCGGCAGCAAGCTTGTACTTTAATCAAACAGGGGAAAATCTTCAGGATTGGAATACTTGTTGTTTCCCGAGGTATTGTGCAAAAATTTACGCCCATTCTGTTCCTTGACCTCGACATTGGCCAGTTGACCGGTTTCCGCCATGCGCAGGGCGGTGGCATAGTCATAAACCTGGCCGTTGCTCATCATGAAATGGGTGACCACACCCTTTTTGTCCTTTTTAACTGCTTCAATAACAGAACTTTCCCGCATATTGGCCTCCTTCTTCAACTGCTTCATTGTTGTTAAGTAAAAAAACGGATGACGGTGGGAACGTTTTTAACAGCACGCGAATATAATAAATAACTCTTTGTATATAGAACAAAATGGGCCGTTTACAGGGGAGGCAAAAACCATGGACTTCTTCTATTTTATAAAAGAGAAATACCGCAGGCTTTACCACCATAATCCGGTGGTCGGCTGGTCAATTACCGTGGCATCACTGATAGTGACCTTTGTGCTAATACTGGCTTTGGCCCCTTTGATTCTGGAATTTATCGCTATCTTGATCCTGATTATGCTGGTAGTCGCCGCTCTGTACTGGGTGGCAACCAAAACCGGATTTATCGAAGAATAGCGGGCACTGATTTATTCATACAGGTTTTCCGGCACATTATACAGATCGTTGGCCGTCATGGTATCAGGGTTGTAATAGAGGTGCTTGGAGCCATCCTCCAGCTGTCGTACCTCTACGTTTTTTACCCGGCCTGACTCCACCAGGTCGATAACCTGTGCGTAGCCGTATACCTGGCCGTTGCTCATTTTAAAGCGGCTTAATCGATCCTGCCCGCTTTTAAATATTTCAACAATAAACAGCGGTTCCATATCCATTGCTCCTTTCAAGCATTCAACACTAAAAGTATTCCACGAAAATAAAAAAAGCATCCTCAAACGAGAATGCTCATTGTTTCAATCGATTGTCAGTCGTTATCCGGACTGGCTATTACTGACTCTATTTCATAGTTTTTAGCCTTAAGTTCCTCTACCACCGGGCCATAATCAAGTTCTTCAATGCGCAGCTGGATTTTGTATTTATCAAGGGCGGGCTCATAGTACATTACCGTATTTATTATGTTGATCCCCCGGACGGCCATAATACCGGTGATCTCGGCCAGGCCTCCCGGTCCGTCGGCAATCAGGGCATCAATGCGGGTGTGGGGACGTTTTACCCCCAGAATATCAATCAGGGCGCGAAACAGATCGGTTTCGGTTACTATGCCCACCAGCCTGTCGTCATCCACCACCGGCAAACCGCTGACCTGCTGGGCCAGCATCAATTTGGCGGCTACCTCGATATAATCTTCCGGGCTGACCGTATGCAGTTCTTTTTCGGGAGAAAAAACGTCTTTTACCCTGGTCTTGGCCAGCAGGTAATTCAGTTCAAAAATGCTGAGGGTGGTGGCCTGCGAAGGTGCGGCCTTATTAAGATCGCTCAAGGTTATGATACCCGCCAGGCGCTCTTTATCCATAACCGGGAGACGGCGGATATTCTTTTCCTTCATCAGCCGAAATGCTTCGTTTATGCTGCCGTCCAGGGAAATGGTCACCACGTTTTTTGACATGCGGTCCTTAACTTTCAAATCATTACACCTCCGTTAAGCTCCCAGATAGGCTTTTTTAACGTCCTCACTGTTTATCAACTGCTCGGGCAGCCCGGACAGCACGATTTCACCGGTTTCCATAACGTACGCCTGGTGGGCGATGGACAGAGCCAGGCGGGCGTTTTGCTCCACCAGCAGGATGGTGGTGCCCTGGCTGTTTATCTCCTGGATAATATCAAAAATGTCTTTAACCAGAAGCGGCGCCAAGCCCATGGACGGCTCATCCATGATGAGAAGCTGCGGCCGGGACATCAGGGCGCGGCCAATGGCCAGCATCTGCTGTTCCCCGCCGGAGAGAGTTCCCGCCATCTGACGGACTCTCTCCTTCAGCCGGGGCAGGCGGTCGAAAACGCTGTCTATATCCTGGGCGATCGCTTTTTTGTCTTTGCGCAGGTAGGCGCCCATCTCCAGATTTTCCAGGACGGTTAACTCGGGAAATACCCGGCGCCCTTCCGGTACCTGGGAAATGCCCAGATTCACTATTTTGTCAGGCCTCAAGCGCGATATTTCCTGTCCTTTAAATAATATAGACCCGCTGCGCGGACGGAGCAGTCCGGAGATGGTTTTAAGCGTGGTGGTTTTACCGGCTCCATTGGCCCCGATAACGGTGGCGATAGAGCCCTCCTCAACCTCCATGGACACTCTTTTTAAAGCCTGTATTACACCGTAAAAAACATCTATCTCTTTGATTTGAAGCACAGTTGCAACCTACCTCCATATATGGCAATAATAAGTACTGCCTGCCTTGGCTTTCCCGCCTACTTTTATATATTCGCAAACTATTTGCCGTTTCCCTGCCTCGCCCAAAACTGTCGCAAATAGCGGCATAAACGAAGCACGGGCATTTCTATAGCCTTACAAATGCGGTTATTTGTAGCAGAATGATTTGCAGGAATTTAAGCAAATCGTGCGGAATACTTAATCCGGCACATTATGTATGAAGGAGGCGAAAAAGGTCTAACCCATCGAAGAACAGGAGGTTGTGTCGAGAATGAAAAAATATCGGCTTTTAGCGGTTGTATTGTGTTTGACTATGCTGGCCGCCCTGGTTCCCGGATGCAGCAAGAGCAAGACCGGCGGCGAGGCGAGTGACACTATCAAACTCGGATTTTTGGGTTCCAAATCAGTAAATAATGCCAACTATGGCATACCCGGTGAAAAGGGTATGAAGATGGCTATTGAAGAACTGAACGCCAAAGGCGGCATACTGGGTAAACAAGTAGAAGGCATTTACGAAGACAATAAGGGCGACAATCGCGAGATCGCCAACATCGCCACCAAGTACGCCACGGTTGATAAAGTGTCAGCCATGATCGGCGACCCGGCTACCGGCCTGACCAAGATAGCAGCCGATATCGCCCAGAAAAACCAGATCGTGATCTTTTCAGCGGGAGCCACCGGCACGGATGTCGTTGAAATAGGGGATTATGTGTTCCGTAACACCCTGCTGGATCAATATGCCGCTCCTTCGGTGGTGGATTGGATGATCAAAACCAAGAACTGGAAAAACATGGCTATCGTAACTACCGGAAACATAGGCTACAGCACCGCTTTGACCCCGGTCTTCAAGACCGCCATCCAGGCCAAAGGGGGTAATATAGTCAAAGAGGAATCCATAAATGAAGGCGAAACCGATTTTACGGCCCAGGTGACCAACATAAAGCAGGCCAACCCGGATGTGATCGTCTTTACCGGTTATTACAAAGAAGCGGCCCTGTTCATGCTTGCAGCGCAAAGTCAAGGCCTCAATATTCCCATGGTAGGCGGAGACGGACTCTACGGGAGCGACCTGGCCAAGATAGGCGGCAGCGCAGTCGAAGAAAAGGTCATATTGTATTGCGGGTTTTCGGCTGATCAACCCACTCCGGAAACCGATGCCTTTGTTAAGGCATACCGGGCCAAGTACAACGAAGATCCGGATATGTTCTCGGCTCAGTACTACGACGCGGTCATGATCATCGCCCAGGCCATGGAAAAGGCCAAGAGCTCCGATCCCAAAGTATTTAAAGCGGAATTGGCCAAGTTAACGGATTATCCGGGTGTATCGGGCAAAACCACCTTCCAGCCCAACCGTGAGCCCTTCAAGACCCCGGTCTTCCTGGTAACCGTAAAGGGAGGCAAGTTCCCGGTTCTGGTCGATAAAGTGCCGACCAGCACGCCTCAATAAGAAATATCGCCCTGGCGGATGGCCAACCCACCGCCAGGGTAACCCGTTTATTCAAGCCATAGATCAACGCAGGAGCGTGATGAAAAAATCTGGGCCGCGTTGATGTATGGCTTAAAAAGCGATAGAGGAAGTGGCTTATGTTCTGGCAGCAGTTGCTGAATGGACTCACCCTGGGCAGCAGTTATGCTTTGATTGCCCTGGGGTATACGATGGTTTATGGAATCATCCAGCTCATAAATTTTGCCCACGGCGAAATCTATATGGTGGGAGCCTTTGTCGGACTCGTTCTGGTAAGCGCCGGTGTGAACATCGGGATTGCCCTGCTGGGCGCTGTCGCCTCATGTATGGTGCTGGGGATGCTGGTGGAGCGCCTGGCGTATCGACCGTTGCGCGGCAAATCATCCCGCCTTTCACCCCTGATCAGCGCCCTGGGCATGTCGATTTTTCTCTCCACCCTCATGGCTTTACTGGCCGGGGTAAACAACCGCCGCTATCCTCCGGTCATCGATCTTCAGTCCTATCAGATAGGCCCCGTTATGGTGTCTTCCATGCAGGTAGTCATGCTGGTGGTATCCGCCCTGCTCATGATCGGCCTGCATTTGCTGGTGCAAAAAACCAAGGTGGGCAAAGCCATGCGGGCCTGCTCGCAGGACCTGGAAGCCGCTTCCCTGATGGGCATAAACGTGAACCGCATTATATCCTTTACCTTCGCCATCGGTTCCGCCCTGGCCGCTGCCGGGGGAGTCATGGTGGGCATTTACTACAACGCGGTGTGGCCCTATATGGGCACTATGGCCGGGTTGAAGGCCTTTGCCGCCGCCGTTTTCGGAGGCATAGGATCGATTCCCGGCGCCATGCTGGGCGGCATCACCCTGGGCGTTCTGGAAATAATGGGGGTGGCTTATATCTCCTCATCCTTTAAGGACGCCATTGCCTTTGGCATATTGATCCTGGTCTTAATCGTGCGTCCCCAGGGTATTTTGGGGCGTAAACTGAGTAAAAAAGTGTAGGTGAAACGCAATTGGATCAACTAATCAGCGAGTGGATAGACCCATATTACCTGCGGATCATCATCCTTCTGGGGATTAATATAATCATGGTCCTGGGCTTAAACATCACCACCGGTGTGACCGGACAGCTTTCCATGGGCCATGCCGGTTTTATGAGCCTGGGGGCCTACGCGTCGGCGATCCTCACCTTGAAGCTGGGGGCGCCGTTTTGGCTGGCCCTTTTAGCCGGGGCCCTGGTGGCGGCGGCTTTCGGCTTCCTTATCGGCCTGCCCGCCCTGCGTTTGGAAGGCGACTACCTGGCCATTGTCACCATCGGTTTTGCGGAAATCGTGCGGGTGTTCTTCCTGAATTTCGAACCGGGCGGAAAAGCGGTGGGTTTATCGGGAATTCCTAAGGAGACAGGATTTACCCTGGTATTTATCATTACCGTGGCGGTGATATGCCTGACTACCTGGCTGCTCCGATCCCGGCTGGGCAGGGCTTTTTATGCCCTGCGGGAAAACGAGATAGCGGCCGCCGCCTGCGGCATCAACACCACCAGCCTGAAAGTAGGGTCCTTTGTCATAGGCGCTTTTTTGGGCGGGCTGGGCGGTGCTCTCTATGCCCACTACATGTATTTTATCAGCCCCCAGGATTTTGACTTCAGCCGCTCCATTGAAATGTTGAATATGGTGGTATTGGGCGGCCTGGGCAGCATACCGGGAACCATACTGGGCGCCTGCATCCTTACCGCTCTCCCGGAGATGCTGCGGGTCGTGGCGGACTATCGCATGCTCTTCTACGGCGGCTTGCTGGTGCTTTTGATGATATTCCGCCCCAATGGCCTGCTGGGCGACATGCGCCTCTATGATCTGAAAAAGCGCTGGAGCAAGAAAGAGGTAAAGACATGCGAGTCCTGATGCTGGAAGGGGTCAGCCAGGAATTTGGAGGCCTGCGGGCTCTGGACGGGGTTGATCTCAGCGTTGAAGAGAAGACCATATACGGGATCATCGGTCCCAACGGCGCCGGTAAAACCACCCTGTTTAACCTTATTACCGGTATTTATAATCCGACCGAAGGAAGGATCGTTTTCAGAGACCGGAAACTGGACGGCCTGACTTCTTACCGGGTGGCCCGGCTGGGCATCGGCCGCACCTTTCAAAACATCCGTCTGTTTAACCGCCTTTCGGTTGAAGATAACGTGAAGGTGGCCACCGGATGGAACGAAAGCATTTTATCGCGCCTGTTCAGGCGCTCTTATGCCCATCATGACGATGAACAATCCTCCTATGGGGTGAAAGACTTGCTGGACATGATGGGTCTTTATGAAAAACGCCTGGAATACGCGGGCAGCCTCGCCTATGGCGAACAGCGGCGTTTGGAGATAGCCCGCGCCCTGGCCGGGAGGCCTTCCTTGCTGCTTTTGGACGAGCCGGCGGCCGGTATGAACAGCACGGAAAAGGTGGAATTAATGGGCCTTATTCAGCATATGCGGGATGAAATGCATTTAACCATCCTGCTGGTTGAACATGATATGCAGCTGGTTATGAATACCTGCGAGCGGATCGCGGTGCTTGACTATGGCCGCAAGATCGCGGAAGGCAGCCCGGAAGAAGTGAAAAACAACCCGCTGGTTATCCAGTCCTATCTGGGCGTTGAACAATGAAAGCCTTCCCCGTCTACCTGGCCATATTCTTTGCCGTGCTCTGTATGTCCACCTCCTCAATAATGATCAGGTTCTGCAGCGCCCCGGCTCTTATCATAGCCCTCTATCGCCTCATCATGACTACCGGGATAGCCGGATTGGGGGGAGGAGTAGCGCTCCCCGAAAAAGTAACAGCCCTGTCTAAAAGGGACTTTCTATTCATGTGCATTGCCGGAGTTTTTCTGGCGCTTCATCTGGCTTCCTGGATAAGCTCTTTGAGCTATACCAGCATTTCAAGTTCGGTTCTTTTTACCAATCTGCAGGTCATCTTTGTTCTGGCCTTTTCACTGCTATTTCTCCATGAAAAAGTCAACCGGGCGGTGACGGCCGGCATCGCCATAGCTGTGGCCGGCTCCTGCCTGGTGGCCACCGGGGACTTGCAGCACGGGCGTTTGGCGGGGGATATGCTGGCCCTGGTCAGCGGGGCCTTTATAGCCGTATACTACATAACCGGCCGCCACATCAGGGCCCGGGTCGATACCATGACCTACACCTTCATCGTCAGCGGGGTTGCTTCCCTGGTCCTCCTGGCCACAACCCTGGGCATGGGGCTGGCCCTCTCCGGGTATCGGCCCATGGACTGGGTATTATTCTTTCTGATGGCCCTGGGCCCGGGAATAGGCGGGCACGCGGTGTTCAACTGGGCTCTGAAATACGTCAAGGCGCCGCTGGTATCGGTGTCTATTCTGGGAGAATCGGTGGGAGCCAGCATCCTGGGCTACCTGATATTCAAAGAAGCCTTGCTCTGGTATCAGCTGTCCGGCGGAGCCCTCATCCTCCTGGGCATCTACCTGGCGGTAAGCAATGAACAAAAAAACCAGCCGGCCCAGGTTCAGTAAAAATCGTATGTCTTTCCATCAGAGAACGTAATGTTAAAATTGTTTTAAAATACTTGCTGGAGGTGCCGTATGGCTATAAAGAGTTTCGAAGGCGACACCTTCATGGCCTATACCGACATAGCGGGATTTCGGAAAATGATGCGCAGCGGAAAGGCCTTGGAGGCCCTGGATGCCTTTTATTCAGGGGGATATAAGACTTTAAAGAAACAGGTCTCGAAAAAGATAAGAATCGACGGATTCTTTATTTCCGACTGCGGGGTGCTCTTCACCCGGAATTCCGGAGCATCCAAAGTAGATGAACTGCAGGCTCTGCTCGGTGTAGTAAAGGAAATAAACCAGCTGATGGCGAGAAGCGGGTTTATGCTGATGACCTCCATAGCCTATGGGTTTTTTAAATACGAAGACCGCATCGACCTGGAAATGATCAAGCAGAACGCCGTGGAAGGCGGGGCCTACGTCAAAACCTATGTCGACAATGAAGCCGATCTGCCCAAGATTCATCCCGGCCAGTGCCGGATAATCCGCGAGGATCTGCCGGAAGAAGTGGCTGATGCCATAGCGAGTGGAAAGGGGACCGGTGAGCTCTCCCTGATTAAGAAATACAAGTCGCGCAACCATTATTACTACTGGTGGATGGCCAAGGAAGCGGATGGCATTACTTCGGTGGAAAATATGTACAACAATCTCGAAGACGTCATGTACTGGGGCCTGATGGAAAAGATCAGGTTGAACCTCAGCTAATCTAATCCACCTTGCTTTTAAACCGCTTGCGGTAAAAATAGCGCAAAGACAACAGGGGACTGTGCCAGAGCATCTTGGGCCCGGAATAGCGCATTACCTGCTTTATGGATTCGCGCATGTCCTTTTTGTAGCAGTGCTTCCGGCACTTTGAGCATACCGGCTTCCTATCTCCATAAAAGCACTTTTCAATGCGCTGCCGGGCGTATTGGGACAACCCGGCGCATTCAGCGCACAACTCTCCAGATTGGCTGCCGTGCTTATCATGACAATATATCTCTAACATGGTATCCAATGTTTTGGTCTCAAGATGCCTGGAGTACGCCATAAAAACCCTCACAAACTGATTACCGGAGCGCCCCCATCTAGCTTGAGCTTCCCCGAAATCATTTTCCTTCTTCCTTATAAATTCTACTGAAATCAGTTCTTCTAGTCGATATGATTACGAAAGGTGGTATAATTTGCCTCAGGTAGGAGTTTTAAGCTTGCATGCGAAAGGATACTTCTATAATCGTCAACCTGGTTGGGCCAGGGATATAAAGTTGTCAGTCAACAGTATGCATTGGAGATTAAAAGGAAGAATGGTGAACAAAAATGGAAGGAACTAAAACTATTCTAAAAATCCTTGCTGTCATAATCGCTATTGGCTTTATCGGCGTCCTGATTGGGGAAGGAATAAGAATTTACAAAACCAAAATGATGAAAGATAAAAGTGATTGAAAACCGGGACGCCAAACCACTGCTTTTTGGGAGGCTTTTAAAAAACGCTGCTCTATAAACGCCGTCATCAGACGCTGACACAAGATAGAAAGCTAAATATTTCGGAACTTCTTGACTAATATAGAGTTCTATTATAAAATATTCTTTGCGTCGGGGTGTAGCTCAGTTTGGTATGAGCGCTACGTTGGGGACGTAGAGGCCGCTGGTTCAAATCCAGTCACTCCGACCATTCTCTATTTTTCGGGGTTTTACGAACATAGTGGTAATCCTGCGACCAGATTATCAGACCAGCGATCACTCTGTTTTGGTTAAAAAATTACCAAAAGAGGAGTGGTTTTTTTGTTGCTTAAATTTGCCATCAAGGACTTTATCTCAAGTTTGCGGGTTTTAATTAAAGACACTCGGAATAAAAGGTGTTTCCGGGGAATGAGTGCAAACGTACCACTACACTATCTGTAATGGTATGGTTTACCACTTATAGCCTTCCGTATACTGGATTTTGCCCCAAACCCGCAAACTTGAGTTAGAGTTTAGCAATAGAATCTAGACGGTCGGTAAGCTCACTAATATTTTCATTAATAGCTTCAAGTTCCCTAAATACCAGGGATATACTCATATTTAATAGGTTTTCGCTAATGGGACTAACGATTTCCTTAACAAGTTCCTGGCGCAAATCAAATTCTTGTAAAAGAATATCAGTAAGACTATTAATGCTAATTTGCCTCCGGGCAACTGCTTCATAATGATGCTTAAGGAATACGAAAACCCTATATGAAGATTTTGCGTCTTTAAATCCTGTAAGAGATACGAAATCAGATAAATTTTGCCGTTGAAAATCATTATATAGAATTACATGCTCTAAAATAAAGGCAACTGTTTTCTTGAGGTTAGTTTTTTTCATTTTTGATAAAATCTTTGCGTCTAGGTATGGGCTGGCCAGAGGAGCACAAAAATCTATTAAAGCTATAGCAACTATTTTATCTAATCCCGCGTTAATAAGCTCTTTCTCAACAGTGTTTATTTCGGCATTGGTTTGGACTATTAATTCTGTAATTGAGTTTGTTAGCGATTCAAACTTATCCGATTCTTCAGGCGAAAATGATAGATTCTCCTCTTTGTCTGTTAACCAATCAATTATATTAATCTGAACATCTTTATCCAACGAGTTAAACCATTGGCATAATTCTACGAGCTTTTGTTGATTAAATCTTGCTTCCACTAAGCAACCCCCCTTTAAAAACATTCTCCCTTTGCATTGGTTTTCGTTGAGGGTAATCATGCAGCGGGATTACTGAATCTTTAGTAGTTTCATTTAGAGGATAATTATTGTATAAATGTTCAGATTTATTGATGGTAATATTAACCTGGTTTCTGGATTTTGTTTCTTTTACTAACTCGGCAATCTTTTCGGTTAATTCTAATATTTGCATTTCTAATTTAGCAATCCTATCTTCGAGATTACTGACAACCTGATTATTAGTATCAATAACTGGAGAATTAAAGAAACTAATTTCAGTATCCAATGCTTCTGCAATTCTGAACACAGTATCTATTCTGGGGAGAGTACCATTTTCGATTCGTGCAATAGCTGATTGTTTCATACCGCACAATTTAGCTAATTCAGCTTGTGTTAAATTCCTTTTAAGTCTAGCATTAATAAGCTCAGAGGCAAAAAACGAAGAGTTCTTTAATTTTTTAAACTCTTCTTGTGAGTTTACTGACTGTACAATTTTTTCGAAGTCTTTCCAAGATTTCATGTGACTTTACCTCCATTTCGCTCAATAAAGTCTGCCATTAAACGTTCCGCTCGCTCAATTTCGCTTTTAGGTGTCTTGTTTTGCTTTTTTGCAAAATAATTCAGTATAACATAGGTGTCTTGATTCCAAATACAAATAAAGAATCTGAAGAAACCTGTAGGATGTTTAACCCTTATTTGACATAAAGGATATTTTCTACCGGAAAAGAACTCAAAATCTGGTAAACCGTCACGGGTTCCGTTTCGCTTTAAATGGTCCAATTTACGAAATATAGAGTTAATAAGTGTTTTGCTTGTTTTATCTCCTTGTATGGCTTTATCCTGGAGTAATTCAATAAATTCATAGGTTTCACTGTATCCTCTAGTATCTTCATAAAATATTAGATTATATTCAGTGCGGTCCAAATCCCCACCTCATTATTTATATGAATATTATCACCAATTAGTGATAGTATTATAACAATAATGTTATAATACTATCAATAGTTATATTGGTAGCGATACCGTATTAAATGGAAATTAGTTTAAGACGTGCAGTTTTCGGACCATATTATTATAAATTCTAGTCAATCGGAAACAGAGTGGCGATAGTTGAAGGGGCTTGAATGTATTCCCTACCATTCAACAATCATTTGGAAAGCAAATAATACCGAAAATCGCAATAATCAGCACCTTCCATAATGGTTTGGGTCCGCACTAATTTGAGTTGGGGATTAAATCCTCTGGCAAAAGGTTCATCACGACAGCAGGAGAATTCTACGCCGAATTCATCTAATCCCAATTCTCGATATTTCTCATAATAGGGACAGCGGAAAACGTTAAAAAAATAGGTTGTTGAAGTTTGTTCTATAACGTCCATTTCCCAAATTCCGCCTTCTCCCCAAGTGGCCACCTCATTAACCAATTCATCTATCCCATTCTGGCCCTCGGCCATCATATTTTGATCACGCTGAAATGCTTCTTGCTGATTTATTTCCTTTTTATGTTGATAAAGAAAAATTGAAAGACCAAATCGGGTATATACTACAAACCCAGGATAGGATTGCGCTATCCCAAGTAATTGAGCATTATCCCCTAAAGTTAGGCCTTAGCGAGTTAGTTAATTATCTTGTCATTGCCAGTGAGAGTAACCAAGCCACTTTTTATCCTGACGATCTAGAGGAAGTATCCTGGACAGATGAAGATGGGAAAAAGCGAGCAGCAAGGATGGCTAAAGTCATTTTCAGCCGGGTTTAGGAGCAGGGGGGGATTGTGAATATGAGTTATTCGGATGAATTGGGGTACTTTTCATGATAGAGTCTGGCTTTTTTCACCTCAGGGGGAAACTTCGCTTTTAACCGGTGATGTCGGTTCAGGAAAATCAACCCTGGTCGACGCTTTGGCGACACTTTTGGTCCCACCCAGGAAAGTTGCCTACAACAAAGCGGCTGACTCAAGCGCTAAAGAACGTTCTGTAACTTCCTATGTCAGGGGTTCTTTTGGGCAGAAAAGGACTTCCGAAGGAACTGGGCAGCCAGATTCCTTGCGGGATACCAGTCGTTATTCTGTCTTGTTGGCAACATTTGAGAATCAAGGTTTATCCCAGTTTGTTACTTTGGCTCAATTCTTTTGGTTTCAGGATGCTCAAAAACCTCCCGCTCGTTTTTATGTTGTTGCCGACCGAGAAATGTGGATCGCCCAAGACTTTTCTAAGTTTGATCGGGATACTCGGGTACTTAAAAAAAGGCAGCTTTGCATTCTCCTGTAATGGGTTGCCGCAACATGGCGCTGAACGTATTGAACGATTGGAAAGAAAATGGAGCGAAACTCCCATATTCTATAACTGAATGTTTGTTATGGTTGCAGAGATGTGAAGTCGACGAAGAAATAAAAAAACGAATAACCGATCTCCTGAATTGAAGGCCACAATTTGCTATTAGAATGCATAGAGAAATGAAGGCCGAAATCCTTACGTATTTAAATGCCTTGCATCATCCATATAATGGTAAGCTTAAAGAAACTCAGTTGGGTTCTCAAAAGCGTGTATCTAGATTAAACATACATTCCATTTAAAAAGGCCTAAATTCCGGAATTTTTATTTTTCTGGTATATGAATATGGATCATTAATACGAGATGCTAAGAAAAACAATCTAACCAGGTTGCCGGTTAGCTGCCTGTTACCAAGCGGCAATTCAAAAGTGCGGTGGGTTATGGACCTTATTGATATTTACAGCAAACCACAAAATGAAAACCGAATTAACATAGGGCAACTTTGTAACAGTATTATACTGACTACAATCAGCCTAAATCAAAATATCTACAATCACCACTACTGCATAGAAATCCAATCCGAACCTTGTTCCGGTTGAGGGTAGGGCGGCAGGAAATGCTGAAAACCGGACTTGAACACGACCACTATGACGCAACGCCAGTTTTACGTATGGTCAGAGGAAGTAAGGAAAAAGCGGGATGAGTGTAGAACTGGATCGCTCGGCCTTGACAAGTTGCGGGAGCGGGAATGAATAATGAACAGCCTATGATTGAAAGAACCGTTTCATTTATAGCTTTATATGCATAATATACTTGACAACCTGTGCCCACAAATTAGGAGGTGATGCTCATTAAGGCACATAAAAAGCCAGGTCCTCATCCCGAAAAACCATTGGACACTATGCTTAAGTTAAGAGCCGATAAGGAAACCATTGAAAAAATCGAGTATTGCAAGGAAATGCTCAATACAACGCGCTCTGATGTTTTAAGAAAAGGTGTCCATGTGCTGTATGAGGATCTCCAGAAAAAATGAAAGGAAGCGGCGCCATCCCAACAAGAATCACGCCACTTCCCCCACGCAACTACCTAAAAGGCAAATTGCACAAATATTCTATCATGTGCAAGGCTTTCTTTCAAGGTATTTGCATTATCTGAAAGGAGCTGAATCAGAATGACCATACTGAAGGACTTGTTTTACAGTAATATCGACTTGAATATCGGAAGTTTTGACAAGGATTCGGAATACGGTAAGGCTATGCAAACCATAGCGGACAATGAAGAAAAGCTGCTTGTTCTCCTCAACGGTACGGAAAAAGGCCTGTTTCTTGACTTTACCAATGCACAATCCTCGCTCAACAACGTAACGGCGGAAGAAAATTTTATTCATGGTTTCAGACTCGGCGCGCTCATAATGATCGAGGTAATGGGCAGCCCCAAACTCGGAATGTAAAGGCAGTAGAACTGCTAGAATATATATTGCTGGCTTAACAGGCGTAGTCAGCGTAAAAGCTACAAGTGGGGAAGCTTCAACCATGCTTGGGAAGAGGATGCAAATCCCAAAACCGAAATTTTCTATAAACGGCTTTGCATAAAATTTACTGCGAGGAACTGTGTGCGGAAGGCCTCTGTTTACTCGACTTTCCGGCTTAAAAACTACCAACATCCTTATTTCGGCTATCCTGTTTCCAAATGGCCGGATAAATGAACTGATGAGGGCTATCGCCGAAAAGCACAAGTTAATCTTGTCCTCATTTGTTATTGAAGAACTCATTGGTGTCGTCGAAAAGAAATTTGCAGGAAAAAAAGAGGCCGCAGACCGTTTTTAAGCAAGTTCCCTTACGAAATGGTCTATACCCCGAAGGAAATGAAGCAGGGCTTATTTCAAATTCGGGATGGGGGTGGTGTCAGCCCTTTTTGAATGCGGCATGGCCGCCCCAATATTGGCAGCATCGGACATACTCCCATCATGGAATATTTTGCATCACTCTTATACGCTACGCAGTGATCAAGGTGTTCTTCGCAAAAAGAGGAACATAAAATCCTCGCCTTTTTTCCAAAAATTATGGTATAACAAGTATATCTAAGCTAGGTGGTAATACTGAATCTAATGGGATATGCTAAAAAATAGACGGAGGTGCCGATATGGAAAAACGAATACAGGATGAGTTGAACATCCTTAAAGATATCATAGTGGAGACCGTTCCTGTGGAGCAAATATTCCTGTTCGGCTCCTATGCTAACGGTACACCGCATGTTGATTCAGACTTGGATCTTTTTGTAGTAATGCCGGAGAATGCAGACATTCGAGAAATTGACGCAATGAGACTGATTCACAAAGCAATTCGGGATAAAAAGACAATGCCAGTGGATGTGATTGTCAGCAAAAAAGATAAGTTTAATCAGCGTAAATCAACCCCCACCATTGAGCGGCAAATAGCTCAAGAGGGGGTGGTGCTATATGGATAGCCGGACACGTGCACAAGAGTGGCAAAGACTTGCGGAAATGGATTTAAGCAGTGCAGGGTATTTGCTCAATATGAATCCTGTTCCTATAGAAATTATCTGCTATCTCTCCCAGCAATCGGCTGAGAAATATCTTAAGGGGTATCTTGTTCTGTACGATATAAATCCACCAAAGATACATGATTTGAATGAATTGTGCAAACTCTGCTCAAATTTGTCCGATACCTTTAAAGATATAGCCGACCAATGCTCCGACCTGACAGCCTATGGTGTTCAGCCAAGGTATCCGATGGAGCTAATGCTGGAGGAACAGGATATGAGGCAGGCGCTGAACAGCGCAAAAGCGATTAGAGATTTTGTTCTAGTCCTGGCGCCGGAGATGGCGCCTGAAGAGCTGGGGCAGAACGAACCGCAATCGTAGAACAGTCCTTCATTATAATCATTGATTGGAGATTCAGAAGAGGATTTAATAAATTTGTTTTTGAGAATAGTTTTTTCCAAGCCACAAATAGCCTGCATCTAAATTGGACACACATTACATTTAAAAAGGCAAAATAAAGGGCTTCCTTGAAAGACAGGAAGCCTTATTATATTTCTGCCGTTCGCTTTTGCTGCAACCAGCATTTTTATTAATTCTAAATATATTGTTATATCGGCAGAACAGGCCAATAAGAATGATTGCATTTGCTTTTTCGGTAACTATCAGTTACACTGTCTCTAGTCTAATAACTTGCGGATAAAGCTGACCTTCTCGATTGCTTCAAGTTGGGGGAGTAATAGTTGACAGAATATTCCCTTGATATTGGCAAAAATACTAGGAGGTCGTTTTTATGTTTTCTGACAAAATCTTAACTTGTAAAGATTGTGGAAGTGGTTTTGCTTTCACTGCTTCAGAACAGGAGTTCTATGCAGAGAAAGGCTTTACCAATGAGCCCGGTCGTTGCCCGGAATGCCGTTCTGCACGTAGGGCACAATCAAGAGAGAACCGTGGCGGGGGAAGTTACGGTCAATCTAGTCGTCAGATGTATTTAGCCGTTTGCGCTACTTGTGGAAAAGAAGCAAGTGTACCTTTTCAGCCTAGTGCTGATAAACCGGTCTATTGTAGAGACTGCTACAAGCCCCAACAAAGAAGAAACAGTTGGTAGAGAAGGAAGTGTCATAATTGCACGTAATCGTTAATTGGGGTGGCCGGGTGAAATACGACTTGGATAGAATTTATAGCTTGGCCCAGATGCTGAAAAAAAGCGGCTGCGAGATTAGTTTCATAGAGAAGGACCCCAATCGTAGTTGTTGGCTGACGGAGCGTTTAGGCCCTAATGTAGTTCAGAGATGAGCACTATTAGGTAAATATGATGGTTGTATAAGAGGTGGTATTGAAAAAACAGGGCGTGTCGCAAAACGTTAAT
>DHRK01000006.1:0-7364 GCA_002410325.1 Syntrophomonas sp. UBA5314
GGGGTTTGGTTAGCAAGCCCTAATTACTTATCTATCGGTTGACCAGAATAGCTGGAGGCTTGGTTTGTATTTTTTATGCATGCCGAGTCTTTTTGTTATGTAAGTTTTATGAAACTTCGCTTGAATTCTCTAAATCAACATGACGGCAACAACAAGGAGGATGTCATTATGGCTCTTTTACTTCTACCATTGCAGGCCGGCTCTTTAACCCTGGTTAACCGTTTGGTTATGCCGCCCATGGCCACTGCCAAAGCTGATTCCGGGGGGAAAGTAAGCCCGTCTATGCTCGACTACTATGCAGAAAAATCTAGTGGAGGGTACATTGGCCTGATCATTATCGAGCACAGCTTTATCAGGCCTGATGGAAAAGCCAGCCATAACCAGCTTTCAGTTGCTGATGACAGTAAGATAGCAGGCTTAACCGGGTTAGCCAAAGTCATCCACCAAAACGGATCTAAAGCAGTGATGCAGATTAATCATGCCGGCAGTGCGGCGTCCGCAGACATTATCGGTACAGTACCGTTGGGGCCGTCGGAGGTAAGCAACCCGCGTAGAGGCGGATTCCCGCGCGAGCTTACACCGAAAGAGATCAATGAGGTTGTTTTGAGTTTTCTTGATGCCGCCGTTCGGGTAAAAAAAGCAGGATTTGATGGAGTGGAGATTCATGCCGCTCATGGATATCTTCTCAATCAGTTTTTCTCCCCGCTCACTGCTGCGCCGGATCTTTAAGCGGTATTGAGGGAAATGAAATGATTGACTCCAATGAGAAGTATTAGTGATACCGGGCATGCAAGTAAAGTATAATGATATTTACAGATAATGGTGGGGAGGAAGCGTTAATGAAAGTGGTAGGCATAAATGGCAGTGCTAGAAAAGATGGGAATACCGCTATTCTAATTAGACGGGTTTTTGACGAATTGGAAAAGGAAGGCATTGAGACGGAATTAATCCAGCTGGCGGGAAAGAAAATCCGGGGATGTACGGCCTGCATGAAATGCAGGGAGAATTTAGACAAACACTGCTCGGTCAAGAATGACTTCTTTAATAATTGTTTCGATAAAATGCTTGAAGCAGATGGAATTATACTGGGGTCACCCACCTATTTTTCCGACCTGACAGCAGAAATGAAGGCGCTTATCGACCGGGCCGGCTATGTATCGAAGGGCAATGGCGATTTGCTGAAACGAAAAGTGGGAGCGGCTGTATCTGCCGTCAGGCGGGCAGGAGCAATTCATACGCTGGATTCAATTAACCATTTGTTTTTGATCAGTCAGATGATCGTTCCCGGTTCCAGCTACTGGAACATCGGTATCGGCCGGGAAAAAGGCGAAGTTGCGGCTGATGAAGAGGGGATGAACACCATGCAGGTTCTGGGGCAGAATATGGCCTGGCTGCTGCAAAAGATCAATTCATAATCTTGTACTATCGATTCTTTGGGGCTTTTTACTTTAACGAAATGATAAAAAATATTGCAGGATGACATTGACAAAAACCGGCATCTAAATTACACTCAATATACTAGTAAAACAATAGGCATACTTGGTTAACCAATTTGTTCTGCATTTTGGCTTATCGTAGGAATAATTTATGGTTGTTGAGAATAGACTTGTTACTCAGGTAAAAAAATGGAGTGGGAAAATGCGGTAAACAGTTCATGTGCAAACAAGCACTTTTCATCGTTTTTAAGGAGGTATCTACGATGCATGTGATTGTCAACTGGGGAGGCAGAGTAAATTATGATCTCAGACGGATATATAATCTCACCCGTATGATGAGAAATAGTGGTTATGAGGTTTCCATAATAGAGAGGGATTCAAACCGTTCCCGCTGGTTGGAAGAGCAGTTTGGCGACAATGTTATACATAAGGCGGACAGCAATTCAATTAAAAAAGCCGGGTAGGGGAGAGGACTGCATAAAAGTCTTTATAAGGAGCGGCGAGAATGATTTCGGAAGCTATTTCTTTATAGCGGAAGCAGTAACTGAAGGCCGCCGGATAAAACCTGCCAAGCAGATTTCTAACGGTGTTCCGGATGAGCAAGGAGTATTGAAATGGATTTTCACAATATTACTTTTGATGTAGATGATAATGTGCTTGAGTTGGGGCTTACGGTGGCTGCCTTTGTGATGCGGGGGCTTGATAACAAGCCAAGTACCCCTGAGTTCGATAGATATCTCGAGCAGGAAACCCAGCGGGTGCTGCAGCATTTATCCATCGAAGACATAAAAAAGGATCCTTTGCTGCTGGGCTTTCGCAAATTGCACGAACGGGCCGGATGCTCCAATCGCAAGAATATCGCTGCTTCCGAGAACCTTCTGAAGTTTTTGTTGAAAACCGGCCACATGACGCGGGTTAATTTGCTGGTCGATATCTATAATCTGGTATCGCTTACCAGCCGGCTTTCACTGGGGGCGCATGATGTTGAATTGGTCGGGGGAAACGTCCACCTCAGAAGGACAAGCGGTCAGGAAGGCTTCTGGCCCATTGGCAGCGGGGAGCCCGATTCGGTCAAACCCGGTGAGTACGCTTATATCGACGATGACAATGATATCATCTGCCGGCTTGAAGTTAGACAGGTGGAAAAAACCAAAGTAACGCTGGATACCAGGGAATGCTTCTATATCATCCAGGGAAATTCGGAAACCAGCTCTGATTGTCTAAAAACGGCAACGGAAAACTTGATTCAACTTACCCGGAAGTTCTGCGGGGGAGAAGAACGCATACTTTACAAGCCCTGGTAGCTGTAATTAACTGCTTGGAAAACCAAACTGCGATTCAATAAATACCAGTTGAATCCCATATAACGCTTCAATCATGGCAGGCAAATACTCCTCTAAGATGAAGACTCCCCATTGGTGGGTAACCGTGTACTAATTCGGGGTTGTATTTAAAATTTGGTGGATTTCCTTATAGATTTCCTCAATATCCGGCAACCTTCCTTTCCCTATGGTACCGACAGCCAGAAGCCCGCTGGCGGGATCCATAACATGGTATCCGCAATCCTCCAGAATCCTGATGTTGCTCTTTACAATGGGATTTTCCAGCATATTGGTATTCATGGATGGCACCACCAGAAGCGGCGCCGTATTAGCTACCAGCAGAGTCGATAAGAAATCGTCAGCCAATCCATGGGCCATTTTGGCTATAAAATTGGCCGTTGCCGGAGCTATCACCAGAATATCCAATTGCTCGGCTATACCTACATGTTTAACTTTGTATTCCTGTGGTTCGGCCCACAGGTCGGTGATCACCTCTCGCCCGGTTAGGGTTCTAAAAGTTAAAGGCGCAATAAATTTTGTGGCCGCTTCAGTCATTGCTACGACCACATCCAGGTTATCTTTTGTCAATTTACTGACTAGATCAGCCATTTTGTAAGCGGCTATGCCACCGGTGATACCGATTCCCACTGTTTTAGCCATTTAGACGACCTCCTCGGATAGATTATCTTCCACTGCGGTTGTTTTGTTAAACTCGATAAAAAATATTAAGCCTATTGTAAGCGGAATAAACCCAAGAAAAGCCGCCTCTATTCCACAGGATTGGGCCGTTCTTGTTCAGCAGCCTCATCGAACATGGTGGCAAGGCTGGCTGTAAAGGTAATCTCCAGCGGCTTTGCCCAAGTGCTGCAAAGGACGGCTGCACTTGCTATCTTCCCTTGCTTTCATCCGCTTGCGGCTGGTGAGCCGATGACATGCTATCTTTTTGGTGCATAGGGGCATCATCGGTTTTCGGCTTATTATCTCCCGTGCTTGATTTTTCCTCGCCAAGGGAAATGGATGTCACTTTATATTTGCCGCTGCTTTCAATACTGGCTTTCAAGCTATCATCGCTCACTTCCCTGGTAAGCGTGACAACCGCTTGGCCAATTACGACATCGGCGTTTTTTACCCCATCGATAGCTAGAAGAGCCTCCTTTACATGTTTTACGCAGTTGTCGCACATCATACCGCTGATCAATATTGTCTTGCTCGTATCTTTTGGATATAAAACGGCAACTACAATCAATCCTATCATCAACAAACCTATTGCCGAAATAAATAAGCGTATTTTGCCCGTGTTCACATTATTACCTCCCATTAAATTTTTTCCTTATAAACTTTGATCGGCTCCCATTTTAACCCGTTTCATGCTTTATTCCCCGGGGGGCCGTCCTGGTGCGTAGGGACGGCCTATGCCAGGGTTTCGAAAAGTAAGGCCCAGATGGCGTAGTATTGCGCATCTAAGCCTCCAGTAAAAGGATGTAAGGTCGTAAATGGCTAAAAACCTGGTTCACTAAAGCGGTCAGAATCCCTCCTTTTTAAAATAAACTATTCATGTAGGTTTTGTTGGCATTGCCTTAAATAAAAGTTATCATGGATAGAAAAAAATGCCTAGTATACCTCCGGTTCATTTTCGGTATTGTTTCTAGTACTTTCGAAGGATAACTAGTACTTAAGGATAAAATGTCCAAGCCCAAATTCAGCCCAGTATGTACTCTCATGCACAGAGAATAGCGGATGCGCATGTATTCAAGCTGGAAAATTGACTCGTTTTATGCTGAGAAGGGGGAGGTGTTTGAGGGCATGGGAAGCTCGGCATAGCTCCGAATCTCTGCTGGGCCTCCCATATTCATTTTTATGGCTCTTAGTTGATAATTTGACCGTTTTTATAGGCAAACGAGACGAGCTGCACGCGGTTTTTCAGATGAAGTTTGGCTAGAATATTGCGCAAATGGTTTTTTACCGTACTTTCACTGATGTGCAGCTTATCTCCGATATCTTTGTTGCCGAGCCCCTGGCTTACCAACTGGACAACTTCTTTTTCCCGTTCTGATAGTTTATGACCCGCCCAGTCGTCTTTTTGAAGTGAGAATTCCTGAAGTATTTTAATGGCTAAAACTCTTGATATCGGGGCTTCCCCTTGAACAATACTGACTAAATAGTCCAGCCAATGCTCCGGCTCCATGTTTTTAAGCAGATAGCCCTGGGCGCCATACTTGATTGCCTCAAAAAAATCTTGCACATCATCGGAAACGCTTAAAATAACAATTATTACATAGGGCATATCTTCCTTGATCTGGCGGGTCGCATATAAACCGCCCCCATTGGGCATGCGAATATCCATCAAGATCAGATCCGGCATCAATGATTTCGCCTTTTCTATAGCTTCCCGCCCATCAGTGGCTTCTCCAACGATTTCAAACAGGGGATGGGCGGAAAGAATGCTGGCAATGCCCTTACGCGACAATAGATGATCGTCAACTACCAACACCCGGGTGGTCATTATTTCACCTCAATTTGAATGCAAGATCACGGATACCGTTGTACCAAGGCCGGGCCAACTTTTCAAGCTAAAGTCAGCTCCGATGGTTCTGGATCTTTCTTCGAGTATTTTCAGACCAAAAGAGGAGCTTTTGTTTTTGGGTTGCTCCATATCGAATCCGCATCCGTTGTCTTTGATGGTCAGCGCATGCCGGTTGCTGCTTTCGATTAAACATACCTGTACCCGGTCAGCCTCAGCATGTTTTCGTATATTGCACAGTACTTCCTGAAGGATGCGGAGCAGGTGAGCCTTTTTCTGATTGTCCAGCCCGCTATTGGAATCACCTTTAAATTCAAATTCCACCGGTATTTCGCTTTGCTCCTGAAAATTTCGGATGATTTCTTGAATACCTGAAAGTAAGTCAACATTATCCTGGCTAATTTTGTGCAGATTAAAGATATGCTGCCGTATATCCGTATCGGTGAATTGAATGGCTTCCCGCAGTTCCTTAATTGCCGTTAGCGGCTGGCACCCCCGCTCCAAAGCATTATCTATTTCGATGGCTTTAATATTCATAAAAAACAAAGCTTGAGCTATACTGTCGTGAAGCTCACGAGCGATGCGGTCGCGTTCCTTTAAAACCGCTGATTCTTCTTTTTCTTTCTGCAGCTTAGCATTGAGTGACTGCAGCCAGCTTAAGATGCCATGAAAATAAACGAAAAATATTATGCCCGTCAAAGCCGCTACCAACAGGTTGCCGCTGTTCATGGAAACGACATTGAGAAACTCATGCCGTGCAAATTCGAATAAACCGATGAACAAGGCCGGAAATAACGGGCCTATCCATCTCATCTGGCCAGGGTCCATGATAACAACCTCAATCCGAAGGCGGCGCTAGCCGACTTGTTCATTCTCAGCCAACAGCTCCCCCTCCAGCTGCCGGCTGATCCAGGAGTAAATATCTTCCAGCACCTGCGACCGGCGCAAATCGTCGAAAGGACGATGGAGCGTGTCCGGGTAAGCATAGCACTCTTTGCTGTCTGAGGCCGCGGAGCGGTAAAAATCTTGCATTCCCTCAATGGGGGTAAGCGTGTCATTTGTTCCGTACAACATCAACAGGGGCACTTGAAGACGGTGGGCACCGGATTTAAGCCGTTTTCCCGATTTTAGCAGTTCTTTACCCAGTTGGGCGGTGATAAAATCATGACGCAGGGTGTCCCTGGACAAGCGCCGGGCGGTTCCTTCGTCTCTGGTGAGTTTGGAGTAATTAGCCTGGATCCGAATTTCGTATTCCGGTTTAAGAGTGGCCAGCAGATGCAGGAATACGGCCGTGGCGGGTGAAAATCCGGAATAACTTAAAGCCGGACTGATAGATATGATACCCTGCAAATCCCCGGGGTATTGGATCGCATAATCCAGGCTGAGCAGCCCGCCCAGGCTGTGCCCCAGTAAAAAAACTGGCAGATCTCTTTCTCGATCCCGGACCAGATTCAGGAATGATTTTAAATCCTCCCGAAACTGCGACCAGGATTCCACATGTCCTCTTCGACCCGGGGAACGGCCGTGCCCGCGCAAGTCCAGCCCGTACCAGCCAAAGCCCCGGGGAACGAGATGAGAAATGATGCTGTCCAGACCTCCGCTGTGATCACCATGACCATGAACGCCAATAATGACCGCCCGGGAATTACTGCCCGGAAGCCATGCTTGATAGTAAAGTTCACTTCCCTCAGAACCCTCGTAAGTACTATTATAATGCCGCACAATTATCTCCCCCCTTGAAGAAATACCGCCATTAGCCGGCTCGATGAAATAGAGCGGTTTTTCTAAAAATAATAGGAATGCCCCGGGATTTGGCCTGCTTCTTAACCAGATGCATAAGGCCGTGGTTTATGTAATTCAGATTCAAAATTATTAAATCTACATCCTTGGGGATCGCCCGGGTCTGGGTGGAATTGGTTCTCCCGTTCCAGTGAATAATTTCTTTGACTCCTTCTTCATACAGCTTTCGCGGAGTCGACCCCAGATGATCCGCACCTACCAAAAGAACCTTTTTTGCTTTTGGTTCAGTTTTCATAATCGTCCTCCTTTCACATAAGCGCTGACCTAGTACAACGTTCCGTATAT
>DHRK01000006.1:7604-17744 GCA_002410325.1 Syntrophomonas sp. UBA5314
AAAGCTGCCCAAATTATGGGCACCAATATACGGAATGTTGTACTAATCTGACAGAAGCTCCCCTAAAGGAGGCGTATCTAAACAAGGAAGGCAAGACCGCTATGCGCATCCTGCCCTCCAGTTATCTGGTTGAGCCAATACCAAGTAAACATAGTGAAATACTATATTAAAAATGTTAAAAGGATAATGTCTTTTTGTCAAGGCTGTTTTTCAAAATCAAACCCGAATATTTAATAGACCACTTATGGCGAGTTGTATTGGATTTAAACCGGGCAGTTTAATTGATGATATTTTTTCTCGGAGGGTTGTTGACAAATGAGCAGCGAAAATGATATAAACTAACCATGTAAACCAATATAATTAGTTGGTTATAATTTAATACTTATTGGAGGGAATGAAATGGCTAAAATAGCGAAGAACCTCACCGACCTTATAGGCAACACCCCGTTGCTAGAGCTAACGAACTACAATCAGTTTCATCAGTTGGAAGCCAGGCTGATTGCCAAATTGGAGTATTTTAACCCGGCCGGCAGCGTAAAGGATCGCATCGGCTATTCAATGATCAAGGATGCGGAAGACAAAGGCCTGATCGATAAAGATACCATCCTCATCGAGCCAACCAGCGGCAACACCGGCATCGCACTGGCTTTTGTGGCAGCCGCCAAGGGTTACCGGCTCATCCTGACCATGCCTGACACCATGAGCATTGAACGCCGCAACCTGCTCAAGGCTTTAGGCGCCGAACTGGTTCTAACCCCCGGCGCCAACGGTATGCCGGGAGCCATCCGGGCTGCCGAGGAACTGGTGGCCCAAACCCCGCATTCGTTTATACCGCAACAATTTAAAAATCCTGCCAATCCCGAGATTCATCGCGCTACTACGGCTGAGGAAGTCTGGCAGGATACTGATGGTCAGGTAGACATCTTTATAAGTGGAGTTGGCACCGGCGGAACCATCACCGGAGTGGGAGAGGTTTTAAAAGCCCGGAAGCCGGACGTGCAGATCGTTGCCGTGGAGCCCTTTGATTCCCCGGTATTATCGGGCGGTTCCCCCGGGCCGCACAAAATTCAGGGAATAGGCGCGGGATTTGTGCCGGACGTTTTAAACCTGGCGGTAGTTGATGAAATATTCAAGGTTAAGAACGAGGAAGCCTTTGAAACCGCCCGCCAGTTGTCCAAAAGCGAAGGCCTGCTGGTAGGCATATCTTCCGGGGCGGCCGCTTTTGCCGGCACCCAGCTGGCTAAAAGACCTGAAAATAAAGGAAAAACCATTGTGGTGCTGCTCCCCGACACCGGTGAAAGATATCTGTCGACCGTATTGTTCCAGGAAGCCTAACCCCCTAAGGGAACCGGGGGGGTTCTATTGCTCCCCGGTTCTAATTATTTATGTTAAAACATAGTAAACATATATGTAAATTAATTTCAAGCCAGAATAGCCGGTAGGAGGTGAAAAGATGAGCCCTGAAAAAGAGCTGCTAAACGACAAACGCTTGATTCTCTCCCGCCTGGATCTGGATTACTTGCTCAATTTGATTGAAGAAATACGCTTTGGTTCAATTACCATTATCATTCAGGACGGAAAGGTAATTCAGGTTGAAAAACATGAAAAGATCAGATTGGTTTAGTCAGATTAATCATGCCGGAAGATCACTTATTTAAGGCGGTAGGAAAAAGGCAGGTGATTTGAATTGGGAATATTGAGCATAAAACCGAAGGAAGAACCCATTGCAAAACCGGCTTCCCATTCAGAAGCTAAAATTTCCATCCATAATGTAAGCCGGATATATCCCATCAAGAACAACGGTGAAGGGCCGAAGAGTTTTGTCGCTCTGCAGGATGTCAACCTTGAAGTAAAAAAGGGTGAATTTTTAGCCATCATAGGGTCAAGCGGATGCGGAAAATCAACCCTTCTGGACTTGATCGCGGGTCTGGCCCGCCCGGATTCGGGTGAAATATATATTGACGGAAGACTGATCACCGGTCCGGCTCTGGATCGGGGCATCGTATTGCAAGGATACGCCCTTTTTCCCTGGCGCACGGTAAGAGATAATGTTGAGTTCGGCCTGGAGATAAAAGGGGTGCCCAAGGGCGAACGGAGGGCGATCAGCGATAAGTTTATCAGTTTAGTGGAATTGCAGGGCTTTGAAGAACGCTATCCCCATGAACTTTCGGGGGGGATGAAACAGAGAGTCGCGATTGCCCGCGCTCTGGCTTATGATCCCGAAGTATTGCTGATGGATGAACCTTTTGCCGCAGTTGACGCTCAAACCCGGGAAAGCCTTCAGGATGAGCTGCTTCATATATGGGAAAAAACCGGGAAGACCATTATATTTGTAACCCACAGTATAGAAGAAGCCATTTATTTGTCGGACCGGGTAGCGGTTATGTCCCCCAACCCCGGCTATATAAGGGAAGTGGTTGAAATTAAACTGCCCCGGCCGCGCTATAATAGCGATGTTCGTTCATCAGCCGAGTTTGGCTGGATAAGGCACAAGGTCAGGAATCTGCTCCAGGGTGAGGACACCGAGGCTTTTGTGGCCAAAGACACTCAGGATATATCCGAAGCCATATTCCAGGATGCCGCTCTATAAATACCTCTTGATACAGCCGATAGAGATGCTGTATAAACGTTTAACATACCCTTAAAGAAAGCAGTTGCTTGATTACCCTAGAAATGATCCCAAAATATTTGGAATTATTATTTGAATACTAAACTATGAGAGCCCGGTCTTCTCTGACCAGAAAAACTGGAGGCGGATACTAGCTCCCTTCTTATTATGTGGAAGGTCTTTAATGGTAAGAATATCTGTCTTTAGCTTAATTGGTTAAGGGAGGAGAATTTAATATGCCCGGATGCTCAAACAGTCATGAAAATCATCCTTTCAGCCATCTGGTAAAAACCCACCCCTGCTTTAATGGTGAAGCTCATTTTAAGTATGGCAGAATACATCTGCCAGTAAGTCCGGCCTGCAATATTCAATGCCAATTTTGCCGGCGGGGCTTCAATAAATGCGAGAAGCGGCCTGGCGTCAGCCGGGGGATATTGAGCCCCCAAGAAGCCGTAGCGACGGTGCAAAAGGCTTTGGAGCTTTGCCCGGATATTACTGTAGCTGGAATAGCCGGCCCGGGCGACACTCTGGCCACCGATCACGCGTTGGAAGCCTTCGAGTTAATCCACGAGCGTTTTCCGAATCTTATTAACTGCCTGAGCACCAATGGTCTTTTGCTGGAAGACAAAGTCGGGCGAATCGTCGAAGCCGGGGTAAAGACCATAACCGTTACGGTTAACGCCGTCGATGTGAACATTATTCAACAGATTTGCTCTCATATTATATATAAAGGCCGGTCTATGACAGGTTTGGAAGCAGCCCGCCGGCTTTTGCCGGCTCAGCTTAAGGGAATATACCAGGCAAGCAAACGGGGACTTATAGTAAAGGTCAACTCGGTTCTTATTCCCGGGATCAATGACCATCATATGCGTGAGGTGGCACATGTAACATCGGAATTGGGCGCGTCTTTAATCAATATTATCCCGTTGATACCCCAAAACCGGATGGAGCACTTGAGGCCGCCTTCCTGCGCAGAATTGAATCAGGCCCGGGAGGATGCCGAAAAAAGGCTTCCGGTTTTTCGGCACTGCCAGCAATGCCGGGCGGATGCCTGCGGAATCCCGGGCTCCCCGATCGACCTGGCGGAAGTGTTGTATGACAGCCCCATGCAGACCTTTTCGCATGGATAAGCTGAATATATCCTTTATGTTAAAGGCGGTGGAAAAATGACCTTCCGGGTGGCCGTTGCCAGCAGTGACGGGAAAGTAATCAACCAGCATTTTGGGAGAGCGGGTCAATTTTTAATCTTTGACTTAAGTGAAAACGGGTACGACTTTTATGAACTCCGCAAAACCGCTCCGGTTTGCGGCAGTGAGGAAACCCACGACGATCTTCTCCAGCTTACCGTAAATTGTCTTGCCGATTGTCAGGTCGTCCTGGTCAGCCGGGTAGGCCCGGGAGCTGAAGAAGCTTTAAGGCGATCGGGTATTCGAGTCTTTGCCATACCCGGACTTATTCAACCGGTTTTACTGAAGCTAAATAAGTATTTACGCAACCAAGATAAAAATTGCAGAGGTGAATGAATTGTCGAAGAAGATTAAACAGATTGCCATCTACGGTAAAGGAGGTATAGGGAAATCCACTACCACCTCCAACATCAGCGCGGCCCTGGCCCGGGAAGGCTTTAAGGTCATGCAGTTCGGCTGCGATCCTAAAGCCGATTCTACCAATACTTTGCGAGGGGGACAGTATATCCCGACCGTACTGGATACCCTGAGGGAAAAAACCGTAGTAAAACCAGCCGAAGTCATTTTTGAGGGATACGGCGGGGTTTATTGCGTAGAGGCCGGAGGACCTGCTCCGGGTGTAGGCTGCGCCGGCCGGGGGATCATTACCGCCGTGCAACTGTTCAAGCAGCAAAAGGTTTTTGAGACTTTAGACCTTGATTTTGTAATCTATGATGTACTGGGCGATGTGGTTTGCGGGGGGTTTGCCGTACCGATTCGGGAAGGAATAGCGGAACATGTGTTTACAGTCTCTTCTGCCGACTTCATGGCTATATATGCAGCCAACAACCTTTTCAGCGGCATTCAAAAATACTCCAAAAGCGGAGGAGCCCTGCTGGGTGGTCTCATCGCCAATTCCATAAATGCGCCCTATGCCAAAGAAATCATCGATGACTTCGTGCAAAAGACCCATACCCAAGTTATAGAATACATTCCTCGTTCAATTACCGTAACCCAGAGTGAATTGCAGGGCAAGACCACTGTGGAACTGGCCCCTGAATCAGAACAAGCTCAAATATACCGCAACCTGGCCCTTAAAATAGCTGAACACAGCGAGTCCAAAACTCCATCTCCGCTTGGAATTCAAGAATTGCGCGATTGGGCTTCCCGCTGGGCTGATTACCTGCTGGCCTATGAGACGGGTGAGGTTAGGAGTGAGGCCAGCGGCATTTGAGGCGCCGGAATGCTTTTTAGAAAGGGCGGGAGGATAGATTACCGGCTTGATATTTAGTTCTAAATACCCTATAATACCTATAAAATTAGTAAAGATATTATTTTTGTGCCGCCTTTGACAGTAAACGCCACGTTTTGGTATTAAAATCAATAAGTAAGCAACCAGAAAGGAAGAACGGCTTGCCCCAGAAAGTATTTGTTGCCATGAGTGGGGGAGTGGACAGCTCGGTTGCCGCTCTCATACTCAAAGCTCAGGGTTATGATGTAACCGGCATCACTATGCAAATTTGGCCGTTAGAGAATGCGCAGAATAAAACCTGCTGCGGTCTGGATGCGATTGGCGACGCCCAGCGGGTGGCCTGGGAACTGGATATCCCGCACTATGTAATGAATTTTAGAGATGACTTTACGTCCCGGGTAGTGGATTACTTTTGTAAAGAATATATAAAAGGCCGTACGCCCAATCCGTGTATTGCCTGCAACCGCTATATAAAATTTCATTCTTTGCTTGGCAAAGCCCGGGCTATGGGGGCGGATTATATTGCCACCGGTCATTACGCCCGAATTGTTTTTAATGAAGACAGCCAAAAATATGAGCTTCTGCGAGCCGTTGACAGGAAGAAGGACCAAAGCTATGCTCTGTACAGCATGACCCAGGAACAATTGCAGCACACATTGTTTCCGCTGGGGGGGCTTAATAAAGAAGAGGTCAGGAATATAGCCCGTCAAGCCGGTCTGCCCGTGGCTGAAAAAGCGGAAAGCCAGGAAATTTGCTTTATTGAAAAAGGCCATTACGCAGATTTCGTGGGAGAATTCCTGGGCTTTAGCCCTCCCGCAGGAGATTTCATCGATAAAGATGGATGCATACTGGGACGGCATCGGGGAATACATTACTACACGATTGGACAGCGCAAAGGCCTGGGCTTGGCTTTGGGCAGACCATTGTTCGTCAATCGCCTGGACCCGGAAAACAATACCGTGAGAGTGGGGGAATTACCGGATTTAATGAAGAAACGGCTTCTGGCTGATAATGTCAATTATATCTCCGGCGATGCGCCTGACGGGGAAATCCAGACAACCGTCAAAGTACGGTATTCAGCGCTAGATAAGCCGGCCGTATTAATGCCCCAAGGCCCTGAGAGGGTAGCCATACACTTTAAAACCCTCCAAAAGGCTATAACGCCAGGGCAAGCGGTAGTCTTTTACCAGGCTGAGCGGATTTTAGGGGGAGGCACCATCCATTCAGTGTTAGAATGAGATAATTGGGAGAGAAGATGTTGCAGATCGAAGAGAAGCTTACTTTGCTAAAACAGAATATTGAATCGCTGGGAAGCGTTTTAATTGCGTTTAGCGGAGGTGTTGACAGCACTTTTTTATTGGCCGTGGCCAGAGATGTTTTAGGTGACAGGGTGCTGGCAGTTACCGTTGTTGCGCCTACTTATCCGGAAAGAGAAACCAGGGAGTGTATCCGGGTGGCCCGGCAGCTAAAGGTTGAACACCTGACGGTTTCGGTTGATCCACTGGCAGTAGCGGGTTTCGCGGATAATCCACCTGAACGTTGTTACCTGTGCAAACAACAATTGTTTTCTAAACTGCTCGATATTGCTCAATCCAGGGACATTCTTGCCGTGGCTGACGGGTCCAATGCCGATGATTTAAGCGATTTCCGTCCCGGCCTGAAAGCCTTGCAGGAGCTGGGGATCGCGAGCCCGCTTTTAGCAGCTGGCCTGGGCAAGGAAGAAATCAGAATATTGTCCAGGCGAATGGGGCTTGATTCATGGAATAAACCGGCCGCCGCCTGTTTATCTTCCCGCTTTGTGCATGGGGAGAAGATCAGTTTGGAAAAGCTAAAAATGGTAGAAGCCGCTGAAGAGTACCTTCTGAACTTGGGAATCAAACAAGTGAGGGTTCGAATGCACAGGGACTTGGCTCGAATCGAGGTCGGAGCAGATGAACGCCGCAGTCTATCCGAGGAGACGGTCATGGACCGAATACACCTGCAGCTTAGACAACTGGGCTTTCGCTACGTAACCCTCGATCTGTCGGGCTACCGAACCGGTAGCATGAATGCGAGCCAGGTCCGCATTAATTGACTGTAAAAATCTTTTTGTGCAAAACGAATCAATAAAAGGGAGGTATTTGATATGCCGATTATTATACCGGATAATCTTCCGGCCAGTACTATACTCCAGGGAGAAAACATCTTTGTAATGAATGAAAGAAGGGCTGTACATCAGGATATACGCCCTTTGCGAATCGCCATACTGAACTTAATGCCGCAAAAGATCGTTACCGAAACCCAGTTATTGAGACTGCTGGGCAACAGCCCGCTGCAGGTTGAAATAATCCTGCTTTATATGGAAAGCCATGAATCAAAGAATACCTCGGAAGAACACCTGCAAAATTTTTACACCACCTTTTCCCAAATTAAACAGCAGAAGTTTGACGGGATGATCATAACCGGGGCTCCGGTTGAACATCTGGAATATGAGGATTGGAACTACTGGGAGGAACTGGCTGAAGTATTGGAATGGACCAAAAAGCATGTTTGGGCGACCCTGCACATTTGCGTCGGGGCCCAGGCCGGGCTGTACTATCATTACGGCATACCCAAATATCCGCTGGAGCAAAAAATGTTTGGCGTATTCAGCCACCGGGTGTTAAAACCAAACGTGCCTCTACTGAGAGGATTTGACGACGAATTTTTTGCCCCTCATTCAAGGCATTCCGAAATACGCCGGGATGATATTGAAAAAGTCCCTGATCTGGAAATCCTTTCGGAATCGGATGACGCCGGCATATATATTGTCGCCAATCGGGATCACCGTCAGATTTTTATCACCGGGCATTCCGAGTATGAACCGTTTACCCTGAAGGCGGAGTACGATCGGGATATAGCCAAAGGTCTCGAAATAGCGGTGCCGGTCAACTATTACCCGGATGACGACCCATCTAAAACCCCATTGGTAAAGTGGCGCGGACACGCGAATTTACTATTCACTAACTGGCTCAATTATCACGTATATCAAGAAACACCATATGATTTAACCAGATTATGCGACCCTGGCGACGGGAAATGGCACATAGAATAGTTGGCAGAACTCTAGGCAAGTAATAGGACCGAGCAATCTTAGCTATCGGAAAAGATACGCATAAATATATTGGGAGGGTAAAAGATGGACCAGCAGCAAGGTACCTTTGCTTTAAAAGTTGGACTAGCCCAAATGTTGAAAGGCGGAGTGATTATGGATGTAACCACTCCGGAGCAAGCCCGCATAGCGGAAGAGGCCGGAGCTTGCGCGGTTATGGCCTTGGAAAGGGTACCGGCCGATATAAGAGCCCAGGGTGGCGTGGCCCGCATGGCCGATCCCACCATTATTCTAAACATTATAGAGGCGGTAACCATACCGGTTATGGCCAAATGCCGGATAGGGCATTATGTAGAAGCCCAGATACTGGAAAGCCTGGGCATCGATTATATCGATGAAAGTGAAGTGCTTACCCCGGCTGATGATAAATACCACGTCGATAAAAACAGGTTTAACGTACCTTTTGTTTGCGGGGCGCGCAACCTGGGCGAAGCGCTGCGCCGCATCGGTGAAGGGGCGGCTATGATAAGGACCAAAGGGGAGCCGGGAACCGGGAATGTAATTGAAGCGGTCCACCACATGCGCCAGATCATGGATGAGATGCGCTGGCTAAGAAACCTTCCCCCGGAAGAATTGATGACTGCCGCTAAAGATCTGCAAGCGCCTTATGAGTTGGTCCGGGAGGTGCACCGGACCGGGCGCCTCCCGGTGGTTAATTTTTCAGCGGGAGGAATCGCCACCCCGGCTGATGCCGCACTGATGATGCATCTGGGCGCTGAAGGCAACTTTGTCGGCTCGGGAATTTTCAAATCCTCCGATCCCATGAAAAGAGCCCGGGCCATTGTGGCTGCGACCACTTATTATCAGGATGTAAACGTTCTGGCTGAAGTTTCCCGTGATTTGGGGGAAGCTATGTATGGTCTGGATATTGCAACTATTCCACCAGAAAACCGGATGCAGGAGCGCGGTTGGTAGAAGGAGCCAATGATCCGTCTGGAGAATTAGATCTATATTAAGGCAATCTTCCAGGAAGGAGACTCATAAATTGTCAGGATGGCCTCTTTATGAAAAACGAGAAATAATCAGCTACAATCGGGGAAGCATCGAAAATAGAGAAGCGGCGGTGGTTACGGAAAAGCCCTTAACCGTTTTTCTCAACCACAACGAGCTGGCCACTCTGATCTGCTCCCCGGGTGGTTTGAAAGAGCTAACGGTAGGCTTTTTGCTCAGTGAAGGGCTGCTGCAGGAGCCTTCCCAAATTGAGGACATCCGTCTTCGTGAAGATGACGGCTTTCTCTGGATTGAGACTTTTGAACCGGTTGCCCAGACCGATAATTTTTTGCGCCGGCATATTGCCAGCTGCTGCGGCAAAGGCCGAGCCGGGCTTTATTTTATCAATGACGCCAGACAACTGCAGCCGGTCGTATCAGATTGGCGTCTTCCCGTTAAACAAATTATAGTTTTGATGGAGGAATTGGAAAAGCGGGCTGATACTTTCCGCTTGACGGGCGGCGTGCACAGCGCTGCTCTGGCCGATGAATCAGGCATAATTATTCATTATGAGGATATTGGCAGACACAATGCAGTTGACAAGGTACTGGGATATGCCTTCTTAAATGAGATATATCCCGGCAATAAGTGCCTCCTCTTAAGCGGTCGGGTAGCTTCGGAAATTCTTATTAAAGCTGCCCGGGGCAATATTCCCATCATTCTGTCACGCGCCGCTCCAACCGAGCTGACCTTGGAATTGGCCGAAGAGCTGGGCCTATGCGTGGTAGGCTTTGCCCGCGGTGAAAAGTTTAGCATTTACACCCATGCTGAAAAGATAATACTTGATTAGCCGGATTAGTCCCGATACGTAAAAACTTTCGGGGCTAATTTATTTGCAGAAATAACTAGTAATACTATAGGGTTTATGATATATTAGCCTCAGATGTTTGCTAATTGGGGCTTGCTAACCAAAAGAAAAAGAGCCTAAAAACCAGGCAAAACAGGCATAGATGTCGAATATATGTGCATAGAAAAAGGCGATTTTGACCAAAAA
>DHRK01000040.1 GCA_002410325.1 Syntrophomonas sp. UBA5314
CCCCCATTCTTCGGGAATGGGCAGGCCGCAGAGCCCCAGGTCGGCCATCTTTTGGAAGGTAACCATGGGAAACTCATGCTTTTCGTCGGTATCGGACGCTATAGGTTCAACCTCGTTTTTGGCAAATTTGCGAAACATATCGCGCATCATTAAGGACTCTTCGCTTAATTGGAAATCCATTATTACTTGCCTCCCATGCTGTTTTTTTATTTACCTTTAAAGTCGGCCTTTCTCTTATCCACAAAGGCCTGCATGCCTTCTCTTTGATCGGAGGTAGCAAAGCACAGACCAAAAATATCGGCCTCAATGGCCATGGCCCGGGTCATATCGACCTGCATGCCGCTGTTGACGGCGTCTTTGCACAGGCGCACGGCTATCTGCCCGCGGGAGGAAATCATAGTGGCAATCTTCAATGTTTCCTCCATAAGCTGCTCGCCAGATGTCATTTTGTTCACCAGTCCTATGCGCAGGGCTTCGGTCGATCCAATAGTTTCACCGGTGTAGAGAAGTTGTTTGGCCATGCCCGTTCCCACCAGGCGGGGCAGGCGCTGGGTGCCGCCGAAGCCCGGAGTAACACCCAGTCCCACTTCCGGCTGGCCGAACTTGGCTTTCTCCGAACAGATACGGAAATCACAGGCCATGGCCAGTTCGCAACCGCCTCCCAGACAAAAGCCGTTTATGGCGGCTATAACCGGTTTAGACACAGACTCGATCAGGCTGGTCACTTCACCGCCCAGTTGTCCGAAAGCTCTGGCCTCCAGGGCGGTCATTTCCACCATGAAGGTTATGTCTGCACCGGCTACGAAGGCTTTATCTCCCGCCCCGGTTATAATCAGGACGTCAACCGCTTCATCGTCCCGGATTTCCTCGACAGCTGCTTTAATGTCCAGGAGGGTGTTCCGGTTCAGGGCGTTAAGTGCTTTGGGCCGGTTGATGCTCAGTATGGCAATCCTACCTTGCCTGGTCAATAAAATATTGTTATACATCGGTCCGCCTCCTCCGGGGGGCTCGATTTGAGCCTATTTACCGTAATCATATATTCCCTTGCCCACTTTACGCCCCAGCCAGCCGGCCTGGACATACTGCTTCAACAGGGGGGAGGGGCGGTATTTGGGGTCGCCATAGCCGGTGTACATAACATTGAGAATCGAGAGTATGGTATCAAGTCCGATCAGGTCGGCCAGTTCCAACGGGCCCATGGGGTGATTCATACCCAGCTTCATGATGTCGTCGATGTTCTTGGCCGGTGCGACCCCCTCATAGAGTTCCCACAGGGCTTCGTTGATCATCACCTGCAGAACCCGGTTGGAGATGAACCCGGGTACGTCGTTGCACCATACCGGCACCTTGCCCATCTTGATCGAGGCCGCTTCAATGTCGGCGTAGCACTCGTCGGTGGTGGCCAGGCCGCGGATTATTTCCACCAGCTTCATGACCGGCACCGGGTTCATGAAGTGCATGCCGATAACCTTTTCCGGGCGCTTGGTGGTGGCGGCTATCTGGGTAATGGGCAGGGAAGAGGTGTTGGTGGCCAGATAGGCATGGGGCGGAGCAATCTGGTCCAACTGGCCGAAGACCTTGGCCTTGATATCAAAGTTTTCAACAATCGCTTCTATTACCAGATCTACTCCGGCAGCATCCTTCAGGCTGATGGAGGGCTTGATCCGGGCCTGTATGGCAGCCTTTTCGTCTGCTGTTTTCTTATTCTTGGATACGTCTCTGCCCAGGTTCTTATCAATTAAGGCCAGCCCCTTGTTGACCAGATCCATATTTATATCCCACTGGATTACGTCATAACCGGCCTGGGCCGCCACCTGGGCTATTCCGCCGCCCATCTGGCCGGCGCCCAGCACCATGACTTTTTTAATTTCCATCTGCTGTTCCTCCTCGCTACTTTAAGTAGTATTCGGCTCTATGGCAGTTGTTTAGGGTTCTACCTTTATCAGCATGGCATCGCCCTGGGCGTGGCCGGAGCAGATTCCGCAGACTCCAATTCCGCCGCCCCGGCGCTTCAATTCATAGGCCAGAGTCATTACAATGCGGGCACCGGTTGCTCCGATGGGGTGACCATAGGCAATAGCGCTTCCATTGACATTGACCTTTTCTAGCATCTCTTCTTTGCTCATGCCGAGGATTCTACCCGCGCTGACTAATACAACTGCCGCAAAGGCTTCGTTGATTTCAATCAAATCGACATCCTTGTAGGTTAATCCATTTTGATCAAGTACCTTTTTAATCGAGAGGCCGGGCACGGTGGCGATATCTTTGGTCTGCTGGGATACTTCAGCATAGTCAAGTATGGTAAAGAGCGGTTTTAATCCCAATTCCTTGGCCTTTTCAGCGCTCATTAGCACGCATACGTCCCCGCCGTCATTCACACCGGGGGCATTGCCAGCAGTGACTGAGCCCGGTTGACCTGTTACAGTGCTCTTATGGTTAAAGACGGGCGGAAGCTTAGCCAGTCCTTCCGTGGTAGTCCCGGGACGGGGCCCTTCGTCTTTACTGAAAACGGCTTTGCCCCGCTTTATTTCTACCGGAAAAATCTCATCGGCAAACTTGTCTGCTTTAGCGGCCTCAACCGCTCTGGACTGGGATAAATAGGCCCACCAGTCATTGTCTTCTCTGGTGAAGCCGAATTCATCAGATGTTTCAGAACCGTGTATTGCCATGTGGCGGTTGTAGAAAGCATCCCACAGTCCGTCATAAACCATCAGGTCTACCAAATTGCCCTTGGGCAATCCCATGCGCTCGCCAAAGCGATGATCGGGTAAAGCATAGGGGCAGTTGCTCATGCTTTCCTGTCCTCCGGCAATAACTATTTCTGCCCGGCCCGTTTGAATCATCTGAACACCCAGGTCAATGGTCTTAATTCCAGAGGAGCATACTTTGTTGATCGTAATAGAAGGTACCGATTCAGGCAGACCCGCCAGTAAGGTAGCCTGGCGGCTGGGAACCTGTCCACTACCGGCAGGAACTACCTGTCCCATAAAAACATAATCGATATCTTCCGGTTTCACTTTCCCGTCACAACGCCGCAGTGCTTCCTTTATGGCCAGCGCACCCAATTGAGGTGCATCATACTCCTTTAGAGAACCTCCAAAAACTCCGTAAGGTGTTCTGCAAGCCTGAACGCAAACAACATCTCGCAGATTCGGGTTTTTAACTAATCTGCCCATACCTTCAAATGTGGCTTTTCTTTCACCAAATCCCGCAACTGCTATTTTCTTCGGATAATCGGCCCGCTTCATATCTAGCTTCTGAACAAAATCTGACATAATTTTTACATCCTCCTTACATGAATCCTAAACTCCTGCGAACACTTCACTACAAGCGACCATTTACTCCCCCTTTCTATAATTGGTTTTATAAATCACGCCACCGCCTGCGGGTAGCACGGTGCTTGTGAACATATCCTTTATGGAAACAAAACCTAGACTCTCATTACGGCTTTGCTCTGCTTTTTTAGAGGAGAGCTGGCTACAGACTCGGGCGGGCTGACAACGATATTGATGGTGCCACAGCGAGGGCATTTGATTTCCAATTTTTCACAGTCTTGATATCTTCCCAATAAACGCTGGCAGTTTTTACATCTAAGATCTCTCATTATTAACCCCCCTAATCTGCAATTGCCGGTAGCGCCCCCGGCGACACAAAAAGCTCCACCAATTAGACTGGCGGAGCTCAGTGGCTCTCTACAGACATGAATATTCAAAGTAATTGTCAGGTACTTGCCATATTGCATTTGTAAAAGTTTAATAATTATTACCAATGATATTTGCAAGTATCGTGCCATGGCTCATAGAATAAAGCGGTGATTCGATTGAAATGGGAATCTAACCGGCAAACTTTCTGAATCAGACATTTTAATGACGCACTTCATCGACTTACCCGAGGGGGAGGCGTCCAGCATTACTTTTGCCATAATCGTTATTGAATTTGTGTATTGCCATGCTTATGCACATATTACTTGGTCTGCTATTTTTACAGTGAACACTTGTAAAAGTTGACACTAAAATGAACACCCGCATGCCGTCAATTGCGTTATATTTCTCCGCACGGAAAAATTTTTATAGGTTAAAACGGTTTATTAAGTAATCAGTGTAAATAACACCGGTTTCGATGAAGCGTCGCGTGGCCTGATATTTGCATTAACAACACTAGAAAATAAGTTCGTATAAAAACAACAATTTGGCTACCCGGGTTATCTTATTGATTAGAAAACGCGAAAAAGATCAGGGACGAAACAGCGGTTAAAGATGTAACATTTATACATAAGGTGGAATTCGGATAGTATTGATTTATTTTTCTCTAGTCTGATATTGGATCAGACATTCTTGGGGGGAAAACCAATGAAAGATGACACCATGCCACTCCCGAACTCCTTTCTTAATCGGCCGAACGATAGCAGCACATCTATTTATAATATGGTAGCCATTGTAAACTTTTTACCTGATGCCACCTTTGTTATAGACAAGAACCACAGGGTGGTTGCCTGGAACCAGGCTATGGAAGAACTTACCGGAATCGATGCCCAAGATATCCTGGGCAAGGGTGAATATGAATATGCTGTTCCTTTTTACGGGACAAGACGGCCTATATTGATCGATCTTATTTTGGATCCAGATGAAGAATATGAAAGAAATCTTCTCATTACAAGAGACAGGGAGGCACTTATTACAGAAACCCCCACCCCCAACCTCAAGGGGAAAGAGGCCTTTCTCTGGGGCAAAGCCACTCTATTGTACGATTCTCAGGGGAATATAATAGGCGCTATCGAATCGATCCGGGATATCACTGAACGTCAGCGGGCGGAGATAGCCCTGAAAAACTCGGAACAGCGACTGGCTGACATTATTGATTTTCTTCCCGATGCCACCTTTGTTATCGATAAAGACCACCAGGTGATAGCCTGGAACCGGGCCATGGAAGACATGCTGGGGGTCAAGGCGGAAGACATGCTGGGCAAGGGCGACTATGAATATGGTATCCCCTTTTACGGGGTTAGAGCTCCGATATTGATTGACCGTATCCTCGAACCGGATGAAGATATGGAAAAGCACTACTCGTTAATTATCGAGCGCGATAAAGAAGTATTGATCGTCGAGACTCCAGCTCTTACGGTTAAGGGAAAAGAAACCTATCTCTGGGGCAAGGCCACCCTATTGTACGACTCGCAGGGGGATATAATAGGCGCTATCGAATCGATCCGGGATATTACGGAACGTAAGCAGGCGGAGGTAGCCTTGAAAAATTCGGAGCAGCGCCTGGCCGACATTATAGATTTTCTCCCCGATGCCACCTTTGTTATTGATGCAGCGCACCAAGTTATTGCCTGGAACCGGGCCATGGAAGACATGACCGGTGTTGAGGCCGAGAAAATACTGGGCAAGGGCGATTACCTGTGCGGCGCCATTCTTTACGGAGTAAAGCGCCCTGTTATGGCCGATCTAATCCTTCAACCCGATGAAGAAGTTGAAAAAAGCTATTCTTACGTCGCTCTTGATAAAGGAACCCTGCTTATGGAAAAATCGTTCTCCGATTTACGTGGAAAAGAGGCTTTTCTCTGGGGCAAAGCCACTCTGCTCTATGATTCTCAAGGCAATGTTACCGGGGCAATTGAATCCATCAGGGATATTATCGATCGCAAACAGGCCGAGGTAGCCTTGAAGAACTCGGAGCAGCGCTGGGCCGATATTATTAATTTTCTTCCCGATGCCACCTTTGTTATTGATAAAGACCACCAGGTGATAGCCTGGAACCGGGCTATGGAAGAATTATCAGGGGTCAAGGCAGAAGATATGCTGGGCCAGGGCGATTATGCGTACAGCATTCCCTTTTACGGGGTTAGAGGGCCTATATTGATTGACCGTATGCTCGAACCGGATGAAAATATGGAAAAGTATTACTCGTTAATTATAGAGCACAATAAGGAAGTATTGATCGTCGAGACTCCCGCTCTTATGGTTAAGGAAAAAGAAACCTACTTGTGGGGCAAGGCCACCCTTTTGTATGACTCGCAGGGGAATATAATAGGAGCTATCGAATCGATCAGGGACGTAACCGACCGCAAAAAATCCGAGCTGGATAAGTTAGAGGCCCAGGAACGGGCCGCCCGTGCAGAAAACCTGGCCTCTCTGGGTCTAATCACCACTGAACTGGCCCATGCTATCAAACAACCATTGAATTCACTCATGATTACTATTGACAGCATTTTGTACTGGTATGACCAGGGGCGAGATTTAAACCGGGCTGACCTGATTGAGGACCTCCAAAAAGCGCTGGTCAAATCAGCGCGAATCAATGAAATTCTTGAGCATATGCGGGCCTTTATCCGCAATGAACGAGACGGGGAACCAACTCCCTGTAATATTAATCTATCCGTGGAAAACGCCTTGGATATTATGAAAGCCCACCTATTTTCACATGGAATAGAGATTCAATTGGAACTTGCTCCAGATCTACCTCTGGTACTGGGTTATGAAAACCGCATAGAAGAGATAATCAGCAATCTGATTGAGAACGCCATGCAATCGTTGGAGCGGGTTTCCCGAAATAAAGTAAAGACTATAACCTGTATATCCAGGTTGGAGCACAATGTAATACTGGAAATATGCGATAATGGAATCGGGATCAGCCCGGAAAATATGAATAAGATCTTTGAGCCTTTTTTTTCCACCAAAGAAGGACAAGGGATGGGTATGGGACTTTTTATCGCCAAATCCATAATTACAACTTTGAATGGCAGAATTCAGTGCACTTCCAATAAGGATCAAACCACCTTCCGGATAGAACTCCCGCCATACCAGGATTAAACAAAGGGGCTTACGGACTATGAAAATTTTGTTGGTAGATGACGACCCGGACAGTCGGTATAGTGCGGCAAAGTTTTTGAGCCAGCTGGGACATGAGGTAATAGAGACAGACTCAGCGCCCAAAGCATTAAACCTCCTGGCTGAACAATCTTTTCCCATGGTTTTATCGGATATTAGAATGCCCGGGATGTCCGGCATAGAGCTGCTTAAAGCGATTAGTGCACTGCCCTCCGAGGAGGAAACCAACGTAGTACTGCTCACCGGATACGGGGATATGGATTCAGCTATTGACGCCTTTAGAGCCGGAGCCTTTGATTATTTGCTGAAACCGATTAAGGTAAAGGAACTGGCTCTCATAACCCAAAAAATAGAAGCGCAAAATGCCTCTCAAATGGAAAAAGACGTACCGGAAAAAGATGATACCGGCAAAAAGACCAATAACCCCAGGGGCAACCTGTCAGGTTTTAAAAGAGCCGTCTTCTATTCCGGGCTTAACAAGATAGGAATATTTTCCGAAAGCATGTTGTGGCTGGTAAAACAAGCATACTTATACCACCAGGACCGGTCCATCCCGGTTTTAATTCATGGAGAGACCGGAACCGGCAAGGAGGTCATTGCCCGCATCATTCATTTTGGAGCCGGGGAAGAACCTGCTCCTCCATTCATAGCCATAAATTGCGCCGCCATTACCTCCAGTCTTTTTGAAAGCGAACTTTTTGGCTATGAAGCAGGCGCCTTCACTGGAGGAGTATCAAAAGGTCAAAAAGGAAAATGTGATCTGGCCAAGGGTGGAACTCTGTTTTTGGATGAAGTTTCGGAAATACCTCTGGAGCTGCAAGGAAAACTTTTACGAGCCATTCAGGAAAAGTGTTATTATCGGGTTGGCGGTCTACAGGAAATAAAGATGGATACCCGCTTCATCTGTTCAACCAATGCCAACCTGGATCAAATGGTTGCCAAGGGAACCTTTCGAAAAGACCTGTACTATCGTTTAAAAGTAGGCAGTTTATTCATCCCGCCTCTGCGGCAAAGAAAAGAAGATATACTACCCCTGGGCAACTTGTTTCTATGGGATTTCTCCCAACAAAAAGGCAAGCGCTTTGTAAATATTGGAAACCAGGCTGCCAAGATATTGTTGAATTATTCATGGCCCGGTAATGTTCGCGAGTTGCGCAATTTGATGGAGTGGATTGTCTTTATGTTCGATGACATTGAGGTCAAACCACAACATTTAAACCTCTCTACCAGTGATAAGCATAAACTGCCGGGCTTCATGTTAATGGCTGCAGATTATGAGGATGATAATGATACATCGTTGTCCACCCGGAAACAGGGCAACAAAGAATACAGCAAAGAAATCCTGCTGAAAGCCCTGGAAGCACATAACGGGAACAAAACCGAAGCCGCTCGTTTTCTGGGAATATCTCGTACCACTCTGTATAACTACTTAAAGAACATAGACAAAGAATGATCCGTGCTGTCTCCAGGCGCTCAGGTATTATCAAGACCGCGTTCTCTTGGAAGTCTGTGCCTGAAAATTGCGGTTTATTGAAAAAAGTCTTCACCCTCCGGCTTTAATCACGATCACGCCTCTCACTTTCCCCATAACAAATCGATGAAATTGAATATGGCGTAAACTTATAACGGCAAGGGTGGGGTAATAAACCCCGGCTCATTTTATTGGCATGATAATTGCATGAAATTATATTCATAAACCTTGCATTTTAATGCTCAAGATAAAAACCGAGAAACAGGGTCCGGGGGAGTGATTATTTTGGAGAGGGGGTTCCTTTTCTCCACAGGGCCCCTAAAGGAATGTTCAAGCCCGCAAAGTCAGGATGTTCCACGATTTCTTCATCCATTCCGGAGGCCACCAGGGCATATACCTCGTCCTGCAAGGCAAAACACTCCAGGGTCCTTTCCTGTGGATTGACCAGCCAGTAATGCGGTACTTTCAGAGCCTGATAAACCCGCATTTTCTGCAGGCGGTCTTTGCGGGCGCTGGAAGGAGACAGCACTTCCACTACCAGGGTGGGGGAGCCGTCAACTCTGGCGTCTTTTACGATTAGGGCCTGTTCCCCGGACACATAGAAGACATCCGGCTGAACTACGTTGATGTCGTTCAAAGTAACGTCCAGGGGGGCGTTGAAGATCTCTCCTTCGGGATCAATCTGCCAAAAATAGTCCTCGAAAATCCTCTGCAGGTTGCGGGAGGCCCGCTGGTGCATGACACTGGGCGACGGTTCTTTTATAAGCATGCCGTCCAGAATCTCATAACGGTAGCCCGGTTCTTCAGGAAGGTCCAGATAATCCTGGTAGGTCAGCTTTCGGGCGGGGTCGGCTTGATAGGGGGCCGGGCTTTCATTAATCGTAGTTTTACTGAGAGCCTTGATGACATCGCCGGCGTTGTAGCGGTATTGCCGGTTGCCCAGATCTATAAAAGGGATTTTGTTCTCCCTGGTGTATCTCCATATGGTCTCCACCGAAAGATGCAGGGCGTCGGCCAAAGCCTGGGCGGTAATTAATTCTTTGTCCGCGGTCATAAGATCACCTCTATATTGATTATAGTTGCCGCGTAAACCATAATCAACCAAAGACAAGTAAAAACAATCAAAATCAAGTAGGAAGCGGCGCCCCAAACCAAGTTAGATGCTGTCAAGCGCATATACGGTAATATAGTCTAAAGCCAGGCCTTCGAATGCCGGGCTCGTCTTCGACCAGCAAGAGGCTTTTTCGCACGATTATATCCTTCCGGGCTGCTATTCGTGGACAGTTTTTATAGCGAGTTTTTAATAATATCTTTCCAGGTGATGTGGAAGCTTTTATACCACAATCCGCTTAGAATCGCCAGGGAAGCGACGATGTTTACGGCGACCCCCGGGGTTATGCTTTGGAGGAACAGGTGGAGGCCGGCGCAAGCGCCGCAAACAATAAATAATAAAATCATTACCCCTATGACGGTATAATTCTGATTGGTTTGAAAATCCCTGTAAAAGGGCAGTTCTTTGTTGTTCATTTTAAAACTGAGCATTATCAGGATCAGCATATTGATGAATATCAGGATGATATCGGGGATAATCCTGACTCCGCAGATGAGAATAAGTATCAAGGCGGTAAACAGGTAAACCGGGAGGATAATCCTGCTCAGCAGGGCTTTCAGAGCACCTTTTAAGACGGGCGCCGGACTTTCTATAGGCAGAGCCCGGTAAATCCAGGCGCCCCGGTACTCTTCGCTGGCGCTCAGCATCGTCGGAGTAATAGCCAGGAAAGCCGCGGTCATGTAAAGGCCGAAAAAGTAATTGCCGCTTGCGATGTGGCTGATAATGTCGCTGAAAGATCCGACGTTTTTTATGGAACTGGCCATTATGATGAAGGGCATGATAATGGCGAAGGCCAGGTGGGGGTACATCCTGAGCTTGAGCTTTCGTTCATTGGCCAGCATGTTCTGGGTAAACCGGTAGAAAGCGCTTTCGGTCGGACTGAAACAGAGCAGGCGGGCTGCCGCCTGCTGCAGTTTTTCCTTGATATTTGTCTGGCGAATATGACCGCTGCTGCTGTTCAGTTTTTGCAGCTTGCTCTCAAAATAGGGCATGACCAGAAAAACATAGAGCAGGGTCGTTAAACCGGGAATGATTATCCCCAATAAGCTTGACCAGGTAAAAAAACCGGTAAAGTTGTGCTCGATGAACAGGGTAAAGGGCGCGGCGAACCAGGTCGTAGGTATGAAAAAATGCCACCAGGCCGGGTCGTAGGTGATGGTAACCCGGGACAGGTCAAATATCCTGCCGATGAATTGATAGCTTATCAGCATAAAGGCCGAGAGCAGTATCTGAAAATAATTGATAATGTCTTTAAGCTTCTCCCCGTCAAACATAGACAGTATGGCCAGGTATAGTATCGACGTGATAAAGACTACCAGGAAACAGATAAGGATAAGCTCTATCAGAAATATTAAAGTGAAAACAATACCGTGTTTGATCGAGCCGATAAGTAAAGCCGGCCCGGAAATGCTCAGGGTAATGGTTATAAGGTAGATGACGATGTGAATTATCTTGGCGGTATTGACGCTTTTGGAGTCAACCGGCCGGGGCAGCAGTATATTTTTATCTTTTACATCCAGAAGTACGGTTGAGAAGTCCGAAATCATGGTCGCCATCACCATAAACATGATCGTTCCGAAAACGATATTCATGGTTACGAACAGGGGCAGTGGGAGGAGCATTAGCAGGCCGATAAACAATCCTATGAATCCATATAAGAACAAGGAGGACTTAAACGAATTTTTACCCTCGGGTTTTTGGCTGTTGCTGAGAATGGTGGGAACCCGTCGCTCATCCATGAGCAGTTTGACCTGCAAGATCCTGCGCATGGTGGGATAATCGACATGGAGTTTGTTAAAGAGATGGGCCAATTTGTCGAGGAGTTTTAAAACCGAAAAATCCTTCATAGGATCAGCCCTCTTCCAAAACCGTGATGAATTCATCGGCGATGGCCTGGTGCTGGTCAAATCCGGTGAGCTGGTTGAAGATTTCTTCCAGGGAGCCCTCACGGCATTTATGCTTTAATTCTTCAAAGGTTCCATCGGCGATAATGCGGCCGTCATTGATCAAAACGATGCGGTTGCTTATTTTCTCTACCACGTCCATGATGTGGGAGGAGTAGAATATGGTTTTCCCCTGAGAAGCCAGTTCCATCATTATTTCTTTTACAACCATTACACTGTTGGCATCCAGCCCGCTTAAGGGTTCGTCAAAAAATAGCAGGTCGGGATTGTGCAGGAGGCTCGATATGATCAACAGCTTTTGTTTCATGCCTTTGGAATAAGATGAGATCCTGGCCTGATACACGTCTTCAATTCCCAACAGGCTCATGAGCTTTCTGGCTTTGCGGTCCACGGTTGCGTAGTCGATACCGTATAATTCCCCGATAAAGGTCAGGTATTCCTGGGCGCTGAGGGTTTCATATACTTCGGCGGTTTCGGGAACGTAACCAATTCTCCTTTTATATTCAATCCCGCTTTTTATATCTTCGCCGAAGACTTTTACCTCGCCCCTGAATTTATCTACAATACCCAGTATGATTTTGACGGTGGTGCTTTTGCCGGCCCCGTTGGGACCGATATAACCGATAATTTGGCCCTTGAAGACCTCCAGATTGATGCCTTTCAAGACCTGGTTGCCGCCGTAACTCATGGTCAGGTCTTTGATAGAAACGACCACTTCACCGCTAGAATTCATAAAAACTCCTGTTCCGTGCATCAATTGCGCCCATTAATAACCAATTATGATAATAATACCATAAAAGGTGAGCTGGTGACCAAGCGAACCAAAATGCTTTGAAACAGTTCCTTCAGCTGCCTGCAACGGTGAATATCTTATGGTCTTGTTTGCACAGGATGCGGATCAAATTGCGCCCCGAGTAGAGGGCGGGCGGAATGCCGCCTCCCGGTTCCACCCACTGACCGGCCATATAAAAATTCTGCAGACCGGGCAGGGTCTTGGGAATCTGGGTCTGCAGCGCTTCTTTGGTCATCAGCCACCCTTCATAGGAGCCCCGGTAGTTGCGGGTGTAGTAAAACCAGGTATAGGGGGTGGCAACATCGGTAACCTCGATGCTGTCTTTGGTTCCGGGGAACAGGCCGTCAATGATCTGCAGGACTTCACCGGCTATCCGCTCTTTTTCTCGATCATAGGCCGCGCTGTCCTTTTGCAGGTCTATCCAGCCGTCGTACCCGGTCTCCAGCGTGGCCTGCAGTACGGTGCAGCCCGAAGGAGCCAGGGAAGCGTCATAATTGAAGATGCGCAGGTGCATGCTGTCAGTTTCTTGGTTCAGAATTTTCAAAGGCTTGGGCAGCTTGATAAGCTGGGCGGCCTTTTCACCTGAATACTCCCGGGCCGCGCCGTAGGTGATCATAAGCAGGGGCTTAAATAAGGGCCAGGTTTCAAAACGGTGTCGAATGCTTTGATCCAGGTATTTACCGCCCAGCATTTGAAAGATGGTGCTGTATCCATCGGCCGCCGACACTACGATATCAGCCTTTATTTCGGAGCCGTCGGCCAGCCTGATGCCGACTGCCCGGTCGTTTTCCACCAGGATCTCTTCAACTGAAGCGCGATAGGTGATCTCTCCGCCCAGCTCCTGGTAGCGGCGGGCAATGGCATCGGAAAACCGCTGGGAGCCGCCTTCCACGCAACCGAGCTGACCGCCGGCCAGCTGGCCCAGAACAACGAAGAGGAAAGACACCGGCATATCAGGGAGAAAAAGCTTGTTTATGCACTCCCGGATAAAGAGATTCTTAAACCGGAGAGTGTACTGGTTGACGGGGACATTGTATTTGATCATGTATTTCAAGAAACCGCGCATCTCCCACAGGCTCTTTACGCCCGCTCCCATTCCCAGTTCGCGCGGCTCGGGGGCGGGCATATCCAGAGCTGCCAGGTCCCGGCATCCTTTAATAAATTCATCGATGCTCAGCGAATCCTCGGGAGCGATGGCTTTCATGTCCGCAGCCAGCCGATCCAGATCGGACCCGAAATCCAGGGCCTGATCGCTATCTTGATCATGGAAGCGGACGTAGTGATCGAGGAACATCAGGCGGTTATCCCTGAAGGCTCCCAATTCATCGTATATCTTTCGAAACCCGCTGCCCGGTTTACAGGACATCAACCAGTGAATGCAGCCGTCCATGACGTATCCGTCCCGCTTCCAGGCGGTACAGACTCCTCCCGGCATGGTGTGGTGTTCGTAAATATGGGTTTTATAACCGTTCATCCGTCCGTAGCAGCCGGTGGACAGCCCGGCCAGGCCGGCGCCTATAATGACCATGGTTTTTTCAGCCATTTTATCACCCCCGTATATCCATTGTATCAAATCAAAAAAGTGCTTTGGCCAGCCCCGCCGCCTTGGGCCCGGTGGGATGCTAAAGGCTTTACGGGCTGTTTCCGAACTCATTTAATATATTGTCCGGTTGGGGCGGTTCTTTACTCGCTTTTTGCAGCCTCCTAGCGAGTCTATATGAAAGGTGTTATGATAACAACATTTTAATCGGCTGCTTGTTCAAGCAGCCCCAACTCCTTGGAAATTTCCAGGTTTACTTTTAATACGTTAACGGTTTCTTCCCCGAAAATACCAAGAAATTTGCCCTGCGTGTTCTCTTTAACGATGGCCTCCAATGTTTTCTGTGACAACCCGGTTGCTTCAACCAAAGCCGGTATCTGAACCGCGGCCGATGCGGGGCTGATATGCGGGTCAAGGCCGGAACCCGACGCCGTCAATAAATCAGTGGGGATATCCTCTTTCTTTACGGACGGATTTGCTTCCAAGAACTCCGCGATATCAGCCTCCACTCGTTTAACCAGCTCCGGATTGGTCGGTGCGTAGTTTTTTGAACCGGAGCCAACTCCGGTATAATCGCCGCTTTCTTTATCCTCCCGGGTGTATGTGTTGTAATTTACAGCGGAAGGGCGGCTTTTCATAAATCGGGCATCTGAAAAATCTTGCCCCACAAGCTCCGAGCCGATGGCCCGACCATCGATCATGACCAGGCTGCCGTTCGCCTGCTTGGGAAAGATTAGCTGGCTGATTCCCGTGAGCAGCAGGGGATAGGCCAGCCCGCAAATCAGGAGCAGCGCCAATGTCACCAAAAACGGCTTCTTTATTCCTTTCCAAAATGTAATCATTGCGATAACCTCCTATTCTAAAACTTACAGCGTCGACAGCGGGAGCATGATGAAATCAATTACCGGGATACCCCAATAATAGTGTGATCACGCCGCCCAATTTAATATGTGGGGCACCGTTCGCTGTAAACATCTTCACCCAATACCTTGTTCACAGTTCTTATAAACGCCCGGTAGCCTCCATCTTTGTCAGTCCTGTGGGGAATTGAGCGGGACAGAATTTCCTCGGCATCCTTCTCATTCAAACCGAAACAGCTTGCCAATATGATTTTGACATCATCGGAAGGCGCCCCGTGGACAAATTCAGAGGCTGCCTTATAGACCTTCTCATCTTCATGGAAACTTAAGCGTTTCAGATAATAGTATTCCACTGCTTTTTTGTAGCCGTAAATTATTACGAAGCAGATTGCCAAAAAGCCGACGTTTTCCAAAAAACTGTCCATAAAAACGACCTCCCCTCCAACCCCCCAAAACTTCTTGTTACATACCCCAAAGCGTAAGCAGCGGGGTGATAAGCAGATCAATCAGCTTGATGCCCACGAATGGTGCGATCACACCACCAAGCCCGTAAACCAGCATGTTGCGTGAGAGCATTTTCTCCGCGCGCATGGGCCTGTACTTGACACCCTTCATGGCCAGGGGAATCAGGCTTGGGATAATGACGGCATTAAAAATTAAAGCGGAGAGAATTGCGCTAAAGGGCGTGGCAAGCCCCATGATATTTAATGCCTTCATTGGCGGAATGACCGTCATGAACATCGCGGGGATGATCGCGAAATACTTGGCGATATCGTTGGCAATGCTGAAGGTTGTCAGGGAGCCGCGCGTGATCAAAAGCTGCTTGCCGATTTCCACCACATCCAGAATCTTGGTGGGATCGGAATCAAGGTCGATCATATTCGCCGCTTCCTTGGCAGCCGCGGTGCCGCTGTTCATGGCAATGCCCACATTCGCCTGCGCCAGCGCGGGCGCGTCGTTGGTGCCGTCTCCCGTCATGGCGACAATCTTGCCTTCGGCCTGCTCGGCTTTGATGGCCTCGATCTTATCTTCCGGCTTGCTTTCCGCAATGAAGCTGTCCACACCGGCTTCCTGGGCTATGGTTGCCGCAGTCAGCGGATTATCGCCGGTGCACATGATGGTTTTTATGCCAATAGCGCGTAGCCTGGCGAAACGCTCCACCAGTCCCTCTTTGATGGTATCCTTCAAATAAATGACCCCTAAAATCTTATTGCCCGCGCAGACTACCAATGGCGTACCGCCTAACTTGGCAACTTCATTGACCCGGGCCTCCAAATCCTTGGGGAGGCCGCCCTCCAACTCCTGTATATACTTTTGAATCGCATCAGGAGCGCCTTTGCGTATCCTGGTGCCGTCGGGAAGATTGACGCCGCTCATGCGCGTGTGTGCGGTAAATTCTACGAATTCCATGCCGGCGATTGTATCCTGATGTTCTCCGCTCAGGCGCTCTCCGAGTTCGACGACCGATTTCCCTTCCGGGGTATCGTCCTTTAACGAGCTGATAACGGAATAATGAATAAGTTCCTGTTCGCCCGTATTGCCCACCGGGATAAATTGGGCCGCCATACGGTTCCCATAGGTGATGGTGCCGGTTTTGTCAAGGATCATGGTGTCCACATCGCCGCAGACCTCCACAGCCTTTCCGGACATGGCAATGACGTTAAACCGTGTAACCCGGTCCATGCCGGCGATGCCAATAGCTGATAGCAGCCCCCCGATGGTCGTGGGAATCAGACATACCATAAGGGCAATCAGCGTAGAAATTTGCAGACGCACTCCGCTGTATACTGCGAGGGGGTGAAGACTGACCATCACGATCAGGAAGATGAGGGTCAGACTGACCAGCAGAGTGTTCAGCGCGATCTCATTGGGCGTTTTCTTGCGGGAGGCGCCTTCTACCAGCGCGATCATTTTATCGAGGAAGGATTCGCCCGGATTGGATGTGATCAGGATTTTCAGCCAGTCGCTGACCACCGTCGTTCCGCCGGTAACCGATGCGAAATCTCCGCCGCTTTCCTTTAGCACGGGCGCGGATTCACCGGTAATGGCGGATTCATCCACCGAGGCGATGCCTTCAATCACCTCGCCGTCGTTGGGAATCAGTTCTCCGGCCTTAACCAGCACTACGTCGCCTTTTTTCAGCATACTGGCGCTCATGACGGTCTCACTGCCGTCGTCGCTCAGGATGCGGGCCTGCATATCCTTCTGCGTTTTTTTCAGGCTTTGCGCTTGGGCTTTGCCCCGGCCCTCGGCCACCGCTTCCGCGAAGTTGGCAAACAGCACCGTAATGAGGAGAATGAACGACACGATGCCGTTATACAGCCGCAGATGGTTTCCTTCATCCCCAAACAGATCCGGAAAAAAGCAAAGCAACAGGGTCATGACAAATCCTATTTCCACTACGAACATGACGGGGTTTTTTATCATATACCGGGGATTCAATTTCGTAAATGCTCCCAGAATGGAGGATTTCAGGATATCTCCGGTTATAAATGGGGTTTTCTTTTCCTTGCTCATGATAGTAGCCTCCTTAACTCCACAGGGTCATATGCTCGGCAATCGGGCCAAGCACCAAGGCCGGAAAGAACGTCAGCGCGGCAATGATTAAAACGACCATGAGCAGCGATACGGTAAAGGTCCCGGTATCCGTTCGTAACGTACCGATGGATTCGCTGACCGGTTGTTTCAGCATCAGCGAGCTGGCAATGGCCAGTGAGATGATAATGGACAGGTAGCGTCCGAAAAACATGGCGAGCCCGGTTGTGATATTCCAAAAATACGTATTATCCGCCAGTCCCTCAAAGCCGGAGCCATTGTTGGCGGCTGAGGAGGCATATTCATACAATACCTGTGTCAGTCCATGATGACCGGGGTTGGTGATCCCCGCCAAACCGGCCGGTACGGCAATAGCTAAGGCTGAAAAAGTCAGAATCAGCAACGGGTGGATGATGATGCCCAGCGCCGTCAGCTTCATTTCCTGGCCTTCGATTTTTTTGGCCAGATACTCCGGCGTGCGGCCCACCATCAGCCCGCAGATAAACACGGTAAGGATCACGTACAGGATCATATTCAGCAGCCCGACGCCCTTGCCGCCAAACACCAGGTTGAGCAGCATATTGATCAGCGCGACCATGCCGCCCAAAGGCGTCAGGGTATCATGCATATTATTGACGCTGCCGGTGGTAAAGCAGGTCGTCACTGTGCTGAACAGCGAAGATTGGGCAATGCCGAAGCGCATTTCCTTTCCTTCCATGCTGCCCATGCCCTGACTCAATCCGGCCTGTTCCAGCAAGGGATTTCCGGCTTGTTCCGCGGCAAAACAGGCAGCTAGGCCCACCACGAAAATGATGAACATCACGGCAAAAAGGGGCTTGGCTTCACTGCCGAGCAGCCCCTTTTTCTCCTGGCTCTTTTCGCTGTCCTTTGTACGGTTGCGGACCATGAGACCGAACATAACAACGCAGGCGCCCGGCAGAATCATCATGGAAAGCATTTCGATCATATTGGTAAGTACATTGGGGTTTTCGAAGGGTGCGCTTGCGTTGGCCCCGAGAAAGCCCCCTCCGTTGGTACCTAAATGCTTGATGGATTCCAGGGCGGCCATGGGTCCCATGGCAATATCCTGATATTTCCCCTCCATGGTCTGAACCGTTACGTTGGGAGACAGATTTTGCGCGACCCCCTGGGAAACGAGCACCAGCCCGATCAATAAGGAAAGCGGCAGGAGAACCCGAGTCGTAATCCGGACCAGGTCCGCATAGAAGTTGCCCATGGTTTTGGTTTGGCCGGCAAGGCCGCGAACAGCGGCTATGGCCACGGAAAATCCGGTGGCCGCGGAGGTGAACATCATAAAGATGATGACCGCCATCTGGCTCAGATACGTAAGGCCGGACTCACCGGAATAATGCTGAAGATTGGTATTGGTCATAAAGCTGATGATGGTATTAAAGGAAAGAGTCGGCTCCATGGCGCCGATGCCGTTGGGATTCAGAAACAGAAGCCCTTGAAGCCTCAGGAGCAGGTATCCGATCAATACCATCATTGCGTTGGTCGCCAGCATGGCCAGGGCATACTGCTTCCAATTCATTTCTTTTTTATCGATACCGCATACACGGTAAACCGCGTTGTCCACCCGGTCGAAAACCGGATCGGCAAAGGTGCGCTTATTGACTGCAATATGATAGAGATATTTCCCCATCGGGAAGATAATGGCAATAAAGACGGCCAGAAATAAAAGTATTTGCAGCATATTTTTCTCTTCACCCTTCCGCTAGAATTTTTCGGGATTGACCAGGGCATATACCAGGTACGCTCCCAAAGCTGCAATTATAATTCCAAGTAATAGCATAAAATTAGCCTCCTCTATGATTTTTCAACCTGGCGTCCGCACCAACCGACCAGCATTTTAACGAACAGAAAGCAGACCGCCAGGATACCAGCCATTAAAAAATCCATGCCAAAATCCTCCTTATGGTTTGATTTTTGATTTAGTGTATCCCTTTTGTCATTAGTTTAGGGTTAGGGTTTTCCCGGGCGAATTAAAATTATATTAAGATGCTTTTTTAAGGTTATGTTCCAAGTCAAAGGTTCAAAAAAAAAGGGGCTGTCGCAATAACAG
>DHRK01000022.1 GCA_002410325.1 Syntrophomonas sp. UBA5314
GAGTTTTTCATGGGGAACTAAATAGTCATTAAAGAACTGCTTGATTGATGTTGAATAATAATCTACAATGTGTAATATAAAGAAACAAGCGGGTGCTTTATGGAAGAAAAGATCGTTGCCCAGCGCATCAGGAACATTAGAACTGAAAAAGGACTTACCCTGGAGGAGGTAGCCAGGTTAACCGGGTTTACCAAAAGTCTGATATCGAAAATAGAAAACAACAAGGTTTCACCCCCGGTGTCAACCCTGGCTACTATTGCCCGCGCCCTTAACGTATCTCTGGGCGATTTTTTCAGTCCGGCCGATGCGCAATCTGTAAAAATCGTGCGGCGCGCTGACCGAGTAGATTATAAGGCCGGAGATTTAGGCAGCGGTCATAGCATCCAGTCCTTGGTCAGCGGATTTAGAAGGCAGAGAATGGAACCCCTGATCATTACCATAGATGATCCGGACAATTACCAGCTCAGGCTTTACAGCCACCCGGGACAGGAATTTATCCTGGTAATAGAAGGCAGCATGGGCTACCGCTATGACAACCAGGAGTTCGTGCTGGGTGAAGGGGATTGCCTGTATTTCGACGCCCAGAACAGCCACGGACCATTGCCGTTTAAGAGACAAAGGGTCGTCTATTTATCCGTTCTGGGCTAAAAATTTTTCCCAACTGGTTTCCTGACAGTACACGATGTTTAATAATAATCTAAAGGGAGGACGCGGTATGGAAAGATTGGACTTTTCGAGCAAAGCGGCCAGTTATGAAGAGACCGGGCTGATTCAGAAGATGACAGGCCGTATCCTGCTTGATTTAGCTGATATTAGCGGTTCTGACAGGGTTCTCGATCTGGGCTGCGGTCCCGGTGGAACCACTGCTCGAATTGCGCAAATGACAAGCGGAAGGGTAGTAGGGGTGGATGTATCAGAGGGTATGATCGAGAAGGCGGTTGCGACTTATTCCGGTCCGCCCCATCTCAGTTTTCTGGCCAGGGATGCGGCGCAATTGGATTATCTGAATGAATTTGATCTGATATTCTGCAACTCGGCATTCCAATGGTTCACTGATCCGGAGCCGGCTGTCAGACAATGCTGGAAAGCCTTGAAGCCCGGAGGAATCATGGTTATTCAAGCCCCCGCCACGAGCAGGTACTGTCCGCTATTTATAGAGGCCGTAGCCGGGTTTGCCTCCAACCCCGAGACAGCTGTTATATTCAAACACTTTAAAAGCCCTTACTTTTTCCTGGATAGTGCCCGGGAATACCGGGAGCTTTTTACCAGATTCGGATTTATGGTGGATTATTGCGAGCTGAAACAGGAATCAAATCGTTTTACGATTGATGAAGTAATGGGTATTTTCAAATCGGGGGCGGAAAACGGCTACCTGAATCAAGCCTACTACGATATTGCTTTGGACAGCAGTTATATTGAAACCTGCCGCGGTATATTGCGAAGCCTTTTGCAGAGTAAGGCCGATTCTGACAATAAAGTTGCTCTTGAGTTTACCAGGGTATATCTTAAAGCACGTAAGTAATCCAAAAAATAAAAGGGGCGTTCCTTACTGCGGAACGCCCCCTCGGGTTGTTAATCTTAGAGAACGGTTTTGTGTTTGTCGTGGTAGTGGGTGTGCAAGAGTTCATGGGATTTGTGTCCCAGGGGCTCTTGCAGGAAGTCTTCGTAGATCTGCTTGACTTCCGGGTTTTCGTGGGATTTACGGATCGGCAGCCCTTCATCTTCGAGATAGATGGCATCAATGCGCTCAATGCGCTTGGCATTGCGCTTGGTTATGGGCTGTCCGCCGCCGCCTATGCAGCCGCCCGGGCAGGCCATGATTTCGATGAAGTGGTAGGGGGATTCGCCGGCTCTTACCTGATCCATCAGCTTGCGGGCATTGGACAGGCTGTGAGCGATGGCCACCTTAACTACCAGGCCGTTCAGATCTACTTCGGCTTCTTTAATGCCGTCGAAACCGCGAATTCCCGTGAAGTTTACATCTTCCAGGGTGTTGCCGGTCACTACTTCATAAACGGTTCTCAAGGCTGCCTCCATAACACCGCCGGATGCGCCGAAGATAACGGCAGCGCCGGTGTAGGCTCCCATCCAGGAATCGAAGTTGGAGCCGGGCAGCTTGGAGAAGTCCAGACCGCTCATTCTGAAGAGGCGGCCCACTTCTCTGGTGGTCAAGACCAGGTCTACGTCGCGGTAGCCGCTGGCGTTCATTTCAGGCCGGGATGCCTCAAACTTCTTGGCCACGCAGGGCATGATGGATACCGAGTAAATTCTGGAGGGGTCTACGCCCATCTTTTCCGCCCAGTAAGTTTTAACCAGAGAGCCGAACATCTGCTGGGGCGACTTACAGGTGGACAGATTGTCTAACAGATCGGGATAGAAGGTCTCACAGAAGTTGATCCAGCCCGGGCTACAGGATGTGAACATGGGCAGGGTGCCGCCTTCTTTGACCCTCTTTAACAACTCATTGCCTTCCTCCAGGATGGTCAGGTCGGCGGTGAAGTTGGTATGCAGGACATGATCAAAACCAACCTGGCGCAGTCCGGTAACAAAGGTTTCCATGGACATGGCGCCGGTTTCCATACCAATTTCTTCGGAAATAGCCAGGCGGACAGCCGGAGCGATCTGGGTGACAACGATCTTATCCGGATCGGCTACCGCGGCCAGGAAGTCGTTGATTCCTTCCACTTCACCGATAGCGCCAACCGGGCAGGCATGGATGCACTGACCGCACATGACGCAGGGGCTGTCAATAAGATTGCCGCCCATAGTGGGAACAACCATGGAGTGATGGCCGCGGTTCTGCAAGCCCAGAGCGTTGACGCTTTGAATTACAGAACAGGCCTCAATGCAGCGGCGGCAAAGAACGCATTTGTCCGGATCCCGGAAAAGGGATGGGGTGGAGAAATCCTTTGCAAAACCGCGAACTTTGTATTCAAAGGGATTTTCTCTGATGCAGTATTCTTCGGCCAGCTCCTGCAATTCGCAGTTGCCGTTGCGAATACAATTCAAGCAGTCCTGGGGATGGTTGGCCAGGATCAACTCGAGTATGGTTTTTCTGGCTTCAATTACCTTGGGTGAGCGGGTCTTAATAACCATTCCGTCAAAGACTGGTATAGCACAAGCCGCCTGCAGCAGCCGGTTGCCTTCCACTTCACACACGCAGACACGGCAGTTAGCCTTGATCGATTGATCAGGATGGTAGCACAAAGTGGGTATTCTTACGCCGACTTGATTAGCTGCCTGCAGGATAGTAGAACCGTCAGGAACGGAAGCTTTGATCCCATCTATAATTACATTTGCCATTTTCTTCCCTCCCTTTCTACTTAAATTTAGCTGCGTAGTCGGCTTCGAAGTGTTTGATAGTGGTTAGAACCGGAGCCGGAGCCGCCTGGCCCAAACCGCACAAACAGGAGTAGGACATCACTGTTCCCAGCTTGTTGAGCAGGGTGGTGTCCTTGGCTGAACCGTGGCCTTCGTTTATTTTTTCCATCAGCTCGGCCACGCGGGCAGTGCCTTCCCGGCAGGGAGCGCATTTGCCACAGGATTCATGTTCAAAGAAGCCAGCTATTCTAGTAATAATGTCTACAATGTCACGGGTTTCATCCATAACAAAGGTGGCGCCTGAGCCCAGGGTAGCACCGATAGCGCTCATGGAGTCAAAAGCTATGCAGGTGTCCAGCAGCGATTCGGGGATGAATCCGCCGGAAGTTCCACCTATTTGGACGGCTTTAAATTTCTTGCCGTCTCTAATGCCGCCACCAAAATCATAAATCAACTGGCGAATAGTAAGGTTGGTGGGAACTTCAAAGAAAGTCCGGTTGTTTACGTCACCGGTCAGGGTAAATACCTTGGTTCCGGGATAGGCCTTGTCCCCAATAGCGGCATACCAATCTCCGCCTTTCTCAACGATAACGGGAACATTGGCAAAGGTTTCAACGTTGTTGACAATGGTGGGTTTGCCCCACAGTCCAATATTGGGCGGGAAGGGCGGTTTAAACCGGGGCTCGCCGCGTTTGCCTTCAATGGATTCGATGAGGGCGGTTTCTTCACCGCATACATAGGCGCCAGCACCGCTTCTTACTTCCAGATCGAAATCTTTAAGCAGGCCTTTGTCTTTGGCCTGAGCGATAGCGGTATTCAAGGTGTCTACCAGGAAGGGATATTCACCCCTCAAGTATATAAATCCTTTAGTTGCTCCTATAGCGTAGGCACAAATAGCCATACCTTCAATAAGGGTCTGCGGGTCGTTTTCCATGATCAGGCGGTCTTTGTAGGTCCCAGGTTCGCCTTCGTCAGCGTTGCATATCACATACTTCTGGTCGGCTTGAGCAGAAGCAGCGAAAGACCATTTCATACCACAGTTGAATCCCGCACCACCGCGGCCTCTCAAGTTTGCCTTTTTTACATCGGCGATGAGGTCCGCTGTACCCATACTGCGCGCTTTTTCCAAACCTTTGTAACCGCCCTGGGCGAGATAGGTATCGATGTTCAGGGGGTCCACTTTGCCATAGTTACGCAGTACAATGCGCATTTCTTCGGCCATTTGTATGCCCTCCTTTCTTTTTGAAGTTATATTGTTCGATTACTTACATTCGGCTAAAATTGCCGGTATCTTAGCCGCGTTTACGTCCAGATAGGGTTTGCCGTTTACGGTTATTACCGGGGTAGCCTGGCACTGGCCTACGCACTCGGTGAACTCAAGGGTAAAGCGTCCATCCGCAGTGCTTTCTCCCATCTTGATGCCCAGTTCTTTTTCCATGGCGGCAACCACTTCAGCGGCACCTGCAATGTGACAAGGGGCGCTTTCACAAATCCGGATCACGTACTTGCCTCTGGATTTTACAGAGAACATGGAATAGAATGTGGCTACTCCGTAGGCTTCGGCGGTAGACATTTTAAAGACCTTGGCGGCCTCGACAATGGCTTCCTCGGGTAGGTAGCTGAATTCCTTGAGAAGAGCGTGATAAGATTCGATAAGTCCTCCCGGCTTGTCAGCAAATTTGGCGATGATCTCCTTGTAGTCCATCAATTTCCCTCCTTTCCTTATTCTATTTGGTGTATTTTTAATTTTGCTTTCGAAAGATTTACCGGTTTTTATGAATATCAAAATTGAGTAAGCTATGCTGTAAAACGTCCACCAGACCTAGCATCCAAGCTAAATTATTCATGATAAATGCCCTCCTGTAAAGCCCTAAATAGCAGGGAACGGAGGGTATTTAGTGCTATTCTGTACTTAAGTTCTACACTGGTCGAACAAATCCTTCAGATCTGGCAGATATTTTATTATAAGCGGGGCAGGAAAATATTATTTAAATGCTGCCTTGACCCCTGAAAATAATAATATAAAACGTATATATAACAGGTATTGTCTGAATGGAGAATATAGTTTTCGTTTGATTATCGGAATATGATGCTTCAGGTATAATGTTGATGTTGCCAACAAAATATCGTTTAATCACAGGATTGATTTTTAGCCCCATGTGCTCCTTGACGGCGAAGGGATAGAAAGCAGCCTGGAGGAAGAAGATGACAGCAGCGGATAATACTCAGTGGGCTCACATTTTAGAAGAGCAATGGAAACGATACAGCGAGGGGCAGGAAAACGCCCTGGAAGAACTGCCGGAACTAATGGATTTCAGTTTGCGAGTGGCGTCCAAAACCTGTGGATGTTTTATTCACCGCGATGATGAAGAAGCCGGGATAGCCCAGCTGGCTCTCTGGGAGGCTATTCAAAAATACGTTCCCCATAAGGGAACCTTGCTTTTATTTATAGGAAAAGTTGTGCGCAACCGCTTGATTGATTTCAAACGCAAACAAACTGCTCAGAGGAGATTTCTGTCCGGCGAGTTTTATCCCCGGATTCAAGAAACGGATCTTGACTATCAGATTGAGACAATAATTGACGACATGGCCCGCAGCCAGGAGATAGAAAGGCTTTATCAGGAGCTGCAGCCTTTTGGAATTGTATTTGAGGAGCTGCCTGAATATTCGCCGCGCCAGGCTAAAACTCGAAAAGAAGCTTTGATTGCGGCCCAGAGGATAGTAGAGGATCGAGAACTGCTTGAATTTTTAAATAGCAAGAAAATGCTGCCCCTGATATTGCTGGAGAATCGCTATGGCCTTAATCGAAAGCTTTTGGACCGCTACCGAAAATACATAATTACGACTGCATTGATTATAAGCGGTGATTTTAATTGCTTGAAGGTTTATCTACCTTTGGAGGAAGGGAGGCGCGGGCTTGAGGCATAAAGGAACGGTTTTTGAATCCAGTGATAACTGGGCTATATTGTTGATGCCTGGTGGAGAGTTTAAAAAGGTCAAGACCAAACATCGTTTGCACATCGGGCAGATGTATGCTCCCGTTGCCAGGGCAGTCTATCGGCCGATGGTTGCGGCTGCCGTTTTAATAGTAACCCTGGCCTTTTCGGCTAATTTTCTTACCGTAGCCGCCTGGGCTCGTCTTTCGCCGGGAGTTGAGCTGGGGGTAAACAGCTGGGGTCGAGTGATCAGCATCAAAACCCAGGGGGTACAAGGCGAAAACCTCACGGCCGGAATGCCCATGTGGGGAAAAAACATAGAGGAAGTTCTGCCGGTACTGCTTGAAAGGACCGTGCAGCAGGTTGGTAACGCCCAGCAAGAAAACATAGTCGTTAAGGTTGAGGCGCAGGGTGGATATTGGCCCCGGGGCCAGAGCGGGTTGGATCATATCAACAAATCGCTCCATAAATATAATGAAAGTAATTCCCAGAACCGCTTGGTTAAGCAGGAGGATCGGCGAAGCTGGCTTTGGCAAAAATACAGCCAGCCCGCTTCGAAAAACGGTGAAGAACAGTCGAATACATCAAAAGTGGCTGAGGATAATGACCAGGGGATGAGAAAAGAAAGACCCAAAACCAAAAAACAGTCAGATTTTGAGAAAAAGGGCAACAATAATAGAAACAGCAGCAATTCGGGTGACAATAACAGGCAAGGCAACAACGACAGCAGCAATAGCGGCACTGATGTCGGAGATAATGACAACCAGAGAAATGCTAACCGCAGTGACAAGCATGACAAAAACGACAACAGCCATAGGAACAGCAGAAACAACAGCGACAACAACCGCAATGACGACAACAAGGGTAATGATGACAGGAACAATAATAATGATAACAGCAATAACGGCCATGGCTCAAAACACGCCAACAAACCGCAGCAATCGGAAAAGGACCAAAAAAGCGGGGATTGATTTATCCGCTTGGATTTTTAATACTCTTTAAGGCTCATATCATTAAAAGTTTAAGATACACTCCCAAATAAAGTGGGCCGGTAAAAACCGGCCCCAAAATATATAAGCTGCGAGGAGGATGTTACGCTTGACAATATAGCGTTCAATTTTGGGCTATGAGGCCCATCCATCGCTGTAATCGGGGTCACTGTTACCTGAAGTTGAGTTGTTGTCTTCATAGGTATTTGAACTGCTGTTGTTATCATAGGTACTGGAACTGCTGTTGTTATCATAGGTACTGGAACTGCTGTTGCTGTAGTTTGTGTAACTATTACTGGTTTGGTTACTGCTTATGCCGGAATCCAACGCGCCAACTTCAATCGAACTGCCCTGGGCATTGGTTAATCGACCGGTGGCATATTGCTGGGCATATATTACCGGATGCTCATTGCCCCAATTCAGGGCGGTAATCTTTTTACCAACATTACTTGAATTAGTACTCTGGGTTACAACCTGGTTATACTGCCCCCACATTTCATTCCATTTTAATTGCCAGTGGGCCTTGGAAAAATCAATATATTTTTCATTGGCAGGCCCGGCAACACTATCAGTGCCAAACAGCTCTTCAGGGGTGACTTTCTCTGTCTCAGTCGCAGCTGTTGTATCGGATAATTCGTATGCAGGAGCGCTGTTTTTCACGCTGTCCGATTTAACCGGACTAGCCGAGACGGTCGTAGTCCCATAATCTGACGAAGTGTTTTCCTGGGTTGAAGCAGCCGGTTGTGATGAACCGGGTTGGCCGGCCAGAGTGCTTTTTATTTCACTTACTTCGCTAGAAATATCCTGACTCAATTGTTTGTACAGCATATCGGCTATGCCCAGGGTTTTGGTTTGGCTGATCTGCTTGGAGTATTCTTCGTCTAGCATGGACTGGTAGGTTTCCTCGGCAAAGCTGTCTCCCATTAAGCCGCTTTTTTGAATGCTTTGCCGCATAGTTTTAACAACCGTGTTGACAAATACGGATTCCAGGTCCTGGCAGGCTTCGTACAGCTTCTTGCTATCCTCGCTTTTCAGCGCGGATGCAAATTGGGTGGCAAAGTCTTTGCTTCCCCCCGTTTTTTTAGAAGCCAGGACCAGGTTCTGGGCTTGATTAGAAACATAGTTGCTAACCGATGATAACATCCTCTTCACCTCTTCTATCTCTATATAATCTAACTACGCAGGTTGGTGGCGGTTCGCAGCATTTCGTCGGCCGACGTGATTACTTTGGAATTGAACTCATAGGCCCGCTGGGCGGATATCAATTTGACCATTTCTTCAACAACCGACACGCTGGACATTTCAAGATAATTGGGAGTCAATATAATGCTGTGATCGTTTTCCGGGTCCCAATCAACTGGATCTCCAGAGTTGGCTGAAGCCAGGAGCAAGTTGTTTCCCAATTTCTCCAGCCCGGCAGGATTCATGAAGCTGGCCACCTCAATTTGCCCGGCTTCCTGGATATCTTCCGAGCCGGCAATCTTGTAGGTGAGCTTGCCGCTAGTGTCAATGGCGGGGTCGTAGGCTCCTTCCTCCAAAGCGTCGACACCGACTACCCGATAGCCTTGAGATGTAACCAGTTGACCGGCGGCGTCTATTTTAAAGGACCCGTCTCTGGTATACAAGGGTTCGTCATATCCAGGCACTTCAACCTTGAAAAATCCCGGCCCGCTTATGGCAACATCGAGCGGGTTGCCGGTATCCTGGAGGCTGCCGTCAGTATACAGGGTGTTTATAGCGGCAGGCATTACACCCATGCCTACTTGAATGCCGGTTGGCTGGTTGGTGGTTTGGTTTGCGACTGGCTTTTTAATGTTTTGGTACAGAAGGTCCTGGAACTCGACACGCTGCTGTTTGAACCCGGTAGTGTTTACGTTGGCTAAATTGTGGGCCAGAGTGTCGATGGCCATTTGCTGGCCAGCCATTCCAGTGCTCGCTGTATAAAGAGCCCTAATCATTCTGGTTCCTCCTCTATGGGCAAATCAAGCAGGCGGTACTTCGATCGTTCGGTACCGCCGCGGGCCTCTCTATGCGAGTCCAGCCCGTTAAATCGTGTTGATTATTAGTAATATCGTTAAATAAGGCGAATCCTTTATAGGATTTTATAAATTGTGTAATAAAAAATTAAATCTATATTTTCAATAGAATGGGAAAACAATTCCATGAGCGCCCGCTTGATTCGGTTACATGCTTGGGGCGGCGATTTCATAATGTGAAAAGAGATTACATATTTATATTGGAGAGGGGTGAAGCCTATGATTAAAATATCCGAACTGCGGGCGCGCGATGTTGTCAATATCCTGGACGGCAAGAAGCTGGGCAATATCATCGATATAGACCTGGATCTAAACAACGGCCGGGTGCTGGCTTTAATTTTACCCGGCAAGCAAAAGGGAATAAGCTTCTTCTTCAAAAGGGAAGAAATATCGGTTCCCTGGGATAAAATAGTTCGCATCGGCCGGGATGTCATCCTGGTGGAGGTTCCTACCGTGGCCGAGATGAACGATTTCAGGCGCAATTATATCATTGATGAAGATCAACTGTGATAAAGACTGGCCCAAAGTGCCTTTTAATCTATCCTTGAGTTGAATTTTCGCCGGGTTTTGTTCATAATAAGGGAAGAATGCGGGATAACAGCATCTGGAGTGAATAGCATGCGTTGCCCTTTTTGCCAGGACTATGAAAGCAGGGTTATTGATTCGCGTTCCAGTGAAGACGGCTCGGCCATCCGGCGGCGTCGGGAATGCAATGCCTGCAAACGGCGCTTTACCACCTATGAACGCGTGGAGGAGCGGCCTTTACTGGTGGTAAAAAAAGGCGGCCGCCGGGAGCCTTTTGACAGGTCCAAGGTTTTTGCCGGTCTATCCCGGGCTTGTGAGAAGCGCCCTATAAGTACTGAACAGATTGAAACCCTGGTGGCGGACATCGAGCGGGAATTGAGGGATGCTTACGATCGCGAGGTAAGTAGCCTGGTAATCGGGGAAAGGGTGATGGATCGTCTGCATGCCCTGGACGAGGTGGCTTATGTGCGCTTTGCTTCAGTCTACCGCCAGTTTGCAGATCTCAACAGTTTTATTCGGACCATAGAACAAATGAAAGATGACACTAAAGAAAGGTCTTAATAAGACTCTTTTTCATTCGGCCGGTTTAAGAACCGGTGCAGACCGCCTACTATCATGGTGAGGGGGTAGACCTGTTCTTCAACCCGGCTTACCGGCCGGCCATAGATAAACATCAAGTCATTGTAGCGGCAGGTTTTCCTTACAGCCTGATTGACCAGGTGGAGGTCTTTGACAAATCGAGCTGCTGACAGCGGCAGGTGGAAGCTAAACCGATGCCCTTCCAAAGCCAGGTCAAATTGAATAAGCGAATAGTATTCTTTTTCCAGGTTTTGGACATAGCATTTTGAACAATAGTATTCACGCCGGGCGTATTCGGGAAAAGGTATGCCGGCTTTCCTGGCGTTGGTCTTACAATCCTCGCATAGCCAGACCTTCTTTCTGTCCGGCCCGAGCAGATAGCTTATATTAAACAGAGGGCGGTACTCTTCCATCATCTTTTTTAAGACCTGTTTTTTCAAGCCGTACAATTCTTTGCTTTTCTCGGTATAGCTTTTGGCGTAGTGGTTGAGGTGGAAGAGGTAAAAGCTGGCCTCCAGCAGAGGTGCATAGCAGTTCAAACCGATTTCTTCCAGGAACCGCTGATAGTGGTCCACCGCCTTGCTGAGGCGCTTCCAATCCAGCGGACGGTTGGAGTAATGGGGAATTCTCCGCTTGGCTTCCTGGGCTTCGGCTATAAGCGAGTATAAGTCCAGGCAGTCTAGATACTGTTCTGACAGCAGGTATTTTACGCCGCGGTTGTCGCGGCTTATACTGGAGACGTTTAAAAAACCCATGCTTATCAACTCATGGATTTGACGATTGCTGACTCCGAAACGGGCGGCAACCTGACTGATGGTAAGCACCTTATTACCCCCTGGATCATGGATGCTGCTGACGGTCAAGGCTGAAACTGGTTATGAATAAATAATTCGATTATTCCTGCTCCTGGTCTTTAGCGGGAAACTCGGGCCCTTCAATCAGCTCAAGGGCTTCGGACAGAAAAAAATCGGGCACAAAAATCAGGGTTTCGGCCAGGGGACCTATTGTAAACGGAAATTGGGCCGGGTCCTGGTTGATAGTCTTCATAGGAATTCCGCAAGATTGCAAGAGACTCTCTATGATGAGCAGCCTGGGCGGCGCAAATCCACCCAGTAAAGCCCATTGGCTTTTGGATATATTCCAGGCGCACTGGGGACAAGTATTTTGTTCATTGAGAAAAGACTGACAAAGCGGACATCTCATACAACCACCTGAGTATTATTGTATCCCAAAGGTAAAGGAACAACAAATGAACTTATGGACAACCGAAATCAGAGAACAGATCACCTATATTAAAATGGCCGCCTGGGAGGCCCTGGGGGTTGATGCAGTTTTTAGCGGGCGCCCGGGGGGCGGCAGTCTGCCGCCCTACCACTCACTGAACCTGGCCCTGCATGTGGGAGATGAATCGGAAACCGTTCTTATTAACCGCGCGCGGTTGCTGGAGATTTTGGGCGCTTCAACCAGGCAAATGGTCTGCTGCCAGCAGGTCCACGGAACCAGGGTGCAAAGAGCGACCCGGAGCGATGCCGGTCGCGGCACCCTGGAGCAGAGCAGCGCCATTCCCGATTGTGATGCTCTACTTACCGACAGTCCGGGTCTTTTCCTGGCTGAATTCTTTGCCGATTGTTTTCCCCTGTATTTTTTTGATCCGGCCAGGAGAGTAGTGGCCCTGGCTCACGCCGGGTGGAAAGGAACCATGGGAAGAATTGCGGAAAAGACCCTTAAGGAAATGAACCGATGTTGGGCGTGCCGTTACGAAGACGTAAAGGTATTCATCGGACCGGGAATCGGTTCGTGTTGTTTTGAGATTCAGCCCGACCTGGCCCGCCGGGTGGCCGAAGAGTTCCCTCACCACCCCCAGTTGTTAAGGAGAGAAAACGGGCGGACCACCTGGGACCTGGCCTTGACCAACAGCGTAATTCTGGCCGGCATGGGAGTCAAACCTGAAAATATTCAAGACTGTGGACTGTGTACGTCCTGCCACCCGGAGCTGTTTTACTCCTACCGGCGCGATGGTGGTATTACGGGACGTATGGGGGCCCTTATCGGCTTGAGGTGGTAAAAGATGCAGAAGGCCAAAATACTGGTGGTTGACGATGAATCACATATTGTGGAACTGGTTACATTTAACCTTGAAAAGGACGGCTTTGAAGTTGTATCGGCCTACGACGGCAAGAGCGGGATTGATGTGGTCAAAGCCCAGAATCCGGACCTTATCATCCTGGATATCATGCTTCCGGGAATGGATGGGCTCAAGGTATGCCGCACCCTGAAACAGGATCCCAAGTACAGTTCCATACCCATAATAATGCTGACTGCCAAGGCCGAGGAATTTGATACCGTGCTGGGTTTGGAAATGGGCGCCGACGACTACATCAAGAAGCCGTTCAGCCCCAAGGAACTGGTGGCCAGGGTAAAAGCCAGGCTGCGGGCCTTAAAGGTTCTGGAGGCGGAAAAGGCGGCCGGACAAAAAGCCTTTATTATCAAGGACCTGATTGTAATTCCCGATAAACACGAAGTGTATTTGGGGGAAGACCGGCTGGAATTAACGCCCAAAGAATATGAACTCTTGTATGTTATGGCTGCCCAGCCCGGCAAGGTATTTACCCGGGAGGCCTTGTTGGAGCGGGTCTGGGGATACGAATCGCTGGGTGACGCGCGAACCGTTGACGTGCATATAAGGCATCTTAGGCAAAAACTGAAAGATGATCCGGCCTACCCGGAATACGTTGAAACCGTGCGGGGAATAGGTTACCGTTTAATGGAAAGCGGTAAAGTATAGCCTAGTACAACGTTCTGTATATTTGTGCCCAAATTATGGGCACAAATATACGGAATGTTGTACTATATTCGGAAAGAGGTAAACGTGGCTTCAATGGTAAGGTGGGACAACAACATACCGGGAATTCTAAACAGCATGATCGACGGGGTAATCGTCTGCGATAAAGAGGCCCGGATCACTATGGCCAACAAAGCGGCTGAAAATCTGTTCCTGGCCCGCGAAGGCAGCCTCTTGAATATACCCCTGCACCAGGCCAGCAGTGAACGCGCTATCAACAACATGATCGACGGGGTCTTAAGCACTGGAAAAGAGGTTTTTGCTGAAACCCGTTTCGATTCCAACAACCGTTTTTATAGGGTGCACGCCGTCGCTTTGACCGATGTGGGGGGAGGCATTTTTGGAGCTGTAGCCGTCTTTCACGATGTGACCGAGGCTCGCAATTTTGATCAGATGCGCTCCGAATTTGTGGGCAATGTTTCTCACGAACTGCGCACTCCGCTAACGTCAATTAAAGGATTCGTCGAAACTCTACTGGATGGGGCTCTGGCCAATACCGACACCTGCCGGCGTTTTCTAAGCATTATCGACACGGAAACAGAAAGGCTGAACCGGCTTATCGAGGATCTCTTGACCCTGTCGTCAATCGAATCCAAAGAACGGATAGTAAAGCCGGTTCCTGTTTCGCTGGTGCGAGTCCTCCGCAACGTTACCAACATTATGAGTCCCCAGATCAGTGAAAAGCGCCTGCATGTTGAGTTTATCTACACCGACGGCCTGGAGCCGGTTATGGGTGATGAAGATTTAATCGGTCAGGTATTTATAAATCTTTTGGATAACGCCATCAAGTACTCCCCGCGGGGAGGGAAGATTATCATCCGCAGCCGCAGGCGAGAACACCGGGTGGTTACCACCATAAACGATACCGGCATGGGCATACCCAGGGAAAGTATATCAAGGATTTTCGAACGCTTTTACCGGGTGGACAAGGCCCGTTCCCGGCGTCAGGGCGGTACCGGCCTGGGCCTGGCCATCGTCAAGCACATTGTTGAATCGCACGGGGGCGAAGTGTTTGTGGACAGTGAAATAGGTAAGGGAGCAACCTTTGGGGTAAGCTTCCTGGTGGTCTAAATCCCCACCGAACTGGAAAAGGGGTGAACGCTTGTCAGTGCGGATGGAGAGAGCCAAAAAACGCCAAAAACAAATCGGGACCATTCGCCTGACCTTGTTTCTCCTGGTCCTGATTTTACTGGCCGCTTTCGGTTATGACCTGGAGCAAAAGGCATTTAGGAATTTTAAGGAAAAGCGTATGCAGATTGTGGCCGTTGTCCAGGGAAATCTGGTGGACAGCTTTGACGGTAGAGCCCTGGTCATAAACCAGGAGTATCTGGTGCAAGCTCCGAAACAAGGACGCTTTGAAAACCAGGTGCAAGAGAATGCCAAGGTTCGTAAAGGCCAAACGCTGGGCTGTCTTATTGATAAAGAGCAAAAGCTTCTTTTGACAGCACCCGGCACCGGAATATACTCAGCCCAAATTGATGGGCTGGAGCAGGTCCTCAAGGATCCAGTTTTAAATGCAGTGGGCCCGGAGGCTTTTTCCTTTCAACCTCGGACCGTCAATGCCGGCACGACAATAAGAGCGGGAGAGCCGGTCTGCAAGGTTATTGACAATCTGCAACCCAATATTTTAATCGTCAGGATTGCGGGGGAGAGTTTTTACCTGCCTGACCTAAAGGCGGGAAGCCGGGTTAACCTGTGGCTTAAGGGACAGAAAGTGGGCCCTGCTCTGGTAAAGGAAATGCGCCTGGATAAACCGGTTCTCTTAAAATTGGAAATGGATGACTTCAGCGAAGCCCTGATCGGTCAACGCTATTATGATGTGACTTTGACTCAGGATTCAGGCAGCGGGCTGTTGATACCGATCGGTGCTCTCCTGGGGGATGATGCCAATAGAAGCATATACAGCTATAAAGACGGGAAAATATATGCTAAGAAGGTACAGGTGGTGAAGATCAAGGAACAGCAGGCTCTGGTCACGGGAGTGGAACTAAATGAGATGGTAGTGGGCGACCCGTCAGTGGTTGAATCTGAAGATATTGTTTGGTAGTACCGGTTGGGGGAGGATTTTGATGAAGGAAAAGATGCTTTCGGTAAGGGAGAGGATAGCACGGGCGGCAGCCAAAAGCGGGCGCCCGGTTGATGAAATAACCCTGGTAGCGGTGAGCAAGACAGTTGGAGAAGCTGAAATACGGCAGGCTGCCTTAATGGGGATAAGCGATTTCGGGGAAAACCGCACCCGGGATTTGGCTCTCAAGCAGCAGCTTTTTCCTGAACTCAAGTGGCACATGATCGGACGCCTGCAGACCAATAAGGTTAAAGAAATACTGGGGCGTTGCATACTGATCCATTCCCTGGATCGCTGGAATCTGGCTGAGGAAATAGAGCGTCGCGCGAGGATAATGAATATGACTATTGATGTTTTGCTGCAGGTAAACATCGCCGGGGAGGAACAGAAAGCCGGTCTACCTCCTGACGATATGAAAGCCTTTTTGGACTCGGCTGGCCAGCTGAGCTCACTGCGGATTAAGGGTTTGATGACTATAGCCCCAGAGCTTGACAATCAGGAAAAAACCAGACCGATCTTTAGAGAACTTTATCAAATGCAGCAAAAGTTTATAAATCAAAAACGGGTCAATGTTGAGTTAAAATGCCTATCTATGGGGATGTCGCAGGACTTTGAGGTGGCAATAGAAGAAGGGGCCAACCTGGTCCGGATCGGAAGTGCCATATTTAATTAAGCTTTTTTAAAAGAAATTCCGATAATATCTAATGAATAAAAATCTTTCTTTATTGGGAGGCAAACAAATGGGAATCGTTGATAAAGTATGGAACTGGTTGGGCGTTGTCGAAGAGGAAGTCCATGAAGAGACCGTGCCTTTAAGCCCCGGGCCTGAACTCCATCCCCGGCAAGCATCCAATGTGGTTAGCATACACACCAACAAAACCATGAAAGCCGTAGTGAGTGAGCCGGTTAGTTTTGACGAGGTGCAAATCCTGGCTGATCATCTCAAAAACCGTAAACAATTGATATTAAGCTTTGAAAAAACCGCCCCTGATGCCGCCAGACGGATTATTGACTTCCTGTATGGCTCGGTCTATTCCCTGGAGGGTAGCTGCCAGCAGCTGGGCGACCATATCTTTATATTCGCACCCAGCAATATGGAAATATTGAGGGACAGCCGTTCTACCATACGCCGCCACAGTGTGTGGAGCGCCGGGGGTGAAAGGTAGTGGAGCAGGCCCTGGGCATAATTGGCTGTGGTAAAATGGCCTATGCTCTGGTTAAGGGAATTCATAGCAGCCCGGACTTAAAAATGGAAGGACTTCTGGTAAACGATGTGAATCCTTCCCGCACCGCCCTGTTTGCGGCTGAGTTTAAGAGCACTGCCCTGGAGCAGTGGGAGCTGGTCAACCAATCGAAAACTGTAATACTGGCGGTAAAGCCGCAGCAGGTAGCCGATGTCCTGGCCCTGACCCGGGAGGCCTGGACTGAGGACAAACTGCTCATTTCCATTGCGGCCGGCGTCAAAACCGGCACTATAGAAGGACTGCTGGACGTTCCGGCGCCGGTGGTAAGAATCATGCCCAATACTCCGTGTTTGGTGGGTGCCGGAGTCTCCGCCTACTGTCCTGGAAAACATGCCCGGTCCGAAGACCTGGAATTGGTGGGGAAGGTCTTTTCTACCACGGGGCTGGCTATCCCCACGGAAGAAAAAAACATGGACGCGGTTACCGCAGTATCGGGCAGCGGTCCGGCCTATGCCTTTCTCGTAGCTGAGGCTATGATGAACGCCGCGGTGCAGGTCGGTCTGGATATTCATACCGCCCGCCAGCTGGTCTTGAAAACTCTTGCAGGTAGCATTAAAATGTTGGAGGATACCGGTGAGCATCCGGCCATTCTCCGCGAACAGGTTTGCTCTCCGGCTGGAACGACCATTGCCGGGGTAAGGCAACTGGAAGCCAAGGGACTGCGGGCGGCGTTTTTTAACGCCATTGAGGCGGCTTATCTTCGTTCAATAGAATTGGGCAACAAGTAGTTTTTAAGGAGGATTTATTCAAGTGGGTGGATTTACTGTCGGCAGCCTTATACTGACAGCGCTGTGGGTATACAAGTGGCTGGTGGTAATAAGATGCATCCTTTCTTTTTTTCCGCACAACCCCTATCAACCTATCATCAAGTTCATCTATGATGTTACCGAGCCTCTCATGGCTCCCTTTCGGAGGCTGCTGCCCCGTACCAGCGGTATTGACTTTTCCCCTATGCTTCTATTCCTGGCGATTTATTTTCTGGAAAGACTGGTTGCCGCTTATCTGTAATATGGCAAAGAAAAAGGAGAAACAAAAATGTCTGAACCCTATGTGGAGCTTTTAGCACCGGCTGGCAAATGGGATGTTCTGGAAGCCGTAATTGAAGCAGGGGCCGATGCTGCGTATATCGGCGGGAAAAAGTTTAACATGCGCCTTTTGCGGCCCGAGTTCAATTTTTCCGAGCCGGAATTGGTTAAGGCCGTTGAGTTGTTGCACAGTAAAGGGAAGAAACTCTACGTAACCGTCAACAACCTGTACCTGGACCATGAAACCAGCCGTCTCGGAGATTACCTGATCTTCCTGCAAGATATAGGGGCGGATGCTATTATTGTTCAAGACCTGGGATTGGTGGGAATCTACCACCGCCTGGGATTAACCGTGCCCCTGCACGCCAGTGTGCAGATGTGTGTTTCCAGTTCCGCCGGGGCCAAGTTGTTTAAAGAAATGGGCTTTTCCCGCGTGGTCTTTTCCAAGAATCTGAGTCTGGAAGAAATACGGGCTATACATGATTCAGCGGAAATGGGAATTGAGTTTTTTGCCCACGGCGATCTGTGCGTTTCCCACACCGGTCAATGCTACATGAGCAGTTATATGCGGGGTGAAGGGGCCAACCGGGGCCGCTGTCTCAAACCCTGCCGTTGGAAGTACCGGCTGCTTAAAGACGGGGGCAGCGAGTTTATTCATCATTTGGCTTATAAAGACCTCTGTACTATAGAACTGCTTCCCGACCTGGTGGAGGCCGGGGTCAATTCGCTCAAGATTGAAGGCAGGATGCGGGACGCTTCCTACCTGACCCAACTGGTCGGTACCTATCGGAGAGCCCTGGACTCTCTGCTCAAAGGCCGCGACTATCCCGAGCGGCAGGCAGACCGGCAGTCCCTTGAGGAGTGCCGCATCCGTGAATTTACCACCGGAAATCTGGTTCAGACACCCGGCTCGGACGCTATTGACCGGAGCGGGAGCCGAGAACCGGTCTTTATATCCCACGCCTTCCAACTGCCCCGCCTGGAGGACGGTTATAAAAAAGATTCGACCAGTATAAAGCCCATGCGTCAGTTGGTCGATATTACTGTTAAAGTGGGCGATCTGGAGAGCCTGGCCGCAGCCTGCCGGATGGGCGTGGAAAGTATAATAATACCGGGCGAAGAGATGCGTCAAACTGTATTTGCATGGGACGACGACAGGCGCCGGGAAGCCATTGATACAGCCAGGGCGTACGGGATTCGGGTTTTTCTGGAAACTCCTCGGATAGTAACCGAAAAGGATCTGCCCGGAGTCCGCCAAACCTTGCATAACTGGCGTGATAAAGTTGACGGTGTGGCCGTCAACGACTGGGGAACCCTGTGGGAAGCCCGGCAAGCCGGATTTACCGTTCGTGGAAGTCATGGACTTAACCTGTTTAACCGCGAGGCGCTGTCTTTTATAACCAGCCTGGGATTGGAAAGGGCAGCTGCTTCATTAGAGCTTGGTGAACAGGACCTGGCTTCCCTGCTAAGTGAAGCAAATGTGGAAATACTGGTTCAGGGCCCCTTATGCGGCATGATAAGCGATTATTGTCCGGCCTGCTACCGCGGGGAGTCTGATGAACAAGAATGCCTGAGCAGATGCCTGGAACCAGGGTATACCCTCAAGGACCCTTTGGGGCAGAGGTACACTCTGCGCAGTGATAAAAACTGCCGAACTTATGTGTATTACCCGTATCAACTGACCAGACTGCCGGAGCTTCCGGAGTTGATCGAATCAGGTCTGAGGCATATTCGCATCGATGGACAGTTTTATGCGCAACAGGTTTTTAAGGAAATTATTGAACTATATCAACAGGCCCTGTCCGATTTACAGCAAGGAGTCTGGCGTGGAGACGACTACACCAGGCGGCTGCAAATTCTTTGTCCAGAAGGGCTCACCATCGCTCCCAACCAGGTGCACTTGTAGATAGCAAGTTCCCTCTCGTGCAGCGGTTTGGTGCTACAGCCGGTAGTCTCTAAATTATAAGGAGGGGAAAAATGCTAACCGCTATTGAAATTCGCAGCCAGCAATTCAACAAATCGCTTCGGGGATACAATGAAGAAGAAGTAAAACAATATCTCAACCGACTGGCTCAGGATTATGAGGGACTTTATGCCGACAATGCCCAGCTGCGCGAAACGGTGCAGAAATTAGAGCACGATCTCAACAAATACCGGCGCATGGAAGACACCATGAATAACAGCCTGATTCTGGCCCAGCAGACCGCCGAAGAATTAAAGAGCAATTCCCGCAAAGAAGCGGCCTTGATGCTGGAGGAAGCCAAACGTAAAATATCCGATATAATGGTAGTTTATCAGGAGGTAATCAAACGCCTCAATATTTTCAATGCCGAATTGAAAGGGCAAATAAGCGCTCATCTGGAGCTTTTGGAGAAAAACTTCGTCAAGGTGGAAGAGATGTCTGGATTCTTCTATGATGCCGATGTCAAGATCGCCATGGAACGGTTGGAAAGCATAAAGGTGGAGGAACTGTAATGCACCCCTTCCTCAAAGAACTGGACGGCAAGGTGCATATTGAAATCAAGGTACAACCGCGCTCTTCCCGCAACCAAATACTGGGAGAACAGGATGGGGCTCTACGCGTAAAGCTTACCGCTCCACCGGTTGACGGCGAGGCCAACCAGGCTTTGCTTGCGTTCCTGGCCGGGCAATTAAAGATCCCCCGTAAAAACCTGCGCATAATTCGGGGTGAAAGCTCCCGCCAGAAGCTCCTGGAAGTGACCGGTCTTTCGGGAAGCGACCTTGTAAAACGCCTGGGACTGCCGTAGTCCTAAAGCTGCATACTCTTGAACTCCATTATATCTGGGCCCGTTTAAATTTTCCTACCGCTTACTGCACGTAAGACCTTTCCCTTTTTTGTACCCATGGCATAAAACAAATTAGAGCCTCCGTATAATGCTTATGCATTCAAGCCGCTTCTTTTGTCCTTGGGACAGAAATGATACCGGGTTTATACGTTGGCTTCAACCAGGTTCTTTTCCCGGCGGGTTAAAATGGATATGATCATAGATAGGACAATCAAGCCTCCGCCGGCCCAGGCCTGACGGGTCAGGTGTTCTCCAGCCCAGGCCCAGGCGGCTAATGCCGCAAAGAGCGGCTCGGTGGTTAGGACGATGGCAAAACGGGTAGAGGTGCTGTATTTCTGCATGATGTTCTGCACCCAAAAGGCCAGGGCGGTGGCAAAAATCGAAGTTATCAATAGTGCGCCTATGGCTTGGTGACTCAATTGCCGGGGCCAGGATTCTACCACCGACCCCACCGCCAGGGAGAAAACTCCGACCAGGAGAATTTGTATGGCCGTAATTGCCACGGCGTTGTGTTTGTGGGAGTAGAGATCGACAAAGACTATATGCAGGGCAAAACCAAAAGCCCCAACCAACACCAGAAGATCACCCCGGGCCAGTGTAAAGGGCGGCTGTTGAAAGAACAAGAGGTAAAGACCTGCGACAGCGGTTACTACCGTGACAATAGTTCGAAAGGAAGGCCAGCGGCGGCCTATAAGGCTGCATATGATGGGGACAATTACTACGCTTACCCCGGTGATAAAACCCGCGTTGGAAGCCGAAGTATATTTCAACCCGATAGTCTGAAAAGCGTAGCCCAGCAGCAGGAAGAACCCCAGCAGAAAACCTGACGACCAGGTGGAAGCCTTGAAAAAGCGGAGGCTTCCCGGAGACAAAAGAATTAAAGCGGCAAAAGCAATTACAAAGCGCAGGCCAATGAAAATAAAAGGGCCTATCTCGCTCAGAACGTTTTTGACAACTACAAAGGTGGTGCCCCAGATAAGAGACACCATCAACATACTCATTTCCGCCTGAGCCCGTTTGCCCCAATTTATCATGTTAAACCCCGATGTAATTGCTTCTATCACAATACTTCCCGGCTTAGTGGTCTGTAACACCTAAAAATTTGGTTCCCACCGGCCAAATTTCCGCAGGGCTGCGTTGTCGTCAATCGTAATACGTCCAGTATTACTCTTTCCGCCGCCTTCCCCTGCGAAAATTTTTCTCGGCGGATAACCTAAATCTTTAGGTGTTACAGACCACTAGATGTGCTTCTTATAGCTTGCCCTGAAAACCGGGTAAATAGTTTCAATTATTTCATTGTCAAACCTGGGAGGATGTAATGACCAAACGAGATCAGGCTTTGCGCATAATTAAAGAGCTTAAAAGGGAATATCCCAACGCCGGCACTTTGTTGAAGTTCAATAATCCTTTTGAACTCACCGTTGCTGTTGCCCTGTCGGCCCAGACTACTGACGACCGGGTGAACCAGGTTAGCGGGCCGCTGTTTGCCCGGTTTCCGAACCCTGAATCCATGGCCGCGGCGGATCTGGAGGTGCTTGAGAAAATTATTCGGCCGGTAGGCCTCTATCGCAACAAGGCAAAGCATATAAAAGCCCTGGCGCAGGCCCTATTAGAACGATATGCTGGACAGGTTCCTGACAGCCTGGAGGAGCTGCTGGGCCTTCCGGGGGTGGGCAGGAAAAGCGCCAATGTAATACTGGCGGTTGCTTTCGGAAAACCGGGGCTGGGGGTTGATACCCATGTGCAACGGGTAGCCCGGCGGCTGGGCCTGGCAAACTCCGATAAACCGGCTCAGACTGAACTGGAACTAAAAGAACTGCTACCGCAGAACCAGTGGGGGCCGGCCCACCATCTCCTGATCTTCCATGGACGCAAGGTTTGCAAGGCGCGACGGCCGGAATGTCAATCCTGCAAAATCCAGCCTATCTGTGAACAAAACCTGGAGAAGTAAGTCCGGCTTCAGGGGTGAGAACCATTAGACTATATAGATAATCATCTAATATGAGATCTTCAGTACGCTGAAGGTCTTTTTATTGACCTGAGTTTTAAAAATGAATAGCGCTGGTGCGCGATTAATTATCCACATTCGCTATTAAAGCCGAAATCTTATATTTCATGTCGCAAAGTGCGCATTTCATGTCGCAAAAGCGACTGTTCAGGTACAAGGCGAGGATTGAGGTTAAAAATGCAATAAAATGAAATAAAAGCTATCGGCGATATATTGCCAACCCTTTCGTAAATTACTCTTCAAATGTTAAATCCGGGCAAAACGGTAAATATATGCCGGGCAGTTGACAAAATATGTCAGCCGCCGCCCGTTAAGGCATTAAATCCTGAAGTTATTTACTCTTGGTAGGCTGAGTCGGTGCAGGAGGTGGCGATTTTTGTGAACCGGAGAAGCATTAATAGCGAAACGGGTGCAGGTAGATTTAGAAACGACTTGAGCCTGGTAATGTCCGAGGAATTGTTTTTTAAAGCTTTCAACTATCTGCCCAACGTGATGACCCTCAGTACCCTGGAAGGGATGTTTATAGAGACGAATGCCGCTTTTACTGAGACTTTGGGATACACTCGAGAAGAAGCGATAGGAAGCAATGCACTGGATATTGTCTGGATAGATCCCGGGGAGCGAGCCAGGTTTTTGGACGTTTTAAATAACGAGGGAAGCATCTATAAAATGGAGGCCCACTTCTGGCATAAAGAAGGCCATGAAGTCATCGCCCTGATTTCCTCGGTCAAGGTAATGATTGGCGGAAGTGAATACATACTGAGCTCCATTGTAGACATTACCGATCGCATTGATGCCCAGGAGGCCCTGAATCGGTACAGATTCTTGTTTGACGAGGTTCAGGACAGCATTATTTTAATCAATATGAAAAGCGGGCGAATCGTTGATGCCAATAACACGGCTTTAAGGACATACGGATACACCCGTGATGAAATGCTGAAACTCAACTTTAGCCTGCTGCATGGCATAGATAAAAACAGAAAAAAGCATAATGCCCGGAAAAACTTGAAAGGCTTTCTGTTTGAGAGTCTTCATCGCCGCAAGGACGGAAGTCCTTTTTATGTAGAGATAAGCTCCAGTACAACGACCGTAAAGAAACATAAATACCTGTTATGGGTTATCAGAGATATTTCAGAACGCAAACAGGCTGAAGCCTTGAGGTGCAAGGATGCCGAAGAAATTATAAAACATCTGGAAGAGCTGGAGTACATAAGCGAACATGACCCTTTAACCGGGCTAAACAACCGGACTTATTTTGAAAAAGTCCTAAACAATCAGGGAGCCAGCCGCATTAACGGAATACTGATGTGTGATATTGATGGGCTCAAGCTGGTAAACGACTCCATAGGCTACCAGGCTGGAGACGCTCTGCTTATTGCCGCCACTGGTGTGCTGAAAAAATGCTCCGGGGCTAATGATATACTGGCCCGGGTAGGAGGCGATGAATTTGCCGTTCTCCTGTCTGACACAGATATGAGCCTACTCAATAAAAGAGCCCGCCAGATTCAGCAAGAGGTTGAGGCTTACAACACCCGGGATCCGCTGATCCCGCTCAGCATTACCGTGGGGGTGGCTTTCAAAGAAGACCGAACGATCAGTATTTTTGAGCTGATTAAAACAGCTGACAACAACATGTATCGCCAGAAACTGCTCAGCAGCCAGAGCGCCCGCAGCGCAATCGTCAAAATTCTGATGAAAACCCTGGAGGCAAGGGATTTTGGAACCGAGAATCACGCCGTTCGCCTGGTCAAGCTTATGCGCATCTTCGCCCATAAGGCAGGCTTTCCGATCTGGAGGATGGAAGACCTGATGCTCTTTTCGCAGTTCCACGATATCGGGAAAGTGGGGGTCCCGGATCGTATTTTGTATAAACCCGGCAGTCTGAATCAAGAAGAAAAATTCGAGATGCAGAAACACTGTGAAATAGGCTACCGCATCGCTCAGGCGTCTCCCGACCTGGCACCTATTGCGGAGCTTATTTTACGGCACCATGAATGGTGGAATGGGCAGGGCTACCCCCTGGGACTGCAGGGAAGTGAAATACCCATAGAGTGCCGGATGCTATCCATAGTCGACGCTTACGACGCCATGACCTGCGACCGTCCCTATAGAAAAGCTATGTCCCATGAATCAGCCGTGGAGGAACTTATGGCCTGCCGAGGATCGCAGTTTGACCCGGAATTGGTCAGGGTGTTTTTGGAGTGTATTTCCGGCCTGGATGACTGAGCCGGGAAAAACCTTGGCTGTGCAGTTAAGGTAGGAGGCATAACCGGTCCGGCAACTCAAAAATGACGGCCTGTTTCCTCCGGAATTTGGATATAATCAGGGGTAGGGAGCGCCAACGATAGATTTATGGTATGTGGTTGGCAATAAGCTTTCTTGGATTAAGGGGGATGCATGGTGGAAATAACCAGGATAAAAGAGGATGGCGTAGAAATGGCGGTTGTAAACGGCAGCGAGACGCTCATAAGCGATACTCAGTCAGCCCTGGATTTGATGGCAACAGTAAGATATGAAACGGGTTGTCACAGGGTGATCTTGAATAAAGAGGCTATTTGTGAGGAGTTTTTCGATTTAAAAACGCGAATAGCCGGCGAGATTTTACAAAAGTTTATCAACTACCAAATGAAACTGGCTATTGTCGGGGACTTTTCCGGATATTCCAGCAGGAGTCTTAGGGACTTTATCTATGAAAGCAACCAGGGAAAGGATATATTCTTTGTATCCAGTGAGCAACAGGCGATTGAGAAGTTAAGCAGAGTATGATATATCTGCAAAGCTGCTTCAAAATAAGCCCGCCCATATGAAGCCTGCCAGGTTAATTCCTGATACGCTTTTATTGGCGGCGAATCGTCCTGGTATTTTTACGTCTAAATGGCCTGGAAGCAGGCTACCGGGAGAAACGATCGCGTAATTAAGCTTAATGGCGGCAGTTGTTTTATGTTTTCGCTGTTCTATCCCCATATCGAGAAAAGGCTTCCCGCCTGATGTAAACTTGTTTTCATCGGATCCATGTGCTAAAATATACTGTAATTTTTTATATGAAAACAATGATCGGGACAGTAGGCAGGGGGTTTTACAGCTTTAGCGAAACCGGGACGGTGGGAGCCGGTGCTTGATCCCAGACTGAAGATCACCCGGGAGTATTCTTCCTGAAGCCTGATAAGTAAGTAAGGAAGGACGCGCCTCGCGTTAAAGAGGTATCGAGTGGCACTTGCTTAAATGCGGGTGCAAGGTGGGTGGTACCGCGGAAGCATGGCCTTTCGTCCCTGAGGATGAAAGGCTTCTTAATTTTATAAGGCAGCCTTAATACCAAAGACCAAATTATATAAACGAGGTGAGGATATAATGGCAAAGGGCAAATATGACGGAACCTTAAACCTGCCGCAGACGGAGTTCCCCATGCGCGCCAATCTGGCTAAGAGGGAACCTGATATTTTAAAATTTTGGGAAAAGATAGACCTTTATCATAAGGTACAGGAACACAATCAAGGCAGACCCAAGTTTATTCTTCATGACGGACCTCCGTATGCCAACGGCGATATCCACATGGGGCACACTCTTAACAAGGTGCTGAAAGATATTATAGTGAAGTACAAATCCATGGCTGGATTCGATTCTCCCTACGTACCCGGATGGGACACCCATGGACTGCCCATTGAACAGCAGGCTATCAAGGCCCTGGGGTTGGACCGCCACCGCACCGACGTGGTTGAATTTCGCAAACACTGCCAGCAGTATGCATTGAAATACGTTGATATCCAACGCGAAGAGTTCAAGCGCCTTGGGGTCAGGGGTGATTGGGAGAATCCTTACCTTACCCTTAACCCGGTTTTTGAATCAATTCAGGTTAAAGTCTTCGGAGAAATGGCCAACAAGGGCTACATATACAAAGGCCTCAAGCCGGTTTACTGGTGCGGCGATTGTGAAACCGCCCTGGCCGAGGCGGAAGTTGAATACGGCGACAAAACTTCGCCTTCAATTTATGTCAAGTTTCCGGTTAAAAACGGCCGGGGCGTCCTTCCCCATGACGCCTTTGTGGTCATCTGGACCACTACTCCCTGGACCCTGCCAGCCAATACCGGTATTTCACTACACCCGGAATTTGAATATGTTCTGGTTGAAGCAGCGGGTGAAAAGTATCTGCTGGCCAAGGGCCTTCTAGAGCAGGTAGCGACCGAACTGGGATGGGATTCATATTCGATCGTGGCCGAGTATAAAGGGGAGGACTTGGAGAGAGTAGTTTGCGCTCATCCCTTTTTTGAACGGGATTCTCTAGTAATTCTGGGAGAGCACGTCACCCTGGATGCCGGTACCGGAGCAGTTCATACCGCTCCCGGACATGGCGAGGAAGACTTCTATGTGGGAAAGATTTACGGTCTGGAGGTCATTTCCCCGGTTGATGATCAGGGCTGTTTTACCGAAGAAGCCGGGCAGTTCAAAGGCTTGTACGTGCATAAAGCCAACCAGGCGGTAATAGAAGAATTGCAGAAACGCTCCATGCTGTTAAAGGTTTCGACTATAGAGCATCAATATCCCCACTGTTGGCGTTGTAAGAATCCCATTATCTACCGGGCTACCGAACAGTGGTTTGCCAGTATTGACGGCTTCCGCCAGATGGCTCTAAAAGCGATCGATGATGTCAGGTGGATCCCGACCTGGGGAAGGGAACGCATCTACAACATGGTGCGCGACCGGGGTGATTGGTGTATTTCCCGCCAGCGCACCTGGGGAGTTCCGATTCCCATCTTTTATTGTAATAACTGCGGCGAGGCGGTAATCACACCGCAGACTATTGAAAGAATAAGCCAGCTCTTTGCCGAGCACGGTTCTGATATCTGGTTCAAGGAGGAGGCCGGGAAGCTTCTGCCGGAAGGCTTTAAATGTTCCTCCTGCAACTCCCAGGACTTCAAAAAGGAAACCGATATTATGGATGTTTGGTTTGACTCAGGGTCCAGCCATATGGCGGTTCTTGAAACGTACCCGGATTTACGGTGGCCGGCTGACATGTATTTGGAAGGCAGCGACCAGCACCGGGGATGGTTTAATTCGTCCCTTTCCACGGCCGTTGCTGTACGCGGCGTTGCTCCTTACCGGCAAGTCTTGACGCACGGGTTTTTAGTTGATGAGCAGGGGCGTAAAATGTCCAAGTCAGAGGGCAATGTTATTGATCCTCTGATAATGATAAAAGAAATGGGTGCGGACATCCTGCGTCTGTGGGTGTCTTCTGCGGATTACCGCAACGATGTATCGGTTTCCAATAACATTATTCGCCAGTGTGCAGAAGCCTATCGCAAAATACGCAATACCTGCCGGTTCATCATAAGCAACCTTTATGATTTCGACCCTGATACCAACCAAGTGGACTACGCCGACATGGAGGATCTGGATCGTTGGGCGTTGCTGAAACTCGACAAATTGGTGCGCCGGGTTACGGCGGCCTATGAGGACTACGAGTTTCACGTTGTTTTCCATTCCATTCACAATTTCTGTACGGTTGATATGAGCAATATCTATCTTGATATTCTTAAGGATAAACTCTATTGTTCTCTACCCGAATCGCGGGAGAGAAGGGCGACTCAGACTGTGTTCCACAAAATTATCAATGCCCTGGTGGTAATGCTCACGCCCATATTGGCCTTTACCACCGAGGAGATCTGGACGCACCTGCGCCGGCCTGGCCAGGTGGAAAGCGTTCAGATGTTGGATTGGCCAGCAGCCAACGACGCCTATCAGGATGAAGCCCTGGAAAAACGGATGGACCGTCTGCTGCAGGCCCGGGAAGTAGTGACCAAAGCACTGGAGGAAGCACGGGTCCGCAAGATTATTGGCCATTCCCTCGGCGCCAGGGTTACTTTATATGCTGATTCCGGCTGGAACGGGATATTGCCTGAAGCGGAAGAACTGGCCAGAATGTTTATAGTCTCCCGGGTTGAGGTTGAGACTTCCGATCAGAAGCCGGCCAGCGCTCTGGCCCTGGAAGAAGTTCCGGGTCTGTGGGTGGCGGTTCAAGCGGCCGAAGGCGGCAAATGCGAGCGCTGCTGGGTAATAGAAACTACGGTGGGTAGTGACGAACAGCATCCCTGCCTCTGCCAGCGCTGTGCCGGGGTGGTAAAAGAACTGCCGGCTCAACAATAAAAGGTAGGAGGGGTGTTCATGGAGGAAGGCACGCGTTTAATCATAACCGTGGTCGGATACGACCGGGTGGGTATAATTGCTGGAATAGCCAATATCCTGGCTGATGCCAACGTGAATATACTCGATATCAGCCAGACTATCCTGCAGGGGTTTTTCACCATGGCCACGGTGGTCGACGCCAGCGCATCGAAAGTAGAGCTGCTCGAATTGACCCGGCGCTTGAAAGAAAAGGGCCGGGAGCTGGGTCTGGAAGTTAACGTCCAGCATGAGGATATTTTTAAATTTATGCACCGGATTTAGACGGGACGCCGGGAACAGGCTTCAAGCCGGCTGGCGGCGCGCCGTACAGACTACCACCGATATGCAGGAGGGCCCGACCGATCGGCTGGGCTTTCCCTTTTAATCGGCGGCTGGGGAGGATTTTTACCAGGAGGGGTTAAACATGCCGTTTAACATTAATAAGGAAGAAATACTTGAAACGGTGCGTATGGTGCAGGCCGAAAACCTTGACATCCGGACTATAACCATGGGCATAAACATTCAGGATTGCCGGGGAGTAAGCCCCGAGGACACCGCCCGCCGGATCTATGAGAAGATCTGCCGGCAGGCCTGCCGCCTGGTGGCTACCGGCGAGGCTATCGAACGGGAGTATGGAATTCCTATTATAAACAAGCGGATATCGGTGACCCCGATAGCCATGGTGGCTGATGGATTAAACCGGGAAGCCATGGTGGGGATCGGTGTGAGCCTGGATAAGGCCGCAGCAGAAGTCGGAGTGAATTTCCTGGGCGGGTTTTCCGCCCTGGTACACAAAGGATTCACCCGGGGAGATGAGGCCCTTTTGGAAGCGATCCCTGAAACCCTGGCCCGCACCCGGAGGGTTTGTTCATCGGTCAATGTAGGTACGACGAAATCGGGTATTAACATGGACGCAGTTTTTCTGCTGGGAGAGATCATCAAAGAAACGGCTGGACTGACCAGAGAGGAAGACGGGATAGGCTGTGCTAAACTGGTGGTCTTTTGCAACGCGGCCGAGGATAATCCCTTTATGGCCGGGGCTTTTCATGGACCGGGGGAACCGGAAGCTACCCTCAACATCGGCATATCGGGGCCGGGAGTAGTTCTAAACGCAGTACGCAAGTATCCTGAAGCTGATTTTGGCGAACTGGCCAATATCATTAAAAACACGGCCTTTAAAATAACCCGCATGGGGGAATTGGTAGGCCGGGTCGCTTCCCGCCGGCTGGGAGTCCCCTTTGGCATCGTCGACCTTTCCCTGGCTCCGACTCCGGCCATAGGGGACAGCGTGGCCGATATATTACAGTCCATGGGTTTGGAACAGGTCGGCGCCCACGGCAGCACCGCCGCCCTGGCCATGTTAAACGATGCGGTTAAAAAAGGCGGAGCCATGGCGTCCTCCTACGTGGGAGGCCTTTCCGGTGCCTTTATTCCGGTAAGCGAAGATGCGGGGATGATAGAAGCTGTGGTTAACGGTTCCTTAAGTATTGAAAAATTAGAGGCTATGACCTGTGTATGCTCGGTAGGGCTGGACATGATAGCCATTCCCGGGGACACTCCGGCCTATACCATATCGGCGATTATAGCCGACGAAGCGGCCATTGGCATGATAAACCGCAAGACTACGGCGGTACGGGTTATTCCCGCTCCTGGCAAAAACGAAGGGGATTGGGTTGAGTATGGCGGTCTGCTGGGCCGGGCTCCGGTTATGCGGGTCAGCCATCTTTCGTCGGCCGGATTCATCAATCGCAAGGGAAGGATTCCGGCGCCTATCCACTCTTTGAATAACTAGTACAACATTCGGTATATT